>CAYRKH010000085.1:0-13360 GCA_964424805.1 uncultured Woeseiaceae bacterium
AGCCGCCGTGGCATCGCGCGCGGTGCGCGCTCCTACAGGACGGCGGCGATCGATTCGGCCAGGCGGCCGACGTTGCGTTTCGTTATGCCCGCCACGTTGATGCGGCTGGAATCGACCATGTAGATGCCGAACCCGGACTTCAGGCGCTCGACCTGCTCGCGCGAAATCCCCAGGAAAGAAAACATGCCCCTGGCGGTCACCAGCGTGGAGAAATCGTGGTCCGGGGCGGCGTCGCGCAGCGCATCCCGCAGCAGCAGGCGCATGCCCAGCAGGCGCTCGCGCATCGCATCGAGCTCTGCCTGCCATTCGGCCCGCAGGCTCGCATTCCCGAGAATCAGCGCCACTACCGCACCGCCGTGATCGGGCGGCATCGAGTACATCGTTCGCACGACGTTGAAGGCCTGGCTTTTAACGGCCGCGGCAGCACCCGCGTCCGCGGTGACGAGCGACAGGCTGCCCACGCGATCCCGGTACAGGCCGAAATTCTTGGAGCACGATGCCGAAACGATCATCTCCGGCACTCGCTCGAGCAGGTGCCGGATCACGAACGCGTCCTCCTCGAGCCCCGTGGCAAAGCCCTGGTAGGCGATGTCGACGAACGGCACGAGCTCCCGTTCGGCGATCACGCCGGCCGCTTCGCGCCACTGGTCCACGGTGAGGTCCATGCCGGTCGGGTTGTGACAGCAGGCATGCAGCAGCACGATATCGCCGCGCGGCGCCCGGTGCAGCGTTTCGAGCATCGCCTCGAAGCGGACGGCAGGCTCGCCGGAGCGATAGTACGGGTAGTGCTCGAGGGCGATGCCGGCGCCGCTGATCAGCGGCACGTGGTTGGCCCACGTCGGGTCGCTGGCCCACACCCGCGCGTCCGGCCGCGCCCGGGCGATCAGCCCGGCGGCGACGCGCAGCGAGCCCGAGCCGCCGGGTGTCTGCAGCGTCGTGATGCGCGGGTTGTCGTCACCCGCGCTCCCGAAGAGCAGCGACTGCATCGCGGCATTGAAAGCCGGGGCTCCGCCGGAACCGACGTAGGTCTTGCTCGCCTGCTGGTCGACCAACTGCTGTTCCGCCTTTTTGACGGCGGCCAGCACCGGCGTTTCGCCCTCGGGGTTGCGGTAGACGCCGACGCCGAGATCGATCTTGTCGCCGCGCGGATCGTCATTGTATTCCGCGATCAGCCGCAGGATCGCATCCGCGGGCAGCGGCTCGAGACTCTCAAACAATGGCAAGATCTATCAGGCCTTCGGCGTCCACACGGAGCACCAGCCGCTCTCGTGCACGAGCTTGCCGGGGAAGATCTGGCAGCCGCGCCATTCACCTTCGTCGCCCTGGATCAGGGCACAGTTCGCGCAGTTCTGGACGTCTGCCGACTGCGGGCGGCTCGCGGGGTCGATGGTGCTCGCGTCGTGGGTGTACCGCATCGCCGCCGCCTGGGGGCTTGCGGGATCCAGCTTCTCCATTTCCTGGGCGGGCGCGCTACCGGGCCGGACAAAACAGCCGGCCGCCGCTGCGGCGGATAACTGGATGAATTGGCGTCTCGCGATCTTGCTCACGGTTTTCTCCTCGATTCTTGCTGTGGCATTCGCTTTGCGCCGGATTTCGTCCGGCCGAAGCGGGGTCGGGACGCCTATTCTACGGCAAGGTGCCGAACGGCGGCAAAAACGTTGCCGCGGCCGAAACCGGCACTGGAACGCGCTTTTCAGGCCGCGAACGTGACGATGCTCACAATCGGCGCTACGAAGTGTTTCCTGCCGCGCGCGCGCCGCCATACTGTGGCCTGGCGTCGCGCCCGGCGGCGAGCGGCTTCGCGCGACCTATGCAACGTTCACGGACCCGAACCACGAGCATGCGATCATCGTTCCTCCTCGCGGCCTGTATCTGCTGGTCCGGCCTGCAGGCCGGTACCCTGCACGAGTATCGCGTCGGGATCGATCGCTCGATGTCGACGATGCACGTCGAAGCCCGCTTCGGCGCGCCGGTCGGTACCGTCACCGCGCAGTCGGACGCTGCCGGCGACTACCTCGTCCAGGTCCGGGACTGCGGCGACACCGCTCCCATTCGCCTGCGCAACCAGCGCATGCTGCTGCCGGCAGGCGGTATTCGCTGCATGGTTTACACCGTCGACCTCGAGAGCGCCGCCCGTCATCGGCGCTACAACCGTGCCCTGGCACCCGGCAACGCCGTGGTCTCGCCGTCGCTCTGGCTCTGGGGCCCGCGCCTGGTGCATGACGACGAAATCCGGATCGAGTTCGAGCTGCCCGCCGGCATGCAGGTCGCCGTGCCGTGGCAGCCGATCGATGCCGGGAGGCACCGCTACCGCATCCGGCGATCGCCGCAGAGCTCGGACGCGCCGGCGGTGTTCGGCGACTTCCACTACCGCGAAGTGGACGTACCCGGCGCCACGCTGCGCGTCAGCCTCCTCAGGAGCGAGGACCCGGTCGGCGACCGTCTCGGCATCGGCGCGGTCGAGGAATGGCTGCGCGCGACCGCCACCGACGTGACGCTCGCGTACGGACGCTTTCCCAGCCCGTCGACGCAGGTGGTGATCATCCCGGCCGCCGACAGCCGGCGGAACGCCGTCCCCTACGGCCGCGTGATCCGCAGCGGCGGTGAGGCCGTCGAGCTCTTTGTCGACCTCACCCTGCCGCTCGAGACGCTCTTCGCCGACTGGACCGCCACGCACGAGTTCAGCCACCTGATGCTGCCCTACCTGGAGCGTGAGCAGCGCTGGGTGTCCGAAGGGTTCGCGCAGTACTACCAGAACATCCTGCTGGCGCGCGCCGGCGCCTATGACCCGGAAAAGGCCTGGCGTGAGCTGTACGAGGGCTTCGAGCGCGGCCGGCTGTCGCGTCCCGAGCTGTCCCCGAACGCCGCGGCCGGGCGCGACATCGTGAGCGCGCGCATGAAGATCTACTGGAGCGGCGCTGCCCTCGCGCTCATGGCGGACGTCGAGCTGCGGCAGCGAAGCGGCGGCACGGAAACGCTGGACGACGTCCTCGGGCGCCTCCAGGCCTGCTGCCTGCCCTCGCCGCGCGTGTGGAGCGGGCCCGAGCTGTTCGAGAAGCTCGACGCGCTCGCCAGCCACCCCGTTTTCATGCCCCTTTATCGGCGCTACGCCGACACCGCCGGTTTCCCCGACGCGCGGCCGCTGCTCGAGCGCCTCGGCGTCGGGATCGCCGACGGCGAGGTCCACCTGCGCCGCGACGGCGAGCTGCAGGCCATTCGCGCCGCCATCACCCGTACCGATCCGGCCGCCGCCCGATGGCGCGAGCAGCTCGCGGCCCGGGAGGACGCGGCCCGCTTCCAGGCCGATACGCGCGGCGCCGAATAGCGACCGCCTGCGTGGCCGGGCAAATCCCCGCGCCCGCCGCCGCGTCGCCCCCGTGGCGCCCTACTGCAAGTCAGCCCGCTCTCCCACTTGTATACTGGTAATGGACGGGAACGGCAGAAGGCATGGCCAACAGTCTGGCATTCGATATCAGGAAGGTGACCGGCGACCGCGAGGAATCGCTCCGGGACGAGGTGGCCGTCGAGGAGCCGCTCGAGATCCAGCTCGTGTCGGCGGGCGCCGGCGGCGCGGCCGCGAAGAGCGTCTCGATCACGATGCGCACGCCGGGGCACGACGCGGAGCTCGCGCTCGGCTTCCTGTTTGCCGAGGGGATCATCGACAAGGACACCTGGATCGCCTCGATCGATCACCTCGGGGCGCCCGGCCCGGAGACCGGGGCCGCCAACGTCATCCGGATCGGGCTCGAGGAAGCCGTCGATCTCACCCGCCTCCAGCGGCACTTTTACACCACCTCGAGCTGCGGGGTTTGCGGCAAGGCCTCACTCGATGCGCTGCGGGTCGCCGTCCAGCGATCGCTAAAACACGCCGACACGGGCTTCCCGGCCGACGTGCTCCTCGCCATGCCGGAGCGGCTGCGGGCGCAGCAGCAGGTGTTTTCGCTTACCGGCGGCCTGCACGCCGCGGCGGTGTTCGGCCCAGATGGTGAGATCGCGGTCGTGCGCGAGGACGTTGGGCGGCACAATGCCGTGGACAAGGTGGTAGGCGCCCTGCTCCGGCGGCACCGGCTGCCGGCTCACGACCTCGGGCTGCTGGTCTCCGGCCGCGCCAGCTTCGAGCTGATGCAGAAAGCCCTCGTGGCCGGCCTGCCGCTGCTCGCCGCGGTCGGCGCGCCGTCGAGCCTCGCGGTGCAGCTGGCGCGGGAGTTCGACATGACGCTGGTGGGCTTCCTGCGCGGCGGCCAGTACAACGTATACGCCGGCGGCGAGCGGGTGACCTGACGCGCGTAAGGACCATATTCGGAGGGAGGTTGCCATGCCTGCCAGGTACGACAAAGAGATCGGTCACGAGATCATCGCGAGCTTCGGCGCGAAGCCCGAGATGCTCGTACAGATCCTGCGGGCGTTCGTCGACCGCTATTCCTGGTTGAGTGACGACGCCCTCCGGCAGATTGCAGACGAGCTCAACCTGTCGCGCGCCGACGTCCACGGCGTCGTGCACTTCTATCACGACTTCCGCACCGCGCCGCCGGGCAAACGCGTGGTGAAGATCTGCCAGGCCGAATCCTGCCAGGCGATGGGCAGCCGCGAGCTGACGGCGCATGCCGAAGCGTCGCTGGGGGTTGCGCTGCACGAAACCACCGCGGACGGCGAGGTGACCCTCGAGCCGGTCTACTGCCTCGGCAACTGCGCGTGCTCGCCGGCGATGATGATCGACGAGCAGGTGTACGGCCGCGTCGACGCCGACCGATTCGACCGCCTGGTCAAGGGAACGGCATGAGCACCCGGGTCTTCGTACCGCGCGAAACCGCCGCCGTTTCCCTGGGCGCCGACGAGATTGCCGCCGCCATCCTCGCCCGCACCCGGAGCGACGACGTCGTGCTCGTGCGTAACGGCTCCTGGGGCATGAGCTGGCTGGAGCCGCTGGTGGAGGTCGAATCCGGCGGGCAGCGGATCGCTTACGGGCCGGTGTCCCCGACCGACGTCGACAGCCTGTTCCAGGCCGGCTTCCTGCACGGCGGCGAGCATTCGCTCCGCCTCGGGGCCACCGCGGACATTCCGTGGCTCGCCAACCAGGAGCGCTGGACCTTCGTGCGCTGCGGACGGACCGATCCGCTGTCGCCCGACGAGTTCCTCGCCCACGGCGGCCTGCAGGGCCTGCGCCGCGCCTTCGAGCTGGGCTCCGCCGGCGTGCTGGAGGAGCTCAAAACGTCCGGACTGCGCGGCCGCGGCGGCGCCGGGTTTCCCACCGGCATCAAGTGGCAGACCGTTGCCGACGCCCCCGGCGCCGGGAAGTACATCGCCTGCAACGCCGACGAAGGCGACAGCGGCACGTTCTCCGACCGTCTCCTGATGGAAGGCGACCCGTTCACCCTGATCGAGGGCATGGCCATTGCCGGCTTCACGGTCAACGCTCACAAGGGCTACATCTACCTGCGCTCGGAATACCCGCTTGCAAAGACCGTGCTGTCGAAAGCCCTGGCAACGGCGCGCGAGCTGGGTTGGCTCGGACGGGACATCCACGGCAGCGGTTTCGATTTCGATATCGAGCTGCACATAGGCGGCGGCGCCTACGTCTGCGGCGAGGAGACCTCCATGCTGGAGAGCCTCGAGGGCCGTGCCGGCCTGGTGCGGTACCGCCCGCCCCTGCCGGCGATCTCGGGCCTCTTCGGCAAGCCTACGGTCGTGAACAACGTGATCTCCCTCGCCTCGGTGCCGGAAATCCTGGCGCGCGGCGGCGCGGCGTACGCGGCGCTCGGCGTCGGGCGCTCCCGCGGCACCCTGCCGTTCCAGCTCGCCGGCAATATAAAGCGCGGCGGCATGGTGGAGGTTCCCTTCGGTCTCACGCTGCGCCAGCTTGTGGAGGATTGGGGCGGTGGCACCTGGAGCGGCCGCGAGCTGCGGGCCGTGCAGGTCGGCGGGCCGCTGGGGGCCTATTTCCCGGCGGCGCTTCTGGACACGCCGCTCGACTACGAAGCCTTCGTGGAGCAGGCCGGCCTGATCGGCCACGGCGGCATCGTGGTGTTCGACGACACCGTCGACATGGCCGCCCAGGCCCGCTTTGCCATGGAATTCTGCGCCGTCGAATCCTGCGGCAAGTGCACACCCTGCCGCATCGGCTCCGTACGGGGCGTCGAGGTCATCGACCGCATCGTCGCCGGCGACAACCGCGCCTCCAACCGCGCCCTGCTGGAAGAGCTCTGCGACACCATGGTGGACGGCTCGCTTTGCGCGCTGGGCGGCATGGCGCCGTTCCCGGTCAGAAGCGCCCTGAAGCATTTCCCGACGGATTTCGAGCGGCCCCCGGCTGTCAAACCGGGTAACGGGCGGTCGGCCGCAGCCCCGGCAGGAACCCGACCTGCGGGCGCCACTGACGACAGGCCCCGCACTATCGAAGGAGCAAGCTCATGAGCCTGCTGAAGGAACCGGACTACGGCACCCCCGTAAGCCCCCTCACCGACACCGTCACCGTCGAGGTCGACGGCCGTTCCGTTATTGTGCCCGCCGGCACCACCGTGATGCGCGCCGCGCGCGAATCCGGCATCGACGTCCCGAAACTCTGCGCGACCGACAGCCTGAAGCCTTTCGGCTCCTGCCGCCTCTGCGTGGTCGAGATCGAGGGCCGCAAGGGATTCCCGGCGTCCTGCACGACGCCGGTCGCCGACGGCATGAAGGTCAGCACGCAAACGCCCGCGGTCGCGAAGCTGCGGCGCAACATCGTGGAGCTCTATCTCTCGGATCACCCGCGCGACTGCCTTACAGGCGCGGCGCACGTCGAGTGTGAGCTGCGGGACATGGCGGAGGCGGTCGGGTTGAATGAAGTGCGCTACGGGTTTGACGGCGCCAATCACCTCGACGCGCCGATCGACGACAGCAATCCGTACTTCAACTTCGACCCGGCGCAGTGCATCGTCTGTTCGCGCTGCGTGCGCGCCTGCGACGAGGTACAGGGCACGTTCGCGCTCTCCATCGAGGGCCGCGGCTTCGCCTCCAAGGTCGCGGCGAGCATGGGCGAAAGCTTCTTCGATTCCGAATGCGTGTCCTGCGGCGCCTGCGTGCAGGCATGCCCGACGCCGGCGCTGATCGAGAAGTCGATCGTCGAAAACGGTGAGCCGGATCGCAGCGTGCTCACGACCTGCGCGTACTGCGGCGTCGGCTGCTCGTTCAAGGCGGAGATGAAAGGCGACCGGGTCGTGCGCATGATGCCCTACAAGGGCGGGCACGCGAACCATGGTCATAGCTGCGTCAAGGGCCGTTTCGCCTGGGGCTACGCCTCGCATCCCGACCGCGTGCTCGACCCGATGATCCGCGAGAGCACGGACGACCCGTGGCGCAAGGTGAGCTGGGACGAAGCAATCCAGTATGCGGCAACCCGTTTCAGGGAGATCCAGGCGAAGCACGGGCGCAAGTCCATCGGCGGCATCACGTCCTCGCGCTGCACCAACGAGGAGGTGTGGCTGGTGCAGAAGCTGGTGCGCGCCGCGTTCGGTAACAACAACGTGGATACCTGCGCACGTGTCTGCCACTCGCCGACCGGCTACGGCCTGAAGCAGACGGTCGGCACGTCCGCCGGCACGCAGCCGTTCGACAGCGTGATGGACGCGGACGTCATCATGGTGATCGGTGCGAACCCCACCGAAGCCCACCCGGTGTTCGCCTCGCAGATGAAGCGCCGGCTGCGCGAGGGCGCGAAGCTGATCGTGGTCGACCCGCGACGGATCGGGCTGGTGCGCTCGCCGCGCATCGCCGCCGACTTCCACCTGCCGCTCCTCCCCGGCACCAACGTGCCGATGATCAACGCGTTCGGGCACGTGATCGTGAGCGAAGGCCTGGTCGACGAGGCCTACGTGAAGGCGCGTTGCGAACAGGACGCGTTCGAGGCCTGGAAGGAGTTCATCCTGCGGCCCGAGAACTCGCCGGAAGTGGTGAGCGAGAGCACGGGCGTGCCGGCAGGGGAGATCCGCGCCGCCGCGCGTTTGTACGGGCAGGCAAAACGCGCGGCGATCTACTACGGCCTGGGCGTCACCGAGCACAGCCAGGGCTCGACGATGGTCATCGGCATGGCCAACCTCGCCATGGCCACCGGCAACATCGGCTTCACCGGCTGCGGGGTCAACCCCCTGCGCGGCCAGAACAACGTCCAGGGCTCCTGCGACATGGGCTCGTTCCCGCACGAGCTGCCGGATTACCGGCCGATCGGCGACGACGCGGTTCGCGCTTCCTTCGACAGGCACTGGGGCGTCACGCTGGATCCGGAGCCGGGCTTGCGCATCCCGAACATGTTCGACGCGGCGATCGCCGGCGACTACAAGGCCATGTACATCCAGGGCGAGGACCTCGCGCAGTCGGACCCGAACACGAAGCACGTCGAGCAGGCGCTTTCCAGCCTGGAGTGCGTCGTCGTGCAGGACCTGTTCCTCAACGAAACCGCGAAGTTCGCGCACGTGTTCCTGCCGGGCACGTCGTTCCTGGAGAAGGACGGCACTTTCATCAACGCCGAGCGCCGCATCAATCGCGTCCGGCCGGTGATGGAACCGCAGCAGGGCAAGGCGGAATGGCTCATCACGCAGGAGCTCGCGCAGGCCATGGGCTACCCGATGAACTACAGCAGCCAGGCCGAGATCATGGACGAGATTGCCGAGCTGACGCCGAGCTTCGCCGGCGTGTCGTTCGAGTTCCTCGACCGCGTCGGCAGCGTGCAATGGCCCTGCAACGAGAAGGCACCGATGGGCACGCCCATCATGCACGTCGACGAGTTCGTACGCGGCAAGGGCCTGTTCATCGAGACGGAATACGTGCCGACCGAGGAGCGCACGACCCGCCGGTTCCCGCTGCTGCTCACGACCGGCCGCACGCTGACGCAGTACAACGTCGGCGCGCAGACGCGCCGCACCGAGAACGTCCGCTGGTACCACGAGGACCTGCTGGAAATCCATCCGTCCGATGCGGAGCTGCGAGGCATCAGGAACGGCGATCGCGTGTCACTGACCAGCCGCAAGGGTGAGATCACCCTGGAGGCGAAAGTGACGGAGCGCGTGCAGCCCGGGGTCGTGTACACCACGTTCCACGACCCGGAGACCGGTGCCAACGTGGTTACGACCGAGTACAGCGACTGGGCGACGAGCTGCCCCGAGTACAAGGTCACGGCGGTGCAGGTCGCGCCGGCGGTGCACCGCTCGAAGTGGCAGGTCGACTTCGAGAAGCGGCGGAAGGAACAGGAACGACTGCTCGAGACGTCCTGAGCGAGCCGGCCGGGGCACGGTAGCCGATGGCCAGGCAACACTTCGGCAGGGCCTACGGCGGGAATCTACCGGCAAACTACGAGCGCTTCTTTGTCCCGGCGATCGGCGCGCCCCTGGCCGCTGACCTCATCCGCCTCGCTGCCCTTCGCCGGGGCGAACGGGTGTTGGACGTCGCCTGTGGTACCGGTGTTGTCGCGCGGCTCGCGTCGCGGGAGGTCGGTGCCGCCGGGACCGTCAGCGGCCTGGACGTCAATGCGGGCATGCTGGCCGTTGCACGTTCCGCGACGCCGCCGGGTACCCCTGTCGAGTGGCAGGCCGCGAGCGCGGACGCCATGCCCTTCCCGGAGGCGTCATTCGACGTCGTGCTGTGCCAGATGGGCCTCCAGTTCATGGCGGACCAACCCGCGGCACTGGATGAGATGCGGCGGGTCCTCGTAGGCGGCGGCCGCATTGTCCTCAATGCGCCCGGGCCCACGCCGCGCCCGTTCACTGCCCTGGCGGAGGCGCTCACCCGTCACATCGGCGCCGGCGCGGCCGGTTTCGTGGAGCAGGTTTTCTCGCTCCACGGCACGGCCGCCATCCGGAACCTCGTTTGCGGCGCCGGCTTCATTGACGTCTCCGTCGAGTCGGCCACGAGGAAGCTGCGCCTTCCGCCGCCGAAAGAGTTTCTTTGGCAATATGTGCACAGCACCCCGCTCGCGGCTGCCGTGGCGCAGGTGGATGACGAGCGTCGCGGCGCGCTCGAGCGTGACGTCGTTGCAGGGTGGCAGGAATTCGTGAAGGATGGTGCCCTGTTGCTCGAGGTGAACGTCGCAGCAGCGACCGCGCGCAAGTGAGAACCAACGGATGGCAATAACGCCCGTCAGATGACTATCGGATCCCAGGACGATATCGACGCGCTGAAACGCGTCGGCCGGGTGGTCGCGGTCGTGCTCAGGAAAATGCTCGAAGCGATGGAGCCCGGCATGACGACGCGCGAGCTGGACCGCTACGGCGCGGCGCTGCTGGAACGCGAAGGGGCGCGCTCGGCGCCGCAGCTCACCTATGATTTCCCGGGCGCCACCTGCATCAGCATCAACGAGGAAGCGGCGCACGGCGTGCCCGGCGACCGCGTCATCCGCGCGGGCGACGTCGTGAACGTCGACGTCTCCGCGGAGCTCGACGGCTATTTCGCGGATACGGGCGGTACCGGCGTGGTGCCGCCCTCCTCCGACCTGAAGAACCGGCTGTGCCACGCGACCCGGCAGGCGCTCGCCGCCGCCATGCAGGCAGCCCGCGCGAGCGCCCCGTTGAACGGAATTGGCGCCGCCATCGAGCGTACGGCGAAACAGCACCGTTTCCGCATCATCGAGAATCTCGGCAGCCACGGCGTGGGCCGGGCGCTGCATGAAGCGCCCGATCACATCCCCGGCTATCGCGCGCCGCGCGATCGCCGCATCCTGGAGGAAGGCGCGGTGATCACGATCGAGCCTTTCCTGTCCACGAGGAGCCGGCACGTCAGGGAAGGCGAGGACGGCTGGACGCTGCTCGCCCAGCCAGGAAACCTCTCGGCGCAGTACGAGCACACCATGATCATCACCCGCGGTGCCCCCATCGTGGTCACCGCGGCGTGAGGGAAACGCGGCAGGGCCGGCAACACGGATAAACAGGCGACGACGGTGACCGCCGACTCGCGCTACCGTAGACTGGACCGGGACCTGGCGACGGAAGCGGAGGAAGCGGATGTTCAAGCTGCTCGGCGTCGTACTCCTGGCTTACGTGCTCTACGCGGTTTCTACCGGCAGGGTGGTGGCCAGGTCCGGCCCGGGTGCGCGCACCGTCGTGCGCAGCGACGCGCCCGGATATTACTGGACCGTCGTCGCGATCTACGGCGTGCTGTGCCTCGCGCTGCTGGTGTGGTTCTGATGCGGCACCCGGCCATTTCCGTTGCGCTGTTCCTCGTGGCGGTTTGCCTGCCGGCCTTCGCCGTGACCGAGGGTGCCATTTCCGGGCAAACGCAGCTCGAGGTGATCCTGAAAGATCGCCCGCAGATCGCCGCCGTACTCATGGATCGACAAGAGATCCGGGAATGGCTGGTCGATGAGCTCGGCAGCGGAGACCCGCAGCCTCTCTGGGACCCTGCCGAACCCGTTACCGGGCGCGCGGCGGAGCACGAGTACCCGTCCCGCGGCGGCTCCGCGCCGGCGGGAACCGCCCTGATCCGGGTCAACTCGCAGCGCTCCGGGTGGGACCAGCTCGCCGGGCTGGTCTTCGAGCTGCACAACCTGCGGCGCAGCGCCCGGTTCGAGGAGATCCACCGCGCGGCCGTCAGCGGTGCCATCGACAAGCCCGAATACATCCGGCGCTCGTTGCAGCAGGAATTCGCCGCCTTGCACGCGACGAAACTGTTCCTCGAGCGTCGCATGGGAGGCATGCCGCCCGAGAACGCGCGGGAGAGCAGCCCGCTGTTCAGGCAGATCATGGAGACCAAGGACACGCTGGAGGCGCACCTGGAGGAACAGAGCGCCCACGGCCTCGACCTGACGGAGCATTTCGATCGGCTCTACGAACAGGAGGTGGCGCCGAAGCGGCGCGAACGATCGATACGGCCGGGCGAGGGACATACAACAGGGTAAGCACTGATTCCGGGCGCTGCATCGTGCTCGGCGACCTGTGCTACGCTGATGCGGAAGCGGGGGAGCCGGGGACGAAAGGAGCACCTGCCGATGTACCGTCCCGCGAAGCCGCTATTCATCCTTGGCACCGTGCTCGCCCTCGGGGCGTGCGGCGGGAGCCCGGTGCTGCCGATCGATGCCGGCATGGGCCCGAATCCGGCGCTGCCGGAGCCCGATCCCACGCTGGTCCCCGTCGTCAACATCGCGCCGGCCGTTGGCTGGCCCGAGGGCGCGACCCCGCAGGCCGCGGACGGGCTCACCGTCAACGCCTTTGCACGCGGGCTCGATCATCCGCGCTGGCTGTACGTGCTGCCGAACGGGGACGTGCTGGTGGCCGAAACCAATGCCCCGGTGCGACCCGAGCACGGCAGCGGCATCCGCGGCTGGATCATGGGTGAGGTCATGGAGAACGCAGGCGCCGCCACGCCGAGCGCCAACCGCATCACGCTGCTGCGCGACACGGACGGTGACGGCCGCGCCGAGACGCGATCGACGTTCCTGGAGAACCTCAACTCACCCTTTGGCATGGAACTGGTCGGCAACGACTTCTACGTGGCGAACACGGACGCGATCGTGCGCTTTCCCTACCGCGGCAGCGAAACCCGGATCAGCGCCCCCGGCGAGGTGGTCGCGGAGTTGCCGGCGGGCCCGTTCAATCATCACTGGACGAAAAACGTCGTCGCGAGCCCCGACGGTTCCCGCCTTTACGTCACCGTGGGCTCCAACAGCAATGCCGCCGAGAACGGGATGGAAATGGAAGCGAACCGCGCTGCCATCCTCGAGATCGAACCGGGCACCGGTGCAACGAGGCTGTTCGCAACGGGCCTCCGGAATCCCAACGGCCTCGACTGGCAGCCGCAGAGCGGTGAGCTGTGGGCAGCCGTCAACGAGCGCGACGAGATCGGCAACGACCTCGTGCCGGACTACATGACGTCGATCCGGGAAGGCGGCTTTTACGGCTGGCCGTACAGCTGGTACGGGCAGCACGTCGACGAGCGGGTCGAGCCGCAGCGCCCGGACCTCGTCGCCCGCGCGATCGTTCCGGATTACGCGCTGGGGTCGCACACCGCGTCGCTCGGGCTCGTGTTCTATGACGGCGAGCTGCTGCCGGAGCACTACCGCGACGGGGCATTCATCGGGCAGCACGGTTCCTGGAACCGGGACGTGCTGAGCGGGTACAAGGTGATTTTCGTGCCGTTCGAGGGCGGCGAGCCCGCCGGACCCGCGGAAGACGTGCTGAGCGGCTTCCTGAACGAGGATGGCGAAGCGCGCGGACGCCCGGTGGGCGTTGCCGTCGCCGGCGACGGCGCGCTGCTGGTAGCGGACGACGTCGGCAACGTGATCTGGCGGGTAGCCCTGTAGCAGCGCGCATTGCGCGCGATTCGACGGCGCGCTGCTGGTAGCGGACCATGTCGGGAACGTGGTCTGGCGGGTAGCCCGGTAGGAGCGCGCATTGCGCGCGAT
>CAYRKH010000086.1:0-13323 GCA_964424805.1 uncultured Woeseiaceae bacterium
CCCCCGGTTGCGGCTCCGCCAATCCCCGGCGCGCAGCTTTCGGCCGCCACCGCCGCCGCCGCTGGCACTCCGCTGGTGGCCCTGCCGGCCCCAGCGGTCAACGCCCCTGTCAGCGCGTCCGCGGACAGAGCCCCGATTCGGCAAAGAAAAACTCGATCTCCCGGGCCGCCGTCTCCGGCGCATCGGAGCCGTGGACCACGTTCTGCTCGATGCTCTCCGCAAAATCCGCGCGGATGGTGCCCTTTTCCGCGTCCGCGGGGTTCGTTGCGCCCATGATACGGCGGTTCTTGTCGATGGCGCCCTCGCCTTCCAGCACCTGGACCATCACCGGCCCCGAGGTCATGTAGCGCACCAGGTCGTCGTAGAAGGGCCGTTCGCGATGCACCGCGTAGAACGCTTCCGCCTCGTCTTTCGTGAGGTGCATCATGCGCGCCGCGACGATGCGAAGGCCCGCTTTCTCGAAGCGGCTCAAGATTTCCCCGATGAGGTTCTTCGCCACTCCGTCCGGCTTGACGATCGACAACGTTTGTTCAACGGCCATAGGTGCTTCCCTGTCTGGTGAATGGGGGCGGCCGGACGCGATGCCGGCCGCGAAAAACGGTCGATTCTACGGAGGCGCCACGGGCGGGGCAACGCGCCCCGGCCGGGCGCGAATCATATGCTGAAGCTTTCCCCGCAGCCGCATTCGCCGGTGACGTTCGGATTGCGGAAGCGGAAGGCCTCGTTCAGCCCCTCTTTCACGAAGTCCACCTCGGTGCCGTCGATCAGCTCGAGGCTCTTGGCGTCCACGACGATCTTGATGCCGCGCTCCTCGAACACGACGTCCCCGGCCTCGATCTCGTCGGCATAGTTCACGACGTACGCGAAGCCGTTGCATCCCGTTTTCTTCACCCCGACCCGCAGTCCCAGGCCTTTGCCGCGCGCGTCGAGGTGGCCGCGTACCCGGTCGGCCGCCGGTTCCGTCAATGTAATAGCCATATCAGTTAGTTAGTCACCTTTCCACGTCATTGGTTCCCTGCCCCGGCGCCTGCCGGAGCTTGCGCGCCAGCGCCGCTGCTGCGTCCTCGAGCAGCAGCAGCCGGCCGGTTTTCCCGACCGGGACCGCCAGCCGCTCGATCAGCGCCGCTACCCGGGGTGCGCCGAGCGCGGCTACGGGCTGCCCCTCGACCTCCGCACAGAAGGCTTCGGCCGCGGCCACCAGGTGCGGGCAGCCGAACGCGCGGAAGCGTACCGCGGACAGCCGCCCGTCGTCCCGGGATGCCGAAAGCCTTACCCGGCACCCGGCCGCGGACTCCGAGGCTTCCGCGCTGGCCGCCCCGGGGCTGCCCGGCGGCAGGTCGCCCGCGTGCGCCGGGCGGGCAAACAGCCGGCGCACTTCCTCGTTGTAGGCGGCCGCGGCCATCAGGCCGCCCGCGTGCCGGCCACCGGCGGCATGATTGTACGCAAGTGCGCGACGGCCTGCGCGTAGGCCGCGCACGCAAAATCCACCTCGGCCGCGGTCGTTTGCCGGCCGAAACTGAAGCGCACGGCGCTTTGCGCCAGCTCGTCGCCGCGCCCCAGCGCGCGCAGCACGTACGAGGGCTCGCCGCCCTGCGCGTTGCAGGCGGAGCCGCGGGCGACGCAGAGCGGCTCCAGCGCGAGCAGCAGGCTTTCGCCCTCGATCCCGGCGATGCTGGCGTTCAGGATGCCGGGGAAGGTGTGCTCCGGGCTGCCGTTCCTGACGACGCCCTCGATGCCGCCGATCCCCCGCCACAGCCGCTCGTTCAGCGCCGCGCAGTGCCGGCGGCCGTCCTCGAGGCGCGCGCCGGCGACGGCCGCCGCCGTGCCCATCCCGACCGCCAGGTGCACCGGCAGCGTACCGGGCCGGAGGCGCCGCTCCTGGCCGCCGCCATGGAGCAGCGGCTCGATGCGGCATTCGGGGCGCGGGGACAGGTACAGGGCGCCGATGCCCTGCGGGCCGTAAAACTTGTGTGCCGTCATCGACACGAGATCTACGGGCAGCGCTGACAGGTCGAGCGGCAGCTTGCCGACGGACTGCGCGGCGTCGCAGTGGAACAGCACGTTTCGCTGGCGGCAGCGCTCGCCGATGGCGCGGATGTCCTGGATCACGCCGGTTTCGTTGTTGACGTGCATGACCGACACGAGCTGGGTGTCGTCGCGAAACGACCGGTCGAGCTCGTCGAGGTCGAGCAGCCCTTCTTTGCGCGGCGACAGCCAGGTGACGGCAAAGCCCTGCCGCTCCAGCGCCGCGAACGTGTCCGAGACCGACTTGTGCTCGGTGCGCATGGTGATGAGGTGGCGGCCGCGGTGGGCCCGCAGGCGGGCCGCGCCGAGGATGGCGAGGTTGTTCGCTTCGGTGGCGCCGGAGGTCCACACGAGGGTGCCCGGGTCCGCGTTGAGCAGCTCCGCGAGCTTTGCGCGCGACTCCTCGACGGCCGCGTGCGCCCGGCGGCCCGCGGCATGCACGGAGGACGGATTGCCGAAGCCGCTCTCGCCGGACAGCCACCGCTGCATGGCGTCGACGACCGCCGGGTCCGGCGGGGTGGTCGCCGCGTAATCGAGGTACACGAGTTCGGCGGGCGTGCTCATTCGGCGCCGCTCTTGCCGGAAGCGGGCTCCACGGAGGCGAGGATGCCGCGCAGGATGTTGATCTCGTTCTGGTCGGGCTGGGCGCGCGCGAACAGGCGCCGCAGCCTGCGCATCAGGAAACGAGGATTGTCCGGATCCAGGAAGCCGCTGGCGGTCATCACCTGCTCGAGATGGGCGTAGAAGCGCTCCAGGTCTTCGCTGGTCGCGAGCGGCACCTCGCGCTCGGGCGTCGCGACCGGCGCCCCGGTTCGGGCCAGGCGCAGCTCGTAGCAGACGATCTGCACCGCCATCGCGAGATTCAGGGAGCTGAAGGCAGGATCCGCCGGGATCGAGAGCAGCGCTTGGCAATGGTCGAGGTCCTCGTTGGTGAGCCCTGACTTCTCCGGCCCGAACACGACCGCGACGTCGCCGCCGCGGCTTTCCGCGACCAGCCGCTCGGCACACTCGCGCGGCCCCAGTGCCGGCCAGTCGATGGTGCGCGCTCGCGCGCTCGCGCCCGCCACGAAACGGCAGCCGCGCAGCGCCTCGGCGAGGGTTCCGGTCACGACGGCGGCTTCCAGCAGGTCCTCCGCGCCGGAAGCGCGCGCGGTTGCTTCGGCGTGCGGGAAGTACCGCGGCGCTACCAGCGCCAGGTCAGAGAGGCCCATGTTCTTCATCGCGCGAGCCACGGCGCCGATGTTGCCGGGGTGCGTCGTGCCGACGAGGACTATCCTGGTGGCCATGCTGCTGTCGTCATGTGCGTCAATGCTATTGCGGCTTGGGGTCTGCTATTCTAGCGCCCCCGCGGTTCCCGCTCCCGACGATACAGATGACGCGGGGCGGGATTCCGCTTCGTTCTTTCGATAACCCGGCAGGAAGCGATGCATCCACTGTTGAACGTCGCCGTGATGGCCGCGCACCGCGGCGGCGATACCCTCATTCGCAGTCTCAACAAG
Organism: uncultured Woeseiaceae bacterium; assembly: GCA_964424805.1. Taxonomy (GTDB): domain Bacteria; phylum Pseudomonadota; class Gammaproteobacteria; order Steroidobacterales; family Woeseiaceae; genus IDS-8. The sequence continues at coordinate 3,525 of CAYRKH010000086.1, forward strand.
CTCGACAAGATCAAGGTGGAGCTCAAAGGACGCAACGATTTCGTCAGCGAGGTCGATCGTGCCGCCGAGCGTGCGGTGATCGACGCCATCCACAAGCACTATCCCGACCACGCGATCCTCGCCGAGGAAAGCGGCGCCAGCGGCGAATCGGAGTACCTCTGGGTCATCGATCCCCTGGACGGTACCACCAATTACCTGCACGGCTTTCCCGTGTTCGCCGTCTCCGTGGCGCTGCTGCACCGCGGCCGGATCGAGCACGCGGCCGTTTACGATCCCATGCGCCAGGAGACCTTCAGCGCCTCGCGCGGCGCGGGCGCGCAGCTCAACGGCCACCGCATCCGCGTCAGCGGCTGCCGGTCGCTGGAGCGCGCGCTCGTCGGCACCGGCTTCCCGTTCCGCGATCCCGGCGAGCCGTCGGAGGCCTATTTCAACATGCTCAAGAAGGCGGTTGCGGCCACCGCCGGCGTGCGCCGCCCGGGCGCCGCCGCGCTCGATCTCTGCTACGTCGCCGCGGGCCGGCTCGACGCATTCTGGGAGACCGGTTTGAGCCAGTGGGACATCGCCGGCGGCGCGCTCCTCATCCGCGAAGCGGGCGGCATCGTGAGCGGCCTCGACGGCAGCGAAGATTTCCTGGCAACCGGCCACGTGCTGACCGGCACGCCCAAGGTCTACAGCGCACTGGCGCAACTGTTCGCCCCGGACATCCGGAAGTTCTTCGAGCGGCCCTGACCCGGAAGCGCATCGAATAGCACTGTAGGAGCGCGCATCGCGCGCGATGCCACGATTCGTCGCCGTGGCATCGCGCGCAGTGCGCGCTCCTACGGGAGGTCGTCGATCAGCTTCCTGTCTTTCTCGGACGGCACCAGGTCGTGGGCCTTGACGTCGAGCAACATGGCGGAGGCACTCGCGATGTACACGGAGGAGAACACGCCGATGATCACGCCGATGATCAGCGCGAGCGAGAACGACTTCAGCGTTTCGCCGCCGAGGAAATAGAGCGCGAACAGCACGAGCAGGGTCGTGACCCCCGTCATGATCGTCCGTGACAGGGTGTCGTTGATGGACCGGTTCATGACCTCCGCCGGCGTGAGGCCCCGCAGCCCGATGAAATTCTCGCGCACGCGGTCGAATACCACCACGGTGTCGTTCAGCGAATAGCCGATCACTGCCAGCACTGATGCCAGTACCGTGAGATCGAACTCCCAGCGGAAGAAGGCAAAGAAACCGATCACCACGACGACGTCGTGCACGAGTCCGATGATGGCGCCGAGGGCGAACTTCCACTGGAAGCGGAACATGACGTAGACGAAGATCATGAGCGTGGCATAGATCATCGCCGTGGCGCCTTTCTCGCGCAGGTCCGCGCCCACCTGCGGCCCGACCACCTCGGCCCGCCGGACCTGGACGCCCGGGTGATCCGAGGCCAGCAGCTCGGCCAGGTGCTCCCCGAACTCGTCGGCATCCACGTCCGGCTGCGGGGGCAGGCGCAGGAGCACGTCCGTCGGCTGGCCGAAGCTCTGCACCTGCACGTCCTCGATACCGGCATCGCTCATCAGCTGCCGGATGCCGTCCACGTCGGCGGGCTCCGGGTACCCGACCTCGAGCAGGATGCCGCCCGTGAAGTCGATGCCGAATTCGAGGCCCCGGATGGCGATCGCGGCAATCGAGATGATGACGGCCAGCGCGGAGATCGTGAGCGCAATCCGTCGCGGCTTGTCGCTCAGGAAGTCGATGTTCGTGTTGTCTTTTACCCACTTCATATCGGGATATCAGACCGGAACGCTGGCGACTTTGCGCCCGCCGTAGACGAGGTTGACCACCGCGCGGGTGCCGACCACCGCGGTGAACATCGAGGTGACGATGCCGATCGACAGCGTGACGGCAAAGCCCTTGACCGGCCCGGTGCCGAACAGGAACAGCACGAGGCCCGCGATCAGGGTCGTAATGTTGGCGTCGGCAATCGAGGAGAATGCCTTCTCATACCCCAGGGTGATCGCGGTACTGGGCGCGGTACCGGCGACCAGCTCCTCCCGTATACGCTCGAAGATCAGCACGTTCGCGTCGACCGCCATGCCGACCGTCAGGACGATGCCGGCGATGCCGGGCAGCGTCAGCGAGGCCTGCAGCATCGACATGAAGGCAACGATGAAGATCACGTTGGAGAGCAGCGCGAGGTTCGCAATCATGCCGAACCACTTGTAGTACATGACCATGAAAATCACGACGGCGAGGAAGCCCACGACCACGGCCCGGAATCCGCGCTCGATGTTGTCCTGGCCCAGGCTCGGGCCGATGGTCCGTTCTTCGATCTTGTAGACGGGCGCGGCGAGTGCGCCGGCGCGCAGCAGGAGCGCAAGATCGCGGGCCTCCCCGGCGGTCAGTCCCGTGATCACGAACCGGTCCTTGAAGATGCCGTTGATCGTGGCCGTGCTGATGATTTCTTCCGTGCGGGTCACGCGGTGCGTCGGCTCCCCGTCGCGCATGATGGTTTCGCGGTTGGTTTCGATGAACACCGTCGACATCGGCTTGCGCAGGTTCTGGCGGGTCGTCGCGAGCATGCTCTCGCCACCCGCGCCGTCCAGGGTGATGAAGACGGCCGGCTGGCCCTCGCTGAAGCCCGCTTCGGCGTCGATGATCTGGTCACCGGAGGCGATCACCTCGCGCTTCAGGATCTGCGACTGCTGCGTACCGCGGCCCGAGTAGCGGCGCGACCCGGGGCTGTCGCCGGTGAGATCGACCAGGCGGAACTCCACGGTCGCGGTTGCCGTGAGGATGTCGTCCAGCCGGTTGGCATCCTGCACCCCCGGCAGCTGCACGACGATGCGATCGAGCCCCTGCCGCTGGACGAGCGGCTCCGACACGCCGAGCTCGTCGACCCGGCTGCGCAAGGTGGTGGTGTTCTGCTGGATCGCGAATTCCCGGCGCGCGGCGATCTGCGCATCGCTCATGCGCACGGTGAGCGTGCTGTCGGATCCGTCGAATATCAGGAGCGCGGGATCCGCGCGGCTGATGATGTCGCGCGCCCGGCTGGCGTCGGCGTCGTTCGTGAGGCGTACGCTCAGGGTACGGCCGTCGAGATCGACCCGGTGGCGGATATTGGCGTCGCGCAGGCGCTGGTCGATGTCCTGCTGGTAGCTCGCGAGGCGGCTCGCGATGGCCGACTCGACGTCGACCTCGAGCAGGATGTGCACGCCGCCCCTCAAGTCCAGCCCGAGCGACATCGGCTGGATGCCGACCGCGCGCAGCCAGGCCGGCAGCGCGGCGGTCAGCGTCGGCGATACGCCCGCGTCCTCGTAGCGCTCGCGAAGCAGGTTCGTGGCCTCCTCCTGCTCGCGCACCGACTCGAAGCGCACGACGACCCGGCCCTGCTCGACGTAGGCGGCTTCGGGCGTCAGGCCCTCGCGCACCAGCAGCTCCGATACCTGGGCAGCCTGCTCCTCTGTGTACGTGCCGCCGCCCGGCGCCGCCATCTGCACCGCCGGCACCGTGCCGTAGACGTTCGGCAGGGCGAACACGATGCCCGTCAGCACCAGGCCGAGCACCAGCAGGTTGAGCCAGAGAGGATAGCGGTTCATGGCGCGAGGCCGTTCAGGCGGCGTCTATCGTGCCTTTCGGTACGACGGCGGAGACGGTCGATTTCTGGATCTTGATCTCGACGTTGTCCGCGATCTTGAGCGTCGCGTAATGGTCGCTCACCCCGGTGATGCGGCCGAGCAGCCCGCCCGCGGTCACCACCTCGTCGCCCACCGAGAGCCCGGACACCAGCTCCGTATGCGCCTTCTGCCGCTTCTGCTGCGGCCGAATCAGGAGGAAATAGAAAGCGCCGAAAATGACGAGCATCGGCAGCAGGAACCCGAACGGATCGGCCTGCGGCGCATCCTGGGCATAAGCGTTGCGAATCAGAAAATCCATGCTGTTCCGGCTATGTAGCGGGCCCGACCGGGCCCGGGACTGAGTGACAGCGCGCTATTATGGCACACGATCCCCGGCCGTGTGGACGCCTGAAACAATTCCGCTGCCGGGGCCCCAGGCGATCGCCCCCCCTTGTAGGAGCGCGCATCGCGCGCGATACCACCGCGGCGCAATTCCGCTATGGTGATGGCAATACCGCACCACCGTGACGGTTCCAGGCGATCGCCACCCCCGCCGTAGGAGCGCGCATCGCGCGCGATGCCACCGCGGTGCAATTCCGCTCCGGTGATCGCAATACCGCACCACCGTGACGGTTCCAGGCGATCGCCACCCCCGTCGTAGGAGCGCGCATCGCGCGCGATGCCACCGCGGTGCAATTCCGCTGCGGTGGTGGCAATACCGCACCACCGTGGCATCGCGCGCACTGCGCGCTCCTACTCCTGGTATACCGCCCTGAGGTTCGTGACGAACCGGGCGAGCGTGCCTTCCGAGATGGCGTCGCGGAGGTCGGCCATCAGCCGCTGGTAGTAGTGCAGGTTGTGGATCGTCGCCAGGCGCGGCCCGAGCATCTCGCCGCACTTCTCGAGGTGGCGGAGGTAGGCGAGGCTGTAGTGCCGGCAGGTATAGCAGTCGCACGCCGGGTCCGGCGGACCGGTGTCGTCGGCATAGCGCGCGTTGCGGATCTTCACGACGCCGCGTGAGGTGAAGAGCTGCGCATTGCGCGCGTGGCGCGTGGGCATGACGCAGTCGAACAGATCGATGCCCCGCGCCACGGATTCCGCGATGTCGACGGGGGTGCCGACGCCCATCAGGTAGCGCGGGGCATCCGCGGGCATGTGCGGAAGCAGCCCCTCGAGCACGGCCAGCCGCTCGGCTTCCGTCTCGCCGACGGCGAGGCCGCCTACCGCGTAGCCGTCGAAGCCGATGGCAGCCAGTCCGTCCAGCGACTCACGGCGCAGCGCATCGTACACGCCGCCCTGCACGATGCCGAACAGCGCCTCGCCGCGCCCGGGGTCGGCGTCGCGCAGCTCGTCGAAGCGGCGGCGGCTGCGTGCCGCCCAGTCGAGCGAGAGCTGCATCGAGCGCTGCGCTTCTGCGAACGTCGCGGGATAGGGCGTGCACTCGTCGAAGATCATGGTGACGTCGGCGTCCAGGTCATGCTGGACTTCCATGGAGCGCTCGGGCGACAGGAACACCTCGTCGCCGTTCACGGGCGATCGAAAGGTGACGCCGTCGGGTGTCACCCGCGCCATCGCAGCCAGCGAGAACACCTGGAAGCCGCCGGAGTCCGTCAGGATCGGGCCGCGCCAGTTCATGAACCGGTGCAGGCCGCCGTGCCGGCGAATGACGGCAGCACCCGGGCGCAGCATCAGGTGAAACGTGTTGCCGAGGATGATGTCGGCGCCGGCCGCCGCGACTTCCTCCGGGGTCAGCGTCTTCACCGTGCCGTAAGTACCGACCGGCATGAAGGCGGGCAGGCGGACCTCGCCGCGCCGGAACCGGAGCCGGCCGGTCCGCGCCGCGCCGCACTGCGCCGTAATCGTCAGTTTCATGCGCGGGCGGGCGCGCCGGGTATGACCAGCATCGCGTCACCGTAGCTGAAGAAGCGATACTCCGCGGCAACGGCATGCCGGTAGGCTTCGAGGATCCGCTCCCGCCCGGCGAACGCCGCGACGAGCATCAGGAGCGATGAGCGCGGCAGGTGGAAGTTGGTGAGGAGCGCATCGACCGTGCGAAAACGATAGCCGGGCACGATGAAGAGCTCCGACTCGCCGTCGAAGGGCTCGATCCCGCCGCTCGCCGAGGCGCTCTCGAGCGCGCGCACGGCCGTCGTGCCGACGGCAACGACGCGGCCCCCCGCCGCGCGCGTGGCGCGGACGGCTTCGCACGCGGCCGCATCGACGATCACCCGTTCCGCGTGCAGGCGGTTGTCGGCCACGCGTTCGGCACGCAGCGGCTGGAACGTGCCGGCGCCGACGTGCAGCGTGATGAACGCCGTTTGCACGCCTGCCTCCGAGAGCTCGCCGAGCATCGGCTCATCGAAATGCAGTCCCGCGGTCGGCGCCGCCACGGCACCGGGCCGGCGCGCAAACACGGTCTGGTAGCGCTCGTCGTCCGCCGCTTCGGCCTCGCGGCCGAGGTACGGCGGCAGCGGCACTTCGCCGGCGCGCTCGAGCAGCGGTTCGATGTCGGTGGAGAAGTCGAGCCGGAAAAACCCGCCGCGGCGCCCGGCGACGGTCGCGCGCGCGCCCCCGCACAGCTCGATCGACGAGCCGGGCTTCGGGGTCTTGCTGGCCCGGACCTGCGCGAGCGCGCTGGCGGGTCCGAGCAGCCGCTCGACGAGAACCTCGACCGCCCCGCCGCTTTCCTTGCGTCCGCGCAGCCGCGCCTTGATGACCCGCGTGTCGTTCATGACCAGCAGGTCGCCGGCCTGCAGGCACTCCGGCAGGTCGTCGAAGCGCCGGTCGACCCTCCGGTCCCGGCGCGCGTCGACGACGAGCAGCCGGCTGTCGCGCCGGCGCGCCGGCGGAAATCGCGCGATCAGCGCATTCGGCAGTTCGTAATCGAAGTCGGCGACGTGCATGGTCGCCTATGGTAGCCAATCGCGGCCGCGCCGCGACGCCTTCCGCTCAGATGCGTTCCTTGCCTGCCGGAACGGCCGGCACGGCAGGCGCCGCCACTGGCGCGGGACGCGGTGCCGGTCCGGGGGCCGCAAACTCGAAGTGCAACCTCCCCTGCCGGTGATCCGGCATCTCGATGCTGAGGGTCTGCCGCTTGCGGTCACGCATGATCTGGACCTGCAGGATCTCGCCCGGCGCGTAGGAGGCGAGGATACGCATCGCATGCGACGCGGAGTTCGGTTCGCGGCCGTCGATGCTCTGGATGACGTCGCCGTCGCGCAGCTTCAGGCTCTCGTCTTGCGGTGCCCGCACCACGAGCAGTCCCTCGTCGGTCCCGAAATAGCGGCCCAGGTCCGCGGTCAGCGAGACCATTTCCATGTCGCCCCAGCTGCCGCCCAGGTTCAGCGCGAACACCCGCGAGCCCGGTGCGAATGGCGCCAGCGGGGTTTTCCAGTCCCGGCTGCGGAACGCCATCGCGATACCCGGCTTCGGCTCCACCTCCACGGTCCGGCTGTCGCCGTCTCGAAGATACTGCACGTCGAGCGTATCGCCGGCCTCGACGCCGGCCATGAAGTCCAGCAGCTTGTCGTTGGCGGCCGCTTCCGTATCGGCGCCCAGCGATTCGCCGTCGATCGCCGTCAGCACGTCGCCGGCGCGCAGGCCGGCCTCCTCCGCGGCGCTGCCGGGCGTCACCCCTCGCACCGTCACGCCCTTCACCGGGCCCTCCTCCTCGCCGGGGCCGATCGTCACGCCGAGGGCGGGACGATTGAGGCGCTGCAGGTGGCGCTCCACGTAGCTCATGTCCGGCAGGCGGCTGCGGCTCAGCTCGGCGACCTGCGCCGCCGCTTCCGCGAGCCGCTCTTCCGCCGCACGCAGCTGCACCTCCAACGTTTCGGCGTGCTTCGCCGTTTGCGCCGGGGCGCGCGCCGGCCTTCCGGAATCCTCGCTGGCCTGCGCAGGAACCGGCGCCGATGCGATTGCCGCGAGGGCAACGATCAGCAGTCGATACCGTTTCGGTGTCATGGGTATGCTCTCCTCGATGTTCGCCATTCCGGATGCCGGTTAGAAGGCATTCCGCTGTGCCTGCACCGTGCGCAGCTGCACGAGCAGGTTCATCAGCCGCACGCGCTCGCGCCAGTAGAGCTCCGCCTCGTCGTGGCGCAGCCGCCCCGGTGCGTAATTCAGCCGGTAATCGATCGCCGCAATCTGGTCTTCCACGGCCGCAATGGTCGCCGCGGTGCCGGCGCGAACGACCACCGGCTCGCTCGGCAGCGCTCGCAGGTCCCGCTCGAGCTGCTGCGACTCCACCATCAGCGCGTTCAACGTCCTGAGCCGCACGGCCCGGTTGTCGGCCGTATACGGCGGTACCGTCGGGAAGGCCTGCTCGCCGGCCGCCTCCGGCGTGCCCGGCGGCGGCGTCTCGAAATTCAGCACCGCCAGCACGACCGCGGCCGCGAGACCCGCGCCGGACAGCCACCGCGCCGGGGCCGGGAAACGCGGCGACCGCACCAGTCCTTCCGCGCGCGCCTGGGCCACGATGCGCTGCCACACGGCGCGCGGCGGCGGCGTCTCCGGTAACCGGGCGAGTTTTGCCTGCAGGAGCTCACGCTCCGCGCTGCCCAATCCGCAATTCATCGTGTCGTCCTGTCCGTTATCCGTCATGGGAGCTACCCGGATGCCTGCCCGCGCTCAGCATCCGCCGAGCACCGGGTCCTCGATACCCTCGCCGCTCGCGGCCGCCGTCTCCGCTTCGAGCAACGGCCGCAGCCGCTGGTAGGCGCGCGACAGCTGCGACTTCGAAAAGCTTTCCGTCTTCCCCATGAAGTCCGCGATCTCCTTGTGCGTAAAGCCTTCGACGTCGTGCAGCCAGACCACGGTGCGGCCGACCGCCGGCAGGCTCGCGAGCGCGGCGTCGAGATCGAGCGCGTCGCCGGGCTCGGCCGGCACGCCGCCCGCGCGCCCCGGCGTCACCTCTTCCCAGTCGTCGTCCAGGCTTTGCCCGCGGCTGTGCCACGCCGAGCGCAGGAACATCAGCGCCTTGGTCACGGCAATGCGCCTGATCCAGCTGCCCACCGGCGCCTCCCCGCGAAAGGACGGCAGGCTGCGAATCACTTCCATGAACGTCTCCTGGAGAAGGTCCTCGGCCTGCGCCGGCACGCGCGTGAAGCGCAGGCAGATCGAGTACACCGGCGACGAGAACGCCCGGTAGAGGATCGCGTGCGCGTGCGCGTCGCCGCGTGCCGCGCGCCTGATCACTCCGCTGTCGATATCGATCTCGGTGAACTTGCTCATAGGGCGCAGTGTAGATGCGCGGCTCCCGGAAAGCGTCGCAGCAGGCGCAGGCGGGATCGTGCGCTTGCGCCGCCGGCGGAGCGCTTCTGCACGGGTCGCGGCTTGCTGCGGCTCGTGCAGGCGGCGCGGGGAGCCCTGCTATACTCGCCGCTCACGGCCGGGATGGCGGAACTGGTAGACGCGCCGGACTCAAAATCCGGTTCTGGCGACAGAGTGCGAGTTCGATTCTCGCTCCCGGCACCACGAATAAAGAACCAGGTCATTCTCCCGGACATCATGAAATTCTGCTCCAGGTGCGGCGGCACGGTCACCCGGAAAACGCCGCGCGGCGACAACCGCCCGCGCTGGGTGTGTGACTCCTGCAATGCCGTGCATTACGAAAACCCGAAAATCGTGGTCGGCTGCGTGCCGGAGCAGGACGGACGCATCCTGCTGTGCAAGCGCGCCATCGAGCCGCGCGCGGGCTTCTGGACCGTCCCCGCCGGGTTCATGGAACTCGGCGAATCGATCGCGGAAGGCGCGGCGCGCGAAACGCGCGAGGAAGCCTGCGCCGAAGTGGAGCTGGGCCACCTGTTCGCGTCGGTGGACGTCATCGAGGCCGGACAGGTGCACCTGTTCTTCACCGCGAAACTGATCGGCGGTTTTGCCGCCGGCGACGAAACGCTGGAAGCCGCGCTGTTCGCGAAAGACGAGATCCCGTGGCCGGAGATCGCCTTCCGGAGCGGCCGGTTCGCGCTCGAGAAATTCCTGCAGGACGACGGCCGCAACAACGGCGTCCACCTGGAACGCATCCCGCACGGGGAATAACCAAACCACCGAAACCCACCACGATTCCGGGGTGTCCTCCGGCTAACCAATGGCATTGAGGATTCCGGGGTGTCCTCCGGCTAACCAATGGCACTGAGGATTCCGGGGGTGTCCTCCGGCTAACCGACGGCACTAAGGATTCCGGGTGTCACCGGGGACCTTTGGCG
>CAYRKH010000087.1:0-13046 GCA_964424805.1 uncultured Woeseiaceae bacterium
CCGAGGGAGCCATTGCCCCAAACACCCCCCGTCGGGGTGGCCCCCCGCGAAAACGCAGCCCCTGTTCTTCAATCCACAATCCCGGGTGCGGCCCCTCGCGAAACGGCCTCCCGACTCGTATTCGTGCGTTCCCGCACGCTTGCCGCGCCCCCACCCTGCTATGCTAACCCAATGCGAACAACCACCTGCATCGCCCTCCTGGCCCTGCTCGCGGCGAGCGCCTCCCCGGCGCAGGTCTACCGCTGGGTCGACGAGGACGGTGTCGTGCACTACTCCGATACGCCGCACCCCGGCGCCGAAGAGATCCGGCTGCCCGAAAGCGAGCCGCCGCCGCCGGCCGCGGAGTTCGAAACCCTGCGCCGGACGCCGCCCGTCCGGCGTGAGCAGGCGCCGACCCAGCAGGCGTTCGATTACACCAGCCTGCAGTTCGCCTCGCCCGCGCCCGAAGAGACGCTATGGAACATCGGTGGCCAGCTGACCGTCCGGCTGAACCTGCAGCCCGCGCTCAGGCCGGGCGACCAGGTGCGGGTGTACTTCGACGGCCAGGTGTTCCCGGCGGACGGGCTGACGCTGGACTTGCAGGAAGTCTGGCGGGGAACGCACAACCTGCAGGCAGAAGTCGTGAACGAGCAGGGCGAACTCATGATTCGCAGCGAGCCGATCCGCTTCTATGTTCACCAGACATCCATCCTGAATCGGAACTGATGCAACGCGAGGCCGGCGGTGCGCTGCCGGCGGACGCTGCGGTCCCGGCAGCGCAGGAAATCCTCGACCATCTCGGCACGGGCGCGATCGTTCTCGATCGCCGGCTGCTCGTCGTCGCGCTCAATGCCGCCGCCGAGGACCTGCTCGGCATCAGCCGCGCCAGGGCCCGGGGCCGGCCGCTGCTGCAGCTCTTCGCCGACGACCCCGGGCTTGCGCACGTGCTCGGCCGCGCCCGGGCCACGGGGCACGGCTTTGCCGACGAGCTGAGTTGGGCCCCTCCGGGCGTCGAGGGAGAACGCCGCATCCTGGAATGCCGCGTCTCGCCGATGCAAGGCAACGCCATGCGCGGCTGCCTGCTCGTCGAACTGGCGGACGTCACGCGCCGCTCGCGGATCAGCCGCGAGAACGCGCTGATCGCGCAGCACGGCGCCGGCCGGCAGATGATTCGCCAGCTCGCGCACGAGATCAAGAATCCGCTCGGCGGCCTGAGAGGCGCCGCGCAGCTCCTCTCGAAGCAGCTCGCGAGCGACGAGCTGAAGGAATACACGAGCGTCATCATCAGCGAAGCCGACCGGCTCGCCGCGCTGGTCGATACCCTGCTCGGACCGCTCGGGCCGCCGAAGAAGGAGCCGGTCAACGTGCACGAGCTCATCGAGTACGTGCTGAAGCTCGTGGAGCCGCAGACCGCGCCGCCGGTGACGGTGCAGCGTGACTACGATCCCGGCCTGCCGCTCATCGACCTCGACCGCGACCAGATGGTGCAGGCGTTCCTGAACCTTTTGAAGAACGCGGCTACGGCGCTCGGCGGCCGGGGCACGATTGTCGTGCGCACGCGCGCGACGCTGGATTTCACCATCGGCGATATCCGGCACCGGGCGATTGCCAGCGTGGAGATCGAGGACGACGGCCCGGGCATTCCGCCGGAGCTGCAGGATTCCATTTTCTATCCCCTGGTGACCGGTCGCCCGGACGGCACGGGCCTCGGGCTCGCCGTGGCGCAGGATCTCCTGAGCCGTCACGGCGGCCTGATCGAGTTCGAGAGCCGGCCCGGCAGGACCGTGTTTTTCGTCCGCCTGCCGCTGCCGCGCGAGGTGCGCGATGAGCAGCCCTGAGCCCGACGTCTGGGTCGTCGACGACGACCCGTCCGTGCGCTGGGTTCTCGAGCGCGCGCTCCGCCAGGGCGGCTTTCGCGCCCGCACGTTCGAGCGCGCCGAGCACCTGCTGGAAGCCATCGAGCGCCGGCGGCCGGACGTCCTGATCACCGACGTGCGCATGCCGGGCATCGACGGGTTCGCGCTCCTCGAGCGCTTGAGCCTTGATCATCCGGAGGTCCCGGTCATCGTCATGACCGCGCATTCGGACCTCGACAATGCCGTGGCGGCCTACCGCGGCGGTGCCTTCGAATACCTGCCGAAACCCTTCGACCTCGATGAGACCCTCGAGCTCGTGAACAAGGCGGCGGGTCGCAGCGGGCGCCCGGTGCCGGAAGCGGCCGCGGACCCGCGTGCGCCGATCCCGTCGCTCATCGGCCAGGCGCCGGCGATGCAGGACGTGTTCCGCTCGATCGGCCGCCTCGCGCGCTCCAGCATGACGGTGCTCATCACCGGCGAATCGGGCACCGGCAAGGAACTCGTCGCCCGCGCCCTGCATCGCCACGGGCCGCGCGCCGGCAAGCCGTTCGTCGCCCTCAATACTTCCGCGATCGCCTCGGAGCTACTCGAATCGGAGCTCTTCGGCCACGAGCGCGGCGCGTTCACCGGCGCCGAAAGCCGGCGCATCGGGCGCTTCGAGCAGGCCGACGGCGGCACGCTGTTCCTCGACGAGATCGGCGACATGTCGCCGGGCCTGCAGACCCGCCTGCTGCGCGTGCTGGCGGAAAGCGAGTTCTACCGGGTCGGCGGCCAGGCCTCGATCAAGGTGGACGTGCGCGTCATCGCCGCCACGCACCAGGATCTCGCGCGCGCGGTCACGGAAGGCCGGTTCCGCGAGGACCTCTACCACCGCCTGAACGTCATGCGTATCGACATTCCGCCGCTGCGGCAGCGGCGCGAGGACATTCCGCTGCTGCTTGCGCACTACCTGGAGGAGGCGGCGCGGGAGCTGCATACCTCCGCCAAGGCGATCAACAGCGAAGCCGTCGAACGGCTGGCCGCCTACGACTGGCCCGGCAACGTACGCCAGCTCGTCAATACGATGCGCCGCCTCACCGTCACGGCACCCGGCAGCGTGATCACCGCCGACGATCTTCCCGACGATGTCGGCGGCCGCGCCACGTCGAAAGGTGCCCTCGAAGCGTGGACGCGTAGCCTCGGGACCTGGGCGGAGCAGGAGCTGGCGCGCCCGGGAACGCCGCTCCTGAAGACGGCGCTGCCCGAAATCGAGAAGGTACTGATCACCGCCGCTTTGAAATGCGCGCGCGGCCACCGCCAGGAGGCCGCTCGACTGCTCGGCTGGGGCCGCAACACGCTCACGCGCAAGATGCGCGCGCTGGACCTCGACTGAGCGTACCGACTCGCGTTCCTGATCGTCGGGATGGCAGCGGGACTGGTGGCAGAGAAGGCACGGAAGCGTCCTGAAGCATGCCGGGCTCGCGTCCGCACCCGCGGAGAACCCGGCCGACGGAGCTACAGGTTGATCCGACACGCTGTAATGATTTCGGCCTTGCTTCCGTGCCTGCTGATCAGCGGTTGCATCGCCTACTCGGGGCCGCTCACAGGCCGGACAACGTCAGGGCCGGCGCTCGAGGCTTGTCGCCGGGCCATCTTCGAGCAGGCGGACGGGAATTCTGACGGCGTTCTCGAGCCGGCCGAAGCGGCTGCCGCTCCGCTGAGCTGGCCGCGCGACTTTTTCGAGCGGGCCGACGGGAACGGGGACGGCGTCATCGACCGGCAGGAGTACGAGGAACTGCTGCTTTTCGTGCGCTGTGAAATGTGTCCCCGGGTAGCCGATTGCGCCTCCTGAAGAACCTGTCATAGCGGTTTTTTCAGGTGGCGGCAGCGTGGTCCTGCCGCAGGCGCATCAGTCGGCATCCGCCGCCGCGGCCGGCAATTCATAGACGCGGAGCGCACGGATGGTCCAGGCCTCGCCGCTCGCCGACATCACAGCAAAGATGGCGAACGTCCTCAGCACGACGGGTGGCTCCTCGACGTCGGCAGCAGGCCGCACTATCCGGACCTCGCCCTCCGCGGTGGATACCCCGGGTGCAACGCCGCGCACGGCATCGATGCGCGTGCGGTGGCGCAGCTCCGGTGCATAGCGCGGAAACTGCTCGCCAAAGTGCTCGAGGAGCGTCGCACGACCGTCGAGCGACTGGCCGCGCCGCACGAAACGGAAGCTCACGTCCTCGGCGAAGTGCCGGCTGAAGGCTTGCGCATCGCGCGCATTCCACGCCGCATCGACCTGCGTCCAGACGTCGCGTACGGCCTCCCGCGTAGAGGTCCCGTCGGCAGCCGCGTCGATCACGACGGCGCCGCGGCCGGTCCAGGGCGCTGCGCCGTTCGCTGTCCGCTCGAGAGGCAGGGCTGCGGGGGGATCGGCGGTACCCGGTGACCAGCCGATGACGCCGGTGTAGACCAGCGCCGCTACCTGCAGCGGAAAGGCGACCAGCGCGACGGCGCCGAAGGCCAATCCGGCTCGAGCCGTTCGTATTCGCGGCTGCCGACCTGGCGTTCGCATGCCGGTCCTCAACGGGACTCGAGCGGGTGGAGCAAGGCCATTGCCTTTAGAGTCCAGGCACACCGTGAACACTTTCCTGATCATCGCCAAACCTCCGGATTGTGTGGGTCCCGAGGACGTCGTCGTTGCGCACTGTCGCCTCGAGGCCCGAGGTGCCCGACGCGCTCCCCCGGCGCTAGTGTCCGTGATCCCGATAACGGTACTCGCCGTTTTCGGACCTCAACACCGAGCCGCGAGTGGTGTCAGCAACTGCACCGCAAGTGGACCTGGTCAGATGCCACCTGGCCGCTATATTCGTCCTAACTAAAACGTCATCGCTCCGAGCATACGGTCTCCAGCGGATAACCAGCGAGCGATGTTCTCGTCGCAATTGATGCGATGGCGAGCCCGGTAGACGTTGATGTTCGGTGCATCGGACGCCGTCGCAATTGGTTGTTCAGGGCGGCGACAATCGCTGGTATCGTTATCGCCCGCGAACTCCGGGGGCACTGCTTTATGCGAGCGTATTACCTGCCGGCCGGCCGCGTGCTGTTCGCCACCTCCATCGCCGGCTTCGGCATCATCTGCCTCGCCTGGACGGATTTCGTCAATTCGCTGCAACCCGTGCCCGCCTGGATTCCGGGCTACACCACCCTGGCTGTCCTCACGGGCCTCTTCCTCCTCGCCGCTGGAGTCGCCTTGCTGGCGTCATACAAGGTTTATCCGCTGGCGGCGGCGCTGGCCGCCTTTCTGGCAGCGTGGATCGTTCTGCTGCACATCCCGAGCGCGTTCACCAACCCCGAGCTGCTGCGCTCGCCGTGGTGGATTCGCACTTTCGAATGCCTGGCGCTCGCCGGTGCGGCGCTCGTGCTGGCCGGCATGCATTCCAACCCGGCTCGCGGCCAGTGGATCCGGACCGGGCGTCTTGCGTTCGGCCTGTCGCTGCCGGTGTTCGGCATCCTCCACTTCATTTACGGCGAGCCCACGGCGCTGTTGATTCCCGATTGGTATCCCTGGCCGCTGTTCCTCGCCTACCTGGCCGGCGCGGGCCATGTTGCAGCGGGTGTCGCGATCGTGACCGGCGCATGGCCGCGGCTGGCTGCCATCCTCGCGGGTTACATGTTTGCGGTCTGGGCGTTGACCCTGCATTTGCCGAGGGTGCTGGATCATCCGCTGCTCCCCAGTGTGGAGAGCCCGGCCGGTTATAACGGCGACCGCCCCGAGTTCACGAGCCTGTTCGTGTGCGTGGCATTCTGGGGCGCCGCGTGGATCGTCGCTGGTGCTTTTCCGCGGAAACACGCCGCGCCGGCCAATGATCTTGCGCGAGAAGGAGCGCTCTCATGAACCTTCTCACGTCGGCATTCAAGCTCGCGATACTCGCCCTCTTCCTGCTGATTACGGCCGGCGTTGCAAACCCGTCCGATCGGCCCGCTCGACGCCGCACTCGACCGGCACCTGACAGCTATCCAGTCGCGTGATCTCGACGCCTTTGCCTCAACGCTTACACCCGGTGACACGCTATACCTGATCTTTCCCAATGGCGAAGCGCTGACGACGCCTGCACAGGCGATTGCCTTGCACGAGGAATGGTTTACGGATCCTGACCGGGTCTGGGAAGGCCAGGTGGTCAGGACGATCGTCGGTGCCGACATGGCAACGGTGCTGATGCGCTACGAGTACCTTGACACGAAGGAAAGTGCGCCACGCACGTCCTGGCTCGTGCTGGTGTTCAAGCTCGAGGGTGGGCACTGGCGCCTCATTCACGACCAGAACACCGCGGGCACCTCCGCAGTCAATTAACCGAACGCAACGTGAACACCAGGGGTGCTTGGAATCCTCGCGCAGCTTCGTGCCCGTTTTAAGCGAGCGACATAAGGTGCTCGCGTACGCATTGGTATTCGTCTCGTCCCATTGCTTGTGAACGCCGGTAGCCAGAACCGGTCGTATACGTCAAGCTCGTACGAACCGGGGGAGATCGATCCATGCATTTGGAACTCGACGGGCGCGGTGCAATCTACGCGCAGCTTGTCCGGGCGCTGAAGACCGCCATCCTGTCAGCACGCCTCGGCCCCGGCGTACGCCTGCCGGCAACGCGTGCGCTGGCCGTCGACCTCGGGATCTCCCGCAATAGCGTCATCGACGCCTACGACCAGCTCCGGGCCGAGGGCTTCGTGGAGAGTCGCACCGGGTCCGGTACCTACGTGATCGAGCTCGAGGTTCCGACCGCGTCGAAAACGAGGCGCGCGACGGCGCCGCCACAGTCACGGTATTCGCATCGACTTCGCCAGATGCCGCGACAAGGCAGGATGACGTACCAGCGCGACGTGCGCTACGACTTGCAATACGGCGTGCCGCTCACCAATCCGGCGATGATCAATGCCTGGCGACGCGAGGTGGCCGACACTTCGATACGTGGCCGCATCGCCTATCCCGAGCCGCAGGGACTGCCCGCGCTCCGTTCGGCGATCTGCGACTACCTCGGCCGCCGCCGCGGTGTCCAGGCAGGGCCGGAGGATGTACTGATCGTCAACGGCTCCCAGCAGGCACTCGCCCTCGCGGCGCGAGTGCTGGTGAATGAAGGCGATCCCGTGGCCCTGGAAGAGCCGTCGTATTTCGGCGCCCGACAGATCATGCAGACTCACGGGGCCCGCATCATCCCGGTTCCCGCGGACACCGACGGACTCGACTGTTCGCAACTGCCGCGGGATCCTCCCCGGCTGGTTTTCGTCACTCCGTCACACCAGTTTCCCGGAGGAGCGGTGCTGTCACCGGCGCGCCGGCTGGAGCTCCTCGCCTATGCCGACCGCAAGGACTGCTGGATACTTGAAGACGACTACGACGGCGAGTTTCGTTACGACGCGTATCCGCTTGCCGCGCTCCGGGAAATGGACGACGGCGACCGTGTCATCTACGTCGGTACCTTTTCCAAGGTGTTGTTCCCGTCCTTGCGTCTCGGATACATGGTGCTTCCGGCCGCGCTGCGGAGCGACTTCATCGCGGCGAAACGGCTGTCGGACTTCGGTAGTGCGGCACTCGAACAGCAGGCACTGGCGAACTTCATGTCCGGCGCCACTTTCGACCGGCACCTGCGGGTTGCGGCGCGCGCCCTGAGGGCTCGATACAAGGCCCTGCTCGATGCACTCGGGCGATACGCTCGCGATCGAGTCGAAGTCGTTGCTTCGCCGGCGGGCATGCACGTCGTCGTCTGGCTGCCGGGTTACAGCCGTGCCCGTTGCGAGGCTCTGATCGAAACCGCGCGGCGCCGCGGAGTCGGACTCTATTCCATAGCACCCCACTTCCTGAATTCCCCGTCGCGACAGGGATTGCTCGTAGGTTACGCTGGATTGTCGCCCGCTGAAATTGAACAGGCGATTGCAATCTTCGGCGGCTGCCTGGACGACTTGGAAATCCGGTATCGGATGCCGTAAATGATGTTCGATAGCAGCATGCGAAGTGGTCGGTCATTTAGCGTGAGGATTGGTTCTTGTTCCGTAACGGCGGGTGCGGATAGTTCCTGTCCTTATGGACACCTCGACGATCTCCGACCTTGCCCTCGCCCATCGCATGACCAGGAGTCATTACGCGGCGCATATCGATACCTGGTCGCGATCGGCCCATACCTTTCGGCGGCGGTAGGTTTGCGGCGTGAGCCAGGGAATCGTTCCGGGACTGGAACTCGATCGCGCGGCGCTCGACCGCGCCCGCATCTCCCGGGATGCGCGCTTCGATGGCCGCTTCTTCGTCTCCGTCATCTCTACCGGGATCTATTGTCGTCCCATCTGCCCGACGTCAAAGGGCAGGTTGCGCAAAGTCCGCTACTACGCGACCGCCGCCGCCGCGGCCGAAGCAGGCTGTCGTCCGTGTCTCCGCTGCCGCCCTGAGGCCGCGCCGGCCAGCCCGGCCTGGCGCGGTGCGTCGGCGGTCGTCGGGCGGGCGCTGCGCCTGATCGATGACGGGCTGCTCAACGGCGAGTCCGTCGAAGGCCTTGCCTCCCGCCTCGGCATTGGCCCGCGCCATCTGCGCCGTTTGTTCCTGCAGCACGTGGGCGCATCCCCGGGTGCTATCGCGCAAACGCGCCGTCTGCATTTTGCCAAACGGCTGATCGACGAGACGGACCTGTCAATGATGGAGGTCGCACTCGAGGCGGGATACGGTTCCCTCAGGCGCTTCAACGCAGCGTTCCGCGAAGCTTATTGGCGTACGCCGAGCGACCTGCGGCGCCATCGTCGGCGCCCCGTCCTGCCCTCCGGTAAGGAAAACGGTATTCGGCTGAGGCTCGCGTATCGGCCGCCCTACGATTGGCGGAGCACCCTCGAGTTCCTGGCGGCTCGGGCCGTCCCCGAGATCGAACGCATCGACGGTGATCGCTACTCTCGCACCATCGTGCAGGACGGAACGCCGGCGCGCGTCACGCTCCGGCCAGCAACCGACGGTGATGCGCTGCTGCTCGAGCTGTCCGAGGTACCCCCCCGCTCTTTGCTCAAGCTGACAGAGCGCGCCCGGCGGGTGTTCGACCTCAGCGTGGATCCGCTGTCGATCGAGGGCGCGTTTCGTGACGATCGCCTGCTGGGGCCGCTGATCCGGGAGTGTCCGGGCTTGCGTATCCCGGGCGCGTGGAACGGGTTCGAATGTGCCGTCAGGGCCGTGCTTAGCCAGGGATCGCCCGCAACGGAGCGGCGGCTGGTATCCCGCCTGGTGCGAAGCTTCGGCTCGCGCTTCCCGGATACGGGGACCGCGGACGGCACGCTCACGCATATTTTTCCCACCGGGCAGGCGCTCGCCGCGGGCCGGCTCGACGGCATCGGGCTCGCGGGTCCGCAGATCGCTACGGTGCACGCGCTCGCCGAGGCTTTGCTCACCCGGCGGATTGACTTCGAAGGCCCGGCGGGGGAGTTGATCGAGCGGCTCGTCGCGCTACCCGGCCTGAACGAAAGTACGGCGCATTACATCGCGATGCGCGCGCTCGGCGAGCCCGATACCTTTCCCTGTTCCGACGCGGACCACGGCGGGTCGGCGCGTTTGGCAGCGCAGCGCCACAGGCGCGGCGCGCTCACCAACCGGACGGAGGAGTGGCGTCCGTGGCGCAGTTACGCTGCTCTGCACCTGTGGCGCGCCGACGGAATGAAGCCGGAGCCCGCGGCGGTGGCCGGTTCCCCGGCGTCGAGCGATCGCCTTGCCGCGGGCTGCAATAGTGCGGAGCGCTACGGCCGGTGTTCCGTACAACCAGATCGACAGGATTGCGCACCGGCAACCGGGTTGCCGTCCACGTATGTGTCGCCTTCGGCGCGCCAGAGATAGAGGGCGGCATCGCCGGATGCCCACGAGGCGGCGGTATACGGTGATCCGAACCTTGCGATGCTTGCGGGGCTCGGTTTTGCATTCGAGCAGAACGCTGGTCTCCTGAAATTGGATCTTCCGCCGGACGGGTCCGGCGACGGTTCCCATCCCCACTTCGTGAGCCCTCCGGCACCGATCCGGATTCCTCGTTCGGCCACCACGATCGCATCCGCCGGCAGCGAGCCGGCCGCTATTTGCACCACCCAGAAATTTGTCGGGCTTTCACAACACCGGAACGGCCAGTCACCGATCGCACACGCCTGAGGTCCGGAAACGGCGCGCTGCCGTGCCATTGGCGCGGTATACAGGAACCGCCTGGCCGCTCATAGCTGTGGTGAACAAGCAACAATCCACCAGGAGCGACATCCGGGCGGTGTTTTTAACAAGGCAATCACAAAAACGTTCGTCATCACCAGTTAACGCTCTCAGGGAGAAGAAAATGATCAATCGAAAGCTTACACGGGCCGTGCAGCTTGCACTGCTAGGGGCCGGTGCGATCGGATTGTGCGTCCCGGCAGTCGCCCAGGAGGAAGTACCCGCGGATCTCGAAGAGATTCTCGTCACCGGCTCGCGTATTCCGCGCGCTAATCTCACGGCGCCCACGGCGGTAACGACCATCAACGCCGAGGCCATCAGTCAATCCGGCCTCATCAATGCCGCCGATATCCTGCGCGCGGTACCGAGCTTCGGCGTGTCGACGCTTTCGTCCGGCAATTCCAACTTCCTCACCACCTCCAGCGGCATCAACACGCTGGAGCTGCGCAACCTCGGAGAAGACCGTACTCTGGTGCTGGTCAACGGGCGGCGCTATGTCTCCGGCGTCGCGGGCTCCGCGGCGGTGGACTTCAACACCATCCCGGTCGAGCTGATCGAGAGGGTCGAGGTCGTGACGGGCGGTGCATCGGCCATCTATGGCTCGGACGCCCTTGCCGGCGTTATCAACGTCATCCTGAACGATGATTTCGAAGGCGTGAAGGTCGGGTACCAGTTCGGCGAGGCTGACGCGGGTGGCGAGATAGAGTCCCGTTTCAACCTGACGGCCGGCGGAAACTTTGCCGACGACCGCGGCAATGCAGTGATCTCGATGACTTACTCCGAGAACAAAGGCACCTTCGCGCGCGAACGTGCCAACACGCAGGTCGATGACATTGCACAATGCCTGTTAACGAGCGATCCGGCAGATTGCCAGACCGAAGCGCAGCCGTTCTTCTCGACCTTCTCCGAGCACGGCCGCTTCTTCATCCCGTCAACCGGAGAATCGTTCAGCATCAGCTCCGGCACGGGCCCGAACGCCACCATTGCGCCGTGGGATACCGACGAGTTCGGGTTTAATCGACAGGCGTTCCGCCGCTACACCGTTCCGCTCGAGCGCTATCTCGTGTCCACGCTCCTGGACTACGAAATGGACGGCGGCATCAACGCGTTCGTCGAGGCGACCTTCGCGCAGACCCGCACGGAGAGCGAACTGGAGCCCTTCCCGCACGAGAACGCCGACCTGAACATTGACGGCATCTCGATCGATAACCCGTTCGTTCCAGCGGCGCTACGAGCCGCCCTGGTTGCGGCGGGCGATACGGAGATAGGGTACTCCCGCCGCATGACCGAGATCGGTGCCCGTGGGAGCAGCGCGAAGCGCAACACGTACCGGCTGCTGGCCGGTTTCGAGGGCGATATCGCCGACAAGTGGGACTGGCAGGCCTACTACGGCTTCGGCCGCATGGATGCGAGCCAACAGGGCGGTGGCCAGATCAACGTGCTCGCCATGCGCGAGGCGCTGAATGCCGTAGACGGCGACGGCGACCCCGGCACCTTCGACCCGATCTGCGCCAACCCGGCAGCGCGAGCCGAAGGCTGTGTGCCTATTAACCTGTTTGGGCTCGGCTCGATTTCGCCGGAAGCCGCGGCTTACGTGCGCGCACCGTCGGCCCGCCAGGCGTTCACGCAACAGTCCATCGCCGGCGCTACGATCGGCGGGTCCCTGTTCGAGCTGCCGGCCGGTGAGGTGAGCGTCGTCGTGGGCGCCGAGTATCGCCACGAGAAGGCGGAGGACGTGCCGGACGTGCTCACCCAGGCCGGCTTGAATGCCGGAAACGAGCAACCGCCTATCCGCGGGGGTTACAACGTCAAGGAGGCGTTCGTCGAGTTCGAGGTTCCGCTGCTGAGGGATGCACCGGCGGTTCGCGAGCTCTCGTTCGGCGGTGCTTACCGATTCTCCGATTACAACACGGTGGATTCCACGGACGCCTACGCGGGCCGCCTGTCCTGGGCACCGCTTGACTCGCTGCGGTTCAGGGCCCAGTACGCCCGTGCCGTGCGCGCTCCGAATATCGGCGAGCTGTTCGCGCCGGGCGGCGAGAATTTCGCACCGGTTGCAGATCCCTGTAACGGGGTCACGGCTACGACGACCGGCAATATCGCGGAAAACTGCCGCTCGATCCCCGCAATCGCCGATCGCATCGCGGAGACCGGCTCGTTCACGCTGACCCAGACCGAGATCCAGGGCACGGGCGGATTCACCAGCCGGGGCAATCCGAACCTCAACGTGGAGACTTCGGATAGCTGGACTTTCGGCGCGGTGTTCAACAGCGATTTCGGTTCCGGAGGCGACCTGTTGCTGTCGGTCGACTATTTCACGATCGAGATCGACCAGCTGATCGACACGATCGACCGCCAGACCGCGGTAGATTTCTGTTTTGACACAGCGCCGTCGACGTTCCCGAACCAATTCTGCAGTTTCCTGACCCGCGATACGGCCGGCCCGGCGTTCCAGCTCGGGGAGCTGACGGAAGTCGATTCCGGCTTCGTCAACGAAGGCACGCTAAAGACCGAGGGGATCGACGTGTCGGTGCTGTGGAGCTGGGCGATGGACGACTGGTTCGCTTCGGTGCCAGGACAAGCGTCCATCAGGCTCAACTACACCCACCTGCTCGACTTCACGGAGATGAAGTTCTCGGTAGCCGACGACCAGGTCGGAGAGGTCGGCTTTGCCGAGGACAAGGCGCAGTTCGCGGTGACTTACGATAACGGACCGTGGGCGGCGGTCTGGGAGTGGAACTACATTGCCGATTCGGTCCCGGACAAGAGCAATCCGCTGTTCAACTTCGGCGTCGGCGCTTACAACGTACATGACCTGCAGGTTTCATACAATTTCGCGGATAGTGGCCTGGCGAACTCGCTCCTTGGCAGTGTGAGGATCTATGCGGGTGCCAACAATCTGCTCGATGAGGACGCCCCTGTCATCCTCACGGGCGTGCCCGGCAACACCACAGGCACCGATACGAACGCCGGTGTTTATAACCCGATCGGCCGAACCTGGTACGTCGGTTTCAACCTTTCCTACGGGGATTGAG
>CAYRKH010000088.1:0-12557 GCA_964424805.1 uncultured Woeseiaceae bacterium
GGGCCGTTCGCAACTGCCGGGCATGGTCGACCAGTACATGAACGGCGACATCAAGGTCGACGAATTCATCACGCATACCATGCCGCTGGAGGACATCAACAAGGCCTTCGACCTCATGCACGAGGGCAAGAGTATCCGCTCGGTGGTCCATTTCTGAAAAGCTTGGGGCCAGTGTCCTGTCTCGCAAGTAATGGCACGGGTTCGCGGCGTTTTCCTGCGCCTGGCGTCGTTGCGATGCCTCGCAGGGCGCGGGCTGGTGCTCGTCGTCTCTTTCCAGGCCCGAAGGTCCGCGACCTGAACAGCACGTTTATTTGCAGGACCTGCTAGTGCTCCCCCTGGAACTGCCCGGTAATCCGATGCTTGTCGCGGAGTCGTGGCTCGGCGAGGCGATGGACCAGGCGTTGCAGCGCAACCCGAACGCCATGACGCTTGCAACCGTCGGTTCCGAAGGACAGCCGTCGGGACGCGTCGTGCTGTGCAAGGCTTTCGTGGCGGATCCGGGTTACCTCGTGTTCTACACCAACTACCGGTCGCGCAAGGTGCGCGAGCTCGCCGACCACCCCCAGGTCGCGGCGGTGTTCCACTGGGACAGCCTCGGCCGCCAGGTGCGCATCGAGGGCATCGCGGTGCAATCGCCCGCGGCGGAAAGCGATGCCTATTTCACGACCCGCCCGTGGGGCAGCCAGCTCGGCGCCTGGGGCAGCGACCAGAGCGCGCCTGTCGAATCGCGGGACGCGCTGATCGCACAGGTGAAGGAGCGCGCCGCCGAGCTCGGGCTCCAGCTCGACGGCGACACGCAAACCCTCGCGGCCGCCGCGCCGCCGATTCCGCGCCCGCCGCACTGGGGCGGCATCCGGATCTGGGTATCGGCTATCGAGCTGTGGATCGAGGGTCCGGACCGGATTCACGACCGTGCCTGCTGGCAGCGCACGCTATCGCGCCAGGACGAGCACTCCTTTTCCGCCACGCCCTGGGTCGGCACCCGCCTGCAACCCTGATGGACCCGCCGCTCATTGACCGGAAGATCGGCTGCCCGTATTGCGGCGAGACGCTCTCCATCGTGCTCGACCTGTCGGCGGGCAGCCAGTCCTACGTCGAGGATTGCCAGGTCTGCTGCCAGCCGATGCAGGTCAGCTTCTCCGCCGACGACGGCGAGCTGGATTACCTCCAGGTGGAGCGTGCCGGCTAGGGAGCTGCGCGGCGGAAGCGGACCCGTTTCGGCAGGCGCCGCTCGTCCGGCTCCTGCCGCGCGGCCGGCACGCTTCTCCCGCTCCGGCTTTCTCACGGCCTGCCTGCTGCCGCTGCTCTTCGCGGGTGCCGACGCAGCCGCACAGGCGATCCTTTCCGAAGGCACCAACTTATCGCTCGACGTCTCGCCCTCGACCCGGCAGCTCGCGATCGACCTGCTCGGCAGCATCTGGGTGCTCGAGGCGAAGGGCGGTACCGCGAGAGCGGTAAGCGATAACCTGCAGCCGGCGCGGCGGCCGCAGTGGTCGCCCGACGGCAAGCGGCTGGTGTACCAGACCACGTCCGCCTTCGGCAGTCGCATGTGGCTGCTCGACCTGGCACGGGATGAAGCGTCGCCGCTGGGGGACGGCCGGCACTACGACCAGCACCCGGACTGGCATCCCGAGGGCAACCGCGTCGTCTTTTCCTCCGACCGGCGCGGTGCGGGTTTCGACATCTGGGAGCTGGACCTGGAGTCCGGGTACAGCCGTCGGCTCACCCACGCCGAAGGCGACGAAACGGAGCCGGCGTGGTCACCGGACGGTCGCGACCTGGCGTGGATCAGCCGGCATGACGGCCGGTGGCGACTGGTGCTGCGCCGTCGCGGCGGGCCGGCGGTCGACCTGGTCGTGGCGGATGCGCCCCTGGCGGCTCCCGCCTGGCGACCGGACGGCACGCTGCTGACGTTCCTGCGGCGTGACGGCGACGAGTACCGGCTCGACATGGTCATCGTATCCGACCCGCCAGTCGTCCGCGCGCTCGCGACACACCAGGATTTCTTTCTTTCTCCGGCGAGCTGGATCGACCGGCAGCACCTGTACTACGCCGCCGACGGCGTCATCCGGACGCGCAGCATCAACGCCTGGCAGGCGGACGACGTTCCTTTCAGCGCGGACATCGGCACGCTGGCAAGGCGGGTAAGCGCGGATGCGCCCCGGCACCTGCCGGTTACCGACGCGCCGGCGCATCGCCTGGTCATCCGGGCGGCGCGCGTGTTCGACGGCATGCGCGCGGGCTATCGCGAGAACATGGACGTCCTCATCGACGGCGCGCGCATCGCTGCGGTCGAACCGCGGCGCGAGTGGCAGGACGCGAGGGTGCTCGACCTCGGCGACGTCGCCGTGTTGCCCGGCTTCATCGACGTGCATTCCGCGCTGCCGGCCTCAGGTCAGGCGGCCGCCGGATTGCAGCTGCTGACCTTCGGCATCACAACGGTGGTATCCGGCGGCCCGGATCGCGGCTTCGATCCGGCGCTCTGGGAAAGCGAGCACATGCCGGGACCGCGGCTGTTGCAGGCGGCGCCCGCCAGCCTGCGCCAGGAGAGCGGAATACTCCCGGCACTCGTCACGTTGCCCGCCGCAGACGCGTTCGGCGACGACCGGGCGCTGGTGCAGGCCTGGCGGGCGCGCGGCGTGCCGGTCCTGGCGGAGTCCTGGAGCACGGGCTTTCGCCTCGGCGCGGACCTGTTCCTCGGCGCCGATGTGCTGCCCACGTCGCCGCAGGGGCTGCAGTACCAGGACGTGCGGGTCGCGCTGGCCGCGGGCCCGGCCGCGATGATCTCGGGGCTGGCGGGTGCCGGCACGCCCGGCCTCTCGGCGCTGTTCGGCGTGCGCCAGGCGCAGTTGCTGGAGCTTGAGCGATCCGCGGACCTTCCGCTGCGCCACGACCCCCTGCCGCGCCTGGCCAACGAGACCTCGACGGTGGCCGTCGGCAGCAGGCCGAGCGGGCTGCCGCCGGGCCTTGCGACCCACGCGGAGCTGCGGGCGCTCGCCGCTGCGGGCCTGGACGGCGACCAGGTGCTGTGGGCCGTTGGCCGCAACGCGGCCGCGGCACTCGGCTTCGAAAACGAGATCGGGCGCATCGCCCCCGGCGCGCTCGCCGACCTGGTGGTGGTGGCGGGCGACCCCCGGGCGAACGTCGCCGATGCCGTAAACATCGTAGCGGTGGTGCGCAACGGCCGCTTCTACAGCGTGGGCGGGCTGCTCGACCGGCGAAAGGGTGTCGAATAATTTGACAAAATGCCCGGATTCGCCGACTTGTCGCACAATGGCGACGCTCCCGGCCGCGGCGCTGCTCCAGCCAGCCACGCGCAACGCGGCTTTTCGTTACCGGGCTCAAAGACTTGCGTCACCGCTATCCCGGGCGCGCCGGCGCGGAAATGTCGGATTTATTTACAATATCAGACCAAAAACCCGGCGCGAGGGGCTACGTTTCAGCATAACGCGTTGTTGCGGTGGCAAAAAATACCTGCTGGCATGGGACTTGCCTTTAAGCCCGTGCCCAAGCGAAGCGTAACTGAGAAACGGTAGACTGATTCGATACACACAGGATTTAGACGCCAGAAGAACAAGAACTATAAAAACAAAAAGATCCAGATCCAGATAATAATAACGATATGTATGTATCTGGTTACCGAATCCAGTTACCTCTTTTACAATAAAAAGAGTCATTAACCCCGCCGCTTACGCCGCGGGGTTTTTCTTTTCCGGCTAGAATCGGGAGCGATCCGCAAGCCTTGGGGAGCCGGTCTTGAAACGAGTGCTGCTATTCGCGTACCTGCCGGTGCTGCTCGTCGGCGCCTGCGCCATACCGCCGCAGCCCGATTTCCGCGAACAGGGTGTCACCGAGCTGCAGGCGGCGATGGAGCGCGGGGAGCTCACCTCCCGCGAGCTGGTCGAGTACTACCTCGCGCGCATCGAAGCCATCGACCGCAGCGGACCGGCCCTGCAGTCCATCATCGAGACCAACCCGGACGCGCTCGCGATCGCCGACGCGCTCGATCGCGAGCGGCGTACCTCCGGTAGCCGTGGACCGCTGCACGGTATTCCCGTCGTGCTCAAGGCCAGCATCGACACGGGCGACACGATGGCGACCACGGCAGGCTCGCTCGCACTGGCCGGCCACTACGCGCCCGACGACGCCTTCCTGGTGGCGCGGCTGCGTGAGGCCGGCGCCGTCATCCTCGGCAAAGCCAACCTGAGCGAATGGGCGAACTTCCGCTCGACGAACTCGTCAAGCGGGTGGAGCAGCATCGGCGGCCAGACCAGGAACCCGTATGACCCGCATCGCAACCCCTGCGGCTCATCCAGCGGCTCCGCCGTTGCCGTGTCCGCGAACCTCGCGGCGCTGGCCGTCGGCACGGAAACGGACGGCTCCATCGTGTGTCCCGCCGCGATGAACGGCATCGTCGGCATCAAGCCGACGCTCGGCCTGGTCAGCCGCGACGGCATCATCCCGATCGCCCACAGCCAGGACACCGCCGGCCCGATGGCCCGCACGGTCACAGACGCCGCCCTGCTGCTGTCGGCGATCGCGGCGAAAGACCCGCAGGACCCTGCGGCCGCGAGCCGCGGGGAGGCGGTGCCGGACTACGCCGCCGCGCTGGACGACAACGCGCTGCACGGCAAGCGCATCGGCGTATTGCGAAGCTTCTATGGCGCGGGCGAGGACCCGCGCATCGGCGAGATCCTGGACGCGAGCATCGAGGTGCTGTCAGCAAACGGCGCCGAGATCGTCGACCCGGTCGAGGTCGACACGGACGGCTTGAGCGATGCCGAGTACGAGGTGCTGCTGTACGAATTCAAGGCGGACCTGAACGCCTACCTCGTGTCGTCCGGCGCACCGGTCCGCTCGCTCGCGGAGATCATCGCGTTCAACGAAACCAATGCCGCGACCGTGATGCCGTTTTTCGGCCAGGAGATCATGGAGCTCGCGCAAAGCAAGGGACCGCTGACCGAGGCGGCCTACGCCGAGGCGCTGGAAACCAGCAAGCGCCTCGCGAGAGAGGCGCTCGACCGCGCGCTCGAGGAGCACGACCTCGACGCGCTCGTGGCGCCGACCAACGGCCCGGCGTGGCTGACCGACCACGTCCTCAGCGATCGGTTCAGCGTCAGCAGCTCCTCGCTGGCCGCCGTGTCCGGCTATGCGGCCGTCACGGTGCCTGCCGGTTTCATTTCGGGTTTGCCGATCGGCATTTCGTTCATCGGGGGACCGTTCAGCGAAGCACTGCTGATCGGCATGGCCTACGATTTCGAGCAGGCGAGCCGGGTTCGCAGGCCGCCGCTTGCGGACGCGCACTGACCGCGGCTTCGCGGCCGATGAACGAGGAAACAGGCACCGCGCTCGGCTGCCGGGACCTGGCCGTTGCCGTGCCGGGGCGGCAGCTCGTCGAACGCCTCGATCTCGAGCTCGCGCGGGGCGACTTTCTCGCGGTGCTCGGGCGAAACGGCGCAGGCAAAACGCTCACCCTGCTGACGCTCGCCGGCCTGCGCGCGCCAGCGTCGGGCGAGGTACGGCTGCGCGGCCGCCCGCTCGCGGAACGGAAGCGCTCGCAGGTCGCAAAAGAGCTTGCGCTCCTGCCGCAGACGGTCGAAGACGCCTTCCCCGCCACCGTGCTCGAAACGGTGCTGATAGGACGGCATCCGCACATCGGGCCGCTCGGCTGGGAGCTGGAGGCCGACCGCCGCATTGCCGGCCGCGCACTCGCGTCCGTCGGCCTCGCGGCGTTTGCCGACCGGGACATCGGGACCCTCTCCGGCGGCGAGCGCCGCCGCGCCGCGATCGCCCAGGTGCTGACGCAGGAGCCGGACGTCTACCTGCTGGACGAGCCGACCAACCATCTCGACCCGCAACACCAGCTCGACGTGCTGCAGCTCTTCATCAATGAGGCGCGCAAAGGCGCGACCGTCATCGCTACGCTGCACGACGTGAACCTGGCCGCGCGCTTTGCCACGCGCTGCCTGCTGTTGTTCGGAGACGGACGGTGGGAGCTCGGGCCGACGGCGTCCGTGCTCACGGAAGAGCGTCTGAGCGAGCTTTATGCCGTGCCCATGGAAGCGCTGCGCTGGCGCGGACATGACCTGTTCGTGCCCGCATACCCCCTGTAGGAGCGCGCAGTGCGCGCGACGCCACGGGTGTCCGGGATCGTTATTGCCGGGGTGTTTCTGCGCGCCGTGGCATCGCGCGCGGTGCGCGCTCCTACAGGGTTCAGGGAACGAAGCCTTGGAGGCGCCCCAGCAGCTCGCCGTGTAGCGCGGGCGTGGCAGCCGCCAGCACCGAGCGTGTGCCCAGGCCGACCGGCCGGCCGTTCAGGTCGGTGAACACCCCGCCCGCCTCCTGCACGATCACCGCGAGCGCAGCGACGTCGAGAATGCCGACGTCGGATTCGATGACCGCATCGATCTTCCCGGACGCGAGCAGGTGGTAATGGTAGAAATCGCCGTAGCCGCGAATGCGGTCCAGCAGTGGCACAATTTCGCCCAGGCGCTCCCAGCCTTCGCTCAGTGCAAGCGACTTGAGATTCCCGGTGGACAGCGCGGCGCGCTCGAGGACGTCGACATCGCTCACCCGCAGCCGCTCGCCGTTCAACCACGCGCCCTGCCCGGCTTCGGCCCAGGCCACCTCCTCGAACAGCGCGCCGCTCGACACGCCGAGCACCGGCACGCCGCCTTGCATCAGGGCAATCTGGGTCGAGAAAAAAGGATAGCCGCGGACGAAGCCCTTGGTCCCGTCGATCGGGTCAACCAGCCAGACGGCCTGGGCGTCGATCCGGGTCTGCCCGCCTTCTTCACCGTAGAAGCCGTGCTGAGGGAACCTCGCGAGGATGATGTTGCGGATGGCGTCCTCGCATTCGGTATCCGCACGCGTTACCGGCGTGCGGTCGGCCTTGGTGTGCACCTCGAGGTTGCCGCGATAGTAGCGCCGGCTGATGTCGGCGGCGGCGCGGGCGGCCTCGAGCGCGCATTCGAGTTCGGGAGACATACCGTGAACTATGGCGCCAGCGCGGCAGCGACACAAGCGCCGCTATGGCCCGTCTTCGCGAACGACCGGTAACGAAGTGATCGCGGACGTCGTAGCGATCCCTCGAGAAGCCGACCGCGGGCAGGCACCGCGATGCTTTCTGCGAACCGCCGCAACGGGGGCTGCTGCTTGACACGCCCGCGGTGCAAATCTATGGTTCCCCGCGACACTAGGTGAACCCGGAAAGGCATTTTTCCGGGTGAACGGGAAGCCGGTGAGGCGTTCACTGACGCTCATGCCGGCGCTGCCCCCGCAACGGTGATCGAGTCAACCCGCAGCCCCCGGCGTGCCCACGGCACCCCGGAGCCACTGCGAACCGAGGCAAAGCATCGCTTCGGTTCGCGGGAAGGCGCTGCGGGCCGGAGCGACGCTCGTCCTCCGCTCGTAAGCCCGGAGACCGGCCTGGTGCCACAGGCGAATGACGCGGCGGGCGATTCGGACGTGCAGTTGAGGGCTTTCCCGGTACACCAGGATTCCCTGCGCCATTCGCATTTCTTCGGCACACGGCCGCGTGCGGGTGGCACGCACAGGGGAATGCAATGACCAGGACCAACGGCGGGGCGCTCCTCGCCCTCTTTCTCTCCTACGCCGGCGCGGTGCAGGCCGCGGACGGTGATTTCGAACCTTTGCGGGAAGCCGATATCGTCGTGACGGCAACGCGAACGCCCCTGCCGATCGAGCAGGCGATCGTGCCCGTCACTGTCATCACCCGGCAGGACATCGAGCAGTCGCTGGCTTCCGATCTCGCTGAGCTGCTGCGCTTCGAAGCCGGCGTGGAGATCGGCCGCAACGGTGGGCCAGGCCAGGGCACGTCGATATTCATGCGCGGCACGGAGAGCAACCATACGCTGGTCCTGATCGACGGCGTACGCATCAACCCTGGCACGGTTGGCGGCGCCGCTGTCCATTACATCGCACCGGAGCTCATCGAGCGGGTCGAGATCGTCAAGGGCGCGCGCTCCGCGCTGTTCGGCACCGATGCCATCGGCGGCGTGGTCAACATCATTACGCGCCGCCGCGACCGCGCGTATGCGGAGGCTGCAGTCGGCGGCGGCAGCTTCGCGACCCGTTCCGCCTACGCCGCTGCGGGGCGGCGCACGGAAAGCGGCGATATCGGCATTGGCGTCAACCTGCAGGATACCGACGGCTTCCCCGCGCGTACGGACACCGTCATCGACCGCGGCTACGACAACCTGTCGGCCAGCTTCCACGCCGGCAAGCGGCTCGGCGATCACTATCTCTCTCTCCGGCACTGGCGCGCGGTTGGGTCCAACGAGTATTTCGATTTCCTGCTGACGCCGCTCGACCAGGACTTCCGCAATGCAAGCAGCGCGCTCGAGCTTCGCTCGGACCCGGGCAAAAATGTATCCAGCAAGCTGGTCGTCAGCCATATCGTCGACGAGATCGAGCAGAACCAGTCCGCCGACTTCGTGCGCTCGAAGCGCAACGCGCTTGACTGGCAGCTGGACTGGGTCACCGGCAACCACCGTTGGATCGGCGGCATCTACCTCGTGGATGAACGGGCGACGGCGGTATCGTTCGGCGACGGCTTCGACGCCGACACGGACGTCAGGGCCGTGTTCCTCGAGAACCTGTGGGCTGGCGGTCCGCATCGTACGTTCACCGCCGTCCGGCTGACGGACCACGACACCTTCGGCAATCACGTCACGTGGAACGCGGAGTACGCGTTCGCGCTCAACGACCGGTGGACACTGAGCGCAGGCCTTGGCCACGCTTTCCGCGCGCCCGACGCAACGGACCGCTTCGGATTCGGCGGCAACCCGTCGCTCGACCCCGAGATCGCCGACGAGGCGCAGGCGGGCCTGAGCTACCGACCGAACGCCCGCCACTCGATCGATCTCGAGCTCTACCACAAGGATATCGAGGACCTCATCGAGTTCGACCTGGCGAGCTTCGAGCTGCGCAACATCGGCATTGCCGAAATCCGCGGCGCGGAGCTCCGCTGGGAGTACCGCGGTGACGAGTACGCGCTGCTCGCGAGCCTGGTACGTCAATCGGCGGACAATGCCGTCGACAACCTGCGCCTGCCACGCCGCGCGGAGGAAAGCCTGACGCTGAAGGTCGTCCGGAATCTCGGGCCGCACCGCGTGGGCCTGTCCGTTCTCGCAAGCGGCGACCGCACGGACATCGGTGACCTGCGCCTGCCGGGCTACGTCGTCGCCAACCTGACCGGGCAGCTCGCATTCGGCGATCGCTGGCGCCTCAGAGCGCGCATCGAGAACCTGCTGGATGCACAATACGAGACGGTGGCGGGCTTTCGCATGCAGGAACGAAGCGGGTTCGTCGATTTGAGCTACCAGTGGCAGTGAGACGGATATGGGAAAACGGCTGACCAGGATCTATACGCGCACCGGCGATAACGGGACCACCGGCCTCGGCGACCGCACGCGCATCGACAAGGATCACCCGCGGGTGGAAGCCTACGGCACGGTCGACGAGGCCAACAGCGCGATCGGGATGGTGCTCGCCGCCTCGTCGGTGCCGGACGCCATCCGGGCCTGCCTCACTGAAGTGCAGCACGACCTGTTCGAGCTGGGCGGCGAACTCTGCATTCCCGGTCACCGGGCCGTGGAGGACCCGTTCATCGAGCGCCTCGAACACCATTTGGACGACTTCAACGCCGAACTGCCGGCGCTAAAGGATTTCATCCTGCCCGGCGGCGGCCAGGCCGCCGCCGCCTGCCACCTCGCCCGCACCGTGGTGCGACGCGCCGAAAGACGCGTGCGCACCCTCGCCAAGCAGGAAGAAGTCCGCACCGAGGTGCTGCGCTACCTCAACCGCCTCTCGGACCTGCTCTTCGTGATCGCACGTCGGCTGGCCCGCGAGGAATCGGGCCAGGAGATCATCTGGGACCGCAACCGCCTTTAAAGGCGTCCTTCTTTAAAGGTGTCAGGTTTATTTTCTCTTTTGGTCTGCTTAAACGTGTCAGGTTTATTTTCCTCTTAGACAAATAAACCTGACACCTTTACTCGTTTTCTTTAATAAACCTGACACCTTTCATCAGAAGGAAAATAAACCTGACACCTTTCATCGCACCTTTCATCGCAGGGGTTTGTGCATCAGGTGCGCGCTCCGGGGACAGAGCGATGCGAATTCGCGGGTGTTGCGGATAGCCGTTGGTGCTTTGCCGCGGTCGACGATCCTATAGTCGAGTTTCCAGAAGAACACTTCGGTGTCGACCGTGAGCAGCCACAGGTCGGTGAGGCCCGCGGCCGCCGCCCGGTTCTCGAGGGCCTTTACGAGCTGCCTGCCGATGCCGGCGGCCCTGTGGCCGGGATCGACGACCAGGGAGCGCAGCAGCCCGGTGGAGCCGAACGCCTGCAGGCCTATCGCGCCGCTTACCGGGGGCGGCGTGCCCACCGCATCCAGGGCGACCAGGAACCCGTCGAGGTGATCGGCGTCCAGGTCATCGAGCGGCAGGGCGGAATCGCCGAGCAGGCGTTCGATGGCCGGCCAGTCTTTGGCCTGGGCCTCGCGAATGGTGGCGCTGGTCATAGATGCTTCCGTCTGTGCCGGGGCCCTGCAGTTGCACGCTTGGATTGCCTTACGGGAAAGCTCGCCCCGAACGATTGAGGCGAGTCCCTGCAAAATGGAACGCT
Source organism: uncultured Woeseiaceae bacterium (assembly GCA_964424805.1). Taxonomy (GTDB): domain Bacteria; phylum Pseudomonadota; class Gammaproteobacteria; order Steroidobacterales; family Woeseiaceae; genus IDS-8. Next base: position 10,647 of record CAYRKH010000088.1, read on the forward strand.
GCGGCGCCGGCAAGTTCCGTGCCGATGTCGCCGCGTTGCTCGCGAGCCCGGTCCAGCGTCGCGCACAGCCTTTCCCCGGCTTCCAGGAGCCCCGGCGTCGCCCGGCCTACCTGGTCCGCCGGCAGGAAGAAGAAATTGCCGTACCGGTTGGCCGCCAGGTCCGGCCAGCGCTGCCACACGGCGAACACGTCCGGCGGATTATCCGAGCTTGCGAGCATCACCTCCGGGTCTTCGGACAGCACGGCTTCAACGCTGACCATGGGCGCGAGCTCCCCGAGCCCGGCAAAAACATTGCGCCCGCCGCAGGTCTCGATCAACTGGCTGACATAGTGCTGGCCGTTGACCGTGTAAAGCGGCCGCTGCGAGACCTGGTAGAACACCCTGATCGGCCGCGCATCGCGGTGCCGCGCCGAGAGCCGCTCCAGCCCGGCACGAAAACGACCGGCTGCCAGCTCCGCCTGCTCGACCCGATCCGTCAGTTCGCCGATGCGCAGCAGCGCCGCCGCCACGTCGTCGAGCCCGCGCGTGCGGATGACCTCGACCCGGTAGCCGCGGCTTCGCAGCTCCTCCGTCACGTGCGCCGGCGTGCCGCTCGCCCACACCAGCAGCAGGTCGGGCTCGAGCATCGCCAGGCGCTCCTGGTCCAGCGAAAACGCGTCGCCGACGACCGGCAGCGCCGCGGCCTCGGGCGGATGATTGGTATACGCGCTGACGCCGACCACCAGGTCCCCCGCGCCCACCGCGAACACGAGCTCCGCCAGGTGCGGCGCCAGCGTGACGATCCGCAGGACCGAATGATCATCCCGATCGGGGTGGCGCGGCTCCCCGCTCCGGCCGTCGCAGCCGGAGCCGGAAAATGCAAGCGCGAGCGTCAGGATGAGCGCGGCGGCAGGGCGCCTCACACGGACCAGCCGTACAGGGTCATGGCCGCGATGACCGCGGCCCAGATGAGCAGCGAACGGAATACCAGCCTGTTCGCGGCGAGCGCCCCGCGCGCGCCGCGCGCGGCACGGCTCTCGTCCTCCGTCTCCGGCACCGACAGCGCGCCGAGCCCCACCCGCGCCAGCAGGTTATCGTTCTGCACGCCGGGCGGCACGCCGACATTGCCGCCGCTCCGCCACGCCGTGATCGCCGCCTCGAAGTTGCCGGCCATGGCGTAGCCCACCGCGGCCAGCCGCGCCGGGATCCACGCGATCCACCCGTGCAGGTCCTCGGCGGCCGTCACCGAGAGCGACGCGGCACTCGCGCCGCTTTCGTCTCGCGCGGCCCTGAACACGGCCCGCCGCCGAATCAGGTCGGTAACGCGATACGCCCAGGCGCCCAGCGGCCCCAGCAGGATGAACCAGAAGATCACCGCGAACAGCCGGTTGTTCGCCTGCACGCACACGGCCGCTTCGATCTCGCTGACGCGCGCTTCCAATTCCGGCGGCGGGTCCCGTTCGAGCAGCGCTTTCCCGGAGCGGCGGATACGTTCCTCGTCCTCAGACTCGAGCGCCGCGCAGTATTCGTTCACCTCCTCGCCGATGTCCTTCGGCCCGAAGGAGAAGAACAGTACGATGACGGCGAACAGCAGGTAGGCGAAGCCGAACAGCGCGTCACCGAGCAGCAGGCGTACGAGCACCACCGGCAGCACGAGCACGGCGGCGAGCAGCACGACCAGCAGCAAAGGCGGCCAGTTGGCGAAGCGGTTCACCTGCTCGAAGCCCCTGTCGATGATACGATCCAGCCAGCGCAGCTCGCGCAGGTGAAAAAGCTGCGTGGCGAGGCGCTCGACGGCGAGGCCTATCAGTAAAGCAATGAGCTTCATGCCGGGCTATCTGCTCCTGCGCGCGGGTGAAGCAAATCATACAGCCGCAGCCAGTCGAAAGCCGGACCGGGGTCGGTTTTCCGCCCCGGGGCGACGTCCGAATG
>CAYRKH010000089.1:0-12555 GCA_964424805.1 uncultured Woeseiaceae bacterium
AAGGATCGGTGCCGCCCCACAACCCGAGGTTCAGCGGCTCGAACTGCTCGCGGATGTTCGCTGCCCGGACCGCCCGCGAGAAGCCGCCGCGGAACTTGATACCTTCCACCGGGATCCAGGAGCCGCCGATGTTATAGGTGTTGGCATCGACACCGGTGCTGTAGTCGGAATACCGGTATCGCAGGTCGAGCACCAGCGATTCGAGTCCCCTTCGCCCTTCCGCGATCGGTATGCGGAACTCGGTGAATACCTCGGTGACGTTCTGCGATCCGGAAACCGGCGGGATCGGCCCGCCCTGGCCGGCGCCGTCGCCGCTCTGGAAGCCCTGGTCGGGGTTGAAGTCGAAGGACTCGTCGCGGTATTCGGCGCCGAACACCATCTCGACCCCCTCGTTCGCCCACGGCGTGGTGAGACGATCCGACAGGTCGCCGGTCACGAAGGCGACGAACTGGTCCATGTCGAGCTGCGCGTCGGAGAACAAAGGCAGCACGAGATAGTCCAGCGCTTCCTGCGTCGTGCCGCCCTCCTGGAAGAGGTTCCAGGGGACACAGGTGGGATCGGAGCCGTCGACGACGGACTGGCACACCGGCTGGCCGGTATCCGGATCGGGCACGACGTCCAGCGCCCGGATGATGCGCGTCGTGGACAGGTCGTTCTGGTACGTCTCGCTGTAGATCAGGCGCGAGAAGTTGGCGAACGCATCGTAGCTCCAGTTGTCGGTAATCTCACCGCGCGCACCTATGAGCGAACGGAACGAGGTATGGCGCAGGTCGTCGAAGCGCGGTCCGCCTTCCACGGCGCGCCGGCCGATGTAGAACGGTACGCTCTCTACCCCGGGGCCGCATCCCAGCACCCCTTGCGCCTGCGGCGACAGGAACGGGTTGGTGCACTGTATGGTGTCCGTCACGAAGAACGCGCCGCTGGGCGCGATCTGCGCCAGGCTGCGATCGTCCATGAACATGAACTCGGCGTAACCTTCGAGATGCTCGTCCACGGCGTAGTTGCCGAAGATGCCGCCGGTGTAGCGCTCGTCGGGGCGCTGGAAGTGATTCAGGGGGCCGAAGTTGTAGGTGCTCCCGTCCCAGGGCACGAGCTGGTCACCCTCTACCGAGAAGTAGGCGTCCCCGAAATCCGTGATCAAGGCCGGCGCACGGGTGGCCGAACCGGAGCAGACCTGGCCGCCGCCGGAGCCGCTGTCGAGTGCACAGGCGCTGAAGTCCCGGGAGTCCTGGGTAATGGCGTTGATATCGCGATAGCCCAGGTAGCCCGTGATGTTGCCGCGGCCGTCTTCGCTGTTCATGCCGATGATGACGTTCGCACTAACCGTGCCGCCGTCCCTGACGTTGCTCGGCGCCTGCTCGAAGCCCGCCTCCGCGATCTGCTGCTGCACCGCGTCGTGGCCCTGGTTGTGCTGGTAGCCGGAATACTGCAGGTCGAGCTGGAAGCCTTCGAAGTCGTCTTTCATGATGAAGTTGACGACGCCGGCCATGGCGTCCGAACCGTAGGTGGACGACGCGCCGCCGGTCAGGAGCTCGACCTGCTCGACCAGCGCGCCGGGAATCTGGTTGACGTCCGGCGCCAGCACGAACGGATCACCGAAGCCCACTCGATGCCCGTTCACCAGCACGAGAGTACGGTCTGAACCGAGGCCGCGCAGGTCGAGCGTCGCCGTGCCGGTGGCACCGTTCGATTCGTTGGCGGAAAGCTCGGGCGTGATCTGGGGCAGGTCGTTGATCAGGTCCTCGACGCGGGTGATGCCGCGATACGTCAGTTCCTGGGCGCTGACCTGCGACACCGGACTCGATGAGATCAGGTTGGGGTCCGTCGCAATGCGCGAGCCGGTGACGGTGATCTGTTCGAGGTCCTGGGCCGGCTGCTGCTGCGCCGCGGCCTGCGGCACCCAGGCGCCGGCCGAGGCAATGGCGCTGTAGCAGAGGGCCTGTCGTACTGCCTTGCGTAATGCGTAGTTACTCTTCATGACGTGCTCCTTGATGACGTAACGACGCGCACGTGGGTGCGGTCCAGTGGGAGAGGGAGAGGGCGATCGTGCGGCGGGAGCGGGTCCCAGTGTGCCGACGAGTCTGGAAACTTTAGCGGTCCGGACGGACCTGTGTGGCAACAATGATACGACCGGCTTCGAAGAATCCGCAACGCGCCGGCAAGGGCATTTGGCCACGCAAGCGGGCTTGTTTCCTCGGAAAGTCGGCGCGATCGGCCTGGCCCATCCGAGGGGTGCCCGGAAAAAATTGCTTATTTCGCAAGCACTCGCGGAATTTTTGTGGCAAAAAGGCCACGGCCTCAACCAAGATGGTGCGGCCTCGGGGTTATGACAAATCGGTATATCCGCGCCGGCCGTCAGACGCGGCGGCGGGCCACGCCCGCCCGGACGACGGGACGGAAATTGCGCGGCGGCGCGGCCTGTAGGAGCGCGCAACGCGCGCGATGCCAGGGCATCGATAAGAGGCTTCGCGCGCAATGCGCGCTCCTACAGGGTCAATTCACGCTGCGCGGGATTTCCTCGTCCAGCAATAGCGCCCGTACGTACCTCACGGGTGGCGAGCCGTATGACAGGGCCGCGTCGTGGTAGCGGCGCAGCGAGAACTCGTTGCCCCACGCGCGCTCCGCGGCCGCGCGCATGTCGCGGTGCTCCTGGTAGCCGACGAAGTAGGTCGAGAGCTGTGTTGACGTCAGCTGTGCGCGCGTCCACTTGCCGGCCGCTTCCCGCTCCTCCTGGAAGGCTCCTTCGATCATGAGCCGCATGGCCGCATCATGGCTCATGCCGTCGACGTGGATCGCCTGGTCGATGATCGCGTTGGTAACGGTGCGGAGGTACCACTTGAGGTTGATGAGCTCCATCAGCGGATCGCGGTCCAGGTAGCCCGCATCGATCATCACGCGCTCCGCGTATACCGCCCAGCCTTCGACGAACGGGCCCGACCACAGCACGGCGCGCAGCACGGAGGGGTAGTCATTGCTGTGGGCAAGCTGAAGGTAATGTCCGGGCATCGCCTCGTGCAGCGTCAGGTTCTGGATCGAATACAGGTTGTATTCGCGCAGGAAGGACTCGACCTCGGCGTCCGTCCAGTCCGCCGGCAGGGGCGCGACGGCGTAGAACGATTTCTGCCCTTCGTCCAGCGGTCCCGGCGGATCGAGGTACGCCACGGCGACCCCGCGCTGGTACTCCGGCATGATGATGATCTCGATGGGCTCGTCCGGCAGGCTCACGATTTCGTTCGCGGCAACGAATGCCGTCGCCTGCTCGAGGTCCCGGCGAGCGATGTCGACGATGCCATCCGGATCCGGCAGGTGCTTGTAAGCCTCCTGCAGCGCCGCGCGAATGATGACCTGCTTGAAGGCTTCCTCGGGGTCGTCGGGGAAACTGGCATAGGGATGCAGTTCGGCGTAGATCGATTTCGAGACCTCGAACATCGCAGCGCGCACCGCGGCGTACTCGCTCTCGGCGCGTCGCCGGATTTCCTGGCGGCTGAGCGGTGAGTTCAGCGTGTGGCGGAGCTTCTGGTCGAACAGGCGGGCGCCGAGGCGAAAGTCGCCGCGCGCCGACGGCACGAGCTCGGTGCGCAGCCACGCCTGCTGCGCGGTCAGGGCGCCGCGAGCGGTCGCAATGGCCGCCTCGAGCCGCTGCCTCAGGTCCGGCGGCAGCTCGCCCAGCCGGGGCACGATCATCGTGTCGATGATGGAATTGAGTCCCTGGTTCTGGGCGAGCGCGGTTTGCGCGTGCACCTCGGGCACGCGCGCAGGCCGCAGCGCGCCGCGCACCTGCCTGAAGAAGCGGGGAAACTGCTCCAGCCTTGAGGCGGCGTCGTCGAGCCGCGCCTCGAGCGGCGCGAAATCGCGGGCTACCAGGGCGTACAGGGACGATCCGGCGAGCCCCACGTAAACGAGCGGGTTCCACGCCCATTCCTCGAGCACTTCGAGTGCCCAGATGCGCGCCTCCAGCTCGGATCCGAGCAGCTCCGCGTCCACCTGGTTCGCGCGCGACAGGTCTTCCCGATCAATCGCGGCAAGCGCCGTGCGGTACTCGCCGTACAGCGCCAGGACCCGGGCGCGGGCGCCTGCGTCCACCTCGTCGAGGCGGTCGTCGAAACGATGGTCCCCGAGGGCCGTCGCGGCCACCGGGGAGAACGTCGGCAGGTCGTCGATATAGTCGGCCGCCAGCTTTTCGAATGCATCGTCGGCGGGTGAGGCAGACGCGAGGCCGCTCAATGCGAAGCAGGCAATCGGGATAACGGCCAAAATCTTCATAAAGGCTATGTTACCGCGCCTGCAGGAGCGCGCATCGCGCGCGATGCCCATATCGTCGGGCCGAGCGTGGGGTCACACGTCTGACACTGACGGCATCGCGCGCCATGCGCGCTCCCGCGTAGCCGATGGCGGGCGGCAGGAATCAGCGCGCGGTTTCGCGTGCCACGAGTTCGTTCACCACGTCGATCATTTGCTGCAATCCGCCGGCCTGCTGCGGACCCGTGCGGTACTTGCCGTTCACGACCATCGCCGGCACGCTGGAGATCTGGTAGCGGCGCGCCAGGTCTTCGGCGACCCGCAGGCGCTGCGCCACTTCGAAGGAGTTCCAGGCCGACTCGAACTGCTCGGCGCTGACGCCGCGGTCGACGAAGAACTTCTGGATGGCGTCTTCGGACGCCAGCCGGTTGCCGCGCTGGTGATAGGCCTGGAACACTGCCGAGCGGAACTGTTCCGGATTTTCGATCGCGCCGTTCTTCGCCAGCACCTGCTCGGCGTAGTAGAGCTGCGCGTGCAGCTTGACCAGCGGGTTCCATACGGCGGGGATGCGGACGAAGCGGACATTGGCCGGCGCCTGTGCGGCCCAGCGGTTGACGTACGGCTCCAGGCTCAGGCAGTGCGGGCAGCCGTACCAGAATACTTCCGCTACCTCGATCTTGTCCGCGCCGCCGACGGTGGGCTGCGTCGGCACCAGGCGGTCGAATTCTTCGCCTTCCTTGAACTGCCAGTTGCCGGACGCCTCGCTCGTGTTGGCGCGTGCCAGCGTAAGGGGCTGCTCGTCGGGCTGCAGGTCGTCGGAAACGGACGCCGATTCCTCGACGACCTGCGGCTCGCCGGTATCCGTCTCCCCGGCGGGTGCCTCCTCGCTGGCGTCAGGTGCCTCCTGCGCCACCGGCGTCTCGGTGGGCGCCGCCGTATCCGTAGCGGGCTCGGCCGGTTCGGTGCCGGAGTCGCACCCGGCCACGGCGAAGGTGATGAGGGCCCCGAGTATCCACAGATGCTTCATCGGAATTTCCTGGGTTTGTCAGTGAGGACCTGGATCAAGCGATTTCGAGTGCCGGTCTACTTCAGCCCCTGCATATAGGAAGCGAGCGCGAGGATGTCCTCCTCGGAGAGCTTCGCGGCGATATCCTGCATCATGTCCTGCGGCTGGTCCGACCGGCGTGCCCCGGCAGCGTAGTCGCGGAGCTGCTTGGCCAGGTAGACCGCGTACTGGCCTCGCGTTGACGGGTAGGCGGCGGCGGGATTGCCGCGTCCCTCCGGCCCGTGGCAGGCCATGCAGGCCGCGGCGCCGGTTTCGGTATCACCGCCCCGGTACAGCGCCTGTCCGAGGTCGAGCACGGAAGGGTCGGCCACCGGCTTCGGCGCCTGCTCCTGGGCGGCGAAGTACACCGCGACGTCCTTCATGTCCTGCTCGGACAGCGCCATCGCCTGCGGTGTCATCAGGGGATCGCTGCGGGTACCGTTCTTGAACGCCTGGAGCTGCTGGACGATGTAGGTGGCGTGCTGCCCCGCGAGGCTCGGCCAGTTGGGATTGAGGCTGTTGCCGTCGCCCCCGTGGCAGGCGGCACAGACAACCGATTTCGCCTGGCCGGCTTCCGCCGAGCCTCCTTCCACCAGCGCCTGGGCGTGGGCCAGCGAGCCGGCAGCCAGCGTTACGATTGCTAATGCGATGTACTTCAATATCATGTTCCTGAAACCGTACTACCGACCGCGCGCGCTTTTTATTGCGGCCGCCACAGCGCTCAAAGGTCGAAATTATACACACATCGGGGCCTCTTCCCATGTCGCCGTACCCGCTTGCCCGGTTCCTGACGAGCGCCAATCAATTCGAGCAATTTCCGCCGGATGGGGGCTTTGAGGTGGCGTTTGCCGGGCGCTCCAACGCCGGCAAGTCGAGCGCCCTCAATGCGATCGTCAACCGGCGCCAGTTCGCACGGACCAGCAAGACGCCCGGGCGCACCCAGCTCGTCAATTTCTTCGAGCTGCGCGAGGGCCGGCGGCTCGTCGACCTGCCGGGCTACGGTTACGCGCGGGTCACGGAAGCGACACGGCAGCACTGGGGGCGGCTGCTCGCCCGGTATTTCGAGGAGCGGCAGAGCCTGGCCGGTCTCTTCGTGGTCGTCGACGTCCGGCGGCTGCTCGGCGACTACGACCGGCAGATGCTGGAGCTTGCGGCCGCGGTCGGCCGCCCGGCGGCGATCCTGCTCGCCAAGGCCGACAAGCTGAAGCGCGGCCAGGCGGCCAGCGCGCGCGCCGCGGTCCGGCGTGAAGCCGGAGAGGGCGTGGCGGTAGAGCTGTTCTCGGCCGTCACCCGCCAGGGCGTCGAGGAGGCGCGGGCGGTGCTGGAGCAGATGCTGAAGCGCTAGCTGGCGGGCAAAAAAAAGCCCGGGACCCGCTGTCGCGAGCTCCGGGCTCAAGTCGTTTGCCGCCGGCTTGGGGAAACCGGCTGCACGCCTGCAAAGGGAGGTAAGCAGGCGAGTGACTAATGCACTCGGGGACTTTGATGCCCGGAACTCAAAAATAGTTCCCCGAAAAAAGGGTGAAAAAAGGGGTAAAAAAGGGGTCAGGTTTATTTAAATGGACATTTAAATAAACCTGACCCCTTTTTTCCCTTTTTTCCTCTTTGCCGCCGGATCAGTGTGCCTCGTCCCAGTTCGGGCCCTGGCCGGCTTCCACTTTTAGCGGCACCGAGAGGCTGGCGGCGGCGGCCATGCGCGAGACGATCTCTTCTCGTACCTCCGCGGCCTGCCCCTCGGCGGCCTCGAAGACCAGCTCGTCGTGCACCTGCATGATCATGCGGGCGGGCGCGCCGCTCTCCTCGATCCAGTCCTGGACCGCGATCATCGCGCGCTTGATGATGTCGGCCGCGGTGCCCTGCATCGGCGCGTTGATCGCGCTGCGCTCGGCGTACTGGCGGCGCTGCGGGTTGCGGTCGTTGATCTCGGGCAGGTACAGGCGGCGACCGAACAGCGTCTCGACGTAGCCGGCCTCGCGCGCCTGCTGCCGGGTGTTGTCCATGAACCGCCGGACGCCGGGGTAGCGCTCGAAATACAAATCCACGTATTCCTGGGCCTCGCCACGGCCAATGCCGAGCTGCTTGCCGAGGCCGAACGCCGACATGCCGTACATCAGGCCGAAGTTGATCGCTTTCGCCGCGCGGCGCTGGTCGCCGCTGACCTCGGCGAGCGGTACGCCGAATACCTCGGCGGCCGTGGCGCGATGGATATCCTCGTCGCCGGCGAAGGCACCCAGCAGACCCTCGTCGCCTGACAGGTGCGCCATGATCCGGAGCTCGATCTGCGAGTAATCCGCTGCCAGCAGCACCTGCCCTTCGGGAGCGACGAAGGCCTGCCGGATGCGCCGGCCCTCGGGGGTGCGGATGGGGATGTTCTGCAGGTTGGGATCGGTTGACGACAGCCTTCCGGTGGCGGCGATTGCCTGCCTGTAAGAAGTGTGCACGCGTCCCGTTGCCGGTGAAATCTGCAGCGGCAGCTTGTCCGTGTAGGTGCTTTTCAGCTTGCTCATCGCCCGATAGTCGAGGATCAGCCGCGGCAGCTCGAACTCGCGGGCGAGTTCGGCGAGCACGTCCTCGGCCGTGGACGGCTGGCCCTTGGGAGTCTTGCGGATGACCGGCAATCCGTGCGTGCCGAACAGGATTTCCTGGAGTTGCTTCGGCGACCCGAGGTTGAATGGTCCGCCGGCAAGCTCGTGCGCCATCGCCTCCAGCGTCGCCATCTTCTGCGTCAGCTCGCCGCTCTGGATGCGGAGCATTTCGCGGTCGATCAGCACGCCGGCCTGTTCCATCCCGAACAGCACCGGCACCAGCGGCTGCTCGATCTCGAGGTACAGCTTGCGCAGCGGCTCGTCCTTCTCGAGCTCGCCCCAGAGTCGCTCGTGCAGCCGCAGCGTGACGTCCGCGTCTTCCGCCGCGTAAGCCGCGGCAATACCGACGTCTATCTCGTTGAACGTGAGCTGTTTCGCGCCCTTGCCGGCGATGTCCTCGAACAGGATGGTGTCGGCCTGCAGGTAATGGCGCGCGGCGAGGTCCATGTCATGCCGGATCGCCACGCTGTTCAGCACGTAGGATTCGAGCATCGAGTCGAATGCCATGCCGCGCAGGCGGATGCCGTAGCGCGCGAAGATGTGCGCGTCGTACTTGAGGTCGTGCCCGATTTTCTTCCGCGCCGGGTTCTCGAGAAACGGTTTGAGTGCTGCGAGGACTTCGTCCAGTGGAAGCTGCTCCGGTGCACCCGGATAGTCGTGGCCCACGGGGATATAGGCGGCTTCGCGCGGGGTGACTGACAGCGAGATCCCGACGAGCTCCGCTTTCATGTAGTCGAGGCTGGTCGTTTCGGTATCGAGCGATACCAGCGGCGCTGCCTCGATGCGCTGCAGCCACTCCTCGAGCTCTTCCTGGCTGAAGACCGTCTCGTATTTCCCCTCGCGCGGCACGGGCCTGACCTCGGCCGCAACCTCGCCGATCTCGGCCGTCAACTGCTCGTCGAGCTGGCGGAGCAGCGCTTTGAGTTCAAATGCGCCGTAGAGCTGCCGCAGGTTGGCGACGTCGGGCTCGGTGCGCTTCAGCTCGTCCGGCTGGAACGGCAGCGCGACGTCGTCACGGATAGTCGCGAGCTCGCGCGAAAGGTGCAGCTGGTCGAGGTTCTCGCGCAGGCTTTCACCGACTTTCCCGCCGATCGCGTCCGCGTTGGCGATGATCTCGTCCACCGTGCCGTACTGGTTGAGCCACTTCGCGGCGGTCTTGGCGCCGACCCGCGGTACGCCGGGAATGTTGTCGGAGGTGTCGCCGACGAGCGCGATCCAGTCGATGATTTGCTCGGGCCAGACGTCGAATTTGGCTTTCACTCCCTCGCGGTCGAGTACAGTTCCGCTCATGGTGTTGACGAGGGTGACGCCATCGCCTACGAGCTGTGCCATGTCCTTGTCGCTGGTGGAAACGAGGACCTGCATGCCGCGCGCGGCCGCACGCCGGCACAGCGTACCGATCACATCATCTGCTTCGACGCCTTCGATACGCAGTAGCGGCAATCCCATCGCCTGTACCGCCGTGAGCAGCGGCTCGACCTGCGCGCGCAGCTCGTCGGGCATGGGCGGGCGGTTCGATTTGTATTTCTCGAACATCGCATCGCGGAACGTCTTGCCGGGCGCGTCGAACACCACGGCGACGTGCTCCGTCGGTTCCTCCCGGCAGAGCTTGTTGATCATATTGAGCACGCCGAGCAGGGCGCCCGTCGGATCACCCCGCGAGGACGACAGCTTCGGCAGCGCGTGGTAGGCGCGGAAAAGATAGGACGAGCCGTCGATCAGGACGAGCCGTTCACCACTCATCGATGCGCCCCGATTCGGGGTGGGAACGCAGCCTGTCGCGCAATCACGGGTGCGGGGGCTCTTCCCGGACGTCCGCTTCCGCCTCTTCGTTCACGGCCGGCCCGGTTTCCTGTCCCTGTTCCAGGCCCGGAATGAGCGTGCGGCCCTCGTCGGGATCGCCCGGGAGAAAAAGCGGGCCCTTCTGCCCGCAGCCCGCCGCCGCGAGCAGCAGGCCGAGCAGGGCGGCGAGGTTTGGAGATCTCGATCGCATGCGCCGTAGCCATGAACAAAAGAACGAGGATGGTATAACAGATCGCCAAAGCCGGTGTAGGCGCTGCGGAGCACCATAGATGGCGCGAATGCAGAGTAATTGCCGGCCGGCCGCATACGGAAATAAACCTGACACGTTTCAGGTAAATAAACCTGACACCTTTTAAGGAGATAGCAGCATGTCCGCACCCGAGACCGTCGAAGTCGTCCATGGACGCGAAGAGCCGGAGAGCAGCGTCGTTTGGCTGCACGGGTTGGGCGCGGATGGCCATGATTTCGAGCCTGTCGTGCCGGAGCTGGGGCTCGGTGACGCGTGCGTGCGTTTCGTGTTTCCGCACGCGCCGGTGCGGCCGGTGACGATCAACGGGGGGATGGCCATGCGCGCGTGGTACGACATCGTGAGCCTCGACCGGGAGGGGCCGCAGGACGAGCAGGGAATCCGCGCGAGCAGTGAGCTCATGCGCTTGCTGATCGAGCGCGAGCACGAGCGCGGCATCGATTATTCGAGGATCGTGGCCGCGGGTTTCTCGCAGGGCGGCGCCATCGCGCTGCACACCGCTTTGCGTCTTCCTCACCGTCTCGCCGGCGTGATGGGCCTGTCGACCTGGCTGCCGCTCGCGGAGACGCTGGAGACCGAGGTCCTGCCCGGGAGAAACGTTCCGCCAGCCGATTTGCGGGTGTTCATGGCGCACGGCACGGCCGACCCGGTGATCCCGATCCAGTTCGGCCGGCAGTCGGCCGAGGCGATAGGGAACGCCGGGTTTGCGCTCGAGTGGCGGGAGTACCCGATGGCGCACGCGGTCTCCCCGGCGGAGATCGCGGACATCCGCGACTGGCTGACCAAGGTCCTGGACCTGTAGGAGCGCGCACGGCGCGCGACTGCCGCGGCATCCGGCCTCTCCGGCGGCGGGATAAGCCGCGCGCCGCGCATCGCGCGCCTACGAGACCGTGAATTCCACGTGCGAATCGCCGGTCACCGCGCCCGAGTCGTCGAAGCGGCGCTCGTAAACCTGCACTTTGCCGTCGGTACCGACCAGCACCGCCGTCGAGCAGCGGGTGCCGTACGTCGGCGTCGCGACGAAAGGTGCGGCGATGGCGCGCGCGGTCTCCGGCGGCAGGTCATCGGCGATCGCGTCCGCGATGTCCTCGGTGCTCCCCGGTTCGCGGTCGGCAAGCAGGGCGAACAGCGCCTCTGCCGTGACGTCATCTTCCAGCAGCGCGGCGAGGCGCGATTTGCTGCGCATCACCTTCGGCCACGGCGTGTCGAGCGACGCATTGCTGAGCCCGTAGATTCCCGGGCCGAGTGCGCGGGCCGGGTCGCCGCGATTCGACACGTAGACGAGACTCTGCGTGTTTCCGAATTCTCCGGCCAGCAGGCTGAAGCCCGCGTAGTCGTCGCCATTGAGGTTTCCGGCAAACGCCATTGCACTTTCATCCGCGGCGAGAAACCCGGTCACAAGCTTGCCGCGCGAATGCACGGCCGGGCTGGGCGCAAGCTGTTCGCGATAGTTGGTGACCGTCGCGAAGCGGCCGGCGCGCGCGATCGCCAGCCAGGTGCCGCCCGCCTGCAGGTCGCGCCCGCCGAGGACGTCCGGCGCGTCCGGCCACCAGGCGAGCGGCGCGGCCGGGCGCGCGTGGAACTCGTCGCGGTTAGCGCCCAGCACGAGCCGGTACCGCGGGTGCGCCTGCCACGCGAAGACGATCAGGCACATGACGAGCGTCCGGTCACCACTTGATCAGCCTCGCCTGCGCGCCGGCGGGTGGTCGTGCGCCTCGATCCAGTCGTCGACGAGCCGGCGCGCGATCGACAGCCGGTAGGGCAGCAGCGGGTAACCGGACGTGAGCTGCTTGTGCGTGAACCACTGCGCGTCGACCAGCTCGCCGTCGTTCAGCGCGATGTCGTCCGTCAATGCTTCCGCCGTGAAGCCGAGCATGAGCGACGACGGGAACGGCCACGGCTGGGAGCTGTGGTAGCGAATGTTGTGCACGGCGACGTTGGTCTCTTCGAGCACCTCGCGCTGCACGGCATCCTCGAGGCTCTCTCCCGGCTCGACGAAGCCGGCGATGGTGGAGTAGCGCCCCTCCGGCCAGTTGCCCTGGCGGCCGAGCAGGCAGCGGTCGCGGTTCGACACCAGCACGATGATCGCCGGGTCGACGCGCGGAAAGATGCGAATACCGCATTCCGGCCCGACGCAGACGCGCGTGTTGCCGCCGGATTCCGGCCGCGACAGCGCACCGCAGCGGCCGCAGTATTGCTGCGAGCGGTGCCACAGGACGAGCGCACGCGCCTGCGCGACGAGGTTCGCCTCGTCGACCGGCAGCGAATTGCCGAGATAGCGCAGGTCGTGGAACTGGCCGATGTCCCCGAACGGCGCGTCCTCTTCGCCGTCGATCTGCACGGCGAAAGCCGGCCGGTCGCGGTAGATGCCGAGGAAGATGATGTCCTGCTCGCGCAGGTAGTCATCGACGTCGCGACGCTCGAGCAGCACCGCCCGCAGCGGCTCCCCGGTGGCAAGGCACTTGTCGCCCCATACGGGTACGAACACGCTCATTTCGCCGGCCAGCGCGGATTTCAGCCACTCGGGGTCCTGGCGCCGGTGCCCGGAGCGGTCGACGAAGGCACCCGCAAAAACGTTATGACCGTTCACGCCAACATTTTACTGTAGGAGCGCGCATCGCGCGCGATGTCCCGGCCGG
>CAYRKH010000090.1:0-12430 GCA_964424805.1 uncultured Woeseiaceae bacterium
ACGACCGCGTGCACCTCGTGATCCGCGACGAAAGCGCCGTGGACGCGCGCGGGCACGGCGGTGCCGGGCGGCAAATACAACATGTCGCCGTGTCCCAGCAGGTTCTCCGCGCCCATCTGGTCCAGGATGGTGCGCGAGTCGACTTTCGCCGACACCTGGAAGGCGATGCGAGTGGGAATGTTGGCCTTGATGAGGCCCGTGATCACGTCCACGGACGGGCGCTGCGTTGCCAGCAGCATGTGGATGCCGGATGCCCTCGCCTTCTGCGCCAGCCGCGCGATCAGCTCCTCGACCTTCTTGCCGACGATCATCATCATGTCGGCGAGTTCGTCGATGATGACCACGATGAACGGCAGCGGCGTCAGGGTCGGGTGCTCGACGGGCCGGTCCTCGTCCTCCCACGGCGGCGGCGTGAAGGTCGGGTCCGGGATCGGCTTGCCGGCCTCGATGGCATCCATCACCTTGCGGTTATAGCCGCCGATGTTGCGTACGCCCAAAGACGCCATCAGCCGGTAGCGGCGGTCCATCTCGGCGACGCACCAGCGCAGCGCGTTCGCCGCCTCCTTCATGTCGGTGACCACCGGCGTCAGGAGGTGCGGAATGCCCTCGTACACGGACAGCTCGAGCATCTTCGGATCGACCATGATCAGGCGAACGTGCTCGGGCTTCGCCTTGTACAGGAGGCTCAGCACCATGGCGTTGATAGCAACCGACTTGCCGGAGCCGGTGGTACCGGCGATCAGCAGGTGCGGCATGCGCGCGAGGTCGGCAACGACGGAGTTGCCGCCGATGTCCTTGCCGAGCGCCAGCGTGAGCGGCGATGCGAGATCGTCGTAGGCGCGGGATTTCAGGATTTCGCCCAGCGTGACGAGCTCGCGGTGCTCGTTCGGGATTTCGAGCCCGATAAACGACTTACCCGGGATCACCTCGACCACGCGTACGCTCACGACCGACAGCGAGCGCGCCAGGTCCTTCGCAAGGTTGACGATCTGGCTGACCTTGACGCCGGGCGCGGGGTCGAGTTCGAAGCGCGTGATCACCGGGCCGGGCGACACCGAGACGACCTCGACTTCGATGCCGAAATCCTTGAGCTTCAGCTCGACGACGCGGGACATGGCCTCCAGCGACTCCTCCGAGTAGCCCTTCTTCTGCGGCGGCGGGTCGTCAAGCAGCGATAACGGCGGCAGCTCGCCGGCGGACGGCGGCTCGAACAGCGGCACCTGGCGTTCCTTTTCCGCCCGCACGCTGGGCTCCAGCGGCGCTACCACCGGTTCGATGCGCGGCGGCACGCGCGTCCGCGCGCGCTTTTTCTCCGCTTCGAAGACGTCCTGGCGCGCGGCCTGCTGGCGGCGGCCCTCGGCGCGGTCGCGCCATTCGTCGATCTTCGCCCGTGCGGCTTCCCACAGGCCGAAGCACCAGCGCCCGATGCGGTCCATGACGCTGAGCCAGGAGATGCCGAGGAAGACCGAGAGGGAAGCCAGCCACAGGAAGAACAGCAGGGTGCTCGCGCCCAGGAGCTTCATCACGGACGCCATGCCGAGCCCGACGATCTGGCCCACGATGCCGCCGGCTGTCTCCCGGAAGCCGTCCGGGGCGAAGTGCAGCGTTGCGAGCGCGCAGCTCGTCACCAGCGTCGCGAGAAAGCCGCCGAAACGCAGCGCGAAATCGGCACGCGTCAGCTCCACGCGGGTTCGCTGCTCGCGGAAGATCATCCAGCCGAAATAGAACACCATCAGGGTGAACAGGTAAGCCGGCCGGCCGAAGAAATTGAACAGGAGATCGGCGATGAGCGCCCCCACCCGGCCGACGCTGTTATGAATTTCCCCGGTGGCGCTCGCCTGCGAGAAACCGGGATCGGCAGGGTTATAGGTGAACAGCGCCACCCAGAGAATGATCGCCAGCGCGCCGAACACCCACAGCGCGCCCTCGCGCAGCGTGCGCACGACCTGCGCGGACAGCCGCGACCCCGCGCGCACGGAATTCGGTGCCCTCGCCATATTAAAGCGGATTATAGCTGATCTTCGTAATCAATTGATTTCATCGGCTAAGCGGCGCCCTCACAGCCTACCCCCTGAATGCCATCGCGCGGCCCGCGGCGCGAAGCGTACTCGCCCCTGCGCGCCGGCCGGCGTTTTGCCCGCACCTGCCCTTTTGCCTACACTTGGAACCCGAGGGGCCTGCGCTCCCAAGCGGCGGCCGCACCCGCAGGCTCTTGATTCGCCTCGCCGCGGTCGCATATTCGCAACCTGTTGGCGAGATCAGGGAACGATCCGGCCGGGCAAAATCGAAGGCGAAGTATACATGAGCAAATCCAGGCATTGCCGGGTCCTGATCCTCGGATCCGGACCGGCGGGCTATGCGGCCGCGGTGTACGCCGCGCGGGCCAACCTGAACCCCGTGATGGTCAGCGGCATGGAGCAAGGCGGCCAGCTGATGACGACCACCGACGTCGACAACTGGCCCGGCGACGTCGAGGGCCTGCAGGGCCCGGAGCTGATGCAGCGCATGGAGCGCCATGCGAAGCGATTCGGAACTGAAATCATCAACGATCACATTCACACGGCAGACCTCTCGAAGCGGCCTTTTCGGCTGGTGGGCGACTACGGCACTTATACGTGCGATGCGCTCATCATCGCGACCGGCGCCACGGCCATGTACCTGGGCCTGCCCTCCGAGCAGGCGTTCCGGGGCAGCGGCGTCTCGGCCTGCGCGACCTGCGACGGCTTTTTCTACCGCGGCCGCGAGGTGGCGGTGGTCGGCGGTGGCAACACGGCCGTCGAGGAAGCGCTGTACTTGAGCAACCTGGCGTCGAAGGTAACGCTCGTGCACCGGCGCGACGCCTTGCGGGCGGAAAAAATCCTGCAGGACAAGCTGTTCCAGAAAGCCGAACACGGCAACGTCGAGATTCGCTGGGACCACGTCGTCGACGAGGTGCTGGGGGACGACACGGGCGTGACCGGGCTCCGGCTGCGCAGCACGAAAGACCCCTCCCAAACCGCGGCGCTCGAGCTGTCCGGCGTCTTCATCGCCATCGGCCACCGCCCGAATACGGAACTGTTCAAAGGACAGCTAGAGATGCGCGACGGCTATATCGTCGTGCGCTCGGGGCTCGACGGCGACGCGACCGCCACGAGTGTGCCGGGCGTGTTCGCCGCCGGCGACGTCGCCGATTCCGTCTACCGGCAGGCGATCACCTCGGCCGGCGCCGGCTGCATGGCGGCGCTGGACGCAGAGAAATTCCTGGATGCCGAAGACACGGAAGGATGCACTGACAGCGCGGCCTGAGCATACGGCGGTGCGCGTCGAGGTCCTCGAGCGTATCGCCGACGTCGACGCGGCCGAATGGAACCGTTTGGCCGGCGGTGCCTACCCGTTCCTGCAGCATGAATTCCTGCACGCCGCCGAGGCCACCGGCTGCGCCTCCCGGGCAACCGGCTGGGAGCCGCGGCACCTGGTGCTGCGCACGCCCGGCGGCAAAGCCGCGGCGGCAATGCCGCTTTACGAGAAATCCCACTCCTGGGGCGAGTTCGTGTTCGACTGGGCCTGGGCCCAGGCGTACCAGCGCGCCGGGATCGAGTACTTCCCGAAACTGGTGTCCGCCGTGCCGTTCACGCCCGCGCCGAGCCCGCGGCTGCTGGGCGCTCCCGAGCTCGCGCCGACGCTTCTCAAAGCGGCGCTGGAACTGGCTGAAGACGGGGGCCAGTCCTCGCTGCACGTGCTGTTTCCCGATGCGCGGGAGCTCGATACGCTGCGCGAGGCGGGCCTCAAGCTCCGCAAGGACTGCCAGTTCCACTGGCACAACCGCGGCTACCGGACGTTCGACGATTTTCTCACGGAATTCAGCTCGGCCAAGCGCAAGAAAGCGCGCCGCGACCGGCGGCACGTCAGCGAACAGGGCATCGCGTTCCGCTGGCTCTCGGGCGACGAGCTCGATGCGGCGACCTGGTCCGACGTCTACCGCCTGATCAGCGATACCTTCCTGCAGCGCGGCTCCATGCCCTACCTGGACTACGACTTCTTCGTCGAGGTCTCACAGCGCCTGCCCGGGCAGATCCTCGTCGTGCTGGCACAACGGCGGAACAGCCCCGTCGCCGCCGCCGTGTTCTATGTCGGCGGCGACACGCTGTACGGCCGCTACTGGGGCAGCGACGCGCATTACAACGCCCTGCATTTCGAGACCTGCTACTACCAGGGAATCGACTACTGCATAGCGCACGGCCTGCAGCGCTTCGAACCCGGCACCCAGGGTGAACACAAGATCAGCCGCGGGTTTTTGCCGGTCACCACGTGGTCGGCCCACTGGCTGGCACGTCCGGAATTCTTCGATGCGGTAGGCCGCTACATCGGCGAAGAAGGCCGCCACGTCGACCGCTACATGGCCGCGGTCGACGCGCATAGCCCCTTTCGCAGCGACTCCGCGGCTGACGACCGGCCGCGAGGCTGATGCGGCCGGGACAGGACACCAAAACGAGGCGCGTCACGTGACCGCGCCGCAGATCAAGTGGCTGAGCCACGAGGACCCGCCGGCCGCCTTCCCGGACATCGACGCGGCGCTGGCCGTACCGAACGGCCTGCTCGCCGCCGGCGGCGACCTGTCCCCTGAGCGCCTGCTCGCCGCCTACGAGCGAGGCATCTTCCCGTGGTTCGACCGGGGGCAACCGATCCTGTGGTGGTCCCCCGACCCGCGCTGCGTGCTGCCGCCGGATTCGTTCCACGTGGCGCGGCGCCTGCGGCGCCGGTTGAAGAACAGCGCGTTCCGGGTCACCTGGAACCGGGATTTCGACCGCGTGATCGCCGCCTGCGCCGAGCCGCGGAAGGAGCAGGCCGGCACCTGGATCACGCCGGACATGATCCATGCTTTCAGCGGACTGCATCGCGACGGGTGGGCGCATTCGGTGGAAGTGTGGCTGGACCGCCGACTGGTGGGAGGCCTCTACGGCCTCGCGATGGGCAGGGCGTTTTTCGGCGAATCGATGTTCAGCCGGTCACCGGACGCGTCGAAGACCGCCATGCTCGCGGTGTGCCGCACGCTCGCCCGGTTCCGCTTCGAGCTGTTCGACTGTCAGATCGTGTCCCCTCATCTCCTGAGCCTCGGCGCCGTACCGATGCCGCGCCCGGACTTCGGGCGGCTCGTCCGCCGCGCCTGCGAGCACCGGACGCGCTTCACGGCATGGCCGCGGGAGGCGTTCATGGCACGGGAATTGATTGCGGATTGAGGTCGCAGTGTTTTGCCGGTGAATTGCATTAGGGCGCCTGTTTCTGCACAATTCTGCGCCTGATCCACCACGGACACCACGGTTTGGCAAAAGAAGAAGCACTTCAGATGGAGGGCGTCGTGACCGAGACGCTGCCCAACACGACCTTCCGCGTCGAGTTGGAGAACGGTCATGTCGTCACCGCGCACATCTCAGGGAAGATGCGCAAGAACTACATCCGGATCCTCACCGGCGACAAGGTTACCGTGGAGTTGACGCCCTACGATCTCAGCAAGGGAAGGATCGTTTACCGCGGACGCTAGCCGGCGCCCAATGTAGGAGCGCGCATTGCGCGCGATGCTACCAGTTGCCGCCGTGGCATCGCGCGCGATGCGCGCTCCTACACCAGCCGTGGCATCGCGCGTAATACGCGCTCCCGTGGCATCGCGCGTAATACGCGCTCCCGTGGCATCGCGCGCGATGCGCGCTCCCGTGGCATCGCGCGTAATACGCGCTCCCGTGGCATCGCGCGTAATGCGCGCTCCCGTGGCATCGCGCGCGATGCGCGCTCCTACACCAGCCGTGGCATCGCGCGCGGTGATTATCGATTTGGCAGGTGCGCGAGCTGCTTGCTCGCCGGCTCCGCGTCCAGCATCAGGTTGCCGTCCGCGCCCACCGTGATGCGCACGTGTCCGCCGTCGGCGAGGCTGCCGAACAGCAGCTCTTCCGCCAGCGGCCGTTTGATGTGCTCCTGGATGATGCGTGCCATGGGGCGCGCACCCATTTTCGGGTCGTAGCCGCGCTCGGCGATCCACGCACGCGCGGCATCGTCGAGCTCCAGCGTCACGTTGTTCGAGCCCAGCTTCGCTTCGAGCTCCACCACCAGCTTGTCGACGACCCGCGCCACGGAGCGGCTGTCGAGCGAGGCGAACTGGATGATCGCATCCAGCCGGTTGCGGAACTCCGGCGTGAACGACCTCTTGATGATCGCAAGCCCGTCGCTGCTGTGGTCCTGCTGCGTGAAGCCGATGGACGCGCGGCTCATTTCCTGTGCACCGGCGTTCGTGGTCATCACGAGCACGACGTTGCGGAAATCGGCTTTGCGGCCGTTGTTGTCCGTCAGCGTGCCGTGGTCCATCACCTGCAGGAGCAGGTTGAAGACTTCCGGATGCGCTTTCTCGATCTCGTCCAGCAGCACTACCGCATGCGGGTTCTTGGTGACGGCCTCGGTCAGCAGGCCGCCCTGGTCGAAGCCGACGTAGCCCGGAGGCGCGCCGATGAGGCGCGACACGGTGTGGCGCTCCATGTACTCCGACATGTCGAAGCGGATGAGCTCGACGCCCATGACCAGCGCAAGCTGGCGGGTGACCTCCGTCTTCCCGACGCCGGTCGGGCCGGCGAACAGGAACGAGCCGATCGGCCTGGTCTCGTCGGTCAGCCCGGAGCGCGCCATCTTGATGGCCGAGGCCAGCGCCTCGATTGCCTGGTCCTGGCCGAAGATCGTGAGCTTCAGGTCACGCTCCAGCGTGCGCAGCACGTCCTTGTCGGACGCCGACACGCTCTTCGGCGGGATGCGCGCCATCTTGGCCACGATGTTCTCGACCATCGTGACGGTCACCCGCTCCTGGCGTTCGCCGGCCGGCTGCAGGCGCAGGTTGGCGCCGGCTTCGTCGATGACGTCGATCGCCTTGTCGGGCAGCCGCCGGTCGTTGATGTGTTTCGCCGCGAGCTCGGCCGCGGCCTTCAGGGCATCCGGCTCGTAGGTGACGCCGTGGTGCTCCTCGAACCTCGTTTGCAGGCCGCGCAGGATCGCGACCGTCTCATCCAGGCTCGGCTCGGGCACGTCGATTTTCTGGAAGCGCCGGGCAAGCGCGTGGTCCTTCTCGAACACGCCGCGGTACTCGGAATAGGTTGTCGAGCCGATGCAGCGGATCTCGCCGTTTGCCAGCACCGGCTTGATCAGGTTGGAGGCGTCCATGACGCCGCCGGAGGCCGCGCCGGCGCCGATGACCGTGTGGATCTCGTCGATGAACAGGATCGCGCCGGGATCCTCGCGTATCTCGGCTATCACCGCTTTGAGCCGCTTCTCGAAATCGCCGCGATACTTCGTGCCTGCAATCAGCGTGCCCATGTCGAGCGCGTAGATCGTGCTCTGGCGAAGGACCTCGGGCACCCGCTCCTCGACGATCATGCGCGCGAGCCCCTCGGCCAGCGCCGTCTTGCCCACGCCGGCGTCTCCCACGTACAGCGGGTTGTTCTTGCGCCGGCGGCAGAGGATCTGCACCGTCCGCTCGATCTCGAGATCGCGGCCGATCAGCGGATCGATCTTGCCTTCGATGGCGCGCTTGTTCAGGTTGGTTGCGTACAGCTCGAGGGCGCGCGAGTCTTCCCCGGCTTCCCGTTCCTCGGCGACTTCCTGCTCTTCCTCCGACCCGTCGCCCCGCAGCTGCGGCATGCCGTGCGAAATGTAATTGACGACGTCGAGCCTCGTGATGTCCTGCAAGCCCAGGAAGTAAACGGCCTGCGACTGTTTCTCGCTGAAGATCGCCACCAGCACGTTGCTGCCGGTAACCTCCTTTTTGCCGCTCGACTGCACGTGGAACACCGCCCGCTGCAGCACGCGCTGGAAACCGAGCGTCGGCTGCACGTCGCCCTCGTCCTCCAGCGGCATCAGCGGCGTGGCCTCGTCGATGAACTCCGTGAGCTGGCGCCGCAGCTGGGCAATGTTCGAGTTGCAGGCCTTGAGGATCTCGTGGACCTTCGGGATGTCGAGCAGCGCGAGCAGGAGGTGCTCCACCGTCATGAACTCATGACGCCGCTCCCTTGCGTTCTGGAACGCTTCGTTCAGGCAAAATTCGAGTTCGCTGCTCAGCATTGTCTTCGCTCAATCCAATTCTCAATCCGTAGCGCGATCGACCGGATCGCGCTGCGGAGTACATCCATTATCCGTGCCAATTTCCGGCGCTTTATGCTCCCGGGGCGCGGCATCGCGCGCGAGGCGCGCTCCTACGATTCTTCCATCGTACACAGCAGCGGGTGTTGCTGCTGCTGTGCGATCTTGGTCACCTGGGCGACTTTCGTCTCCGCAATCTCGTAGCTGTACACGCCGCAGACGCCCTTCCCCTTGGTGTGCACCTCCAGCATTACCCGGGTCGCACGGGAACGTTCCATCCCGAAAACCGTCTCGAGAACCTCGACGACGAATTCCATCGGCGTATAGTCATCGTTCAACAGTATGACCCGATACAGCGGCGGACGTTTCAGCTTCGGGCGCGCTTCCTCGATCGCCACGTCACGATCGTGTATCCGGGTCCCGGACGGGTCTTGTTCAGGCATAACTCAAAAAATAGCAACGCATCGCAATATTTCAAATTCCCGGTGTCACACTCTGTGACCTCCGGCAAGGACCATTATATATGGGGGCCCGCCGGCGCATCTCCAGACCCTCGACGTTCCCGGAAGCCGCGATTCCGGCCCGTAAAAGGAAATCGAGAGTCGTATTTAGAAAAACACGATAGATGATTGGCTTAAAAGGTTTTTTTGGCAATGCAGGCTTGTCTGCGTTGAGGGCAAGGCCGTATCATGGCGGCCTCCCACTGCGATTCGGCCACAGCAGCAGGTGCCAGCTCCCGCAATGAAAGTCTACGCAAAATGGTCTGATTTCAGGAACCTGGATCGCGAGCGGACGGTGGCCGCGGCTCACGAGCTGTTGCCGAGGTGGGTCGCCGTCCTGCTGGTGGCGGCGATCGCCTGGCAGCTCGCGCGCCTGGCGTGGCTGCTCGTGCCGGCAGACCCGGCCGGCGACCCGGTAACCCGGCCGGCGGGCGCGGCCAGCCGCGCGGCCGCGGCGGCCGGCGGCCCCGACGTGCAGGCAATCGCCGACGCGCACCTGTTCGGAAAAGCCGACCCGGCCGCCCCGCCGGCGCCGTCGCCCCCGCCCGAGGCGCTGCACGAGGACCTCGCCGAGACGCGGCTGAACCTGTCGCTCAAAGGCACCATTGCGGCCAACGGCGGCAACAGCTCGCTGGCCATCATCTCCGCGCAGGGCCGGGACGAGAAGGTGTACGCCGTAAGCGATACGGTGGTGCCCGGCACTACCCTGCACGCCGTGTACGCGGATCGTGTCATCCTGAACACCGGGGGTGCCCTCGAGGCGCTCAGGCTGCCGAAGGAATTCCCGGGCGCCGGGCAGGCCAACGTCCGGCGCCGCGCGCCGGCGGCCAGCGCGGCGCCCGCGCCCGACCCGACGCCGAGTATCCAGCAGGTGGTCAGCCAGAACGTGACCAAGCTCGCCGACGTGATCCGCCCCACGCCCTACTTTGTCGGCGGCGAGCAGCAGGGCTATCGCGTCTACCCCGGCCGCGACCGGAAGCAGTTTGCGGCGCTCGGCCTGCGCCCGGGAGACCTGATCAAGAGCGTGAACGGCGCTTCGCTGACCGACCCGCAGCAGGCGATGGAGATCTTCCAGGGCCTGGGCGACGCCGAGCAGGTGACCGTGACCGTGGAACGGAACGGCCAGCCGGAAGTGTTGACCCTGAGCACCGGCCAGTTGACCCTCGACGACGAGCAATAAAGAGAAAAAAATGCATGGACCATTGTTAAGCGCGACCGGTCGCTCCCTGGCGACAGCCGCCCTCTGCCTGCTGCTCTCGCTCCCGGCCGCCGTCGCCCAGCAGGGCACGACCATCACCCCGAACTACCGGGAGGCGGACATCCGCCAGATCGTCGAGGCGGTGAGCGCCGTCACCAACCGGAATTTCATCCTGGACCCGCGGGTGAATGCCAAGGTAACGATGCTGTCATCCTCGCCGATGACGTCCGCAGAGTTCTACGAGGCGTTCCTGTCGGTGCTCGAAGTGCACGGATACGTCGCCGTCGAAGCCGGCGACGTGGTCAAGATTCTCCCGGATGCGGCGGCCCGCCAGTACCCGACGGAGATGACGGGCCCTGCCGACACCATCGAGGACATGGTGACCCGCGTCATCGAGGTCGGTAACGTCAACGCCGCACAGCTGGTCCCGATCCTGCGGCCGCTGATCCCGCAATACGGGCATCTCGCCTCCCCGCCCGGCTCCAACATGCTGATCATCTCGGACCGTGCGGCGAACGTGGAGCGCATCATCAGGATCATCCGCCGCATCGACATCACGTCCGACAACGAGGTGGAGGTTATCCGGCTCGACCACGCCTCGGCCGCCGAGGTGGTCCGCGTATTGACGACGCTCGCGCAGGCGCCGCGCACCGACGGCATGCCCGTGACGATCAGCATGGTTGCCGACACGCGCACGAACAGCGTCCTGATCGGCGGTGAAAAATCCGATCGGCTGCGCCTCCGGGCCCTGATTGCGCATCTCGATACGCCGCTCCAGGGCGGCGGCTCGACCCAGGTTCGCTATCTCCGCTACGCGGACGCCGAGGAGCTCGCGGGCAAGCTCCAGGAGCATTTCGCCGGCATCCAGGCCGCCACCGCCGCGGCGCAAGGCGGCGCGGCGGCGGGCGCGGCCGGGCCGGGAACGAATGGAGTCAGCGTCTGGGCAGACCTCCAGACCAACGCCCTCGTCGTCAACGCGCCGGCCGAGATGATGCGCGCGCTCATGAGCATCGTGGACAAGCTGGACATCCGGCGGCCACAGGTGCTGGTCGAGGCGATCATCGTCGAGGTCACGGCCGACCGGACCGCCGACCTCGGTGTGACCTGGGCGGTGGACGGCAGCAATGACAACAACGCCGTCGGCGTCACGAATTTCCCGGATGCGGGCCCCGGGATCGTGCAGCTCGGGACGGCGCTCGGCTCCGGCGGCCAGGTCGACCCCGCCAACCTGATCGGCGCCGGCGTGACCTTCGGCATCGGCCGGATCAGCGACTCGGGCACCAGCTTTGCAGCGATCCTGCGGGCGCTGCAGGGCGATGCGGACACCAACATCATCTCGACGCCGACCATCGTCACGACGGACAATGAAGAGGCTTCCCTGAGCATCGGGCAGGAGGTTCCTTTCCTCACCGGCTCCTTCTCCAACACCGGGACCGGCACGGGCGGCGTGATCAATCCTTTCCAGACCATCCAGCGGCAGCAGATCGGCGTGCAGCTGACGATCACCCCCCAGATCAGCGAAGGCAACACCCTGATCCTCGACATCTCGCAGGAGATCTCGAGCATCGCACCCTCGGCGCAGGGCGCGGTCGACATCGTGACCAACCAGCGCACGATCGATACCACGGTGATCGTCGAGGACGGCGACATTCTCGTGCTCGGCGGCCTGATCGAGGATACGCTGCGCGAAAGCGACCAGCGCGTACCGGTCCTCGGCAGCATCCCGCTCGTCGGCAACCTTTTCCGCTCCCGCACGACGGACAAGGTGAAGACCAACCTGATGGTGTTCATCCACCCGAGGATCCTGCGCAACAAGGAGCAGGCGGCTTACGAAACCGAAGCGAAGTACAATTACCTGCGCGATCTGCAGCGGGAGAACCGGCCCCGCCTGGGCCCCGAGGTACCGCTGCTGCCGGGCGCCGAGCGGCCGATGCTGCCGCCGATCGACCGCTACAAGCGGCTCGACGATACGCTGCCGCAGTACACGCCGTCCGCGGAGGAACCCTCCGGGGATCCGCAGCGCGACCCCTGATTTTATGGCCACGAACTCCGAAATCATTCTCGAACCCGGAACCGGATCCGCTCCCGAGCTGACCATTGTCGAGCCCGCCGCCGCGGCGCGGCCGCTGCCGTTCTCGTTTGCCAAGCGGCACGGGGTACTCATCCGGGAGATCCGCAACGGCGTCGCGGACACCGTGTACCGTGCAGGCGCCTCGCCGGTCGTCATCGCGGAGGCACGCCGCTTTGCCGGGGTGCCTCTCGAGCTGACGCGGGTCACCCCGGCGACGTTCGACGCCATGCTGCAGCAGACCTATGAGCAGGGCAGCCACAAGGCGATGCAGATGGTCGGCGACCTCGACGAGCAGACGGACCTGCTGCAGGTTGCCCAGGAATTACCGGAGCCGTCCGACCTGCTGGAAAGCGACGACGACGCCCCGATCATCCGCTTCATCAACGCGATCCTCACCGAGGCCGTCAAGGAAAACGCGTCGGACGTGCACATCGAGCCCTACGAGAACCGGCTGAACGTACGCTTCCGGATCGACGGCGTGCTGCAGGAAATTCTCCAGACCCGGCGCGCGCTTGCGCCGCTCGTCGTCTCGCGCATCAAGGTCATGTCGAAGCTCGACATCGCGGAAAAGCG
>CAYRKH010000091.1:0-12307 GCA_964424805.1 uncultured Woeseiaceae bacterium
CCGTGGCCCACCGCCTCGTGCAGCAGGATGCCGGGCCAGCCGGGGCCTAGTACCACGGGCATCGTGCCCGCCGGTGCGGGCTCGGCCTCGAGCGCCACGTGCGCCTGGCGCACCGCCTCGCGCGCGAACGCCATCGGCCGATCGCTCTCGAGGAACCAGTCGAGACCGGCGCGCGCACCGCCGCCGGCGTAGCCCTGCTCACGCCGGCCGTTCGCCTCGATGATCACGCTGATGTTCAGCCGCACCAGCGGCCGGACGTCGGCGGCAAGCAAACCGTCCGCGGCGGCGACCAGGACGAGGTCCTGGCTGCTCACCAGGCTGACCGTCACCTGCTCGATGCGCGGATCCAGCGCCCGCGTGGCGCGATCGAGCTCCGCGATGAGCGCCGTTTTACGTTCGTCGCGCGCGCTCGACGTCGGGTCGATGGCCGGGTACAGCGCCGGCGTCACCAGCTTCGACGCCACGCGCACCGACTTCGATTCGCCCTGCCTCGAGATGGCGCGCGCCGCGCCGGCGGCCTGCTCGAGCGCGGGCAGCACCAGCTCGTCCGAGCAGGCGAAGCCGGTTTTCTCACCGCTCACGGCGCGCACGCCGACGCCGCGCTCGACGTTGAAAGTGCCTTCCCGGACGATACCGTCCTCCACCACCCAGCTTTCCTGCCGGCTGAGCTGGAAATACAGGTCCGCCGCATCGACGTCGCGCCGGTTGATCGTGGCGAGCGCCTGCCGCAGGTGCTGTTCCTCCAGTCCGGCCGGGGCCAGCACCCGCGTCATGACGGTATCTACTGCGTGTTCATCATTCATGGTTCATCGTTCTCTCATCCGCATGCCGTAAGGCTATCAACGAGCCGGTTTTGACAAGGTTCCGCGCTCAGGAATCCGTCTTCTGGATGCAGCCGGCCAGGTCGCTCACCGCGGCAAACCTCGTGGGATCGATCACGTCCACGGCGGGCTCCTCCCAGGTGCCCTCGATCCCATAGTAGACCTGCCCCATTTCCTGCAGCGGCTTCTTGAAGATCTGTGAAAAGATCAGGAGCGCCGCCGCGACCTGCGGTCCCGCCACGACGGCACCCACCACCGGCAGCGTGTTGCCGACGTTGGCGCTGACGACGGCGGCCTGCTGGTACGCCTTGTTCGCCAACCCGGTGCGGCCCACGATGCCGACGTCGGCCGCCGGGCCTTTGAGTGACAGGTCACAGGTGTAGGCCTGGCCGTCCCCGAGACGGAAGTTACCGGTGATCTCGTCGAAACCGAACCCGCGCTCGAACACGTCGCTGAAATCGAGCGACAGGCGCCTGGGCAGCGCGACGATGCTCATGAGGCCGAACACCCGGCCGGCGCCCGGATCGACCTGGTTCAGCTGCCCCATGCCGAAGCGGACGGCGACGTTGCCCTCGAGCGTCTCCAGGAAATCCTGCCGTGGCCCGCCGGACCAGCTCACGTCGAACTCGACGTCCAGGGCGTCGCCCTCGATGCCGGGCTGGTAATCGAGCTGTCGCAGCGTCTGCATCACGTTGCGGCTCGTGAGGCGGCCCGATACGAAAGTGCGCTGGCCGGCCGGGTCGGACTCGTCAATCAGCCAGCGGGCGCTGCCCAAAATGCTGAACGTGGCGTCGCTGGTCTCGATCGTTTCGGCGACGAGCCCGCGGGGAGTACGCTCGAACTCCGCCGCCAGGCTGCCCAGGTGGCGGTTGCCCAGCGAGAAATCGTCCGCGTGCACCACGATCGGCGGCAGCGTTCGCGGGTCTGCCAGCCCCTCCCTCGAGGTGGCGGAATCGCTGCCCGGAAGCGTCAACTTCCGCATGTCGAGCTCGATGGCGCGTCCCGATGTGAAATCGTAGGGCAGCCGAAGCAAACCAACGGCCTGCGGACCGTCGAGCTGCACGACCCAGTCGAGCGCGCTGCGGTCGACGACCAGGTGATGGCGTGACAGCTCCTGCCCGATGACGCTGAGCTCGTCGACGACGAGGTCTATCGAGCGG
The DNA here is from genome assembly GCA_964424805.1 of uncultured Woeseiaceae bacterium. Classification (GTDB taxonomy): domain Bacteria; phylum Pseudomonadota; class Gammaproteobacteria; order Steroidobacterales; family Woeseiaceae; genus IDS-8. The sequence goes on from CAYRKH010000091.1 coordinate 1,982, forward strand.
ATTCGTTCGCCGATGCCGGCACCTTCCGCTCCCGTATCGGCGAGTGCCAGCCATGCGTCGATGTCGAGGCGCGGCGTATAACCCTCGAGGTGCAGCCCGCGGCTTTGCGCCTCGCCCGGCACCGCACCGCCGAGCGCGACCGTGCCGCGATCGAAATCCCATCCGGTATCGGTGCGCACGAACGCCAACCGCCACTGCGCGGTATCGGAGAGCTCGCCGGCGGCGGCGATCCGTCCTGTCCCGGGCAAGGTCAGCCCGAACGACAGCGGCCGCACCGCGGCGGCCGGCTTGCCCAGCGGCTCCGGGAACTCGAGTGCAAAACCGTCCAGGTCCGACTCGATGTCGACGGCAAGCGGGACGGGGTTCTCCGCGCCGGCCTCGGGGAAGCTCACCGTGACGTCGAACGTCGCGCTCCCGTGCAGGCGCCCGGCAAGCGGCAGGCGGAGGCCCTCGACCAGCTCGTCGGCGGTTATGCTGCCGTGCGCCTGCGCAATGACGCTGCGGCCCGGCCTCGCTGCCCCGGCGCGCGCCAGCTCGATCGTGATCGGCGCACCCAGGAAGCGCCCGGTGAGCGCGTCGGCCCGCAGCTCATCGCGGGTGACCGTAACCTCGCCCTGGATGTCCGTGATCGGCGCCGGCAGTCCTTCGACGTCGAGGATGCCGTTGTCGCTGCGGATGGCCGTGCTGAAGCTGTAATCCTCCCGGTCAAGAATCGGGTAGCTCAGCTCCAGGTGGAAAGACGCTGAACCTTCCGTCTGCACGCGGTCGAGGTGCCCGCCGAACAGCGTATGGATCGGGCTCTCCCGGGCGAAGCCGAGGATGGTCTCCAGGGTGCCGGTCGCCTGCGCGTCGATCAGGAGCAGCGGGGAGCGCAGGTCGGGGATCTCGACCCGCGCATCCACAACGCGGTTACCCGTGCTGCTCGCGGCGTTGCCGACGCTGTAGAGCCTCGTGTTATCGATGACCAGCTCAGCGTTCGTGATCTCCACCTGCGGCCACGCGCCGGCATAGCGGAGGACCGCATCCTCGACCTGTGCCTCGGTGCGAAACGTGCCCTCCCCGTCGTCGAAAGGAAAGTCCCGCAGGGCGCCGGAAAAGCGCGTCGTCGCCGCTGTGACCCGGCCGGCAACCAGCGCGTCGCGCAGCCAGCGGAAGAGTCCGGGCTTCATGATGTGCACGGGCAGGTAGCGTTCAATCGCCGCGACGTTGCCGGCCGTCCAGCGGGTCTGCAGGTCCAGCAGCGGTGAACCGCCGTCGGCGGGAAGCGTCACCTCCAGGCTGCTGCTGGCATCGATATCGGCGGTGCGCAGGTGAACGCTGTCGGAGAGTATCGTGGTGCCGGACCCGCCCTGCCGCCATATCACCGTGCCGGCGGCCCGCTGCAGGGCGAGCGGCTCCGCGAACCACGCCGGAAGGCGAACCTGGAGGTCGGCCGCATCGATCTCCAGCCGGCCGCCCGACCGGTCGGCGCGCAGGCTGCCGCTGAAGCCGCGCAGTCCGGGAAAGCCGCGCCACGGCGCCACGCCGACGCGCTCGAAGCGGGCGGTGCCGCTGAAGTGGCGGGCCGGGGACGCCGGGTCGACGACGCTGACGTCGAGGTCGCGCACCACGCCGGATGGCGCGAGCTCGTCGAAGGCCGCCCGGTAATCCGCGGGGATGAGCGCTATAACGTTCCGCAGCATGTCGAAATCGATCCAGGTTGCGGTGCCGTGCAGGCGCTCGAGCGCACCTGCATCATCCGCGACGGCGCGCAGCATGAGCGACGATTCCGGCCAACGATCGGTCGCCGTCGTCATTGCGAGCCCGTCCGCGGCGACGAGCCAACCGCCGGGACCGCGCGAGAATTCGAGCCGGCCCTGCGCGGAAAACGGCGCGCTAGTGGAGGCAGCGGCCTCTCCGGGCGCGCGGGTCGTCACGTCGGTCACCGCGATGTTCGCTGTTGCACTGCGGGCGGCGCCGTCCTGCAGCTCGACCCAGAGCTGGACGTCGCCGGTTCCGGACGCCAGCGGCAACGGAGTCGGCCACAGGCCGGACCACGCCACGAGGTCGAGCTCCTCGCCTTCCACGAACAGCCGCCACGGGCCGGCCGGCGCCGCCTCCGGAAGCATCTGCGCCGCGGCCAGCTCGAGCCTGGTCCCGAACGTCCCGGGCAGTACCGCCGAGACATCGACCGACCGCTGCCCCCCCTCGCGGTGGAACCGGACGGTATCGATCCCCAGCGCCAGCGGCCGGTCGCGGTGCGGCAGGGCAACGCTGAGCTCGAGGTCCTCGCCGATGACGACCAGGGCGCCGCCGCCCCCGGCTGAAGGTGCCGGCCCGAAGCCGGCCAGCGGCAGGCCCTGGATGAGCCAGCTCCCGTCGTCCGCCTGCGTGAACTCGACCTCCGCGTCACGGATGAGGACGCGATCGGCGACGAGCTCCAGGTCCAGCAGCAGCCGCAGCAGCTCGACGCCGACGCTCACTTCCTCCGCGTGCAGGACGCTCGCCCCGCCGGCCGTTGCCAGCTGCGCGTCGTAGAACGTCAGCTCGGGCCCGCTCAGGCGCCAGCGCGCGTCCATGCCCGAGAATTCCACCTGCAAGCCGATGGCGGCGTTCGCCCACTGCTTGATTTCTTCCTGGTAGGCCGGAAGTTTCGGCAGCATCAGGCGAAACAGGCCGACGCCGATCGCGAGCAGGATCACGACCGCCGCGCCGAGGTAGGCGGCATACTTGAACAGCTTCCCGAGCCAGCGGCCTAACATCTGGTGTCCTGCTTCTCGAGGTCCGTGATGTATTTCGGCCCGTTGTTCTTTACGGAAGAGGACACTAGATCAGCACCACGTCGAACTGGTCGCGAAGATACAGGGACTCGGGCTGCAGCCGGACCGGCTTGCCCGTCTGTGCTTCCATTTCGGCCAGGCCGTTCGATTCGTCGGTCAGGAGCATCTCGATGACGTCCTGGTGGGCGAGCACGAGGACTTCGTCGAACCTGAACTGGCGGTGCTGGCGGATGATCTCGCGAAAAATCTCAAAACAGACGGTCGCCGAACTCATGACGAAGCCGCGGCCGTCACAGTTTGGACAGTCCTCGCACAGGATATGTTGCAAACTTTCCCGGGAGCGCTTGCGGGTCATTTCAACGAGCCCGAGCGGCGACAGCGGCATGATCTGGTGCCGGGCGTGATCTTTCATCATGGCCTGTTCCAGGACCTGCATGACCCGCTGCCGGTGCTCCTCGACCTCCATGTCGATGAAATCGATGATGATGATGCCGCCGAGGTTCCGCAGCCTCAGCTGGCGCGCGATCGCGACCGCCGCTTCCAGGTTGGTACGGAATATGGTTTCCTCGAGGTTGCGCCGCCCGACGTAGCCGCCGGTGTTGACGTCCACCGTGGTCATCGCCTCGGTCTGGTCGAACACCACGTGCCCGCCCGACTTCAGCGGGATGTTGCGATCCAGCGCTTTGGCGATCTCGTCCTCGACCCCGTGCAGGTCGAAAATCGGCCGTTCGCGCGCATACAGCCGGATCTTGGACTCGATTTCGGGAAGGAAGGTCGCGGCGAATGATTGCATCTTGTGGAAATCGGCCTCCGAATCGACCTGGATTCGCTCCACGTCGACAGTGACGAGATCGCGCAGGATGCGGATCGGCAGCGGCAGGTCCTCGTGTACCAGCGTTTTTACCCCGGCTTCCCTGCACTGGACCTGAACGGCGTTCCAAAGCTTCTTCAGGAAGCGAAGATCCGCGCCGAGCGCCTCCCGGCCGGCGCCCTCTGCCGCCGTCCTGACGATCACGCCGGCGGGGACGCCGTCATCGGCGAGTATGGCCTCGACCAGCTCCCGAAGGCGCTTGCGTTCCGCCTCATCTTCGATGCGCGAGGAGACCCCGACGCCCGTGCCGTTCGGCAGGTACACGAGGTAGCGCGACGGCAGCGTGATGAAGGTCGTCAGCCGGGCGCCCTTGTTCCCGATCGGGTCCTTCACCACCTGCACCACGAGGTCATCGCCCTCGCGTACCAGCTTGCGGATGTCCGGCGCGGGCTCGGGTTCGGGGCCGGTGCGCGGCCCCGGGGTACAGGGCTCTGCCGGGTCGCCGTCCTGCTCGGGCAGCAGCGCCCTGCCGCCTTCCGGGCCCCGCTTTTCGATGTCGGAGGCGTGCAGGAATCCGGTGCGTTCGAGCCCGATATCGACGAAGGCCGCCTGCATGCCGGGGAGCACCCTGGACACCCTTCCCTTGTACAGGTTGCCGATCAGGCCGCGGCGCGCCGCGCGCTCGACGAACACCTCCTGCAGGACGCCGTTCTCCAGCAGGGCGGCCCGAACCTCGCGCGGCGTCACGTTGACGAGGATCTCTTCGCGGGACGATTCGTCGTTCAAGCCGGCGTTCCCGGGATCGCGGGCGCGCCGCCGGCCAGCACGTCGATGCCCGCCTCACTGAGCAGCGCGGCCGTTTCGAACACCGGCAGTCCCATCACGCCGGAGTAGCTCCCGCGCAGCGCCGCGACGAAAATTCCGCCGCGGCCCTGGATGGCGTACGCCCCGGCCTTGCCCTCCGGCTCGCCGGTCGCCCAGTACGCCCGCGCCTCCCCGGGCTCGAGCTCACGAAACTGCACGTCACTCGCCGATACGGCACAGCGCTCGCGCCCGGCGGCGAGCACCGCGACGGCCGTGTGTACCGCGTGAACCCGGCCGGACAACCGTGACAGCATGTACATTGCTTCCTCCTCCGAGCCCGGCTTGCCGAACAGCTCGCCGTCCAGCGACACCACGGTGTCCGCCCCCAGGATCACCGGCTCCTTCCGGCCCGCCGCCAGCGCCGCCCGTGCCTTGCCGAGCGCCAGCCTGGGCGCGAGCGCGGAGGGCGGCTCGCCGGCGGCAGGCGTTTCGTCGATGCCGACGCCTGCCCAGCTGTGCGCGACCCCGAGCGCAGCCAGTATCTCGCGGCGGCGCGGCGACGCCGACGCGAGGTGCAGGCGCGGCCGGGAAGCGCCTTCAGGCACGATGGTACGGGTGCCCCTGGAGCAACGACCAGGCCCGGTACAGCTGCTCGGCCACCAGCACCCGCGCCAGTCCGTGCGGCAGCGTCAGCCGGGACAGCGACCAGCGTAGCGCGGCCCGCCCGAGGCACTCCTGCGAGAGGCCGTCGGGACCGCCGATGACGAGCGCGATGTCCTGCCCGTCATGCTGCCACCCCTCCAGCACGGCGGACAACTCGCGGCTGGACAGCGCATCGCCGCGTTCATCCAGCGCCACCAGGCGCTCGCCGGGTTTCAGCTTGCGCAACACGCCCTGCCCTTCGAGTTCCACGGCTTTCCGGGCGCCGCCTTCGCCAGCCCGGGCGGCGGTGGCGATCGCCTCGAGCCCGAATCTCCATTGTACCGGGAGGCGTTTTGCGTAGCTGTCGAACGCGGCGTCAACCCAGGCGGGCTGCCGGTCGCCGACTGCGATCAGGCGAATGTGCACAACCCGATCAGGTGTCCCGGGCCGCCACGTCGCCCGCCGGCTCGAGCGACCAGAGTTTCTCGAGGTTGTAGAATTCGCGCACCCGCGGCAGCATCACGTGCACCAGGGTGTCCTGCAGGTCGAGCAGCACCCATTCGCTGCCGTCGGCCCCCTCGACACCGATCGGCCGGTGGCCCGCCTCGCGGGATTTTTCCGCCACGTTATCCGCAAGCGCCTTCACGTGACGGTTGGACGTACCGCTCGCGATGATCATGTAGTCCGTGACCGTCGTCAGCTTGCGTACGTCGAGCTTGACGATGTCCCTCGCCTTCACCTCTTCCAGGGCATCGATTACCAGGTCGCTGAGTTGTTCGCTGTTCATTCACCTTCCGTTTGGTTGCGCTTGAATTCCGCGGCGGCGTAGCAGCCGCTTTGTTCGATCACGTCGAGGACCGCATCCGGCGTGAGGAAGCGGGGCCGGCGGCCGGCGGCCACCAGCTCTCGAATATCCGTCGACGAGATTTCGAGCTGGGTCACGTCGTGGATGTAGATGTGACCGGATTTCGCCTCGTGCAGGTCGCCGATCCTGTGGGTGCCGCGATCGGTAAGCACGTCACCGAGCGGGCCCATGTCGGGCGCGCGCCACCCTGGCCGGTGCGCCACGACGATGTGCGCCAGCTGCAGGATTTCCCGCCAGTGATACCACCTCGGCAGTCCCAGGAACGCGTCCATGCCGATCATCAGTGCCATCGACCGCAGGGGGAACTCGGCCCGCAGCGCCGCGAGCGTGTCGACGGAATAGGACGGCCCTTCCCGCTGTAGCTCGCGATCGTCGACAACGAAGCCCGGCTGCCCGGCGGTCGCTACCCGCACCATCTCGAGCCGGAGCGCAGCACTCGCGACCGGCTGCGGGCGATGCGGTGGGTTACCGCATGGCATGAACCGCACTTCATCGAAGCGCAGGACCTGCAGCATCTCGTAGGCGGAGCGCAGGTGCCCGTAGTGGATGGGATCGAACGTCCCGCCGAAAATTCCCATCGGGCTCACTGCCGCATTACCCGCCTCGCTTTCGTCATTCTGTCCTCCTGCCCTGCGCCCGTGGCCAGGCCGTACACCAGCTCCGTCGCCAGCTGCCACGGGCCGGCGGCCAGCCGCCCCCGCATCGCCGCGTCGACCTGGCGCGCAAGCATGAGCAGCCGGTACAGCTCCGGGGCGGTGTGCCGCGCGACCGCCGCGCGCAGGACACTTTCCCGGCTGCGCCAGACCCGCTCTTTCTGCATGGCCGCCGCGAGCGAGACGCCGCCGGCGACACTCTCCGCGAGGCGCGCGAGCGTGCGCAGCTCACGTGCCAGCGCCCACACCACGAGCGGCGGCTCGACGCCTTCCTCGCGCAGGCCCGTGAGGATCCTCAGCGCGCGCGCGGCATCGCCCGACAGGGCCGCGTCCGTGAGCTTGAATACGTCGAAACGGCTGCTGTCGGCGACCGCCTCGTCGACGTCCGCGCCGCTCACGGGCCCATCGCCCAGCAACAAGCGCAGCTTCTCGATCTCCTGGTCCGCCGCGAGCAGGTTGCCTTCCACCCGGTCCGCAATGAGCCGCACGGCCTCCTCGTCGGGGACGAGCCCGACGCGCCGCATGCGCCCCTCGATCCACTTCGGCAGGTCGCGCAGGTCGACCGGCCACACCTGCACGATACCGCCGTGGGCACCCAGCTCCTGCACCCACTTGGCGGCCATCGCCTTCCTGTCCAGTTTGGGTGCGGTCACGACGAATACAAGATCGCCCCCCAGCCTGCCGATGAGATCGACGATCGCCGCCGAGCCGTCGCGGCCGGGCTTTCCCGTCGGCAGCCTGAGCTCCAGCAGTCGTTTGTCGGCAAACAGCGACAGGCTGCCGGCGGCCGCCGCGAGCTCGTCCCAGCGGAAGCCGGGGCCGGCAACGTGCACCTCGCGCGCCGTGAATCCGCGCTCGCGCGCCGCGGCGCGGATCGCGTCCTGCGCCTCCTGCACGAGCAGGTGCTCGTCGCCCGTGACGAAGTAGCAGGGCAGCAGGTTTTTCTTCAGCGCGGCGGCAAGCTGGTTCGGGGAGATATTCACGCGGCCGTTCGGGTGCGGATCGGCAATGTGCCCTGCTGCATCTGGCGGCTTCTTAGCCGCTCACGATGGTTTCGGCCAGCTGCTCCAGGGGCACGGATTCGGCTTCCAGCAGCACCGGGATACCGTCGGCGACGGGATAGAGGAGCTTGCCGTCGTCGGTCACCAGGGCTTCCTTCAGCCGCCCGGCGAGCGGCGAACCCTCGCGGTTCACGAGCTTCCCTTCGGCGATCGCGGCGTTGACCCGCTTCAGGAGGTCGCCGCGCGCGAGGGAAAGCCCCTTGTGCGTGATCGGGCAGCAGAGAATCGACAGCAGTTTCTTATCCATACATACCGGCGCGTTGCAGCTCCCGGGCTCTCCGAATGACAAACTTGTGTGACATATTGGTATGTTATACCATTTTGTTTTGGGCCGGATCGCCTCGGTCCTCAGCATAACGGCAAGCGATGCCGGATAACAGCGGTGTGAATATCTCGACTTCCTGGGACAAGGCAGCGGTCATTCTTTCCGGGCTCTGCCTCGTGCACTGCCTCGCGCTGCCCGTATTCGTCGCGATCGTGCCCCTCGTGAGCGAGCTGGGGGGCGGCCACCTGCATGCACAGATGCTGGTGCTCGTAATTCCCGTCAGCGTGTTCGCGTTCGTCCTGGGGTTTCGCCGGCACGGCAGCCGGACGATCGCGGGCTTCGGCGTGCTCGGCATGGCCGTGCTGGCGCTCGGCGGCACGTACGTGCATAGCCACTACGGTATCGCCGCCGATCGCGCGGTCACCGTCGCCGGCTCCGCCATTCTCGCGATGGCGCACTTCTTCAACAGCCGCCGCGCGCGGCATGACCTGCACGGCTGATCGGCAACGCCGATCGCGCGGTCAGCGTTAGCTGCTCGCGGTCTCACGAAGGTAGTGCGTTTCGTGGGCGATCACAGGGGGGTGGTATTTACAGGGCGCCTTGGCATCGCGCGCGGTGCGCGCTCCTACGTTGGCGGAACCGGGTCGTAGCCGGAACCGCCCCAGGGGTGGCAGCGGCCGATCCGCCGGACGGCGAGCCATGAACCTTTCAAGGCGCCGTGCACTCGCAGGGCCTCGGCGGCGTATTCCGAGCAGCTCGGCAGGTAGCGGCAGTTGAGGCCGAGCCATGGCGACACGGCGCGGCGGTAGAGCCACACCATTCCGAGGAGCGGGCAAGCCAGCCACCTGTCGATACGACCGGTCACCGGCCGCTCCGCCGCCACCGGGTGCCCGAAGGGCCGTCCTCGATCGCAATCCCGGCGCGGGCGAGCCGGTCGCGAATTGCGTCCGCCGCCACGAAATCCCGGCTGTCGCGGGCCCGGTTGCGCTCGAGCAGCAGCTTCTCGATTTCGGCTTCCGCCAGCCCGCCGCCGCTGCCGGCGAACCACTCCTCGGGGTCGTCCTGCAGGAGACCGACGAGATCGCCCGCGGCGTAAAGCTGCGCGGCAAGCCGCCGGCGCTCGCTGCCGTCATCGCTTTTGTTCAGGCGTCGCGCAAGGTTGAACAGCTCCGCCAACGCTTTCGGCGTGTTGATGTCGTCTTCCAGCGCGGCCACTACGGCGTCCGGAGGCGCTGCCTGCTCGCGCGCGGCCGGGTCCACGTCGATCCCGCGCAGGGCGCCGTACAGGCGATCGAGCTGGCGGCGCGCCGTTTCGACCGTGTCGTCCGACCAGTCGAGCGGCTGGCGATAGTGCGCGCTCATGAGCGCGAGGCGTATCGCCTCCCCCGGGATCGTCTCGATCATGTCGTGCACCAGCAGCACGTTGCCCAGCGATTTCGACATTTTCGTGCTGTCGACGCTCAGGAACCCGTTGTGCAGCCAGTAGCGCGCGAACGTCTTTCCTCCGTGCGCGCAGCGGCTCTGCGCCAGCTCGTTCTCGTGGTGCGGGAACACGAGATCCTGGCCGCCGCCGTGGATGTCGATCGTTTCCCCGAGGTGCTTTTTCACCATCGCCGAGCACTCGAGATGCCAGCCGGGCCGCCCCCGACCCCAAGGCGAGTCCCAGCCCGGCAGCTCCGGCACAGAGGGCTTCCACAGCACGAAATCCTGGGGCGATCGCTTGTAGGGCGCCACCTCGACGCGCGCGCCGGCAATCATCTCCCGCAGGTCGCGCTTGGACAGGCGGCCGTAGTCCCTGTCCGACGCGACATCGAACAGCACGTGCCCTTCCGCTTCGTACGCGCAGCCCTTTTGCAGGAGGGCTTCGACCATTGTGATCATCTCCGCGATATGCTGCGTTGCGCGCGGTTCGATGTCGGGAGGGCGCACACCCAGGGCGGCCATGTCACTGTTGTAGGCTTCGGTGTAGCGCGCCGTGATCTCGTCGATCGGCCTGCCCGTCTCGCGGGCGGCGGCGATTATCTTGTCGTCCACGTCGGTGATATTGCGCGCGTAGACGAGCTCGAAGCGGCGCCGCAGCAGCCTGGCCAGGACGTCGAACACCACCGGCGGCCGGGCGTTGCCGATGTGCGCGTAGTTATAGACCGTGGGGCCGCACACGTACATGGTCACGCGGCCGGGGACCAGCGGCTCGAACGCCTTCTTCTCGTTGCTCAGGGTATCGTGCAGGTAGATCGTCATGCCCGTGTCACGGCCAACTACGCAAGAGCGGCATGATAACGTGCCGGGCGCTCATTATTCATGACGACTCCCTGCTGACGCCCTGTAGGAGCGCGCACCGCGCGCGATGCCCACATCCGCGGCTCTGGCAACGCCCCGTGGGGCCGTGGCTCGCGGAGCCGCGACCGGGAGGTGGTCCTTTGCGGAATGGCTCCCTCGGGGCCCTGCGGGCCCTCTCGGTCCGCT
>CAYRKH010000092.1:0-11722 GCA_964424805.1 uncultured Woeseiaceae bacterium
GAAAGCCACGTCACCGTGCCGCAGATCGGCGGCATGTACCGCGGGGATCGCTCGCGCAAGGAGACGCTGGTGGAGTACGGGTTCCGGCTGCCGTCGGCGCTCGACAACCGGCCGCTGCGCTTCGACGAGTTCGAATCGATGTCGCCGCAGACGATCTACGTCTCCGCGACGCCCGGGCCGTACGAGGAGCAGCATTCGGACAAGGTGGTCGAGCAGGTCGTGCGGCCAACCGGGCTCGTCGACCCGGAAGTCGAGGTGCGGCCCGCCCGCACCCAGGTCGACGACGTCCTGTCGGAGATCCGCTCGCGGGTCGCGGTCGACGAGCGCGTCCTGATCACGACCCTGACCAAGCGCATGGCGGAGGACCTCACCGACTACCTGCAGGAGCACGGCATCAAGGTGCGCTACCTGCACTCCGACATCGGCACCGTCGAGCGCATGGAGATCATCCGCGACCTGCGCCTCGGCGCCTTCGACGTCCTGGTCGGTATCAACCTGCTGCGCGAGGGCCTGGACATGCCGGAGGTCTCGCTGGTCGCCATCCTCGACGCCGACAAGGAAGGATTCCTGCGCTCCGATCGCTCGCTCATCCAGACCATCGGCCGCGCCGCCCGTAATCTCAACGGCAAGGCCCTGATGTACGCAGACACCGTCACGGGCTCGATGCAGCGCGCGATCGACGAGACCAACCGGCGCCGCGAAAAGCAGATCGAGCACAACGAGCGCCACGGCATCACCCCGGCGTCGATCGTGAAGCAGGTGACCGACATCATGGAAGCGGCGTACCCGGTCCCGGGCCGCGGCCGTCGCCGCGCCGCCGAGGAGCCGGCCGCCTACGAGTCGATGCCGCCGGACCAGCTTCTCAAGAAAGCGCAGAAGCTCGAAAAGCAGATGCTGCAGCACGCCCGCGACCTGGAGTTCGAGGAAGCGGCCCGGCTTCGCGACGAGATCCAGCGCATCCGCAAAGCCGCCGTGGGCCTGCCGGAACGGCTGGCCGGATAGCCCGTTTAGGCGGCGGTTGAGCCAGTTGCGTAACCCCTTGCCCTCCAGTATCTTTGCGCGCCTGCACCGGCCGGGCGATTAGCTCAGGGGTAGAGCGCCACGTTGACATCGTGGAGGTCGGTGGTTCGAAACCACCATCGCCCACCAGCGGGAAAAGGGCACAAAAGGCCGGCCCCGGTTTTGCCGCGCGCCCCCGGTACCGGCATCTTTTTCTCCCGATTTCCCCGAACCGCTTGCTAATCAGGCATTTCCGGGCTTGTGTCCCGCGCGGGGGCGCTTTAAAATTCGCGTCCCGCGCCTGTGCAGCCCGGATCGACGCCGAGCATCTCGTAAATTCCGTGAGGCAATCGCGTGCCCGGGCGCGTTACGCCGTTCGCGGTCGTATTTTTATTGGTTAGAAGGAGGATCCGAGTATCGCAGCCACCAAGCGCATCAGGCGCAATGACGAGATAGACGCACCCAAGGTTCGGGTGATCGATTCGGCCGGCAACCAGGCCGGCATCATGCCTCTCGCAGCAGCGCTTGAGATCGCAAGGGAAGAAGGTCTCGACCTGGTCGAGGTCTCTCCTACGGCCGACCCTCCGGTTTGCAGGGTGATGGACTTTGGCAAGTACCTGTTCGAGTTGAACAAGAAGGCACAGTCCGCCAAACGCAAGCAGAAGCAGGTACATGTAAAGGAGATCAAATTCCGGCCCGGGACGGACGAAGGCGATTACCGGATCAAATTGAGGAAGCTGATCGACTTCCTGCAAAGCGGTGACAAGACGAAAGTCACCTTGAGGTTCAGGGGCCGGGAGATGGCGCACCAGGAACTGGGTGCGCGGCTTTTGGCCCGGGTCAGGGACGACCTGAATGACATTGGCGTGGTCGAGCAGATGCCGCAGATGGAAGGGCGGCAGATGGTCATGGTGATGGCGCCAAAGAAGAAGTGAGTACGGGCCTGCCGGCATAGCCGGCGGCTCATGAATCCCGCCTGCAGCGGCCAAGGCATGCGACCAGGCTACAAAGTGGAGTTACAAAATGTCGAAGATGAAAACCAACCGGGGCGCGGCCAAGCGCTTCCGGCGCACGGGCAAGGGCGGCTTCAAGCGTGCCCAGTCCCACCTCAACCATATCCTCACGAAGAAGCGGTCCAAGCGTAAGCGCCAGCTCGGTGCGACCGAGCAGGTCCACGAGAGCGACGTGAAGAGCGTCCGCCGCATGCTGCCTTATAGCTGAGGAGGGTTGAGACATGGCACGAGTCAAGCGCGGCGTGACGGCAAAGGCACGCCACAAGAAGGTCCTCGACAAGGCCAAGGGCTATTACGGCGCCCGCAGCAAGGTCTACCGGGTAGCGAAGCAGGCAGTCATCAAGGCCGGCCAGTATGCGTACCGCGACCGGCGGACGCGCAAGCGCGAGTTCCGGGCGCTCTGGATCACGCGCATCAACGCGGCCGCGCGCCTGCATGGCTTGTCCTACAGCCGCCTGATGAACGGGCTGCGCAAGTCCGAGATCGACATCGATCGCAAGGTGCTGGCGGACATCGCCGTGCACGACCCGGAGGCCTTCGGCGCCATCGCGGCGCAGGCGAAAGCCGGCTTGGGTGACCAGTGACCCGCATCGGATGACGATGCAGGCACTGGATGATCTCGTAGCCAGGGCGACCGCCGACATCGAATCCGCCGACAGCCTGGCCGCGCTCGACGCGGTCCGGGTGTCGTCGCTCGGCAAGAAGGGGGCGCTGACCGCACGCCTGAAGGAACTGAGCAGCCTGCCGGCAGCGGAGCGCCCCGCCGCCGGGCAGGCAATCAATACCGCCAAGCAAACGATCCAGGCGCGGCTGGAGGCGAAGCGCCAGGAGCTGGAGCAGGCACAGCTCACGCAGAAGCTGCTCGCCGACCGCGTCGACGTGACCCTGCCGGGCCGGGGGCTCTCGATCGGCGGCCGCCACCCCGTCTCCCGCGCCCGGTCGCGGATCGAGCGCATCTTCCGGGATGCGGGCTTCGGCGTGCGCACCGGCCCCGAGATCGAGGACGACTACCACAACTTCACCGCGCTCAACATCCCGGAGAACCACCCGGCGCGCGCGTCGCACGACACGTTCTACTTCCCCGGAGGACTGCTGCTGCGCACGCACACGTCGCCCGTCCAGGTACGCGCGCTGGTGGAAGAGGGCGCGCCGATTCGCATCATCGCGCCGGGGCGCGTGTACCGAAACGACTCCGACCAGACGCATACGCCGATGTTTCACCAGGTCGAAGGCCTGGTGGTCGATCGCGGCATCAGCTTCGCCAACCTCAAGGCCGTGCTGCACCAGTTTGTCGAGACCTTCTTCGAGCGCGAGGCGACGCTGCGCTTCCGGGCGTCCTATTTTCCGTTCACGGAGCCGTCGGCGGAGGTCGACGTGCTGTGGGAGGAGGGCAACTGGCTCGAGATTCTCGGCTGCGGCATGGTGCACCCAAACGTGCTGGAGAACGTCGGCATCGACAGCCGCGAGTTCACCGGCTACGCCTTCGGCATGGGCATCGACCGGCTGGCGATGCTGCGCTACGGGGTGCGCGACCTGCGCGCCTTCTTCGAAAACGATCTCCGCTTCCTGCGGCAGTTCCACTGACGCGGCGGCTAACACCATGAAGTTCCCCCTGAGCTGGCTGCGCGAGTGGACCGACCCCGACCTGCCGGACGAGCAGGTGGCCGAGCGCCTGACCCTCGGCGGCCACGAGGTCGACGCTGTCGAAACGGAAGGCGAGGCGCTACAGGGCGTCGTCGTCGGCGAAGTGCTCGAGTTCGGCCGTCACCCGAACGCCGACCGCCTGAGCGTTTGCCGCGTGTCGAACGGCAGCGAGGAGTTCCAGGTCGTGTGCGGCGCACCGAACCTCGTCGCCGGCATGAAGAGCCCGCTGGCGCTGCCGGGCGTGAAGCTGCCGAACGGCATGAAGCTGCGCCGCAGCAAGATTCGCGGCATGGAATCGAACGGCATGTTGTGCTCGGCGCGCGAGCTCGGCCTCGGCGACGACGCGGCCGGTATCGTGCACTTGCCCGACGATGCGCCCACGGGTGCCGATCTCGCCGCGTGGCTCGAGCTGCCGGACCGGGTGCTCGTCGCCGACCTGACGCCGAACCGCGGCGACTGCTTCAGCATCCTCGGCATGGCGCGCGACCTGTCGGCCCTGACCGGCGCGCCCTTGAAAGGCATCGACGTGGAGCCCGTGCCGCCCGGAATCGACGAGGTATACCCGGTCAGCATCGACGATCCCCGCGTGTGCCCGCGTTTCGCCGGCCGCGTCGTGCGGGGCATCGACCCGGACGCGAGGACGCCCGTCTGGATGGCCGAGCGGCTGCGCCGCAGCGGCCTGCGCCCGATCCACCCGGTGGTCGATGTGACCAACTACGTCATGCTGGAGCTGGGGCAGCCGCTGCACGCCTACGATCTCGACCGGCTGCAGGGCGCTATCCGGCCCCGCTTTGCGAAAGCCGGCGAGACGGTCACGCTGCTCGACGAGCGCGAGGTGCGCCTCGGCGAGGAGACGATCGTCATCAGCGACGACTCCGGCGCCATCGGCCTCGCCGGTATCATGGGCGGGTTGAGCACCGCCGTGACGTCCGGCACGACCAACGTATTCTTCGAAGCCGCGTTCTGGCCGCCGGCCCTGATGGCAGGCCGTGCCCGTTCCTACAACCTGCACACGGACGCCTCGCTGCGCTTTGAGCGCGGCGTGGACCCGGACTTGCAGGCGCGATCCGTCGAGCGGGCCGCGCGGCTGCTGCTCGAGATCGCCGGCGGCAAGGCCGGTCCGGTGGACGACACGGTGCACGCCGGGGAGCTGCCGCAGCGCCCCCCCGTCCGCCTGACTCCCGAACGCCTGCGCACCGTGCTCGGCACCGACATACCGGCGCCGTCGGTCGATGACTACCTGCGGCGCCTCGGCCTTGCCGTCGACGGCGCGGACGGCGGCTGGACCGTTACGCCGCCGGGCTTCCGTTTCGACCTGGCCATCGAGGACGACCTGGTCGAGGAAGTGGCGCGGGTGCACGGCTACGATCGTATTCCCGAAACGACGGAGGTGGCATCGCTGCCGCTCCGTCCGCTGACCGAGCGCCAGGTCGACCTCGAACGTGTTGCCGACACGCTGGTGGCGCGCGACTACCAGGAAGTCCTCACGTGGAGCTTCATCGATCCGGCGTCGCACGAGCGCTTTGCCGGCGAGGCGCCGGCGCTCGAGCTCGAGAACCCGATCTCCTCGGAGCTCTCCGTCATGCGCGCGTCGCTGTGGCCGGGGATGCTCAAGGTCGCCGCCGCGAATCTCGCGCGCCAGCAGGAGCGCGTGCGCCTGTTCGAAGCGGGCCGGTCCTGGCACGGCACGCTGGCGGCGCCGGTGGAGGTGATGCGCGTGGCGGCCGTGGCGATCGGTCCGGCGCTGCCGGAACAGTGGGGGGAGGGCGCGCGCGGGGTGGACTTCTTCGACCTGAAGGCGGACGTCGAAGCGCTGCTCGAGCTGACGGGAGCGTCGCGGGAGTTCACCTTCCGCGAGGCCGGGCACCGGGCGCTGCAGCCCGGGCAGGCGGCGGAGATCCGGCGTCACGGGACCCGCGTCGGGATGCTCGGGAAGCTGCACCCGGGCGTTGCCGAAGCGCTGGAAATTCATGGGGATGTGCTGCTTTTCGAACTGGACGTCGAGCAGGCCTTCGCCGCCGGCATACCGGCCGCGTCGGCGATCTCGAAATACCCGGCCATCCGCCGCGACATCGCGGTCGTAATCGACGAGAAAGTCCCGGCCGCGGAGCTGGTCGATGCCGCTGTCGCCGCGGTCCCGAAGAGCATTCGCCGCGCGTTCGTTTTCGACGTGTACCGCGGCCCGGGTATAGAAGCTGGGCTAAAAAGCGTTGCTTTAGGCTTGATTTTGCAGGAAACTTCGCGCACCCTTACCGACGCCGATGCGGACGCGGCACGGGACGCCGCCGTTCAAAAATTGCAGCAGGAATTTGCCGCGGTATTGAGAGAATAGAATCACATGGCCTTGACTAAAGCAGACATGGCGGAATCCCTGTTCAATGAACTGGGACTCAACAAGCGCGAAGCTCGTGAGCTGGTAGACCTCTACTTCGAAGAGCTTCGCGCGGCGCTTGCGGTCGGGGAGCAGATAAAGCTTTCCGGTTTTGGAAATTTTGATCTTCGGGACAAGAACGAACGTCCGGGCAGGAACCCGAAAACGGGAGAAGAGATTCCCATCACGGCACGCCGCGTGGTGACCTTCAGGCCAGGACAAAAACTAAAAGCCCGAGTAGAGGCCTATGCTGGAACCGGGGAATAACGACGAACTGCCTCCGATACCTGGGAAACGCTATTTCACCATCGGTGAAGTGAGTGACTTGTGTGCGGTCAAGCCGCACGTTCTCAGGTACTGGGAGCAGGAATTTCCGCAGCTGAAGCCGGTGAAGCGGCGCGGTAACCGGCGCTATTACCAGCGCCAGGACGTGCTGATCATCCGCCAGATCCGGAGTCTCCTGTACGACGACGGCTTCACGATCGGCGGCGCGAGGCAGCGCCTCACGGGCGATGAAGCCAAGACTGACGTCAGCCAAAGTCAGCAGATTATCAAGCAGTTACGGCTTGAACTTGAGCAGGTCCTGAAGATCCTCCGTCGCTGAGTATCGAGCGAGATCGCCGGCGGGACTCCCTCCCGGCGGGGATTGCTCTATACTTGCGCGCCTTCAACACATCACGCATCCGGTCGGGGCGTAGCGCAGCCTGGTAGCGCACCACAATGGGGTTGTGGGGGTCGGGAGTTCGAATCTCCCCGCCCCGACCATTTTTCACTTCCTGCCCCGGGAGAATGAAGTGACTACGCAGCTCGAAAAGGCGGAGAAGTTCAGGGCGCTGCACGAAGGGCCGGGGGCTTTCGTCATCCCGAATCCGTGGGACGCCGGTTCGGCGCGTCTGCTGGAAGGACTGGGGTTCCAGGCGCTGGCAACCACCAGTGCCGGGTTCGCGCAGGCGCTCGGCCGTCTCGACGGCTCCGTGAGCCGCGACGAAAAGGTCGAGCACTGCCGCGCGCTGGCCGCGGTGACCGCGATCCCGATCAGTGCGGACCTCGAGAACGGATTCGCCGACGATCCGGCGGCGGCCGGGGAAACCATCCGGCTCGCGGCCGAGGCGGGCATGGTCGGCGGCTCTATCGAGGATTACAGCGGCCACGACATCTACGACTTCGAGCTGGCGGTCGAGCGCGTGCAGGCGGCGGTGGAGGTCGCGAGGTCGCTGGATTTTCCGTTCACGCTGACGGCACGCGCGGAGAATCTCCTGCGGGGGCGCAACGACCTGGACGATACGATCCGGCGCCTGCAGGCCTTCGCCCGCGCGGGCGCCGACGTGCTGTACGCGCCGGGTCTGAAAACGCTGGACGAGGTGCGCGAGGTGTGCCGGGCGGTCGACAAGCCCGTGAACGTTCTCTCGCCGTTTATCGACGGCGTCACCGTCGCCGAGCTGGCGGAGGCCGGCGCCAGGCGCATCAGCGTCGGCAGCACGCTTGCCAACGCCGCGATCGGCGCCATTTTACGGGCCGGCCGCGAAATGCTCGATGACGGCAGCTTCGGCTGGCTCGCCGGAATAGCGCCGGGAAAGGAGCTCCAGCGCCTGCTGGGCGCGCCCAACCCCGGCTGAGGACGGCACGGTCCGCCGCTGCTACAGCGCCGGGATCTCGAGCAGCTTGCGGTCCTCGATGCCGAGGAGGATGGGCTCCGCCGTGTCCCGGTAGATGTTCACCTTCGCGTTGTAAGCCGTGCGCGTCAGGCCGTGTTTGTCGGAGATCTGCAGCTTGCGGATGTTGAATTCGCCGCTTTCCAGCCGTTCTCCCGTCAGGTAGCACTTGATCGCCGAGATGCGCTCGCCCGAGAGCTCCAGCCCGCTGAGCTTCGCGAGGTTGCCTTGCGCCCGCTTCAGGAACGCGACGGCGTCGAGGTTGACCTGCGAATCGTCGTGGCCGTTCGGTTCCGGCGACAGCTTCGCGAGGAAGTCACCGACGAGGATCTGCCCGGGCAGCGCGGCCTCGATCATGCGCGCGAGCTCGATCGTCACGTCGCCTACGATGAAATCGTGAATGGTCGGGTTGAGCCCTTCCGCCTGGTGGAACTCGTAGCAGCTGCCGACGTTGAAGCACGCCCGCAGCCGCGGCACGGCGCGTGAAATCGATTTGCTGCGCGCGAGCGCATTATCGGCCAGCACGATGTGCATGAAGTGATAAAGATTGACGTTCGCTTCGAGCCCGTGGTCGCGGTTCCAGACGTAAAACCCGTCGCCGCTCGACGAACGCGCGAAGTTGATGCTGATGTCCTTCTCCAGCATTTTCGCGTGCGCGGAATTCAGGGAATACGAGAGGCTGTTGAGCTGCGTCATCTGCTCGAAAGGCGTCAGCAGGGAGAAGCCGACGATGTCGAACAGCGTCACCGCACGGCTCGCGACGTAATTGATGCCGTAGCGCCGGATCATCCTCTCGATGATTTGCGTCTCGACGGGATGCCCGCTGAGGGACTGCCGGAGCGGAATGAACCGCGGCTCGACGTTCAGGAGTCGCGCGACTTTCTGCATCTGGGTCAGCGTGAGCTGGCGATCGCCGGAGAGGAGCTCGGTGATGAAATTGGCCGATAACCGCTGCGCGGCCTCGACGTCGGAGGCCGCCTCCGCGGTGTATTCCGCAATCGCGTAATGAGGCACGACGAGCACGAGCAGCCCCTCGTCGAGCGGCGACCAGCTCAGGATGCTGTTCTGGCCCAGCGACCAGGCGGCGTGCAGGCTGCGCTCCAGGTGCACGAGATTGCTGCGCTGGCGCAGGCCCATATCGTTGGCAAACCCCGCCAGCTGGTCCAGGTACGGTGAATAATTGGCGACTCGCTGGATGCCGGACTGCGATAACTCGTCGTATCCCATCTTCTTCTCGTTCTGGACGGGCAATGTTTCCTCCGTGCAAGTGGCCTGTCTTGCGTTGCGCTCGTTCGCCCAGGCCAGCCGGTTTTTCAAAGTAATCAACTCTTTGCAGCAGCGCAAGTGGTATCGTCGGGCGTCCCGGGCGTCCGGTGCCCGATTGGACGAAATCCCGTGATTTACATAATAATCTCCCCGGCTACTTTAACACCCGCAGGCGCATCCATGGTCTCTGAACTTTGGGAAATTTCGTGCTGCTAGAGCAGCTGAAGGCCATCGTCGGGCCCCGCGGCTGGACGGACGATGCGGAGGTGCTGCAGCCGCACCTCACGGAATGGCGCGACCGCTATACCGGCCACACGCCGCTCATGGTGTCGCCCGCCAGCACCGGCGAGGTGAGCGCCGTGGTGCAAGCCTGCGCCGGAGCCGGCGTCGGCATCGTGCCGCAGGGCGGCAACACGGGCCTGTGCGGCGGCGCGATTCCCAAAAACGGCGAGATCCTGCTGTCGCTGAACCGCATGCACGCGATCCGTTCGGTTTCGAAGGCAGGCTACTCACTGGTTGCCGAAGCCGGCTGTATCCTGGCCGACGTGCAGGCCGCCGCGGCAGAGGTCGATCGACTGTTCCCGCTGAGCATCTCGTCCGAGGGTAGCTGCCGTATCGGCGGTAACCTGTCCACCAACGCGGGCGGCATCAACGTCCTTCGCTACGGCAATGCCCGCGACCAGGTGCTCGGACTGGAGGTCGTGCTGCCGGACGGGCGCGTGTGGAACGGGCTGCGGAGCCTGCGCAAGGACACGGCGGGCTACGACCTGAAGCAGCTGTTCATCGGCGCGGAAGGCACGCTCGGCATCATCACGGCGGCCGCGCTGCGGCTCTACCCGCGCGTGCGCGACGTGCGAACGGCCCTGGTAGCGGTGCCCGGTGCGCGCCAGGCTGTCGACCTCCTGTCACACCTGCGGGACTCGATGCCGGACCGGCTGCAGGCGTTCGAGCTGATCCAGGACAGGGCACTGGATTTCGTGCTGCGCCACATTCCCGGGACGCGCGATCCGTTCGACCGGCGCCATCCCTGCTATGCGCTGCTCGAGGTCGCGCGCGTGCGCGACGGCGAGCTGGAAGAGGTGCTGGCGCATGCGCTCCGGGATGCGCTCGTGACGGATGCCGTGCTCGCCCGGAGCGAGCGCGAGGCGGAGGAGCTGTGGCGGCTTCGGCACGCTATCTCCGAGGCACAGAAGCACGAGGGCGCGAGCCTGAAGCACGACGTCTCGGTACCGATCGATCGCATTGGCGAGCTGATCGATGCCGCCACGGAGGCCGTGCTCGCGCGTATCCCCGGCGCGCGCATCGTCGCGTTCGGGCACGTGGGTGATGGCAACGTACACTTCAACGTCAGCCAGCCCGACGGCTGGGCGCCGGAGCGCTTCCTGGAAGAGCGTGCCGCCGTCGCCGCGCTCGTCTATGATCTCGCGGTATCCTGCGGCGGCAGCATCAGCGCCGAGCACGGCATAGGGGTGGCCCGCCGGGACGATCTGCGGCACTATCGGGGCGGCATCGAGCTCGAGCTGATGCGCACGATAAAAACGGCGCTGGATCCCGCCAACATCATGAATCCCGGCAAAGTTCTCTGAGCTTGCAGCGGCACCGATTGGCGCCGTAAATCACGTTAAACTTACGCGTTGGAACGATTGAGGATCGAGGAGATCTAGCGGGCCGCGTTGTTGCCCGAACGTCGAGATGAGCGCCACCCTGGACGACAGAATCGAGAAATCCTTCACCGAGCAGTTGGCGGAGTTCGACAGCCGTGCGCGGGAAAAGGAAGACAATGCGGCGCTCCTGAAGGACATACACGCGGCGATCACGGCGCTCATGGAACAAAGCGGCGAGGGCGGCGAGGAGATTCGCGAGATCCTGCAGAAGCGTTACAACGGCGGCAAGCTGCGGCTGGAGACCTACCAGCTCGTGCGCAACGTGCTGGACCGGGTGGTGATCGAAAGCATGGCGACGATGCCCGACGCCCTCGACGATGCCGGCGAGGACGCGTACAGCCGCACGGCGGTGATCGAAGGCGGTACACGCGACGACGCGTCACAGGACCGTCTCCAGGTCGGGTCGGTGCTCCGGGACCGCTTCCTGCTGCAGGAGCGGGTCGCGGGCGGCAGTATGGGCGTCGTCTACAAGGCGCTCGACCGGCGCATTGCCGAGGCCGAAGGCGTCGATCCCTGGGTCGCGATCAAGGTGCTGTCCCCGAAGCTGTCGCGCAACGCGCAGGCACTGCGGGCGCTGCAGCAGGAAGCCGCCAAGGGGCGCTGCCTGTCGCATCCCAATATCGTCCGCTTCATCGACCTCGACCGCGACGACGACATCTATTTCATCGTCATGGAATGGCTGGAGGGACGTTCCCTCGCCGCCATCCTCGACGACGAGCGCCATCGCGACCTCGACCTCGCGACCGCGCTGGACATCGTGCGGCAGGTCGGGCTTGCGCTCGACTATGCGCATCGCTGCGGCGTGATTCACGCCGACGTCAAGCCGGCGAACATCATGATCTCGCCGTCCAGCCAGGTGAAGCTGTTCGACTTCGGCATCGCTCGTATCAAGCAGCAGCAGCCGCAGGGTCGCCGCGACTTCGACCCCGGCGTGCTCGGGGCCGTCACCCCCGCGTATTCGAGCATGCAGGTGCTCACGGGCGAGGACCCGCAGCCGGCGGACGACGTATTCTCGCTCGGCTGCCTGATGTACCGGCTGGTGGCGGGTCACCGCGTGTTCGGCCCGCGCAACGCCGCCGAGGCGGCCGAGCAGGGCATGGAGCCGCAGCGGCC
>CAYRKH010000093.1:0-8245 GCA_964424805.1 uncultured Woeseiaceae bacterium
GGTGGCATCGCTCGCATCGCGCGCCGTGGCATCGCGCGCGATGCGCGCTCCTACACAGTCCAGGGAAGGGGCCGCAGGACCGGCCGCACCGCCGCTGGCATAACCAACTCCAAAGGACGCCCATGCTCCCCAGAATTCCCCTGTCATTGATCCTGGTGTGCCTGTGCGCGTCGCCGCTTGCCGCCGAAGAGCCGGCGTGGATGGGAACGCTCGAGCGCATCTCGACGGGCGTGGTGTCGATCCGCGTGGATGCCACGCGCTCCTTCGATACGGAGTGGAATTCGTCCAGCCAGGCGACGGGGTTCGTCGTCGACGCCCGGAGGGGCATCATCCTTACGAACCGGCACGTGGTGACCCCGGGCCCGGTGGTCGCAGAGGCCATCTTCCTCAACAACGAGGAGGTGTCGCTGACGCCGGTGTACCGCGACCCCGTGCACGACTTCGGGTTCTTCAGGTACGACCCGCGGGACCTGCAGTACATCGAGCCCGCGGAACTGCCGCTGGTGCCGGGGGCGGCCGTGGTAGGGCGTGAGATCCGCGTGGTCGGCAACGATGCGGGCGAGAAGCTTTCGATCCTGGCCGGTACCCTCGCCCGGCTGGACCGCGCGGCGCCGAGCTACGGTCTCGGCGAGTACAACGACTTCAACACGTTCTACCTGCAGGCGGCCTCCGGTACCTCCGGCGGCTCCTCCGGCTCTCCGGTCGTCGACATCGCGGGCAACGTGGTCGGGTTGAACGCGGGTGCGAACGGACCGGCCGCGACGAGCTTCTTCCTGCCGCTCGACCGGGTGGCGCGCGTGCTCGAGCTACTGCAGAGAGACCAGCCCGTCCCGCGGGGTACGCTGCAGACGATCTTTGCACACAAGGCCTTTGACGAGCTGCGCCGGCTGGGGCTCACCCCGGAGACGGAAGCGCGCGTGCGCGCCCTCAACGACAACGAGACGGGCATGCTGGCGGTGCAGGAAGTCGTGCCGCTGTCCCCCGCCGACAGCCGTATCCAGCCGGGCGACATCCTGCTGCGCATCGACGGCAAGCCCGTCACCGAGTTCGTGCCGCTCGCCGAAATCCTCGACAGCCGCGTCGGCGAGATCGTTACCGTCGAGCTGGAACGGGGCGGGCGTCGCGTCAGCGTGGACGTGCCGGTGACGGACCTGCATGAGATCACCCCCGATGCCTACCTGGAGTTCGGCGGGGCTGTCGTCAACGACCTCTCGTTCCAGCAGGCCCGGCATTACAACAGGCCGATCAGCGGCGTGTACGTCGCCGATCCCGGCTACATGCTGTCGCGGGCCGGCATACCGCGAGACGCCGTGATCACCGAAGCGAACGGCGAGACGATCGGGAACATCGGCGACCTGGAGGAAGTGCTGTCGACGCTCGCCGACGGCGATTACGCAACGCTGCGCTACCTCGTCATGAGAGACCCGCGCAACAGCATCGTGCGCTCGGTGCAGATGGACCGTACCTGGTTCCCGCCGCGCCGCTGCGTGCGCAACGACGATACCGGCGTGTGGCCCTGCACCCCGCTGGAGAACGGCCCGCGCCGGGCGGAGCCGCAGGCCGGCAGCACGAGGTATCCGTCGTTCAGCGATCCGCTCATCAGCGCGATAACGCCGTCGCTGGTAATGGTCAACTTCGACCTGCCCTACGCCGTATCGGGTGTCTCCGACCGGCATTTTTACGGCACCGGCCTGGTGGTCGACAAATCGCTCGGCTACGTGCTCGTGGATCGCAACACGGTGCCCGTTGCCATGGGCGACGTGCGCATCACCTTTGCGGGGTCGCTGCAGGTCGAGGGCAAAGTGGAGTACATCCACCCGCTGCACAACCTGGCCATCGTGTCCTACGACCCGGCGCTCATCGGTGACACGCCGGTCGAGGCAGCGGAGTTCTCGGCAAAGCAGCTCGTGCCGGGTGACCGGGTCCGGGTCGTCGGCCTGAAGAAGGATCACCAGGTCGCGCACCAGGTGAGCACCGTGGCGTCGATCGATCCCCTGAGCCTGCCGCTGTCCCGCACCTTGCGCTTCCGCGACACGGACATCGAGGTGATTTCCCTCGTGAACGAGCCCATGAGCCCCGACGGCGTCCTGCTCGACGAGCACGGCCGCGTGGCGGCGACCTGGTCGAGCTTCGCCTACCAGACGGATACCGAATCCGGACAGGTGAGCTTCGGCATCGGCAGCGAGCTCGTCGGCCAGTTCGTGGAGACGGCGCGATCGGGAGATCCCGTCTATTCGTTCGGGGCCGAATTCGACTACACGCCGCTGTTCGAAGCCAGGAAGCTCGGTCTCGGGGACGCATGGCTCGAGAAGCTCGAGCAGCACAACCCGCGCGGCAGGCGGGTGCTGCGTATCAGCCGCACCGTGGCCGGCACGCCCGCCGCGGCGGTGCTCGAGAGCGGCGACATCCTGCTGGCCATCGACGGACAGGAGGTCAGCAGCTACCGCGAACTGGAACGTGCCGTGCAGAAGCCGCAAGTGACCGCGACCGTCTGGCGCAACGGGAAGTCGCAGGACTTCGAGATCGGCACGGCGGCGCTGGACGGCACCGGCATCGAGCGTGCCCTCTCCTGGGCGGGCGCGCTGCTTCAGAACCCGCACCGCGCGATGGCCGCGCAGCGCGGCATCGACCCGAGCGGCGTGTACGTCGCGTATTTCAGCTACGGTTCCCCGGCCACCCGTTACGGATTGTACGCCGGCCGTCGCATCGTTTCCGTCGACGGCCGCGAGACGAATGACCTGCAGGCGTTCATCGAAGCCGTGCGCGGTAAGGACAACCGGGAGTCGCTGCGCCTCAAGACGGTTACCTGGAACGGTGCGGTCGAGGTCATCACCCTCAAGCTCGACAAGCAGTACTGGCCGGCGTACGAGATCCGTCGCACCCGCGACGGCTGGCGGCGTGTCGACATCGGCTGAGCGCCGGCGGCCGTCGCCCGCGGCGATCGTTCTCGCCTGCCTGTGCGCCGCGGCGGCCGGGGGCGCGGCAGCCGCGGATACCTTGTACAAGTTCCGCGGCCCCGACGGCGAGTGGATTTTTTCCGACCGGCCGCCGGCCGGGGACCAGGCCGTCGAGACCCGGGAGCTCGCGTCCGCCGGCAACGGCGCGGAAGTCACCGTTTCGCACCGGATGCTGGACGGCAAGCTGCAGCTCACGGGCAGCAACGGCTATTACGCGCCGGTCGAGCTCGTCCTCGGCATCGATGCGCTGGCGAACGCGGTGCCTCCGGGTCCGGAGCAGCCCCTGCGCTTCGTCGTGCCGGCGCGCGGCGAGTCCGACCTGTTTGCGCTCGCGCCCAGCGGGGAGGGCGCGCAGCCGGAGATCAGCTATCGCTATACGTGGATCATCGGCGATCCCATGAGTGAACACCGTCCGGAGCAGCCGTACCGCGTGCCGTTCGCCGTAGCTTCGGGGTTCCCGGTATCGCAGGCTTTCCCGGCCGCGATCACGCACACGACGCCCGACAGCCGGTATGCCGTGGACTTTTCGGTGCCGATCGGCACGGGCATCTACGCGGCGCGCGGCGGGATCGTGTTCGACGTGACCAGCACGAATTTCGAAGGCGGCCTCGATCCGGGGAAGGCCACGGCTGCCAACCTCGTGCAGATCCTGCACGACGACGGCACCTTCGCCGTTTATGCGCACCTGAACTGGGACTCCATCCGCGTGCGTCCGGGAGACGTCGTAGCCCGCGGTGAGTACATCGCGGACTCCGGTAACACCGGCTTTTCGAGCGGCCCGCACCTGCATTTCGCGGTCCTGCGTAACCGCGGAATGGGAGTGGAGTCGCTGCCGGTCGTGTTCGCGGGGGCGAGCGAAGCCGAAGTGACGCCGGAGACGGGCGTCAGGCTGGTGGCGTACTAGTCGGCGACCAGCGCTTCCAGGCTCGTGATCGGTAGCGAGCAGGTGCTGCCGACGCAGCGATAGGCCACCGTCTCGCCGCGCCGTGCGGCGCGCTCCGCCAGGGCGCCCGGCAGGTCCCGGCAATCGCCCGGAATGGCCAGCACCAGCCGACGCGGCGCGTACTGCCGTGCCAGGGCCCCGCGCCAGGAGGCGATCTCGCCGGGTTCCCCGCGGATGATCACGATCTCGGGGTGTTCCAGGTATTCCTCCAGCGCGGACAGCAAGCTGGCGTGCGCGTGCGGGAACTCCGACATCGGCTGCGCGGCGTAGCGGAGGGTGGCTTCCGCCGCCTGCAGGTAACGCGGCTCCCCGAGGAGGAAACCGAGGCGCTGCAGTGCCCGCGCGGCGATGCCGTTGCCGGCCGGCATCGATTCGTCCGACAGCGGCTTCGGCCGGTGGATCAGCGACTCGTGATCGTCGGCGGTGAACCAGAAGCCGCCGCTGTCCGCGTCGTAGAAGTGGGCAAGCAGCGCGTCCGCCAGGCTGACGGCAAACTCGAGGCGCTCCGTCCGCCAGTCCGCCTGCAGCAGCTCGAGCAGGGCATCCAGCATGAACGCGTAGTCATCGAGGTACGCCGGGAAGCGCGCCGAACCGTCCTTGTAGCTCGCCAGCAGCCGGCCGTCCTGCAGCAGGCGATCGCGTACGAAATCCGCCGCCTGGGCGGCGGCCGCGACCAGCGGCGGCCGCTCGAAGGCGTCGCCGGCGATCGCGAGCCCGCGGATCGCCAGCGCGTTCCAGGACGTCAGCTGCTTCTCGTCGCGCCCGGGCGGCACCCGCCGGCGGCGTACCCGGAGCAGCCGCTCCCGAGCCTCCTGCAGGCGCTCGCCCAGCGCGTCTTCCGTGAGGTGCAGCGCGGCGGCCGTATCCGCCAGTGGCTCGCGCGCCACCAGGTGCCACCTGCCCTCGAAATTCGGTTCCCCGTCCAGGCCGAAGCGGCGGGCAACGGCGCGGTACTCGTCCGCCGGCAGCACCGCCTGCACCTCGTCCGGCGTCCAGACGTAGTAGCGGCCTTCTTCACCCTCCGAATCCGCGTCGCGGCTGGCGTAGAAGCCGCCTTCCGGCGAGCGCATGTCGTGCAGCAGCCACGCCGCGCAGTCGAGCGCCGCCGCCCGGAAAACCGGGTCGCCGGTGGCGAGGTGCGCCTGCGCGTACAGCGCGAGCAGCGGTCCGTTATCGTAAAGCATCTTCTCGAAATGCGGGATGTGCCAGTAGCGGTCCACCGCGTAGCGGTAGAAGCCGCCGCCCAGGTGATCCTGTAGCCCCCCTTCGGCCATGCGCCGGAGGGTCAGCGCTGCCATGTGCAGTGCCTCGTCGTCCGGCCTGTCCCCGGATGTGCTCGCGTGCCAGTGCCGGAGCAGGCGTTCGAGGCCGGGGGGCTGCGGGAATTTCGGTGCACCGCCGAAGCCGCCGTGCTCCGGGTCGAAGGTCCGCGCCATCCGGTTGCGCGCCTCCGTCAACAGCGCCCCGGAAAGGAGCGAGGCATCCCCGGCAGCCTCCGGTGAGAGTCGCCCCAGGACCTCGTGCAGGCGCTGTCCCTGTTCGCGGACGTCGTCGCGGTGTTCGTCGTAATAGTCGCGGACCCGGGCGATGAGCTGCCGGAAAGCCGGCATCCCGTAGCGCGGCTCGTCCGGGAAGTAGGTGCCGCCGAAGAACGGGCGGTGGTCCGAGGGGTCGAGGAACATCGTCAGCGGCCAGCCGCCGGGGCGCTGGGTCAGCAGCTGGTGCGCAACCTGGTAGATCCGGTCGATGTCCGGCCGCTCCTCGCGGTCGACCTTGACGTTGACGAACAGCCGGTTCATCAGCTCGGCCGTCTGTTCGTCCTCGAACGACTCGTGCGCCATGACGTGGCACCAATGGCAGGCGGAGTAGCCGATCGACAGCAGGATGGGCTTGTCCTCGCGCTGCGCCAGCGCCAGGGCCTCATCACCCCACGGGTACCAGTCGACAGGGTTGTCGGCATGCTGGCGCAGGTAGGGGCTGGTTTCGCCGGCCAGGCGATTCGATTTCGGCGCGTTCATGTCAAAACACTATAGCGCATGGGCTCTCTTCGGGCGGGCAACCTTGAGGTAGACTACCGCCCCATGCTTCCCTACCCGGAAATCGACCCGGTCATCTTCTCGCTCGGCCCGTTGAAGATTCGCTGGTACGGGCTGATGTACGTCATCGGCTTCGTGATCGGCTGGTGGCTCGCCCGCAAACGCGCCGAGCGGCGCTGGTCGCCTGTTACGCCGCCGCAGGTCGACGACCTGGTGTTCTACTCGATGCTCGGCGTCATCATCGGCGGGCGGCTGGGCTATTGCCTCGTGTACGGTTGGGACAACCTCACGAGCGACCCGCTGTACATCTTCAAGATCACCGAGGGCGGCATGTCGTTCCACGGAGGGCTCGTCGGTGTGCTTGGCGCCCTGTGGCTTTACGGCCGCCGTATCCGCAAACGCTTTTTCGAGATCACCGACTTCTTCGCGCCGCTGGTCGCGCCGGGGCTGTTCTTCGGGCGGATCGGCAACTTCATCAACGGCGAGCTGTGGGGCAAGCCGACGGACGTCGCCTGGGGCTTCAACGTCGGCGGGGTCGGCCGCCACCCGTCGCAGCTCTACGAAGCGCTGCTCGAGGGACTGGTGCTGTTCATCATCCTCTGGGTGTATTCGGCGAAGCCGCGTCCCACCATGGCCGTCTCGGGGCTGTTCCTGCTCTGCTACGGGGTATTCCGGTTCTTCGTCGAGTTCTTCCGGCTACCGGACGAGCAGCTCGGCTATCTCGCGTTTGGCTGGGTGACGATGGGGCAGGTATTGAGCACGCCCATGATCCTCGTCGGTGCGCTGCTGCTGGCAATGGCCTATCGCCGCGACGCGCGCCGGGCGACGGCCTGACATGCAGCAGTACCTCGCGATGCTCCGGCACGTGCGCGAGCACGGGGTCAGGAAGGGTGACCGGACCGGCACGGGAACGCTGAGCGTGTTCGGCTACCAGATGCGCTTCGACCTGAACGAGGGCTTCCCGCTCGTCACCACCAAGAAGCTGCACTGGCCGTCGATTGCGCACGAGCTGCTGTGGTTCCTGAAAGGCGACTCCAACGTGCGCTACCTGCAGGAACACGGGGTCTCCATCTGGAACGCGTGGGCGGACGAGGAGGGCGAGCTCGGCCCGATCTACGGCGTCCAGTGGCGCAGCTGGCCCGCGCCCGGCGGGGAAGCGATCGACCAGTTGAGCGACGTCGTCCGGCGCCTGCAGGAAGACCCGGACTCGCGGCGCCTGCTCGTATCCGCCTGGAACGTGGCGGAGCTGCCGAAGATGGCGCTGGCGCCCTGCCACTGCCTGTTCCAGTTCTACGTGGCCGAGGGCAGGCTGTCCTGCCAGCTCTACCAGCGGAGCGCCGACATCTTCCTCGGCGTCCCCTTCAATATCGCAAGCTACGCGCTGCTCACGCACCTGCTCGCCCAGCAGTGCGAGCTCGACGTCGGCGACTTCGTGTGGACGGGCGGCGACGTGCACCTGTACCTGAACCACCTCGAGCAGGCGGATACGCAGCTTCTCCGCAAACCGGGTCCGCTGCCGGAGCTGCGGATCCGGCGCAAGCCGGCGTCGCTGTTCGACTATCGGTTCGAGGATTTCGAGATCGCCGGGTACGAGCCGCAGCCGGTGATCAGGGCGCCGATCTCGGTTTGAGGCAGCCGTTCGGCTCTTAAAGCTTCCTGATGACGCGGCACGGGTTGCCGGCGGCAACCACGCCGGGCTCGACGTCGTTCACCACCACGCTGCCGGCGCCGATCACCGAGCCTTCCCCGATCGTCACGCCCGGGCAGATGACCGCGGCGCCGCCGATCCAGGCGTCGTCTTCGACGGTTACGGGCCGGCCGAGCTCGAGGCCCGAGGCCCTTTCGGCGACCGACGTCGGGTGCGTGGCCGCGTAGACGTGGACGCCCGGCCCGACCAGGACGTTGCGGCCGACCCGGATGCGCGCGACGTCCAGAAAGATGCAGTTGAAATTGAGGTAGACGTTCTCGCCGAAGTCGAGGTTGTAGCCGTAGTCGCAGAAGAAGGGCGGCGTGATATCCACCGCGACCGGTCGGCCCAGCAGCTCGGCAACCAGGGCCGCCCGGCGCTCCGCCCTGGCAGGAGCCACCGCGTTCAGCTCGCGGCATAAGGTATGAGCCCGCAGGCGCTCGGCTACCAGTTCAGGATCCCGGGGGTCGTAGGGCAACCCCGCCAGCATCTTCTGCCTCTGGGTCCGGTTCGGCATAAACGGCCGTCATCCTCCCTCGGAGGCGTCTCGTCCGGCGCGCCGCCGCCTGGCATACGGCAGCACGAACAGGTACAGGCCGGTCAGCATGAGCAGCGCCAGGGG
>CAYRKH010000093.1:8345-11611 GCA_964424805.1 uncultured Woeseiaceae bacterium
TGGCATACGGCAGCACGAACAGGTACAGGCCGGTCAGCATGAGCAGCGCCAGGGGGAGCAGGGTCAGAATGCCAACCCACATGGCGAGTGGCTCCGGTGCCGGGACGGCGAAGTTGAGGATGATGTTGACGGCGACCAACGCCGTGAAGGTGATGGACAGCCAGCGGTGCGTTTGCCGAATCCATTTGCTCTCGTTCATGCGTTCCTCGAGCATAGCGGATGGAATAGCTGCTGCCGGCTATCGTAAATATTTCCTGCCCGGTTTGTCGAATTCCCGTCCGCCCGTTCGTCCACATACCGTGAAGGCATCGTTCGAGTCGAAAGGAGAGACTACCGTGGAATATGCTTTGGCAATTGCCCGGAGCGGCGCCATGCGCTCACCAGGAGCCTTCCGGTGACCCCGACTATCACCGCCTTTGAACGGTCGCCCGATCGCGGCAGGGGACTGGCGCGGGACATGCGCGTTCGCTGGGCGCTGGAGGAAGCGGGCCAGCCTTACGACGTTCGCCTGGTGTCGTTCAGCGAGATGAAGGAACCGCCGCATCGCGCGCTTCACCCGTTCGGGCAGATCCCGACCTATGAAGAAGGCGACCTCGTCCTGTTCGAGTCGGGCGCAATCGTGCTCCATATCGCGGAGCACCATGCGGGCCTGCTGCCGGACGATGCAAATGCCCGCGCGCGCGCGATCATGTGGATGTTTGCGGCCTGCAGCACGGTGGAGCCGCCGATCGTCGACCGTGAAATCGCGAGGCTCCTGGAGCGCGACGAGGCCTGGCACGAGCAGCGCCTGGCTATCGTCGAGGATCGCATCCGTAAGCGCCTGGACGAACTGTCCACTCACCTTGGCGCCGCCGACTGGCTCGACGGCGCGTTCAGCGCAGGCGACCTCCTGATGGTTACCGTGCTGCTACGGTTGAAGGGATCGGGCCTGCTGGACGACTACCCGAATCTCTCCGCCTACCTCGCCCGCGGTGAAGCGCGGCCCGCCTACCAGCGCGCTTTCGCCGCCCAGCTGGCGGTTTTCACCGCATCGTCCAGTGCCCACTAATGTGCACGAACGCTTCAGTCGAACAGGTGCCCCACCGCCAGGTGCCAGTCCATCTTCTCGCCCCGCCAGAGCGTGACGCCGGTTTTCGAGTCGATGCCGGGATTCCCGAGCTGGTCACTCAGCCAGTCGCGTGGCTCGACGCGCCCGGTTAGCGCCGGCAGCCGGCTCGTACGACCGATTTCGCGGCCTTGCGCGTTCGTGAAGAGGATCCTGCCCCCTGCGGTGCGCTCGCAGCCGAAGCCGTGCTCGTGCACCAGCCGGTGGTGATATCGGCAGAGCTGAACCAGGTTGGAAAGACTGGTCTCGCCGCCATCGGCCCAGTGCTTGATGTGATGACCGTCGACAAAATGCTTGTGGGTGCAGCCCGGGAATCGACACCCGTCGTCCCGCATGCGCAATGCGCGGGCCAAAGCGGGCGGAATGAGGCGCGATTTGCGGCCGATGTTCAGGGGTTCGCCGTCGATGTCGTCGATAACGTCGATCTTCGCGGCATCGCAGCCGATCCGACGGGCGGTTTCCGCGGAAACGTGCGGGCCGTCTTCGAGATAGGAGAAGTCGGTTTGGAAGGGATCGACGGTTTCCGCGGAAACACCGTCATCGGGCGGGTTGGCTTTCAGAGTTTCCGCTGAAACGTGGACGACGACCTGGTAGCGGTCAGCGCTCGAGCGGCTTTGCGGGCCGTTGCTGAGGTAGGTCTCGGCCAGTCGGGTCAGGGCATCGGCACGGCGGGCGGCGAACGACTCATTGGGGCGGACGTCCCCGGCAGGATCCCTGCGAAGGGCGATCAGCTCCTCCTTGGTTGCGGTTTCCGCTGAAACGTCCTGCCGAGACTTCTCCATCGCCTTCAGGCGCTTTCTTTCCTCCCGCGCCTCCGCCTCGGCGCGGTCCATCGCCAGTTTCAACGCCTTCAGGACCAGCGCCCCCGACTCGGCCGGCAGCTTGCCGCGAAGCGTGCACATGCCGTCGTCATCGTAGAACAATGACAGCTCGCGCAGGGTGTGCTGGCGTACCGCGTTCTTCTCGTCCTGCAGCCGTTTGCAGCGACGGTACCTGGAGACGAGCCCCTCGACGTGCGCCGCCGTACCGTGGCGCGCGATCATCAGGAGATATTCCTCGGTTTCGGGAGTGGCGATGCGGGTGATCGCGCGTACCTTGGAGTAGCTGATCTCGCCGCGCCGATAGGTCTCACTCACCCCGGGCAGCTCGGCCAGTGCATTGGCGACCCTGACCTTCTCTCGCGCGGCGTTCATGCCGACGCCGCATTTCCAGTTCAGCCAGTGGGCGCAGGAGTGGATGCCGTCGAGGTGCCACAGCTCCTCACGGTCGAATTCGTGGATCAGCTCGAGGAGGCGGTACTCCCCCGCGTTGAGCCAGGCGGCGTACTCCGTTATCCGGGCGCCGAGCTCTTCGCTGCGGGCATATTTCGGGCTGGCGGGGCCGAGAAAGTACCCTGGTTCGCGGCCATTCTGCGGCATGGCGGAGCTCCTTTTATGCGACCTGTTAGTTTGTCCAGTATACTCCTTATCGTATTGTTTTCATAGCAGAATTGTCGAAGGCTAGGCGATACTGAGTCCGTGCCAGTGCGACTACGACGCCGGAGGATCGGAGCGATCGCGCCAGGTTGAGAACATCGGAACTCGGCTCGATCTGACTCCAGATCCGAAGCGCGTCCTCGACCGAGATGTCCGAGCGCCATTTCCGGAGCACCGCGGCCAAAGCTGGCTCAAAGTCGGCGCCGCCGGTCAGGCAGGCCTTCTCGGCGGCGAATACGTCCGCAAGAAAGTCCTGGGCCCGGTCTGCATGCCCGCAGAGTCCCTCCAGCGAAGGCGTCCAGTAGAACCGCAGCGATAGATGCCATGGGGTCTCCCATGCCGTTAACGACCAAGCTGTCCGTCTGCACGCCGCTCATGCGTCTGTTCGTGGGACCAAGCGGCCACCCAATCCGACTTAGTACGGCTCCCATTTGAGAGCTGTTGCAAGCCAGACGCCATCTCGATACTCAAGTGTACCTGCGGCAGTCACTTCGCCGTCAGACAGGCAAACCACTCCTCCGTTTACCAGTTGAATACCGCGATCAATAATGAACTGCGTCGTCTCGTCCGTAACCAGCCGAACAGAGCCGTCATTGTCCCTGTTGCTGAAATCGACCGGAATTGTGTAGTTGGTGTCAACGTCGGTTGAAAACTGACCCCCTTTTGACCGAAATCGTCGGAATAAA
>CAYRKH010000094.1:0-11521 GCA_964424805.1 uncultured Woeseiaceae bacterium
GCATCGGATCGAGCGTGAAGGCCACCAGCAGGCTGACCAGCACCGAAGCCGCCACCGTCACGGCGAACGGACGGAACCACTCGCCGGCGACCCCGCCCATGAAGGCCACCGGCACGAATACCGCGACGATGGACAGCGTAGTGGCCGTGACCGCGAGGCCGATCTCGGCCGTGCCTTTACGCGCCGCGGTGACCCTGTCCACTCCGCGCTCCATGTGCCGAACGATGTTCTCCCGCACCACGATGGCGTCGTCGATGAGCACGCCGATCGCCAGCGAGAGTCCCAGCAGCGTCATGAAGTTCAGCGTGAACCCGCAAAGCCAGATGGCGATGAACGCCGCAATGGCCGAAGTCGGCAGGGACAGGCTCGTAATCAGCGTGGAGCGCCAGGAATTGAGAAAGGCGTACACCACGAAAATGGTGAGGCCCGCGCCGAAGATCAGCGCATGAATCACGTTGCCCAGCGAATTGGAAGCATCCTCGCCGCCGTCATAGGTCACCTCGAGCCGGGTACCGTCGGGCAGGGAGGCGTTGATCTCGCCCACTTCCCGGCGCACGAGCTCGGCCACCTTCACCGTGCTGGACTCGCGCGAGCGGACGATCGACAGGCCAACGTTCGGCAGCGCATTGCGCAGGCTGTAGCTGTCAGGCTCGGCGAACCCGTCCTGTACGGTGGCCACGTGTCCGAGCCGCACGATCTCGCCGTCCAGACGCTTGACCACCATGTCGTTGAACTGGGCCGGGGATTCGATGCGGCCGACCAGGCGAATGTTCTGTTCCTCGAGCGGCCCCTTCACCTGCCCCACCGGCGCGGTGGTGTTCTGCGCCCGCAGTGCCTCGACCACCTCGCCGACCGACACGTTGAACTCGCGCAGCTTGTCGGCATGCAGCAGGACCGACAGCTCGCGGCGCAGCGCACCTTCGACCTCCACCACCGCGACGCCGTCCACACCGCGCAGGCGATCGGCGAGGACGTCTTCGGCCAGCCGCGAGATTTCGGCGTGCGTCTGCTTCGTCGACGAAAGCGCCAGGTTCATGATCGGCTGGGCTGACGGATCGAAGCGGTAAAGCACGGGCTCGCGCATCTCGAGCGGCAACTTGTACCGCACCGAGGCGATGGCGTTGCGGATCTCGTCCGCGGCCGCCGACATCTCCTTCTTGAAGTCGAAGACGATGACGATGCGCGCGTTGCTTTCGTAGGAGGTCGAGCGGATTTCATAGACCTGCGGAATACTCTGCAGTGCCTTTTCGACGCGGTTGACGATCTCGCGCTCGACGGTCTCCGGCGATGCGCCCGGGTACGGGAAATTGACTACCATCACCGGCTGTTCGACGTCCGGAATCTGGTTGACGCGAAGATTCTTGAGCGCCAGGAGTCCCAGGCACATCAGCACGATGATCATGGCAACGGTGGTGACCGGTTGCCGGATGCTGAAATCGGAGAGAAGCATGGCTTACTTCTCCGCGGACATCGTCACCGGTTCTGCGCCGCCGGCAAGCTCTGCCGCCTGGCCGTCCTTCAGGGTCGAGCCCGGATACCGCAGCACGGTGTCGCCTGCAGCGAGCCCGGCGTCAACGGCATAGCGGCCGTTGCGCTCGTCGTACGCGCCAAGGCCGAGCGCCACCTGCTCGAGGACGCCGTCCTCGAAGCGCCAGGCAAAGGCATGGTCGCCGTCGCGCTGGATCGAGTGGACCGGTAAGGTAAGCCGCGCTTCGCTGTGAGCTTCGATGCGACCCTCGGCGTAGAGCCCCGCCACCCTGGGCATCCGCACGGAATCGTCGAAGCTCACGAGGACCTCGACCTGGCGCGTCGTCTGGTTGGCGGCGGGATTCACCCGCACCACGGTGCCGGCAAAGTCGACTTCATCAAAACCCTGGACGCGGAAATGAACGCTCTGGCCGGCGGCCACCTCGCCGATGTTGTCGGCGGAGACGCGGCCCTCGAAACGCATGCTGGCCGGGTCCATCACCTGCATCAGTTCCTTGCCCACGGCAGCCGTATCGCCGGCGGAGACCTTGCGGTTGCTCACGAGGCCGTCGAAAGGCGCGCGCACCTCGGTGCGCTCCAGCTGCTGGCGGGCAGCCACCACCTGCGTGCGCGCCGCCTCGCTCTCGCTCTGTGCGCTGTTGCGCTGAATCGCGGCGTCCTCCAGCTGCTGCGCCGAAACCATGTTCTCCTGCCGCAGCTTGAGAAGGCGCTGGTACTGGCGCTCGGCCTGCTCGTAGGCGAGCTCCGCGGCGCGCGCCGACGCCTCGGCCGACGTCAAGGCGTCGCGAATGGCCGTCTGGTCCAGGCGCACCAGCAGGTCGCCGCGGCGGACGGGATCGCCGTTCTCCTTCAGCACGGCGAGCACCACGGCGGATACTTCCGCCCGCAGGTCGGCGCGACGTTCGGCTTCGATGGACCCTGTGATCAGGGGACCCGAGGTGAGCGGGCTTTCACTGACGGTCACGAGGTCTCCGGGCGCAAGCAGCAGCGGTGCCGCGGCCGCCTGCTCGGGCGTGCTGCCGGCACCCTCGCCGCAGGCGGCAAGCCCGATCGCCGAAACTGCCAGCACGAGCGCCACCCCGGCGTGGCTGATGCCCCGAATTATTGTTACCACGCGCAGCGTTCCCTTGAAAATCGACCTGTACGACCCGGAAGTGGTCCGAAAAGTTGCAACCAGGTAACCAGTTGGATGTTTGGCGGTGGAATTCGGTTGCAAGCGGCCGTCCCGGCAGCCGGCGGCTGCCCGTCCAGGGTCGGGAAGTCTAGCGGGGAATTGGCGCGGTGGCGATGACGTTAAGGAGGGTGCCTGCTCCCGGCACCGGCGGTTCGCGATTACGCGCCCGCCTCGCGGGAGCGGCGCCGTTGTCGCGGGTTCGCGGACCGCGTTCCGGCGCCACCGTCCAGGCCGCGGCACGCCTGCGCGGAGCGTTCGCGCAGGATCTCGGCCAGGCGTAGCGAGCCGGGGCCGGCGGCGTCCCGATCGCGGAAAATCAGGTAGATATACCCCATGCGCTCCTGTCCACGCGCGAGGGGCAGCGGCTTCAGCACGCCTTCGGCGAGCTCCGTGCGAATCTTGTCCTCGGGGAACCAGGCGAAGCCATAGCCGCGGGACGCCGCGCCAATGGACGTGGCCATGTTCGACACGGTCCAGCGGCGCTCTACGTTCACGGTGAGGGCGTTCCGATCGCGGCGCAGTCCGCTGTCGCGAACGACGAGGTGGGTGTGCTTGCGCAGGTCGCGCATGGTGAGGGGCCGGCCGAGTTGATGCAGCGGATGATCGGGATGGGCGGCGGGGACGGCGCGGTAATGCGTGAGCGGTTCGGCTTCGAAGCCGGGGGGGACGAGCGGCGTGATGGCGAGGTCCACGCCGCCCGAGCGCAGCAGCTCCGGTGCACCGTCCATCACGGTCTCGTAGAGCTCGAGTCGGGTTTGCGGGCTTTCGCGCGTGAACGCGGCCAGGCAGTCCAGCAGGAGCCAGGTCGGGAACAGGATCTCCACCGCGAGCGCGATCTCCGACTCCCATCCCGCGGACACGCGCCGCGCGGCGTGCTCCAACGCCTCCGCGTCATCGAGCAGCTGGCGCGCGCGGCGGTAGAGCATCTCGCCTGCCGGCGTCAGCACCGCCTTGCGGCCGCGGATCACGAACGCTTCCACGGCCAGCAGCTCCTCGAGCTTTTGCACGGAGTAGGTCACCGACGACTGGCTCTTGTGCAGGCGCTCGGCCGCCTGCGCGTAACCGCCGGCTTCGACCACGGCGGCGAGACAGCGCCATTGTTCCAGCGTGATGCGGGGGGCGGGGGTGGCGTCCGTCGGTTCCATCGAATTTCCTGATTGGTAGAGCCGAAATTTTGCGCTTTTTTATCAGCCCAATCAATCGTTCAATGGGTTGCTTCTGAAGCATCCAGAGGATTCCCGCATGACAACGCTGCTCAAGATCCAGGCCAGTCTCTACGGCGCGGAGGGCGCATCGTCCGGGCTCGCGAACGCGTTCGTGGAGGAATGGCGGCACCGGAACCCGCACGGTCAGGTCGTCCTGCGTGACGTCACGGCCGATCCCCTGCCGCACCTCGACCTCGCCCGGTTCCAGTCGCTGCTGGCCGCGCCGGCGGAACGAACGCCTTCACAGCAGAGCGTCGTGGACAGGTCCGACGCGCTGGTCGCCGAGCTGCTCGGCGCTGATACCATCGTCTTCGCGGTACCGATGTACAACTTCGGCGTACCGACGCAGCTGAAGGCTTGGTTCGATCACGTTCTGCGCGCGGGCGTCACGTTCCGCTACACGGAGGCCGGGCCGCAGGGCCTCGTCACCGGCAGGGACGCCTACGTGTTCATCGCGCGAGGCGGCCGCTACGGCGAGGCGCACGCCCAGACGGCGTGGTTGCGCCAGGTCCTCGCGTTCATCGGCCTGGACGACGTCAAGTTCGTGCACGCCGAAGGCCTCGCCATCGATGAGGCGACGCGCGAATCATCCCTCGCGGAGGCGCGCCGTGTCCTCGGAGGCCTGGCCGGGCACGAAGCCGCCGCCGCCGCGTAATCAAAAAGGTGTCAAAACAAAAAGGTGTCAGGTTTATTTAATTGGCATTTAAATAAACCTGACACCTTTTTTTTCAAATAAACCTGACACCTTTTTGGACACCTTTTTGCGCCTTTTTCGGGGCGAGTTTGCGGGCTAAACAGCTCGCCGCACAGTCGCCATCGCGTTACGCTAGGACGTTGGAGCTGCGGTGCCCGGGGAGGGGGATTAGCGATGGTGATCGGAGCACGCGACCGCGGCGTCGCGACGGTGCGGCGCGCGCCGCCATGATGGACGCCGAGGCGACGGCAGCGGCCGCTGCCGCGCCGGAACCCGGGCTCGTACGCGCCGTATCGCGCTGGCAGATCGTCGGCCTGGCGATCAACGACGTCATCGGCAGCGGCGTCTACCTGCTGCCGGCCGGTGCAGCGCTGCTCCTCGGGCCGGCGAGCATCTGGGCAGTGCTGCTGGCGGGCGCCACGGTTGCTTTGCTCGTGCTCTGCTTCGCCGAAGCCGCGAGCTACTTCGACGGCACGGGTGGGGGGTATCTCTACACGCGTGAGGCGTTCGGCGAATTCGTCGGCTTCGAGGTCGGCTGGATGACCTGGCTCGCGCGCATCGCTTCCGTCGCGGCGCTCACCGCCGGTTTCGCGCAGGCGGTGAGCTTCGTGTGGCCGGCCGCCGCCGGCGGGTGGGAACGCGCGGCGGTCGTCATCCTCCTGCTCGGTGCGCTGACCTGGATCAACGTCATCGGCGTGCGCCAGGGGGCGCGACTGGCCGCAGGCCTTGCCGTTGCCAAGGTGCTGCCGCTGGTCGTGTTCGTGGCTGCCGGGATATTCCTGGTCGACTGGTCGCTCGTCGCGCAAATGGAAGCGCCCCCGCTCGACAACCTCGGCTCAGCGGCACTTCTGCTGCTGTTTGCCTACGCCGGATTCGAGAATACGGCCGCGCCGGCCGGCGAATACCGGGATCCGAAGCGCGACGTGCCGTTCGCGCTGCTCACGATGATCGCGATCGTGACGGTGCTGTACGCGCTCGTGCAGCTCGTGACGGTGGGGACTCTCCCGGGCCTGGCCCAGTCGGAATCGGCCGTCGCCGAATCGGCGTCGCTGGTCCTCGGGGCATGGGCGGGGCTCATGATGACGGTGGCGGCGATGGTGTCGATCGGCGGGAACGCGGGTAACACGACGCTGATCGGGCCGAGGTACCTGTGGGCCCTCGCGCAGGACGGTTTCGGACCGCGCTTCCTGGCGAGGGTGCATCCGCGCTACCGCACACCGGCGGCCGCCATCCTCACGCAGTCGGGCATCGCGCTGGTGCTGGCGCTGTCCGGATCCTTCGTGTGGCTCGCGATGCTGTCGATCATCGCGCGGCTGGCCACCTATATCGGCACGGCCGCCGCTATCCCGGTGCTGCGGCGGCGCTTCGGCGATCGTCCCGGCGCCTGGCGGCTTCCCGGCGGCCTGGCCGTGCCCGTCGCCGCGCTCTTGCTCTGCCTGGTATTCCTCTCGAGCACGACCCTCGAAAACCTCGTTGCAGGCGCAGCGGCGCTCGCGGTCGGCGCGCTGCTCTACCTCATGCGACGGAAGGACCGTGGAGCCGCCTGATGGAGGAGGTCCGCCTTTGACGATGAGCCTCAAAACCCGCCTGGTGGCTATGAACTTCCTCCAGTACTTCATCTGGGGGTCGTGGCTGATCACGATCGGTGCCTGGTGGTTCCAGACGAAGCAATGGTCCGGCGCGCAGTTCGGCGCAATCTATTCGACCATCGGCATTGCCGCGATCATAACCCCGTCGATCGCCGGCATCGTTGCGGACAAGTGGATCCGGGCGGAACGCTTGTACGGAGTGCTGCACCTCCTCGGCGCGGCAACGCTGCTCGCCGTGCCGACGGTGGACGATCCCCGCGTCTTGTTCTGGGTGATGCTGCTCAACATGTTCTTCTACATGCCGACGATATCGCTGGCGATCGCGGTTTCGTATTCGGCACTGAAGGGCGACGGCAAGGACATCGTCAAGCATTATCCGCCCATACGCGTGTGGGGCACCGTCGGGTTCATCGCCGCGCTGTGGACGGTGAGCCTGTTACAGCTGGAGACGACTCCCGGGCAGTTCTACGTAGCCGCGGGGGCGGCGCTGCTGCTCGGACTTTACGCCTTCACGCTGCCGAAGTGCCCGCCGCGCGGCGAACGAAGCGGCACCTCGCTCGTCGGGATGCTGGGCCTGCGGGCGTTTACCCTCTTCAGGGAGCGGCAGATGGCGATCTTTTTCATCTTCGCCATGCTGCTCGGTGCGGCTTTGCAGCTTACGAACATGTACGGCGACACCTACCTGCACGACTTCGGGGCCATGGAGGAGTACCGGGACACGTTGGCGGTGAAATATCCCGCCATCATCATGTCGATTTCGCAGATCTCGGAAACACTCTTTATTCTCGCCATCCCGTTCTTTCTCGGCCGGTTCGGCATCAAGAAAGTCATGCTGATCAGCCTCGCGGCCTGGGTGCTCCGCTTCGGCCTGTTTGCTTACGGCAATCCGGGTGACGGCCTGTGGATGATCGTGCTGTCGTGCGTCGTCTACGGTATGGCATTCGACTTCTACAACATCTCGGGCTCGATCTTCGTGGAAACCCAGAGCAGCGAGACGATCCGCGCCAGCGCGCAGGGGCTGTTCATGATGATGACCAACGGCTTCGGCGCCATGCTGGGCAGTGCGGCAAGCGGGCTGTTGATTCATCATTTCTTCACCGATGCCGCCGGCAACATCGCCTGGCGGGGAGTATGGCTGAGCTTTGCGGCCTACGCCGTGGTCGTTATGATCCTGTTCGCCATCCTCTTCCGGCACAAGCCCGCCGCCGCCGGGAGTGTGCTGCAGGTGAGGGACGTGGCGGCGCACTGACGCCGGCGGGCGATTTCGGCAAGGAGAACAGAAATGAACCTGTTTCGAACCAAACCCATTGCCACACCCGGCGAGGTCGACTCCGGCCTGAGAAAGGTGCTGGGTCCCGTGGACCTCGTCCTGCTCGGGATCGGCGCGATCATCGGCGCCGGCATCTTCGTGCTCACCGGCCTCGCGGCGGCCAATCACGCGGGCCCGGCGGTCGTCCTGTCCTTCGTGCTCGCCGGCACGGTCGTCGGCTTTTCGGCGCTGGCCTATGCGGAGCTCGCCGCGGCCATCGGCGGTGCGGGCAGCGCCTACAACTACGGCTACCATGGCCTCGGCGAGTTCGTTGCCTGGATCATCGGCTGGCTGCTGATCCTGGAGTACAGCGTGGCCATCTCGGCGGTATCGGTCGGCTGGTCCGGGTACGTTGGCGACGCGCTGAACGCGATGGGCATGGGCCTGCCAGAGGCGCTGACGCGGGCGCCGGGCGAGGGTGGGCTCGTCAACCTGCCGGCTGTGCTGGTCATTCTCGCGCTGGGCTTCCTGCTCGCGACCGGTGCGAAAGTCAGCTCGCAGTTCAATGCCGTGATGGTGTTCGTGAAAGTCGCCGCAATCCTGCTGTTCATTGCCGTGGCCCTGTTTCATGTGCAGCCTGACCTTTGGACGCCGTTCATTCCCGAGCGCGGCGAAAATGCGCTCGGCGAGATGTCCTACGGCTGGCAGGGCATCGCGACCGGCGCCGCAAGCATATTTTTCGCGTACATCGGCTTCGACGCAGTGTCCACGGCTGCCGAAGAGACTCGCAACCCGTCGCGAGACATGCCGATCGGTATCCTGGGCTCGCTGATTATCTGCACCACGCTCTACATGCTGGTCGCACTGTTGCTCACCGGCGTAGTGCCCTACCCGGACCTGAACGTGCCCTCGCCCGTGTCCTCTGCGCTGCTCCAGGTAGGCGCCGATTGGGCCTCGGCGATGGTGGCTGTCGGCGCAATCGCCGGGCTGACGACGGTGATGCTGGTGCTGTACTTTGCCCTGACCCGCATTGTGTTCGCCATTTCACGCGACGGATTGCTGCCGCCGTTCTTCTCGCACATCAACGAACGCACCGGCAGTCCCGTGCGCGTCATCGTCCTCGCCGGGCTGATCATGAGCAGCGTTGCCGGCTTTGCGCCGCTGCACACGATCGTCGAGCTGGTCAATATCGGCACCCTGGGCGCCTTCATGGTGGTGTGCGCCGGCGTCGCCATCCTGCGCTTCACCAAGCCGGATCTCGAGCGGCCCTTCCGCACCCCCTTCAGCCCGGTCATCCCCGTGCTCGGTATCATCGGCTGCCTTTACCTGGCCGCGAACCTGAGCTCGGACACCTGGACGCGGTTCTCGATCTGGCTGGTCGCGGGCCTGATCATCTACTTCGCGTACTCCTATCGTCACAGTCACCTCGGTGATGGTGCACGCAAAAGTCAGCCCGCCCGACCGCCGCTCTAGCAGCGGCGATCCGAATCGCAGCTCAGTGTGTTTCGCGAGCTCTCCGCGCAGGCGGAGGGTCAGGATGCAGCCGGCCGGGGCCTTAGCACGCCCCAGGCAACGGGCAGCAGGGACACGAAGATGATGGCGACCGTTACGACGCCGAAGTTGTCCTTGATCACGGGTACGTTGCCGAACAGGTAACCGCCCCAGATGAACAGGGTGACCCAGAGAAAACCGCCGAAAAAATTATAGGCGGCGAAGCGTCCAGGCTGCATGCAGCCGACGCCGGCGACGAACGGCGCGAACGTGCGGATGATCGGCACGAAGCGCGACAGGATGATCGTCTTGCCGCCATGTTTTTCGTAGAAGGCCTGGGTTCGCAAGAGGTAGTCCTGCTTCAGCCAGCGGATGCGCCCGCTGAAGGCTCTCGGGCCGATCGTGCGCCCGATGCGGAAATTCGTCTCGTTGCCGAGGATGGCCGCTGCCATCAGCAGCAGCCAGATCAACGACACGTCAAGCGTGCCCGATGGGTCCACCGCCGCCAGGGCGCCGACGGCGAAAAGCAGGGAATCACCGGGGAGAAAGGGCGTGACGACGAGTCCCGTTTCGGAGAAGATGATACCGAACAGTATCGCATACACCCAGGCGTGATAGTCCGCGACGAGGGCGCTAAGGTGACTGCCCAGGTGCAGGATCAAGTCCACAAATCCGATGATCAGGTCCATGCGGCCGGCCTCCTTGCGCGACTATAGCAGCTGGCCGGCGCTACGCATTTGCGTGCGGCCATTCGGTGCCTCAAGTATCCAGAGGTGCCGCCGATACAGGCAGGTGGGCGGCAACGACGCAGGCCTTGAGATGGGATAGGAGAGCAGGATGCTGGTGATCTTGGGCTACGTGATCGTCGCCGGGTCGGTCTTCGGCGGCTATGCGGCAGCCGGCGGTCACCTGGGTGCCATGTACCAGCCGCTCGAGTTGCTCATGATCGGCGGCGGCGCCATCGGGGCTTTCATCGTCGCGAGCCCGATGAAAACGCTGAGGGCGACAGGCAGGATGTTGCCCGATCTCTTCAAAAGCTCGAAGTATACGAAAGCTCTGTACATGGAGTTGATGGCACTACTGTACGAGCTGCTCAACAAAATTCGCCAAAACGGGTTGCTGGCCATCGAGGGGGATATCGAAGCGCCGCAGGATAGCGCGCTGTTCAACAAGTACCCGAAAGTGATGAAAGAGCATCACCTGGGTGAATTCATTGTCGATTACCTGCGATTGATGGCAAGCGGAAAGTCGAACGCGCATGAGATCGAATCGCTCATGGACAGCGAAATAGAGACGCACCATCACGAAGGCGAGATACCCGCCCGCGCGCTGCAACGCACGGCCGACAGTTTACCCGCGTTCGGTATCGTCGCTGCCGTCATGGGCGTCGTGCACACGATGGAATCGGTAGGCCTGCCGCCCTCGGAGTTGGGTGTGCTGATCGCTCACGCACTGGTCGGGACGTTCCTCGGCATCCTGCTGGCTTATGGTTTTGTCGGCCCTCTCGTTGGCGTAATCGAGCACAAGCTGCAGGAATCGAGCAAAGCGTTGGAGTGCGTCAAGGCGACGCTGCTGGCAAGCCTCAACGACTGCGTTCCGGCCGTGGCGATCGAGTTCGGCCGGAAGGTGCTTTTTTCGACAGAGAGGCCCGGCTTCGCGGAACTCGAAGCCCACGTCAAGAATGCCGCGAGGGCATCGGCGGCGGGGGAATAACGCTTCGATGGCTGTAGAAAAGCCTCAGCCCATAATTATCAAGCGGGTCAGGAAGAAGCGAGGCAATGACCACCACGGTGGATCATGGAAGATTGCCTATGCCGATTTCGTGACGGCGATGATGGCCTTCTTCCTTTTGATGTGGCTCATCGGCTCGACGTCGCAAGGAGATCTCGAAGGCATTGCCGAATACTTCCGGACACCCCTGAGAGTGGCGCTGCAGGGAGGCTCCGGGTCCGGCGACAGTTCGAGCGTCA
Source organism: uncultured Woeseiaceae bacterium (assembly GCA_964424805.1). Taxonomy (GTDB): domain Bacteria; phylum Pseudomonadota; class Gammaproteobacteria; order Steroidobacterales; family Woeseiaceae; genus IDS-8. The sequence goes on from CAYRKH010000094.1 coordinate 10,861, forward strand.
TCCCGGGCGGGGGCGAGGACCTGACGCGGTCCGCGGGGCAGGTGCAGAAGAGCGATGTGCCCCATCACGTGCAGACGATAAACCTGATGAAGGCACGGGACGCGTTGAAGGAAAGGGAGTTGAAGGGCCTCGAAGACCTGAAAAGGAAAGTAGAAAGAACCATCCTGGACGACCCCAAGCTGGCTCCGTATCGTGACCAGATCAAGCTACGGATGACGTCGGAAGGATTGCAGATCCTGATCATCGACGACCTGAGTCGGGCGATGTTCGATACGGGAGGCGCTGTGCTCAAGCAGCACACCGCGGATATCCTCCACACGATAGGCGGCCTGTTGAACGGCGTCGACAACGCGATTTCCCTCGCCGGCCACACCGATGCAGCACCTTATGCGCTGGGGGAGCGCGGCTATTCGAACTGGGAGCTTTCGGCCGACCGGGCGAACGCCGCGCGCCGCGCGCTGGTGGCAGGAGGCATGGACGAGGCCAAGATGCTTCGCGTTGTCGGTCTATCGTCGTCTCTTCTGCTCGACGCCGAGAATCCCCTGAGCCCCGTCAACCGGCGCATCAATCTCATTGTGCTGAACGAGGAAACGGAAAGGGCAATCCGCTGTTAACGCCGCAGTAAAAATGACCCCCATCGTCGGAGTAAAACTGACCCCCT
>CAYRKH010000095.1:0-11432 GCA_964424805.1 uncultured Woeseiaceae bacterium
GAGGAGCTGCAGCGCCTCGTCGTCCGCCGTTACCGCCTCGGCCGCGAAGGCGGCGCGCGATGCCACCGCCCGCGGATAGGGGCATCGCGCGCGATGCGCGCTCCTACAGCCAGCCCAGTTCCCTCGCGCGGGCGCGGGCCTGGGCGGGTACGTCGGTGGCGACGAAGTGCTGGTGGAGGATCTGCACGCTCAGCATGTGGTTGACGATGGCGTCGAGCTGGATCTGGGTCGCGGCCGTCGTGCTCGGCGCCTCGTGCAGCTCGAAGATGTCGCGCACGCCGTCGGCGTCGAGCAGGCCCGCGGCATGGATCGCGCCGTCGCCCAGGTACTCGCGGGCAAGCCGCTGCATCGCGGCCCATTTGCCGGGATCGCTGTGCGCGGGCGGCGCCATGAAGGCCACCTTTTCGCGCTTGTAAAGCGTCTCCGGCAGCAGCCCCTTCATGGCCTCGCGCAGCACGTACTTCTCCGTGCGGCCCTTGATGCGCAGTGACGGCGGGATGGTCGCCGCGTACTCCGCGAGGTGATGATCGAGGAACGCCGGCCGCGCCTCCATCGAGTTGGCCATGTCGACGCGGTCGCCGCCCCAGGTGAGGATCTGGCCCTCCAGCATGGTCTTGATCCAGACGTACTGCGCCTGGTCCAGCGGGTGGCGCCCGCGCAGCGCGTCGGCATCCAGCGCTTCTGCAATCGCGCGGCCGGGGTCATAGCCTTGGAGCGCCTGCCGGTGCCCGGGGTGCAGGATCGCCGGCACGCGGCGCCCGGCGGCCAGCCATGGCTGCAGGCATGACGGCGTGAAGCCGATCAGCGCCTCCAGCGCCGGGTCGTCCAGCGCGTCCTCGGCGAGCATCGCGCCGCGGAACCGCTCGTTGCTTTGCTGCAGCAGCTTCGACCATTCGTCGCGTTCTTTCTCCGGCAGGTCGTGCAGCCCGTGCAGGATGTAGTCGCGCCGGAACGCGGGATAGCCGGCGAACAGCTCGTCGGAGCCTTCGCCCGTCAGCACCACCTTGTAGTTCACTTCCCGCACGCGCCGGCTCATCAGGAGCTTCGCGACGCCGAGCGTGTTGTAGATCGAGCGCTCGGTGTGCCACAGCGTCTCGACGAAGTAGTCGTAGAGATGATCCGGCTGGATGCGCAGGATCTCCTGCTGCGCGCCCGTCGCCCGCGCCATCTCCTGGGCGACCTTCGTCTCGTCGTAGTCGGTGTCGTCGAAACCTATCGTGAAGGCCATCACCGGACCCTGGCGCGCCGCGGCCGCGAGACCCATGATCGAGCAGGAATCGATGCCGCCCGACAGGTAGCAGCCGACCGGCACGTCCGCTTCCAGCCGCAGGTGCACGGCGTCGACGAGATGCTGCCGCACCGCGTCGACGTAAGGCTGCTCGTCTTCCACCACCGCGGGCCTTCCGGCGACCGGAAAATCCATGTCCCAGTAGCGATGATCCTGCACGCTGAGCCGACCGTCGCGGCGTTTGATCTCCAGGTAATGCCCCGGCTTGATCTGGTGAATGCCCTTGAACGCCGTCGTTCCCGGCACCATCGTCTGCATCAACTGGTGGAACAGCCCTGCCGGCTCGAACTCCCGGGCGACGTCCGGATGCGCGAACAGTGCCTTCAGCTCCGAGCCGAAGACGATGCCGTTTTTCGTCTCCGTCCAGTACAGCGGTTTGATGCCGAAGCGGTCGCGCGCGAGAAAGAGCGTGTCTTCCTGCTTGTCGTACAGCGCAAACGCGAACTCGCCGCGGAGGAAGGGCAGGGTGCCGCGCATCCCGAGGCGCGGGTACAGGTGCAGGATCAGCTCGGAATCGACCTTCGTCCGGAAGCGCGCGCCCTGGGCGGTCAGGCTCGCGCGCAGGCGCTGGTAATCGTACAGTTCGCCGTTCTTGCTCAGCATGAAACGATCGTCGCCGCTCAAAAACGGCTGCCGCCCCCGATTCTCGTCGAGGTCCACGATGGTCAGCCGCGAATGCCCGAAGCCGATGCCGTCTTTCACCTGGCAGCCGTAGCCGTCGGGCCCGCGGTGGTGCAGGATCGCCGCCATGGCGACCAGCGTCTCGCGCTCCACCGGCCGCGCGCGGTCGTGATGCATGACTCCCGCTATTCCGCACATCGCCCGGCCCTCACACGAACACTTTGAGGATGGTGGCGAGCAGGGCCATGCGGATGAACACGGCGCCGCGCGCCTGGGCGAAGTACCAGTTGTGCCCGGTGTTGTCGAGATCGGTCGACAGCTCCGGGCCGCGTGCGAGCGGGTGCAGGATGATGGCGTTGGACTTCAGCGGGGAGCCGGTGTCCAGGCGGAACTTTACGCCGAGCTCCTGGTAGTCGTTGCCGGTCCAGAGGATCGCGTTCTGGTAGACGACGTCGAGCTTTGGCAGCTCTTTCCCGAACTCGTCGGAAATGCGGATCTTGAGGCCGCTCTCCGCCAGCTCCTCGAGCTGGCCCTCGGCGAAAGGCTCGTCCTCGTCGGAGATGACGACGATCTCGTCCAGCGCATGGGCGAAGTTGCGCAGCAGCAGCAGCAGGCTCCTGACCGTGCGCATCTTCCCGGGCACGCCGATGATGCCGAAGCGGATGGGCACGTCGCCGTTCGCGCCCGTGCAGATGGACGGCCGCCACTTGAGCAGCGCGTAGATGTCGGCGAGCGCCTGGGTCGGGTGCTCGTCGTAGCCGTTGCCCCCGCTGATGATCGGGATGCGCAGCGACTCCGCCATCTGGTACACGGAATCCGCCTTGTTGTCGCGCAGCACCACGAGGTCGCCGTAGTTGTTCAGCATCTCGCCGATGTCATGCAGGCTCTCGCCCTTGGCGATGCCGGTGGAAGCCGAGTCGGTGATCGACATGATGTCGCCGCCCAGCCGGTGCCAGGCGGACTCGAACGACAGGCGCGTGCGGGTGCTGGGCTCGTAGAAGGCGCTGATGAGGATCTTGCCGGTGAGCGGCCGGGTCGTAAGCTGCGGCTGGGTCTCGAATTTCGCCGACAGCCGCGCGAGCTGCAGGATCTGCTCCCCCGTGAACTGGCGTGCGGAAATCACCGGGCGCTTCACGAGATCGAGCAGGGGCGTGAGGTTTTCGTCGATCGCCTCGATCAGCGCGCGCGGCCGGTCGAAGCCGCGCAGGTCGAGCGGCGCGTCCTCGAGCCGGTCCCCGGGGATGACGCGGGCGTTGGTCACCACCGCTGCCCCGTCTGCCGCCCGCAAGCCTGCCGCGCGGACAGCATGCCCGGCGCCGCGTCCGGATCGCGGGAACAACGTGAAAGCGCCTGCGTTATCGCAACGGAATAGGAAATGAGAGGGGTCCTTGCGGGATCGTGCTGCGAGCGGGCGATATATTTTACCCAATCGGCCACGCGATTTCACGGATGGGTTCGCGGCGCGGCCGCCACCCGCTCACGAGGCCCGCCGTAGCGGCCGATGCGCCGTCCATCTGCGGCAGGCCGACAGGCGGCGGCCGTCTGCGGTAGGATTCGAGTGCGGCCGCGCCGGAAATCCCGGGCAGCGGCCCCGGGCGAATCAATGGGGAAGGGACGTGACGTCAGGCGACATCGATCCGCAGGTTTTCGATCTGTACGACGAGTATTGCCACGGCCGCATCGACCGGCGCGAGTTCTTCCGCCGCGCGGCGGCCCTGAGCGTCGGCGGCCTGCCCGCGCTGGCGATGGCCGGGGCGCTGCTGCCGCGCTACGCCGATGCGGCGGAGGTGCTGTTCACGGACGAGCGCATCGTGCCGCGCTACGTGGATTACCCGTCGCCGGGGGGCACCTCGGGCGAGATGCGCGGCTACCTCGTGCAGCCGGCGGGCGAGGGTCCGTTCCCGGCCGTGCTCGTGATCCACGAGAACCGCGGGCTCAATCCGTACATCGAGGACGTTGCCCGGCGGGCCGCCGTCGCGGGCTTTCTCGCGCTGGCGCCGGACGGCCTCGCGCCGGTCGGCGGGTACCCCGGCAACGACGATGCCGGCCGCGAGATGCAGCGCGGCCTCGAGCCCTCCAGGCTGGAGCAGGACATGCTGAACAGCGCGCGCTACCTCAAAGGCCACGAGCTCTCGACCGGCAAGCTGGGCGCGACCGGCTTCTGCTGGGGCGGCGGCATGACGAACCTGCTGGCCGTGCGCATGGGCGCGGACCTCGATGCGGGCGTCCCGTTCTACGGCCCGGCGCCCGACACGGACGACGTCGCCAGGATCGAGGCCCCGCTGCTGATCCAGTACGCGGAGGACGACGAGCGCGTCAACGCGATGCGCCCGGCATTCGAGGAGGCGCTGAAAGCCGCCGGCGTGGACTACCGGGTATACGTCTACCCGGGCACCCGCCACGGCTTCCACAACAACTCGACGCCGCGCTACGACGCCCAAGCGGCCGAGCTGGCGTGGAGCCGCACCGTGGAGTTCTTCCGCACGCACCTCGCCTGACGAGGTGCGCCCGGTTCCTCACTCCTGCTCGTAGGTCACGCGCAGGTAACCCATCCTTCCCGGCAGGTCGTGCGCGACGAGGCTCATGCCGACGACCCCGCAGAGGCACGGGGGCGGGTCTTCGTCCAGCACGTTGTTGACCCCGAGCGCGAACGTCAGCGACTCGTCCAGGAACGTGGGGATGAATCGAACCTGCACGTCGGTGAACAGGGCCGAATCGATCGGGCCGCTGGGATGCGTCATCTCGTCGGTCCAGCGAAACGCCAGGCTGGCGCCCCACTGCTCGTAGAGCCAGTCCACGTTGGTCGTCCAGCGCCACTCCGGGAACGCCCGCTGGAACGTCTCTTCCGTGTGCAGGCCGGTCAGGTCCGTCACCACCGGGTTCCCCTGGGCATCGGCCGTGATCTCCTCGTACTTGTCCAGGTAGGAGGCGTTGAACTGCGCGCTGAACCGCCCGACGCCGGTGTCGGGGCCAGTGTAAGCGAGCGCGAAGTCGATCCCGGACGTCTCGATGCCGCCGATGTTCTGGAGCTGGTTGTCGATCAGGCCGAGCTGGCCGCTGCCGGTGCGCGGCGTCAGCGCGCAGGTCTCCGGGTCCAGGGAGAAGACGCAGGCTTCGATCAGCGCGCTCGGGTCGAGCCCCTGGATCGCATCGTCGACCTCCAGGTTGTAGAAGTCGATCGACGTCGTCAGCCCCTCGACCCACTGGACGCCGTCGAAGCTCGGGCTCCACACGAGTCCCACCGTCCAGTTGTCGGACGTCTCGGGCTCGAGGTTCTCGTTGCCCGCCGAGATCGCGGAGAGCTGCGGGTTGGCCTGGGTCATCGTGACCGGAACGCCGAGGGCCGCGCAGTTGTCGATGATCTGCTGCGGCTGCGGCGTGTCGCGTCCGCCGTTGGCGCCGCCGAACTGTCCCAGCACGTCCGCGCAGGGGTCGAGGAACGTGAAGTCCTCGCGCGCCGCGCCGCCGAACAGCTCGCCGATACCGGGTGCGCGCAGCCCGGTCGAGTACGAGGCCCGCAGCGACAGCTCGTCGAACGGCCGCCACAGCGCGCTTGCCTTCCAGGTGCTCTCGGAACCGAAGGTGCTGTAGTCCGAGGTGCGGGCGGCAAGGTTGAGCTCCACGTAGTCCGCGAACGGGGCGCCCTCGAGCAGCGGCAGGCTCACTTCGGCATAGAGCTCGGTCACGTCGAACTCGCCTTCCGTCGAGCCGGACGGGATGCCGGCGGTTTCGCCGCTCTCCGCGATCGGGTCCGCCCGGAAGAAGCCCTCGTGGTCGCGGAACTCGGCGCCGACGGCGAAGCCGGCTTCGCCGCCGGGCAGCTCGAAGAGGCCGCCCGTGAGGTTGAAAACGAAGTCGCGCATCGTCTGGCCGCTCACGTCGCGCTGCGTGAAGCGCACGAAGTCCAGCATCTCCTGGGTGATGGAGCCGGTGCCGTCCGGTCCCTGGCCGCCGAAGAAGTTGAACGGCACGCAGTTCGGCACGGCCGCGCACACGGCCGGGTCGCCCATCGCGATCTGCAGCTTCGCGGCGTTGTGCGTGTTGAAATTCTCCTGCACGCCCTGGTTGTCCCCGTAGCTGCCGGTCAGGTCCCAGAACATCGAGCGGCCGGCGAGCTCGAACTCGCCCCCGAGGGTCGCGCTGAGGAAGTACGTGTCGACCTCCTGGAAGAACAGGCGCGGGCCCGATTCCAGCGGACGGCGGCCGAAGAACTCCAGGTTTCCGTTCGCAACGGACAGGTCCACTCCGAACGGGTTGTAAGGATTCAGGCCGGAGATGACGAACTGGTCGTTGATGCGGTTGCCGCAACCGTTGCCCAGGCACAGCGGCTCGGGCGCGGCCTTGGTCTCGGACGAGCGGTTCGTGTAGGCGGCCTTGAACGTCAGGTCGAGATTCTCGGCCAGCTCGTGACGGACGGAGGTGTAGAGGTTCACGCGCTCGTTCGGCGTACGCAGGAAGTTGAACCCCGGTCCGTTGAAGTTGAAGCGGTCGGCCCCGGTGAAGGTATGGAAATCGCCGGAACCCGGGTCCGCCGGGTTGAAGACCGGGACGTTGCCGCCACCGTCGTTCAGCACGCCGTCGTTCAGCGTGACGTCGGCGAAGTCGAAGTTGGGACCGAGCACGAAGCGGCCCTGCGGGGTGAACGAGGAGCACAGCGTGTTCTCCACGTCGCAGCTCGTCGCGTTCGGGTTCGGGAACGCGGACTGCGAGCGGTCCGCGGTCTCGACGCCGCCCTCGTCGACGTAGCCGGCGCTCAGTACGAGGTGCGTGGCCTCCGTCCCGCCGCCCCAGAGCGCGGCGAACTCGTAGGTCTCGCCGTCACTGTCGCTCAGGTACTCGCCGTACTGCGCGTCCGCCCTGAAGCCTTCGAAGTTGGACGTCGTGATGATGTTGACCACGCCGCCGATGGCGTCGGAGCCGTAGATCGCGGACGCGCCGTCCTGCAGGATCTCGATGCGCTCGATCACGTTATCGGGGATCGTGTTCAGGTCGACCGCGCTCGGCACGCCCGAGGCCGACGAGCCCGGAACCCAGCGCTTGCCGTCGACGAGCACCAGCGTGCGCTTGGCGCCCACGTTCCGGAGCGCGACCTCGACCGCGCCGGCGCCGATGCCGGAGCCGTCCTGCGGAAACCCGGAGTTGCCCGGCACGTTGAACTGCGAGTTGATTGCCGAGCCGGTGACGGGAAGCTGCTGCAGGACGTCGCCGAGGTTGGTGAGGCCGGTGCGCTGGAGCTCGACGGTGCCGAGCTCCATGACGGCGGCGGCTTCGTTCAACGGGTCGCGGCGGATGCGCGAGCCGGTGACGACGACTTCCTCCAGGTCCTCGGCGCCCGGTTGCTGGGCGCGGCTTTGTTCCGGCGCGGCGGCAAGCGCCGCCAGGAGAACAGGAATAGCGACAGTAAAGCGAACGGGAGTGCTCATGATCTGCCCCTGCAAGTCGGAAAAACGCGCTGGCGCCGAGCGTTGCAAAAACATCACACGAATGCCGAATGTACGCCTCGGGATTTTGGGCCGCAATACGCGTATGGAATTAGGCGAGGCTGCAGCGCGTGTTGTCTTTGGGCCACGACTGGCGCGGCCGGGGAACTAGCGTAGAATGCCCGAGCCGACCGCAAGGAGCATGGAGAGCGCCCGATGATTCCCCGTTTGACCGCCAATGAAGCCCGCGTGATCGGCTGCCTGATGGAAAAGTCCGTCCTCACGCCCGACGCGTACCCCCTGACGCTCAACGGGCTGACGAATGCCTGCAACCAGAAGTCCGGCCGGGATCCCGTGATGTCGCTGGAGCCGGGCACCGTCCAGCGCACGGTCCGCGACCTGGAGGCGAAGCACCTCGTGCGGGTCGAGGAGAACTTCAAGAGCCGGGTCGAGAAGTACGTCCAGCGCTTCTGCAACTCACGCTTCAGCGACTACCAGTTCGATCCCGGCCAGTTCGCTGTCGTCTGCCTGCTGTTGCTGCGGGGGGCGCAGACGCCGGGCGAGCTGCGCGCGCGCAGCGGGCGCTTGCACAGCTTCGAGGACAACGACGCCGTTGTGAAGGCGCTGGGCGGGCTGATCGAGCGCGAGGGCGAACCGCTGGTGGTGAAGCTGCCGCGAACGCCGGGACGCAAGGACTCCGAGTACATGCACCTGTTCTTCGGCTCGGTCGACATCGAGCAACATCTGGCGGCAGCCCAGGAGTCGAGGGCCGCGGCCCCCCGCGAGCGCACCAGCCTGGCCGACCTGGAAGAACGCGTCGCAAGGCTCGAGGCCGAAGTCGCCGCCTTAAAATCCGGCCTGTAGGAGCGCGCACCGCGCGCGATGCCCGGACGTATGAATTAACGCGCTCGCTGCTGGTTTATCTCCTTGTTTATCTCCTACCCCCGTTCCCTCCCCAACTCCACCGCCGCACCAAGCAACAAATTCCCCCCGCTCTCCACGTCGTCCCAATGCGTCCACTCGTCCGGCGAGTGGCTGACGCCTCCGACGGACGGCACGAAGAACATGCCGGCGCGCGTAATCTCCGTCATGAACTGCGTATCGTGCCCCGCACCGCTGGGCATCCGCTGGTAGCTCAGCCCGAGGCGCTCGGCCTGCCGCTCCAGCAGCTCGACGATTTCGAGGCTGCAGGCCATCGGCTTCAGCCAGCTCACCTGCTCGTACTCGAACATGAGCTTGTGGCGGCGGGCGATGGCGGAAAGGCTCTTGCGGCAGGACAGCGCGAGCGCTTCCATGACGGCCTCGTCGCTGTCGCGGCCGACGAGCGTGAAGACGGCTTCGCCGGGGATGGTGTGCGGCGCGCCGGGCTTTAGCTCGACCTTGCCGACGGTGAGGCGGCTGCGGTCGGTGCCGTCCTCGTCGATGATGCGCGGGATCTCGTGCGCGAAATCGGCGAGCCCCATGAAGGCGTCGCTGCGCATGTTCATGGGCGCGGTTCCGGCATGGTCGGCTTTGCCTTTCAGCCGCACGATCCACTTGTAGACGCCGGAAATCCCGTCGACGACGCCGATGGTCTTGCCGACCTGCTCGAGCACCGGCCCCTGCTCGACGTGCAGCTCGAGCCAGGCGCGCATCGACTCGGGTGCCCGGCGCGCATCGAGCGCCTTCATCGGGTCGAGTCCCGCGGCAGTCATGGCGTCGGTGAGCTTGATGCCGTCGGCGTCGTGCGCGTTCAGGATGAACTCGTGCGTCAGGTCGCCCGCGATGGCCTGGGCACCGAGCATGCCGCCGAAGCGGCCTTCCTCCTCGCTGGTCGCGACGAGCTCGATCGGCCACTCGAGCTCGAGGTTCGATTCCTTGACGCGGCGCAGCACCTCGAGCGCCGCGACGACGCCGAGCGCACCGTCGAACATGCCGCCGGCGGGCACGGTGTCGAGGTGCGAGCCGACGGTGACGGTGGGCTTACTCGTGGTGCCGAGGCGTCCGTAGACGTTGCCGGCGCCGTCTATCTCCACCTGGAAGCCCTCGGCCTCGAGCGTCTGCATGAGCCAGCGGCGCCCGGCCATGTCGGCTTCGGAGAAGCTCGTGCGGTAGATGCCTTTGTCGTCCTCGTTGAAGCCGATGCGCGAGAGTTCGAGAAGGGTGGCTTTGAGCCGGTCGATATTGATTTCCATCGAACCAGCCTAACGAATCGAGCCACGGAACGCACTGTAGGAGCGCGCACCGCGCGCGATGCCACGACTGTCAGCTTCATCTCCCACTGAAGGAGATGCGATTCGCCGTGGCATCGCGCGCAATGCGCGCTCCTACATTATTCCGGCAGCGTAACCCCGCTGCCCCCCATCTCCGCCGGCAAATCCTGCATCTTCGGCAGCCCGTCCCGCATTGGGAGCCGCGTCTCCTGGTAGTGCACGTGGATGCCCGCCTCGTACGGAAAATCCGGAATGACAGCGGCGTACACGTCCGTTACGCCCAGGGTCGGATGCTCGGTGAGGACGTGACCGCCGCAGGTCTTGCACCACTTGCGGACGCTCGTCGGCGTCTTCGACCAGGAGCCCAGGTTGCTCTCGCCCTGGGTGATGTTCACGGATTCCGGCTTCCAGAGCGTGAAAGCATTGACCGGCCCCGCCGACCAGTGGCGGCAGGACTCGCAGTGGCAATAGCCCATACCCACGGGCTCGCCGGTGACCGTCAACTGAACCTCACCGCAAAAACAGCGGCCGTCGTAGGTTTTCCCGTCAGACATACTGCACCTCCCCAAAAAGAGGCCGCACGAGGCAGCCGTGGCATGCGATCGTTCCGCACGTATTCTGCACTAAATCCGGTTTCGGCTGCAGGCATTTCTGTGACGCCGCGGCGCGGGCGCCGCCAGAATCCCTGCCCAGGCGAGGAAGCACCGGAGTAATATGGTGTTTCCGCGGAAACGGGACCGCGGCCCGAACCGAGCCGAGGGGACGAACCGTGAAGCAATCCTCACGCGAAGATGTCTGGGCGGCTGGCGACCTGTACGAGCCGTACGTTGGTCGCTGGAGCCGACTCGTGGCCCGGGAATTGCTCGAATGGCTGGCGGTGCCGGAGCAGAGGGACTGGCTCGACGTCGGGTGCGGAACCGGCGCCCTCACGCAGAGCATCCTCGATCACGCCGACCCGAAGCACGTGAGATCCGTGGACGCGTCGCCCGGCTACATCGAATATGCCAAGGCGCATGTCACGGTGGGGCCGGTAAGCTTCGAGGTCGGGGATGCGCAGTCGCTGCCCGTGGATACCGGGAGCGTCGATGCCGCCGTCGCCGGCCTCATGCTGAACTTCGTGCCGCAGCCGCAGCGCGCGGTTGCGGAGATGGCCCGCGCAACGCGACAGGGCGGCGTCGTCGCCGCCTACGTCTGGGACTACGCCGGCAAGATGGAGCTGATGCGCTACTTCTGGGACGCCGCGGCAGAACTGGACCCGGCGGCAGCCGAACTCGACGAGGGCCGCCGGTTCCCGATCTGCCAGCCCGAGCCCCTGACCGAGCTTTTCACCCAGGCAGGCTTGCACCACGTCGAGGCTCGGCCGATCGACATTCCGACCGGGTTTCGCGATTTCGACGACTACTGGTCGCCTTTTCTAGGTGGGCAGGGTCCGGCGCCGGGGTATGTGGTTTCGCTCGATGAATCGCGCCGGGACGGCCTGAAAGATCGCATTCGAGCCAGGCTGCCCGTTGCGGATGACGGATCGATCCGGCTGATCGCGCGCGCGTGGGCGATTCGTGGGCGTAAACCCTGAACGTGGCACGACATCCTTCCCTGTCTGTCGGGGCCGCCCTTCGCGCAGAGCTCACACATTTCAGGAGCCGGCCCGGAGAACGCTGTCGGTCGGTGTCATCACCGTCTCCACGCGGCCCTGCAACAGTGACACGCGGTCGGCTTCGATCATCGCGTTGAGCACGAAAGCGCTGCCCGTTTCGCGCTGGCACCAGCGGCAGTGGCAGCAGTGCACGAACAGCGGTTCGCTTTCCATGCGGTAACGAACCGTCTTGCAGGTGCACCCGCCTTCGGCGGGAAAATCGTGGTTGCCGGCCAAGATAACTCTCTTATGGGTTCGGGTTTTTATCCTACATCTGC
>CAYRKH010000096.1:0-11341 GCA_964424805.1 uncultured Woeseiaceae bacterium
TCGCGCGCGGTGCGCGCTCCTACAGGGCGTCGTGGATTTCGCGGGCGACCGCCTGGACCCGGCGGCCGTCGGTCTCGACGACCAGGTCGGCGATCTCGCGGTACAGCGGCTCGCGCACCCGCATGAGCTCTTCGAGCACCTGCCGCCTCGGCCGGTTCTCGAGCAGCGGGCGCTCGCGCCCGCGGCGGGTCCGCTCGAGCTGCTGCCGGACGGTGGTGTGGAGATAGACGACGAAGCCGCGCGCCCCCAGCCGGCTGCGGCTGTCCGGATCCAGGATGGCCCCGCCGCCGGTCGCGAGCACCACGCCGGTCATCTGCGTCAGGTCGTCGATCACCTTCGCCTCGCGCTCGCGAAAGCCGCTCTCCCCTTCCTTTTCGAAGATGAAGGCGATGTCCACGCCCGTGCGCTTCTCGATCTCCTCATCGCTGTCGACGAAGTCGAGACCCAGCAGCTTCGCCAGCTGCCGGCCCACGGCCGACTTGCCGGCGCCCATGGGCCCGACGAGGAACAGGTTTCCCGGACGCTTCAAAATTGCTCTGACACCCAAGCCGTCCGAAAGGCGGGCTCTTGAGGGGAGCCCGCCTTCGGAACAGAAGCCTAGTAGATGTTGGAACCTTCCGAGAGGATCTTCGGCGTGACGAAGATGAGGAGTTCCGCCTTGTTCGAGACGGTCTGCCGCGACTTGAACAGGTTACCCAGCGCCGGGATGTCGCCCAGTACCGGTACCTTCGTAATCGTTTCGCGGCGCTCCGTCTCGAAGATGCCGCCGAGGACGACCGTCTGCCCGTCGCCGACCAGCACCTGCGTCTCCACTTCCCGGGGGTCGATACTCGGGACCGAGCCGCCGGTTGCGCTCGACACCAGGTCACCGACGGTGTCGTTGCTCACCAGCAGGTCCATTATGATGTTGTTGTCCGGCGTGATCTGCGGCGTCACGGTCAGGCTCAGGACCGCCTTCTTGAACTGGGTGGTCGTGGCACCGGACGATGCCGACTCCTGGTACGGGATTTCCACACCCTGCTCGATGCGCGCTTCCGTCTGGTTCGCCGTGATGACTCGCGGCGTGGAAACGATTTCGCCGCGGCCCTCGGCCTCGAGCGCGGTCAGCTCGAGGTCGACCAGGTAATCGGACTCGAGCACCGCAAGTGAAAACCGCCCGGCCGCATTCGAGATCGGCACGTTGACGTTGTAGCGGTTGTCGAGCGACGGCAGGGCGACCGGGAAGATCGTGCCGTTGCTGGCGAGGTTGTCCAGCGCCGAGCCGATCATCGTGTCGGTGCCGCTGCCGCTGCCGGAAAACACCGTCACGCCGTCGGAGCCGTTCTCCGCGAAAGCGGTAAGCCCCAGGCGCACGCCGAGATCGCGTGAGAGGTCGTCGTTGACGATCACGATGCGGGACTCGATCAGCACCTGCCGGATGGGGATGTCGAGGGTCTGCACGAGGCGCCGGATCTCCTGGAGTTGCGCGGCGGTGTCCTGCACCAGCAGCGTGTTGGTGCGGTCGTCAACCGATACCGTGCCGCGCCCGGACAGCAGCGAGTTCTGGCCTTCGCCGCTGCTGATCAGCCTGGCAAGGTCGCCGGCCTTCGCATAGTTGACCTGGATGAACTCGGAAAACAGCGGTTCCAGCTCCATGATGGCCCGTCGCGCTTCGAGATCCGCCGTTTCGCGCGCGGCAATTTCCTGCGCCGGCGCCACGATGATGACGTTACCGTTCTGGCGCATGTCCAGGCCCTTCGTCGTCATGACGATATCGAGCGCCTGGTCCCACGGTACGTTGCGCAGGCGCAGCGTGACGTTGCCCTGCACCGTGTCCGACACGACGATGTTCTTGCCGGAGGTCTCCGCCAGGAGCTGCAGCACCGCGCGGGTCTCGATGTCCTGGAAGTTCAGCGTCAGGCGCTGGCCGGTGTACTCCCGGGTCTCCGAGAAGAGGCTCGACTGCATCGTCTCCTGGACCGCCGGATTCACCTCGATCGTGAACTCGTTGTCGGACTGGTAGGCGAGCTGCTCGTAGTCGCCGGTCGCCGAGATCACGACCCGCGTGTCGCCGTTGGTCCGCATCGTGTCGACGGTCGTTACCGGGGTAGCGAAGTCGGTGACGTCCAGCCGGCGCATGAGCTGTTCCGGAAGCGTGGTGTCCTGGAAGACGGCGACGACGCGCCCGCCTTCCTGGCGGATATCCACCCCGGTGGAAGGGTCGGAAAGGGTCACGATGACGCGCCCGCCGCCGTCAGGCGTCCGGCGGAAATCGACGTTGCTGACGCGGCTGACGCCGCTTGACGCGTACGAACGCGGCTCATCCTGCTCCGCGCTGGGGAACGTCGCGCGGCTTGCCGTCGCGGCATCGGCCCCCAGGGTGACGGTAATCGTGTTGCCGCTCACTTGCGTGTCGTAGGGCACCATCCGGTCCATGTTCAGCACGATGCGCGTGCGGCCGTTCGCTTCCGCGGCCAGGACGGTGTCCAGCGGCCCGATGTTCACGTTGCGGCGACGCGAGCTGAGCCCCAGAGAGGTCTCGGGCAGGTCGAGCGCAATGCGCGCCGGGTTCTCGATCGTGAACGACAGCGGCTCGGGCGCCGTCGCGCTGGTGACGAGCGTCAGCTGCACCCGCTGGCCGGGCAGGCTCTGCACCTGGATGTCCTGGAGGCGATTCGCTTCCTGCGCGTTCGCCGCGAGGCCGGCGAACAGAAGCAGCGCCTGCGCCATCATGGCCACCCGTATCGCCGGCCGCCGGTAAGCTGTGCCGGTCGCCGGCCTGTATTTGAGCGTCATTGCTAATACTCCCCAATTCTCGTCAGTCGGAAAGACTGACTGCGGCCTCACGTTCGAGGTATCCGCCGATTCCGTCCGATATGATTTCTACTACTTTGATTGCAGAATCCGTGATGGCGACGATGCGGCCGTCGTTCTGGCCCATGTAGTTGCCCGGCACGACCCGGTGTATGAGCCCGTCCTTCGTCTGGATGAGGCCGTAGGTCGTATCGGCGAGCTCGAGCGTGCCCACCATCTGCAGCGTGTCGAGCGGGAACTGCTCGAGGAACTCGCGGCTGCGGTCGCGATCCGGGCGCGTGGTGCTGCCGGGCCCGCCGGCCACCACCTGCGGCGTGTCCGGCACGAACGGCGAGCGATAGCCCTCCGTGTCGGCGATGTAGGTGAACACCTCGTAGGGCGTAATCTCCGGCAGGGGTTCGATGCGCCCGCCGGGCCGCGCCTTCACGTCGTTGATGTACGCGTCGAGGTCGTCCATGTCGGTCGAGCAGCCCGAAAGGCCGACGAGGGCCGCGGCAAGCGCCGCCAGGCTCGTCACTCTCATGGTCGATGCGATGGCAGTTTTCATTGCACTGCCCCCTGCTCAAGATAACGGTAGATCTTCGCGGTCACTTCCATGGAGAGCCGGTCATAGTTGTCCCTGACCTCCGGAGTGATGCTGATGTCGTGCAGCGTCACGATGCGCGGCAGCGCGGCCACACCGCTGACGAAATTGGCGATCTCGTGATAGCCGCCGGACAGGATGATCTTGATGGGCTTCTCGGCGTAGAAATCCTTCGGGATCTCGGACTGCGGCGCGAACAGTTTCTCCTGGAGGCCGGCGGCGAGCCCGGTCTGCGAGATGTCCACGATCAGGCTCGGGATTTCCGTCTCGCCCGGCAGCTGCCGCAGCATCGTGCCGAAGGACTGCTCCATCTCGGCGAGCTGCGCCTTGTAGGCGTCGTAGTTGGCCGCCTTGCGCTGCTTGTTCTCGAACGCGACGCGCAGCGTCTGCTCTTCCTGTTCCGCACTCGCCAGCTGGGGTGCCCGGTCCTTGATGATCGTGAGATAGATGCCGATGCCCAGCACTACCACGAACACGATGGCGATTACCGCCGCCCGGAAGGCAAAAGGCCAGCGGCCGACGTCGTTGACGTCGAGGCTCTGGAGCTCTTCTATGAGGTTCATCCCACGTCCTCCGACGCCTCGTCGTCGCGGCTGACCTGCTTCATCGTAACGGTGAAGTTCGATTGCCGCGCCGGGCCCCTGTCCGTGGTCTGGATCTCCTCCACGTTGGGCTCACCCAGCCATTCGGAACCGTCGATCCGCCGCATGAGCGCTGAAACCCGGGTGCTCGACTGCGCCACGCCGGTGACCTCGACCTTGGCGCCGTTCTGCTTGAGCGCCGTCAGGTACACACCTTCGGGCAGCTGGCGGGTAATCTCGTCGAACAGGTGGACGATCTCCGGCCGGCTCTTCTGCAGCTCCTCGATGATCTCCATGCGCGCGAGCAGGCGCGCCTTCTGGGCTTCGAGCCCGTCGATCTCCTTGATGCTCTGGTCCAGCACGGCGATCTCGGCCTTGAGCCTCGCGTTGCGCGCGTTCTGGCCGTCGATCATGCTGCCGTAGGCGAACATTGTCAGGCCGACCACGGCCACCGCCGCTACGACGGCTCCGCCCATCGCGATCATGAAGTCGCGCTGGCGCCTCTTGCGCTCTTCTTCTCGCCAGGGAAGTAGGTTGATGCGTGGCATAGTGAACCCCTAGTGTCCTGCTCCGCTAATTCCTTGATGTATTTCGGCCCAATATTCCGCCCTGCGTCGTTGTGCCTCCTCGCCATAGCTACGGCCATGCCTCGTCGGCACGCCTCGCAGGCCGAAAAACGGGCCGCGAACTACATCCAAGGAATTAACGGAACAGGACACTAGTCGAAGCTCCTGAGAGCCAGTCCGCAGGCGGTCAGGAGCGCGGTCGAATCCTTGTGCACGCCTTGCGATTTCGCCCTGGAAGAAATTTTCATCTGGCCGAGCGGGTCGCCCACTTCCGTCGGGATACCGACCCGGCTGGAGATGACGTCCGCGATGCCGGGGATGTTCGCGCAGCCCCCGCACACCAGCAGCATGTCCGGCTGCTCGCGCCCGCCGCCGGAGGCAAGGTAGAACTGCAGTGAGCGGCTGACCTGCTGGGTCATGTCGTCCACGAACGGCTCCAGCACCTCCGGCTGGTAGTTGCTCGGCAGCCCTCCCTGCTTCTTGGCACGTCCCGCGTCCTCCATGCTGAGCCCGTAGGTGCGCATGATCTCCTCGGTGAGCTGCTGCCCGCCGAAGGAGAAGTCGCGGGTGTAAATCACTTTCAGGTCGGAGAGCACGGAAAATGTCGTGCTGCTCGCGCCGATGTCGACGATCGCCACCGACTGCCCCATGCCGCCGTCCGGAATCTGGTGCGAGAGCAGCTGGCAGGCGTTCTCCAGCGCGAACGCCTCGACGTCGACGATCTGCGTGCGCAGGCCGGCGGCCTGGACGGCGGCCTGGCGCTGCTCGACGTTGTCGGTGCGGGTCGCGACCAGCAGCACGTCCATCAGCTCCGGATCGTTGGCGTTCGGGCCGACGATCTCGTAGTCGAAGCTGACCTCCTCCATCGGGAACGGGATGTACTGGTCGGCCTGGATCTCGACCTGGCCTTCCAGGTCGCGCTCCGACAGGCTCGACGGCATCTGGATGATCTTGGTGATGGCCGCGTCGCCGCTGATGGCGACGGCGGCGTCGGTCGCCTTGGCGCCCGAACGCTTCACCGCGCGGCGTATGGCTTCACCGACCGCCTTGGCGTCGACGATGGCCTTTTCGTTGACCGAGCTCGGCGGCGTGGGCTCCGCGGCGTAGGCTTCTACCCGGAAGCGCTTGCCGCTTTGCGAAAGCTCGATCAGCTTGACCGACGAGGTCGTTATGTCGAGGCCCAGCAGTGGCACGGTCTTTTTACCGAACAGCACGTGTTTTTCCTTTTAAGACAGCGGATTGCGCGCCGATTATAGTCTGGGTCTGAACAAAGCGATTTAACTATATATCAACAAAATGTTAAATAAAACGTGACTTTATTCACGGTCCAGCGAAACCTATGGTAATGCCGGTGTCACCGTCCATTCCGTGAACTGGTTGGCTTAACCCGGACTAATCATCGATCCGCTGGTGCCCCCCGGCCGACCGTCGTTCGCCGGCATTTTCCTCCCCCCGGAGACGCACCCGGGTATTCCGCCCGGCCGGAAAAAACCACGGTTATAAACGGCTTGCCCCCTGTGTAGCCAGGGTTGATGACAGAGAATTCCCCCCGGTGCCCCGCCGGCGGCGGATCCTGGCCGCCTCGGCAGGTTCCGGCCGCGCTCACCCGGCGGGAGCCCGTTCCGCCGCGCGCGGCCCGACTGCCGCACGCCAATCATTGCAGTTTTGCCGGCTGCCGTCGACGGTATTGTCGCCGAATCCACACACTGACACCTGCCGGCAGGCTGGCTATCATTCCGAAATTTCCTCTCTACTGTCATATCATTCACGTCGCGCGGCATTTCCTGAGGACCCGACGCAAGGACAGGCAGCCAGGATGCGGAACGGAAGCGAACAACGAGACGCAGGGCGCGCGGGGCCGCGCTGGCTGAGGTGGTTTATCCTCGCCGCGGGGCTGGGCGTTGCCGGCGCGCTCGCGATGGCGGCGGCGGTGATCGGCGCCTGGTACTACGTCGCCCCGGGCCTGCCGGCGGCCGACACCATTCGCGAGATCCCGCTGCAGATTCCGCTGCGCATCTACAGCCGCGACGGCCGCCTCATCGAGGAGATCGGCGAACGGCGGCGCATCCTCGTCCTGTACGACGACCTGCCGCAGTTCGTCGTGGATGCCTTCGTCGCCGCCGAGGATCGTCGCTTCTTCGAGCACCCCGGCGTCGATTACCGCGGCATCCTGCGCGCCGCCTGGGGACTCGTGCGCACCGGCTCCATCGACGCGAGCGGCGGCGGCAGCACGATCACGCAGCAGCTCGCCCGCGATTATTTCCTGACGCGCGAGCAGCTGTTCACGCGCAAGCTGCGCGAAGCCTTTCTCGCGTGGAAGATCGAGCGCGAGTTCACGAAAGAGGAAATCTTCGCGCTGTTCGTGAACAAGATGTTCTTCGGCCAGCGCGCCTACGGCGTTGCCGCGGCCGCGCAGGTGTATTTCGGCAAGAGCCTGCAGGAGATCAACATCGCGGAAGCGGCGACGCTCGCCGGCGTCCTGCCGGCGCCTTCCGACTACAACCCGGTGCGCAGCCCCACGAATTCACTGATGCGCCGCAACTACGTGCTGCGCCGCATGCACGATCTCGATTACATCTCCGATACCGAGTTCGCGACGGCGATGGACTATCCGATGGAATCGCGCCTCTACGGCACCGCCACCGAGCTCGAGGCTCCGTACGTTGCCGAGATGGTGCGCCGCGAGATGATCGAACGCTACGGCGTGGACGCGGCATATTCCGCCGGCTTCAAGGTCGTGACCTCGCTCGATTCCAGGCTGCAGTCGGCGGCGAACTATGCGCTGCGCAACGGCCTGCTCGAGTTCACCCGGCGGCGCGGCTACCGGGGACCGATCGCGCACGTGGAGGTGCAGCCGGGACAGCTTGCGCAGCCGTTCAACGACTGGCCGGAAGACTTGAGGCTGCGCCTGTCCGAGTACGGCAACCCGGGCGGCCTGTCCGTCGCCATCGTTACCGCGCTGCACGAGAACAACAGCGCCTCCGTCGCGCTGCAGGACGGCACGCCGCTGACGCTGCCCTGGCACGGCATTTCCTGGGCGCGCCCGTACGTGGACCAGGCCACGAGGGGCCCGGCGCCCCAGAGCGCGGCGGACGTGCTGGCGGTTGGTGACATCATCTACGTGATGCCGACGACTGCCGGGGTCTGGGCGCTCGCGCAGGTGCCGGAAGCGCAGGCGGCGGTCGTGTCCGTCGACCCCATGGACGGCGCGATCACGAGCCTTGCCGGCGGCTTCGACTACTCCATCAGCAAGTACAACCGCGTGACGCAGGCGGCGCGGCAGCCCGGCTCGGCGTTCAAGCCGTTCATTTATTCGGCAGCGCTGGAGCAGGGCAACACGCCCGCGACGATCCTGCTCGACTCGCCGGTGTTCATCCGCTCATCGGAGCTGGAATCCGTGTGGCGGCCGCTCAACTACACCGGCCGCTTCTACGGCGAGCAGCGGCTGCGCGAGGCGCTGGTGCGTTCGCTGAACCTGGCCACGGTACGGCTGCTCCTGGACAAGACCGGCGTCGGCAACGCCGTGCGGCACATCGCGAAGTTCGGCTTCGGCGGTGCCGCCCTGCCGTACAACGGCTCACTCGCGCTGGGCGGCGGCAACGCCACGCCGCTCGACATGGCGCAGGCTTTCGCCACCTTCGCGAACGGCGGCTACGCGGTGGAGCCCTATGTCATCCAGGCGATCTTCGACGCGGCAGGCGAGATCCTGTACCGCGCCGACCCGGCGGTCGTCTGCCGGCAGTGCGAGGTCGACGAGAAGGCGCGCCGCGATACCGGCGGGGCAGAGGCCGGGGACTGGCTGCAGACCGTGGCGGCGCCGGAGACGGAAAGCGCGCCGGGTTACGGCGACGAGGCCGGCGGCGCCGCGCCGCTCGAGCCGATCGCCGAGATGGATGCAGCGTACCGCCCGGACGCAACGGAAGCGCCGCAGCTCTTCGAGGGCATCAATCTTGCGCCGCAAGTCATCTCGCCGCAGAACGCCTGGCTGATCCAGGACATGATGAAAGACGTGATAACGCGCGGCACCGGCGCGCGCGCGCGCCAGCTCGGCCGCAGCGATCTCTCCGGCAAGACCGGCACGTCGAACGACCAGCGGGACGCCTGGTTTGCCGGCTTCAACGGTGCGCTGTCGGTGGTCACCTGGGTGGGCTACGACGATTCCAGGTCGCTGGGCCCGGGCGAGCAGGGCTCGCGCACGGCGCTGCCCCTGTGGGTCGACTTCATGCGCATAGCGCTGGAAGGCATGCCGCCGACGGCGCTGCCGATGCCCGATGATATGGTGACCGTCCGCATCGACAGGCAGTCCGGCTGCCCGGCCGGCGCGGGCGACGGAAACGCCATGTTCGAGACCTTCCGCGTCGGGCACGTCCCGGTGTGCGAGTACAACGACCAGCACCGCGACATCTTCAACCAGAGCGAAGACGAGGAGGCGGCCAAGCCGATTTTCCGATGAAGAAAAAAGCGACCGCGGGATTCGACCGCGCACGGGAGGTGCTGGCGCAGGAAGCGGCCCGCATCATCGTGGAGCAGGGCGTCCAGGACTACCGGGTCGCCAAGCGCAAGGCGGCCGAGCGGCTCGGCATGACCACCCGGGGCGCGCTGCCGGGGAACACCGAAATCGAGCGCGCGGTCGGGGAGCGCCTGCAGCTCTTCGGGCGCGAGTGCCACGTCGACCTGCTGGCGCAGCTGCGCTCCATCGCGCTGTCGGCCATGGAGCTGCTCGCGCCGTTCACGCCGCGCCTCGTGGGCCCGGTCCTGCACGGCACGGCCGGGTCCCACTCGGCGATCAACCTGCACGTCTTCTCGGACACCTTCGAGCAGGTAACGATGAAGCTCGACGAGCAGCGCGTGCCCTACCAGCTATACGAACGGCGCCTGAAGAGCCGCCGCGACCGCGCCGAAACCTACGCCGGGCTGCGCTTCGTGCACGAGGAATCGGCGGTGGAGGCAACGGTCTTCCCGGTCAACGGCGTCCGCCAGGCGCCCATCAGCCCGATCGACGGCAAACCAATGCGCCGCGCCGACGTCCGCGCCGTCCGAAACCTCCTGGCCGACTGAGCGAAGCGAGCCGCCGCCTTCGGCAGCTCCGATCGCCCGCCCCGGAGCACCAACCCCCGGAGCGCTCGGCGGCACCGGCGGGGGTGTTTGGGGGAAATAAAGCGGACCGAGAGGGCCCCGCAGGGGCCCCGAGGGAGCCATTCCCCCAAACACCCCCGCCGGTGCCGCCGAGCGCGTCAACGAAGCCCAGCCAACCCCCAGGCAGCCCTGGGCCAGCCCGAGTCAGCCCCGCTGATCCAACCCCACGTAATCCCGCTGCCCCGGCCCACTGTAAAGCTGCCGCGGCCGTGAGATCCGCCCGTTCGGATCGGTGATCATCTCGCGCCAGTGAGCGACCCAGCCAACGGTGCGGGCTATCGCGAACATCACCGTGAACATCGACTGCGGAATACCCAGCGCCCGGTAGATGATCCCGGAATAGAAGTCGACGTTCGGGTAGAGGTTCTTCTCGAGGAAGTACTCGTCCTTCAGGGCGACCTGCTCGAGCTCCAGCGCGAGGTCGAACAGCGGGCTGTTGGTACGTCCCATCTGCTTCAGCACCTTGTGGCACATGCTGCGGATGATCGTCGCCCGCGGATCGAAATTCTTGTACACGCGGTGACCAAAGCCCATGAGGCGGAACGGGTCGTTGCGGTCCTTGGCGCGAGCTACGAACTTCGGGATGTTCTTCGACTCGCCGATCTCCGTCAGCATGCGCAGCACCGCCTCGTTGGCACCGCCGTGTGCCGGCCCCCAAAGCGCTGCTATGCCGGCCGCGATCGCCGAGTAGGGATTGGCCCCCGAGCTGCCGGCCATGCGCACCGTCGAGGTGGAGCAGTTCTGCTCGTGATCCGCGTGCAGGATGAACAGGAGGTCCAGCGCCTCGGCCGCGACCTTGTTGATTTTGTACGGCTCCGCCGGCACCGCGAAGAACATGTGCAGGAGGTTCTCGCAGTACCCCAGGTCGTTGCGCGGGTAGATGAACGGCTGGCCGACGTTCAGCTTGAACGCCGCGGCGGCGATCGTCGGCAGCTTCGCCAGGATGCGGTGCGTGAACACTTCCCGGGCGTCCGGGTTATTCACGTCCATGGTGTCGTGGTAGTACGCCGACATCGAGCCCACGACGGCGGAAAGCATCGCCATCGGGTGCGCGTCGTAGCGGAAGCCGTTGAAGAATCGCAGCATGCCTTCGTTCAGCATCGTGTGCGTGCGAATCGAGGTATCGAACTCCGCGAGCTGCGCCGCCGTCGGCAGCTCGCCGTAGAGCAGCAGGTACGCCACTTCGATGAAGTTCGACTTCTCCGCGAGCTGCTCTACCGGGTACCCGCGGTACAGGAGTACGCCCTTGTCACCGTCGATGAACGTGATCGCGCTCTCGCAGCTCGCGGTCGCGACGAAGCCCGGGTCGTAGGTGAATACGTCCTGCTCGCGATAAAGGTGGCCGATATCCAGCACGTCGGGGCCAAGCGTGCCTCCGCGTACCGGCAGTTCAGTGGTCGAGCCGTCGGGACTCGTCAGTGTGTAAGTTTCTTTGGTCATAGCCAATCAATCTTGCCGGAAGGGGGAGTCGCTCGCAACGCGATTACCGTCTTGACTTCTACGCGCTGAAACGCTTGCGGCGCGTCGGCGCGCGCAGGTCTGACGGTGGAAGTAGGCTTCTTGTGTTTTGTGGCAGCCGTTGTGTGGGGCCGTGGCTCGCGGAGTCGCAACCGGGGGATGCCCTTGTCGGAATGGCTCCCTCGGGGCCCTTCGGGCCCTGTCGGTCCGCTTTATTTCCGCCA
>CAYRKH010000097.1:0-11087 GCA_964424805.1 uncultured Woeseiaceae bacterium
GCCGGCCGTAGCATCGCGCGCAATGCGCGCTCCTACATTACGAATCGCGGCCGCCACTCCCGGCAGGTGCGGCGCCGTGACCCCAAGCACCCCCCGCCAGTTCGGCCGCCCGCGCGCCGGGGCTCGCTGTCGTTGCCGCGTCGGCATCCCGCGCCGTCGCCGTGTAGGAGCGCGCATTGCGCGCGAAGCTCATTCGCCGGCCGTAGCATCGCGCGCAATGCGCGCTCCTACATTACGAATCGCGGCCGCCGTTCCCGGCAGGTGCGGCTCCGCCAACCCCGGCGCGCAATTTCCGGCCGCCAGTGCCACCGATAGAAAGGCGCCGCCCTACCACCCGCAGGAGCGGCCTTCGTTTTGCTCCTTCAGCCAGCCCATGAGCGGCTGGAAGTAGTCGATGATCGCGGTGGCGTCCATCTCCCGGGTGCCGGTGAGCGCTTCGAGGGTGTCCTGCCACGGCCGGCTGGCGCCGGCGGCCAGCATGGCTTGCAGGCGCTCGCCGGCCGCCTGGCTGCCGTAGATCGAGCACTCGTGCAGCGGGCCGTCGAACCCGGCCGCTTCACACAGTTCGCGGTGGAACTGGAACTGCAGGATGCGCGCGAGGAAGTAACGGGTGTAGGACACGTTGGCCGGAATGTGGTACTTCGCGCCGGGGTCGAAGTGCTCTTCCGTGCGCTCGACCGGCGCGGCGATACCCTGGTACTCCGTGCGCAGCGCCCACCATGCCTTGTTGTAGTCCTCGGGCGCTATCGAGCCCGAGTACACGCCCCAGCGCCATTCGTCGATCAGCTTGCCGAACGGGAGGAACGCGATGCTGTCCAGCGCCTGCTGCATCTGGCGGTTGATGACGGCTTGCTCGCTTTCCGCGGCCGAGGAGATGAGGCCGACCCGGGCGAGGTAGCCCGGCGTCATCGACAGCGTCACGGTGTCGCCGATCGCTTCGTGGAAGCCCGCGTGTGCACCGTCCTGGAACAGCGGCGGCTGCACGCTGTACGCGCCCTGGTAGTAGTTGTGGCCGAGCTCGTGGTAGATCGTCCGCAGGTTCTCGTAGGTTGGCGTGATGCACATCTTGATGCGCAGGTCCTTGCCGCCGTCCATCCCCCAGGCACTCGCGTGGCAGACGACGTCGCGATCCGCCGGTTTCCGGAACAGGGAGCGCTCCCAGAACGTTTCGGGCAGCTCCGGGAGGCCGAGCGACGTGTAGAAACCTTCGGCCGATTCCACCATCTGCTCCGCGGTGTAGTGCTGTTCCTCGAGCGCGCTGTCGACGTCGAGATCGTAGACGCCGGGATAGGGCTGGACGAGGGAGAAGATGTTGCTCCACTCCTGCGACCACATGTTGCCCAGCAGGTGTGCCGGTATCGGCCCATCCTCCGGCACCCGCTCCTCACCGTACTGCTCCGCGAGCTCCGCCCTTACGTGGCAGTGCAGCTCGTCGTAAAGAGGCTTCACCTGGTTCCACAGGCGCAGCGACTCCTGCTCGAACTCCGCCGGGCTCATGTCGTAGCCGGACTTCCACATCTCCCCGAGGTTCGCGAAGCCGAGCTCGCGCGCGCCCTCGTTCACCAGCTCGACGTAGCGGCTGTAGTCGTCGCGCATCGCGGGCGACACCGTGCGCCAACCCGCCCACGCTTCTGCCAGCGCGTCGTAGTCGCGGCTCACGGCGAGGGTCTCCTCGAGGTCGCCGAGCGAGAGGCACTTGCTGCCATCCGGCGGGCAGTACTTGCCGGCGCCGTAGAGGCCCGTCAGGCGGGTCGAGATCTGCGATAGCTCCCGGCGTTTGGCCGCGTCGGCGGGTGCCGGCTCCGAGGTGCCGAGCTTCAGCAGCATCAGCGCCCGCGCCGTATCCGGCGCCAGCTCCCGGTCGGCGTACTGCAGCGATTCCTGCACCGTACGGCTGTGCCAGGCCGCGTATTCCTGCTTCGCAAGCGAGTTGAGCAGCGCCGTGTCGGGAGTGATGTAGGTGGCCCGCACCCAGGCGGCAGCCTGGATGGGGGGTCCCAGCTCGACGATCTCCTGGTTCACGCGCGCGACGAATTCCTCCGCCGATGCGGCGGCGGCCTGGGGCTCCCCGGAACCGGCCTGGCCGGGGCCGCAGCCGGCGATTGCGCCGGCGATGCCGAGGATGACCAGGACACGAGCGGACGCCCGCCGCATTCCCCCGAAACGCTGCGCTTCCTTCATATGCCGATCCTTGTTTTTTTTCAGGTGATGCCGCCCATCAGCTTTTTGAGCGGCTTGGTGAAAACGAGGAACAGGATGCCCGCCCCGCCGGTTGTCAGCACGATCTGCCAGTACTGTCCCGGGAAGGCCTGCAGGTCGTTCGGGTTGAAGTCGCCCGCGATCTGTCCGGCAATGAGGTTGCCGAGCGCGGCACCTAAGAACCAGACGCCCATCATCTGTCCCACGAAGCGCTTCGGCGCGAGCTTGGTGGTAGCCGAGAGTCCGACCGGCGACAGCGCGAGTTCGCCGAGCGTGTGGAAGAGATAGGTGAAGAGGAGCCAGGTCGGCAGCGCCTTGCCGCCGTCCGCGACGATCGTCGACGCGCCGACCATGATGAGGAAGCCCAGCGCGAGGCCGATCAGCCCGAGGCCGAACTTCGCCGGCGTCGACGGGTTCAGGTTGCGCCTGGCGAGCCACACCCACATCCAGGCGAAGATCGGGGCGAAGATGATGATGAACATCGAGTTCAGCGACTGGAACCAGGTCGAGAACAGGGTGAAGGTCTCGAACTCGAGCTGCGTGTAGCGGTCGGCGAAGATATTGAGCGAGCTGCCCGCCTGTTCGAAGCCGGACCAGAACATCGCGGCGCCGATGAAGAGCGCAATGATCACGATCATGCGCCGCTTCTCCATCCCGTCCAGGCGGCCGAAGATGAAGATCCAGGCGAAGTACAGGGCGGCCATGCCGACGATGACGTAGGTCGTGCGCCGCGCGAACCGTTCCGGCTGGAAATTGATGACCCCGATCATCGCCAGCGCGACGACGACGGCCAGGATGACGAGGCTTGCGGCAATCACCGTCCAGGCCCGCCGGCGCATGCGGCTGTCGCGGGCTGCATCGCCGGTGGAGTACGGTTCGAGCCCGGCCGTGCCCAGGTACTGCCGCGTCAGCCGGAACTGGATCACCCCGAACAGCATGCCGACGCCGGCGGCCGCAAAACCGTAATGCCAGCCGAAGTTTGCGCTTTGCCCGAGCGTGCCGCAGACGAGCGGCCCGAGGAGGGCGCCGACGTTGATGCCCATGTAGAAGATCGTGAAGCCGCCGTCGCGCCGGGGATCGCCCGGCGCATACAGCTCGCCCACTACCGCGCTGACGTTCGGCTTGAGCAGGCCGGTCCCGAGCACCACCAGGATCAGGCCGAGGAAGAACGCGTAAACCGACGGCACCGCCAGCACGAAATGCCCGGACATGATGATGATGCCGCCGGCGAACACCGCGCGCTGGGCGCCCAGCAAGCGATCGGCGATCCAGCCGCCGGGCAGCGCGACGAGGTACACCGCCGCCGTGTAGATGCCGTAGATGGCGGTGGCCTTGGCATCGGTGAGATTCATGCCGCCGTTCACGACCTGGTCCGTCATGAAAAGCACCAGCAGCGCCCGCATCCCGTAGTAGCTGAACCGCTCCCACATCTCGGTGAAGAAGAGGGTGACGAGGCCTCGCGGATGCCCCAGGACCTCGCGGGTCGGCGCGGCGTCGGTGGTCGTTGCGACATTCATCGGGTTGTCCCCTCTTCGCGTCCGTATCCGGATGGAAGCCGCAACGGAAA
This sequence comes from uncultured Woeseiaceae bacterium, assembly GCA_964424805.1. Lineage (GTDB taxonomy): Bacteria > Pseudomonadota > Gammaproteobacteria > Steroidobacterales > Woeseiaceae > IDS-8. The sequence continues at coordinate 3,767 of CAYRKH010000097.1, forward strand.
CAGAGACTGACGGTGCCGGTTCTGCAACGGCACTCCTCCGCTCATCACGACGTGCGGATTGTTGTACGACTGCGCCGCATTAAACACGATTCTCGATCCAGTGCAACCGATGGCGGGCAAAAACAACCGTGCGCGGTGATATGAGCACTGTCGATGCCGCTCATTTGCCGGCGTCTTCGCTCGGCTCCGCTTCCGGCCGGACCGCGAAGATTCGCGCCATGATGAGTCCGACTTCGTACAGCAGGTAGATGGGAATCGAGAGCAAGGTCTGGCTGATGACGTCTGGCGGTGTCAGCAGCGTGCCGACCACGAATGCCCCGAGGAATACGTACGGTCGTGCCTTGCCGAGCGCTTCCGTCGTTGTCAGGCCGGTCCAGACGAGCAGCATCGTGGCGATCGGTACTTCGAAGGCGATGCCGAAGGCCAGCAGCAGGGTCGTAATGAAATCCAGGTACTGCGCTATGTCGGTCTGCACCTCGACGCCTTCGGGTGCCACCGCCGTGAAGAACTGGAAGATCAGTGGAAAGACGACGTAAAACGCGAACGCGACGCCCAGGTAGAACAGCAGGATGCTGGAGGCGAGAAGCGGCACGGCAAATCGCTTTTCCCGCTTGTAGAGGCCGGGCGCGACGAATGCCCAGAGCTGGTACAGCACGATGGGCATGGCGACGAACAGCGCGGCGTAGAACGTGAGCTTGAACGGCGTGATCAGCGGCGAGGCGACCGCCGTCGCGATCATCGCGTTGCCGGGCAACACGTCGCGCAGCGGCGCCGAGACGAGCGCGAAGATCTTGCGCGAGAACGGCAGCAGCGCGACGAACGCGACGCCGACGGCCAGCGTGATCTTCAGCAGGCGCGCGCGCAGCTCGATCAGGTGCGACAGCAGGGTCCCTTCGGCGAGCGACTCTTCCTCCCCGGCCGCGCCGGGCTTCTCCTTGTCGGTCACGGGCTTGTTTCTTGGTCCTTCGGTTCGTCGGCGGGATCGTTCTCACGCGCGCCCGCGTCCGCGGCACGAGGCTCGGGTTCGGTACCGGCATCGTCCCCCCGGCTGCCGACGCCGGTGCCGGGAGCGGACTCGTCGTGCGCCGGGGAATACGTGTCGTCCTCGTCGGCCGCGCGCGGCGGCGGAGGCGGCAGCGGCCGGGACTGCGGCCGGATGGACAGCTCTTTCTCGAAGTTGAGCTCCTCTTCGAGCTGGCGTCTCATCATGCGGGTCATGCGGCGCGCCTGGCCGAGCCAGGTCCCGAGCTGCTGCGCCACGCGGGGCAGGCGTTCCGGACCGAGCACGATCAGCCCGATCAGGAATACCAGGATCAGCTCCCAGAAGCCGACGCCGGACATAGCGGTTGACCTGCCCGCGCTACTTGCGCTCTTCGCGGGACGGCTCGTTCACCGGCGTGTCGTCGAAATCCGCATCCTTGCGGCTGTGCGCGGACTTGTCGTCGAGCTGGTCGTGATCCTTGTCGGCGTCGCTCACGGCCGAGCGAAAACCCTTCACCGCGCTGCCGAGGTCCGAGCCCAGCGTGCGCAAGCGCTTGGTGCCGAAAATCGCCAGCACGATCAGCAGCACGACCAGCAGTTCCCACCCGCCTATGTTAGGCATTCTTTCTGATCTCCCGGGGCCACGCCCCCTCTCGGTACCGCCGTGGCGATACGGTAAAGCGAATTATACAGTCTACCAGCCGGGCAGCGCGGCGCACGCCCGGGAGCGCATTCTGCCGTTCTCCCCCGCTACGACTCCAGCCAGAAAGTGACCGGTCCGTCGTTGACCAGCGACACCTGCATGTCGGCGCCGAACACGCCGCTGGCGGTTCCCGGCAGGTGCTCCCGGCAGGCCGCCAGCACCTGCTCGAAGAGCCGGCGGCCCTCCTCCGGGGCCGCGGCCTTCGTGAAGCTCGCGCGGGTGCCCTTGCGGGTATCCGCCGCCAGCGTGAACTGCGGGACGAGCAGCAGCCCCAGCCCGAGCTCGGAGACGCTGCGATTCATGCGGCCGGCGTCATCGGCGAATACGCGGTAGCCGAGGAGCCGCTCGGCGAGCCGGGCCGCCCGGGCGTCGGAGTCTCCGCGCTCGACGCCGACCAGCACCAGCAGTCCCCGCTCGATGGCGGCGACCGTCTCGCCGTCGACCGTGACGCTCGCCTCCGTCACCCGCTGCAGCAGCCCGATCATGTCGTCCCTCCCCTTCGACCGGCGCGCCGGTACCGTGTTTCAGCCACCGCAGTTTATGACTCCATGGTCGAATAACAACGGCCACTCACGTCCGGGTGGCGTGGCACTGTGGCCGGCCGGGTGTGCTGCCGCGGCGGCCGGGGCACGGCGGTTCGTGCGGCGGCACTGGAGCCAGGGATGGCCCCGGCCGGGCCCGGCTGCCCGCTCCCGGGCCAGGGAAGGAACGGCCCCGGTCGCAAGACCGGGGTCTTTTCGGCGCACATGGGTAGGGGAATCCCACTTTTTGCGTCCGTATCGGCGGAATCACGTTAAAGGCGCCGCAAAGAATTGAAAGATTGGCCACGCAATCCCACTAAGTCTGAAAATACCACCTTCGTGGAAAATGCACCTGGATTCTGCGCCGTAAACAACCAATCAGCGGAAATTTTTATATTTTGCGAGCTGCTACCTGAAACCTGCGGGTACTCCGGCAAAATGGAGGTTCCGGGTACGCGAGCCGAGGTGCCGCGATGACGCTTGCCTGTCGATTCCCCGCCGCGCTGGCCGCGGTTCTCCTGCCCATGGTCGGCATGGCTCAACAAGCGATGGACGCAGCGCCGGGCAGCGAGGCCGGCGGCGAGATCATCATGGCGGTGGTGCAACTCCTCTTCCTGCTGGTGCCCGCGTCGGTTATCCTGCAGGTCTTTGCCCTGCGGCGGCTCGAAGGAAACCGGCGGCGGCTCGCAAAGCTCTCCGCCTGGGCGATGGGCGCCCTGTGGCTCTTCGTTATCGTCACCGGCCTCGCGGGCAGCAACCTGTCGCCCATCTGGCTCCTGTTCCTGAGTCCGTTCTTCGTTCTGTTCCTGGGATTATTGCTGTTCCGCAGCTCCGGCAAGGACCACCCGTCGCCGTCCGCCGGCTCGAGGCGCTGAGGCGTCGTTCCGCGCTTTATCGCCGTGCGGCGCCGATCGCCCGGTTGCGATGCTCTGTGACTCAGTAGCGGAAGATCGCCGCCAGGCCGGTGTCGGTGGGCATCCTCTCGGCGGGGACCACGACCACCTCGCCGCCGTGGCGAAGGGTCACGGAGGCGATATCGTCGAGCACGTCGTCCAGCTGCGGGTGTGCGAGGTCACCCCACTCGATCGACCCGTTGGCGGCGATCCGGCCGGCGAGCTGCCGCTCCGCCTCCACAAGCAGCGTCTCGACGCGCCCGGCCACGGCCGCCCGGGCCGCGGCCTCGGGAGCGTCCGTGCCGAGGCCCGTGCCGTGGGTTTCCCCGAAACGCTCAACGAGCGACTCGAGCCTCGACAGGTAGTGCGGCTGGACGATTTCCCAGGTCCGGGCCCGCAGCTCCTCGCGGGTGAGCGCCTTGGGATCCGCGTCGAGCCCCCCGGCCATCAGCCATTGGTTGCGGCTGACCCGCCGGAAAACGGCCTGGTTTTCACTCAGCGCCACGAGCAATAGCGGCAGTCTCGAGGGATTCGAATACGTTTCCGTGACCGCGCGGTCGACGGCACGGAAAAAGCGCTCCGTATCCGTCCCCACCTGGTCCTTGGCGTCGCCGAAACCGTGCCATAGCGGTGCGTTCTTGCGGCCCGAGTAGGAAGTGATCCGTTCCTGCCGCTCCGTCGTCGCCTCCGGTTCTTCGCCCAGGACCTGCTTCGAGGTTCGCGGCATGTCGGGTCCGAGCTCGATTTCGTCGAGCTCGTCGCGATTGCCCTCGAACAGGTTGATCTCGTCGCGAGTGACGCACAGGATCTGGTAGCGATCCGCCGACTGCAGGATCCGCAGCAGCGGTTTCACGTGGAAGCTGTCCGCCACGATGGCAAGCTCCGGCACGGTGCGCTGCATCCTGTAGACCCGGAACATTCCGGGCGCCGCAAGGACCGCCAGCCCGTCCAGCGAGCGGTTCCAGAAGCTTTCATCCCCGGCCAGGGCCGCGAACGGCTCGAGCAGCGCTTCGACATCAGCGGGGGAATGAGCTTTGCGCAACGATTCCTCCGCTTCCTTCACGAGGTTCCGGAACCGGATCGGGTCCTGCCGGCTGTCCGGAAAGCTTCGGTGTGTAGGCTGGTAAAGAGAGATGCAGGGCGGACCGCTCTTCTCGAAAAGACCTGCGGAAAAATCTTCGTGGAGTGAATGCATGGTGTCGGTTCATGAAAAAGCCCGGGGCTGTGGATGCGCGCGATCGACGCGGCACGGCAGCGGGCGGGCGGATGTAGGAAGGCGAGCCGGCCGGGACGGCCCTCGCAGGACGATTCTCCGGGATGCGAACACGCGTAGCAAGTCGCGTCGTTTTACCCGCATCCGTGGAGGCAACCCTTCACCGCCGCCGAGCTTCCCGGGCCTGGCAGACCCCGAGTGTACTTCCCGCCGCCAGCCTCTACACTGCTGGTACCGGGATTCCCGGTCCGCCGGGATCGCAACCAGATGGGATGGACGACCGCTAGCGCGTGGGCCACGAGCGTGAGCCGCCCGGAGCGGTTTGGCCGCTGCCGTGAGCGATAATTTCACCGTCGGATCGATCCCGCGGAAGCTGTTCCTGTTCTCCCTGCCGATCCTGCTGGCTAACCTCCTGCAGGCGTCGATGCAGCTGGTCAACGGCCTGTGGGTCGGGAACCTGCTGGGCAGCGAAGCCTTCGCCGCGGTGACGGTGGCCACCACGGTGCTGCTCGTGGTGCTGGCGTTCGTGCTCGGCATGAACAATGCCACGCTGACCATCTTTGCCCAGCTCCGGGGGGCCGGCGACGAACGTCGGATCAATGCCTACCTCGGCGCGTTCGCTATCCTGTTGGGCGTGCTGTCGGCGGCCATCGGCGTCACCGGCTACCTGTGCGCCGAGCGGCTGCTCGTCCTGCTCGACACGCCGGCGTCGATCATGGAGCTGTCGACCGGGTACCTTCGGATCAACTTCATCGGCACGCTGTTCCTGCTCGGCTACAACTTCACCAGCACCATGCTGCGCGGGTTCGGGGACAGCAGGACGCCCCTTTATTTCGTGCTGCTGGCGACGGTACTGGCCGCGGTGCTGGCTCCGCTGTCAATCGCCGGGCTCGGCCTCGGCGTGGACGGCGCCGCCTGGGCGATGGTGCTGGCGCAGGGGACGGCGTTCCTCTACAGCCTGGTCTACCTCGCAAGGCGACCTCGCCGGTATTCGTTGAAGCCGCGGCTTCCGGGCCTTGGCGAGTTTCGCACGATCATGGAGCTCGGCATCCCGTCAGGCATCCAGATGATCGTCATCTACGCAGGCGCGGCGGTCATTCTCTCGCTGGTGAACGCCTACGGGGAGGACGTGGTGGCGGGCTTCGGCGCCGCCCAGCGCCTGGACAGCATCATCCTGCTGCCGGGGGTCGCGCTCGGCATGGCGGTCAACGCGATGGCGGCACAGAACATCGGTGCGGGCCAGTGGCATCGGGTGGCGCAGGTCACGCGCGCCGGCGTCATCTTCAACACAGGCATAATGATGGCGATTGCCGGTGCGCTGCTGGCCTGGGCGGAGCCGCTGATCCGGCTTTTCATCCAGGACCAAGGAAGCGTCGCGTTCGGCGTTTCGTACCTCCGTACGATCGCCGTGTTCTATCCCTTCATCGGCCTGAACTTCATCTTCAACGGCGTGGTCCGCGGATCCGGTGCAATGTTCCAGGTGCTGGCGCTGAACATCATTTCGCTGTGGGTACTGCGCGTGCCGCTGGCGTACGGGCTGGCTTCCCTGCGCGAGGAGCAGGGAATCGCGCTCGGCATCGGGATCAGCTTCCTGCTGAGCAGCCTGTTCTCGCTGGCTTATTACCGCTGGGGCGGCTGGCGGGAGCGGGAGTTGTTCCGCGAAGCCGCGGCGCCGGCTGAACCGCCCGGCTTTTCCTAGGTGGGCGGCCGTCGCCGCGCGGCGGCTCGCCCGGGGTGCGGCAAACCGCTATGCTAGTCGGGCCTGGGCGAACGCCGTCGAAGAAGACAGTGATCGTCGAGCGGCGGCCAAGGTCGTTCCTGTAACGATCGCGGCCGAGCGCCGGGTAACGGGGGCGCTGGAAGGCCACTTCCGGCATCGGGGCTTCGTAAAGGGACAAGAATGACGAGAGCAACGGAGTCGCGACTGCCTGAGGCCCTGTTGGCGAGCGACCTTGGTGAGGCGACGGTCTCCAGCGACGGCAAAGCCGCATTGGTCAGTTACTACACGTCGCCGGTTTGCCTTCACCGCAAGCAAACCTACGTACTCTTCATACTGGATGCCGCGCTTCGCGCACAGGCGTCGCGTATCCAGTGGCAGGTTCGCCTGACCGACGTCACCACCTCCGAGGGAGTCTGGGAGTACACCCCGGACGATCTCGGCGAGATGACCTTGAACGTCACCTTGAAAGACAGCTCGGACACAACCCTGCGGGTGCTGTCCCTGACGCAGCAGGTCGTCCCGCCGAACAGTGAGCTCGAAACGCTCATCGCACTCGACAACCAGGCGCACCCGATCGCCGGCGATCCCGCGACGTCCCGGGAGGTGATCAACGATTTCCTGCCGTGGGTGCACGAGCTGGCGCCCTTATCAGCCGACGAAAATCTCACGCGGCTGCTGTTTGCGATCGCCTACGTCGAGTCGCTCGACCATACCCAGGCCGATCGCGACCGCCTCCTTGCCCGCCTCGCGGACGAGCTCAACCAGTCCCGCCCGTCCGGCTTCTTCCAGCGCGCGGGCGCCGGGGCCGGGGTTTGCCGCGTGCGGCCGGAAATCCTCGCGATGGTCCTGCAGTCCGCCGGCAGTCCGCTGATCCCCTGGGAAGAGTTGCCGGCAGACAGCAGCGCGCGCACCAGCGCGCTGGCGCGCATCCGGACTTCGCTGGCGGCCTTGAGCGCCGAGGGGCACATCGACATCTTCAACTGGCTGCGCTTCCCCAAAGCCAACCTGCGCCTGTGCAAGGCGATTCTGGATGCGTTGATGGCGCGTTACTTCGCCGGCAGCAGCTATGCCAACGCGCTCGCGGCGCCGGCGAACGCGCAGCACCTGCTCGACAGCTTCAAGACCGGGCCCCGGCCTGCGTCGCAGGCCGGCAGCACCGCGTATCGCGAGCGCGTCATCGGCAGGATGGTCAGCAACCTGTGGTTCCAGGTGGCCTCGAAAGCGCCGGCCGTGGCCGGCGGCGCCGGCGCAAGCGGGGCCAACGTTGTGGGCCCGCTGCCAACGCCCCCG
>CAYRKH010000098.1:0-10793 GCA_964424805.1 uncultured Woeseiaceae bacterium
CTGGGGACGAAGCGCCGCAGGCGGGCGAGGATGCCGGCGGCGAGTCATACCAGCAGAGGATTGGTCGGCCCACTCGGAGCAGGAAGCGAGGGAGATCGCCCAGGAAGCCTACGTGAGGCTCCTGAAGCTCGGTCCAGAACGGCTATGTCGATCGGCCGGGCGCTGCCATCGTGGATCTGAAATCGGCGTTCGTACTGCCCGGCATGATCGACGCGCATGTGCACCTCCAGTTCGGAATGAGCAACTTCAACAGCGATCTCGTAACGCTGGAAGATGGAGTCGTGGTACTCCGCGGGTACGCGGAAGCGCGGCGTGCGCTCGAGGCGGGATTTACGACCTTGAGGGATATGGCGGGCGATCCTGACATCGTGCTCGGGCTGAGGGATGCGATTGCACGCGGCATAGTGGCAGGTCCGCGCATCGTCTCCGCAGGCCCGGCGATCGTGCCCACGGGCGGCGGGGTCATTCGGGGTTATCGCCGCGACGTCATGGAGCTAATGGCGACGACCAGCCTCGAAAGTCCTTGCGACGGGCCGGACGACTGCATGAGGGCAGTGCGCCAGGCGATCAAGGACGGAGCCGACCTGATCAAGATCGTTGTAACCGGCTCAATCCTGTCGCCCGATTCCGCATTGAATCAGCAGATGAGCGACGCGGAGTTGCGTGCCATCGTCGAAGCGGCTCACGGCATGGGTAAAAAGGTATCCGCACACGCCCATGGGCTTGCGGGCATCAATGCGGCGCTGGAGGCCGGCGTCCAGTCCATCGAGCACGGCACCTACGGTGACGCGTCCTCCATGGAGCTGTACCGCCGCAGCGGCGCCTACCTGGTGCCGACCATGACGTCGCTCGATATGCTGCGGAAGCGAGCGGAGCAGAACCCGTCAGGCGGCCCCGCGATCAGCGCCACGGTGCTGGCGGCAAACAGCCGGCTGGCGGACATGGTTCGACTCGCGTCCGAAAACGGGGTCAGGATCGCCTTCGGAACGGACAGCAACGTCGGCATGCTCGGCCGCAACGCCGGAGAGTTCCGGCTCATGAAGGCCGCCGGGATGAGTGAAGTGGACATGATACGTTCGGCGACGGTCATTGCAGCCGAACTCCTCGGCCTGGAGGACGAAATCGGTACGATCGAGCGCGGCAAGGCCGCCGACGTCATCGCCGTGAACGCAAACCCCCTGCAGGACATCACCAGCCTGGAGCAGGTGCACTTCGTGGTGAAGGGAGGCCGGATCGTCGTGCAGTAGCGCTCTCCGTCGCCGCTGCGGGCGCTCGTCGATTTCATCGAGGAATCGGCGGGCCGGGATTCGCCGGGTTAGCCCAGCCGCTCCACCAGGAAATCGATCAGCGCCCTGACCTTCGGCGCGACGTGCTTGCGGGTGGGATACACCGCGTAGATCCCGAGCTTCGCGGACCGGTATTCCGGCATCACTTCCACCAGGCTTCCCTCACCCAGGTCCTTTCCCACCAGGAAGGTCGGCTGCAGCGCGATGCCCTGGTTTGCAAGCGCCGCGGCGCGGCAGACGTCACCGCTGTTTGCGCGAATGCACGGCTGCGTCCTCACGCTCACGGGTCCGTCCGGACCGTCGAAGTGCCATTCATCGCCCGATTCGAAATAGCTGTAGCCGATGATCGCGTGCTCCTTGAGATCGGCAGGGTGCCGGGGCGTGCCGTGCCCGGCGAGGTACGCCGGCGACGCGCAGAGAACGACGCGGGTGGTCGCCAGCCGCCGGCTGATGAGGGTGGAGCTCGGCAGCGCTGCGATCCGGATGGCCAGGTCGTAGCCTTCCTCCACGAGATCGACGATGCGGTCGGAATGCGTGATGTCGAGCCGCACCTTCGGGTGCCGGTCGCGGAACGGCCCCCACAGGGACGCGAGATGCACAGCGCCGTAGGTGACCGGCACGTTTACCCGCAGCAGGCCGCCTACCGCGCCGCTGCGCGAGCTGATCTCGGATTCAGCCTCCTCGAGATCCGCGAGCAGCTCGCGGCAGCGCGCGTAAAAGACCTCCCCCTCTTCCGTCAGCGACAGCCGGCGGGTGGTCCGGTGCAGCAGCCGGACGCCGAGCCGCGTCTCCAGCTGCCCGACGTGGCGGGACACCGCCGCCCGCGAGGCGCCCAGCGTGCCGGAGGCGCCGGCGAAGCTGCCGGCGTCAACCACCGCAACGAAGGTCTGCATCTCGACGTATCGGCTCATTGTTTTAGATTATGCAACAGTTCATCCACATTATAGGCATTTATCCCGATAAATGAACATATTAAAGTGAGCCTGGACACTAGATCGACAGGGAGGAACCAACATGTTCAAGCAGTACTACCATCGTCTCATTGCTACCGATGCCGGGTGGGCGCCGCTCGCGATGCGCATCCCCGTCGGGATCATCTTCATTGTGCACGGCGCGCAGAAGCTATTCGGCTGGTACGGCGGCGGCGGGCTCGAGGGCACCGCCCAGTTCATGGCCTCGCTGGGCCTGTACCCCAGCTACCTGATGGCGCTGCTCGCCGGCTCCGCGGAGTTCCTCGGCGGCGTGCTCCTCATCGTGGGCTTCCTCGTCCGACCGGCGGGAGCCGTGCTGGGGTTCACCATGATCGTCGCGATCTTTGCCGCGCATTTCCAGAGCGGTCTCCTGCTCGCCAACGGCGGGTATGAATACGCGCTCGCGTTGCTGGCCGTTTCCGTATCACTGCTGATCAGCGGTGGCGGCCACGCCTCGGCGGACCAGCGGCTGGCCAGGGGCGAGCTGACAATCGGCAGCTCGCTGCCGAGCGCAAGCCTCGAGGGGCAAACACATCCGGCGGCCTGAGGGCGAGGACATGCAACCGAAAGGAGAATGACATGGCAATCAACGGAAAAGTCGCCCTCGTGACGGGCGCAGGCCAGGGCATCGGCCGGGCGATCGCATTACGCCTGGCAAGCGATGGCGCCGATATCGCAATCGCCGACGTCAACGATGAGAAGATGCAGGCGGTCGCGGAAGAAGTGCGGGCGCTCGGCCGTAAGGCAACGACATTCAAGGCTGACGTATCGAAGCGGGATGACGTTTATGCCGCGATCGATCACGCGGAAAAGGAGCTCGGCAGGTTTGACATCATCGTCAACAACGCCGGGATCGCCAACGTCCAGTCCATCGCGGACGTCACGCCCGAGGAAGTCGAGAAGACCTTCAAGGTCAACGTCGAGGGCGTCCTGTGGGGTATCCAGGCGGCAGCCGCGAAGTTCAAGCAACGCGGGCAGAAGGGCAAGATCATCAGTGCGGCATCCATCGCCGGTCATGAAGGATTTCCCCTGCTGGGCGTTTACTCGGCGACGAAATTCGCCGTGCGGGCACTGACCCAGGCGGCGGCCAAGGAGTATGCGAGCGCCGGCATAACGGTCAACGCGTACTCTCCGGGTGTGGTCGGTACCGATATGTGGGTCGAGATCGACCGGCGCATGGCCGAGATCACCGGCGCCGAAATCGGCGAGAGCTACGACAAGTTCGTCGGCGGCATCGCGCTGGGCCGCGCGCAGACCCCGGAAGACGTGGCCGCCTTCGTGTCGTACCTGGCCGGGCCGGACTCGGACTATATGACGGGGCAGGCTCCCATGATCGACGGCGGGTTGGTCTATCGGTAGAGACAGTGGCACCACGCGCTGTGCGCGCCGACAGGTGGCATCGTGCGTGGTGCGCCATCGCGACCTTCATACGGACCGCTATTCGGCGGCCGCCGCGGCATGTTTGAAATACTTCCCCGGCGGTGCGCCGAGGGTGCGGCGGAACATCGCGATGAACGCGCTCGGACTCTCATAGCCGAGATCGAGCGCGACGCGCGTGACGGTTTGCCCCCTGCCGAGCCGATCGATGGCTTCGAGCAGGCGCACCTGGCGCCGCCATGCGGCAAACGTCAACCCCGTTTCACTGGTGAAGAGACGCGCGAGCGTGCGCGCGCTCGCGCCGGCCTGCGGCGCCCACTCCTCCAGGCTGCGCTCGTCGGCCGGATTCTCGAGCAGCGCCTCCGCCACCCGCCGGACGCGCTTGTCGCTCGCGAGCGGCAGGCTCAAGGGGGCGGGTTCGAGATCGTGCAGCCGGTCCAGGATCACCCGCATGAGGCGTGCGCCGGCCCCCTCCGGCGGATACTCATTGCCGACCTCGATCGCTTCCAGAATCAGCTCGCGCAGGAGCGGCGATACGTGCACGACCCGGCAGTCGGCCGGCAATCCACCCGCGGCCGAGGCGTCCACGAAGAGAGACAGCAGCGCGATCGGCTGCGTCGCGTAGACGCTGTGATCGGCGCCGCAGGGTACCCAGACCGCCTGGGTGGGCGGCACCATCCACGACCCTTGCCGGCGCAAGAGGCGAAAGACGCCTTCTGTGCAATAGAAAAGGTGCGCACGCGCGTGCGCGTGCGCCGGCGTGCGCGCGGGACCCAGCCGATAGGACATGGTCAGGATCGGCCGCTCGGGATCGGCCACCCGGCCATGATCGACCGGCGTCGCAATTGGCAGATTTGCGACATCCATTGACTGATTATAGCGACCGCCACGATGGCCTCGACGCTAAGTTTATCTCCCGAGAGTACCTCACCAGGGAGATCGCCATGGAAACGCCGATTCACGTTACAGACACCATTTCCGCGCTGCCGTCCTACGTGCCTGTTCCGGGGCTCGGGCTGCTTCCCGTCAACGCCTATGCCCTGAAGTCGGCGGCCCCCGTGCTCATCGACGCCGGCCTGCATGCCGATCGCGTAGCGTTCATGGAGGCACTCGGCGGGATCATCAATCCTCGCGACCTGCGCTGGATCTGGCTTACGCACGTCGACCAGGATCACGTCGGCAGTCTTCGCTGCCTGCTCGATGCAGCGCCGCGGGCGAAAGTCGTGACCAACTTCCTCGGCGCCGGGAAGCTTGGCCTCGTCACCCCGATTCCGCCGGAGCGCCTCTACCTCCTGAATCCGGGACAAAGCCTCGACGTGGGAGACCGCAGGCTGACGGCGATCACCCCGCCCGTTTATGACGCACCGGAAACGATGGGCGCCTATGACGAGAAGACCGGCGCGTTTTTCAGCTCGGACTGCTTCGGGGCCGTGCTGGAGCAAAAGGCCGAGGACGCCGGCGCCATCGCAGCGGAGGCATTGCAGGAGGGCCAAAGGCTGTGGACCACCATCGATGCCCCCTGGCTCAAAGATACCAGCGAAAGCTGGCTGGCCGGCGCCGTGAACGGCATGCGGCGGCTGGCTCCGACTGCGATCCTGAGCAGCCATCTGCCGCCGGCGTTCGGCATGCAGGAGCGCTGCCTGGAGACGCTAACAGCGGCGCGCAACGGGCCGCCGTTTGCAGGACCGGACCAGGCGGCGTTCGCGGCATTGCTGGCGGGACAGGACGCGGCGTGAGTTGCCCGGGCTCAAAAGGGAAGCTCCGGAGGTGTGCCGCCGCACCTGGTTCACTTCCAGACCTTCGGGCCCTCCGGCACCTCGCGAGCCGCTCCCGGGCGGGCGTCGCCCCGGGGGGCACGGTCGTTACGGCCGCTCGACCGTTTCGCCCGTCGTCATCGAAACGCAGTAGAAGTCTCGCGGCTGCGCACCCTGTGTCTTGAGGTGGAGGTACATGTCGCCCTGGGAGAGCTGCGATGGACCGGCCGCACGGTAGGTGAAGCGCGCGTGGAAAAAATCCATGAACGTGGATCCCACGAGCAGGCCGCCGACGCCGTCGAGCCGATGCACCGCCAGGGCCCACTTGCCCGCCTGGTCGCCCTGCTCCACGTAGTAGGAGTACTGCTCCGGCGAGAGCGTGACGACCATCGACGTCGACGGCATGGAATAGCAGGTCTGGCCAATCGTGATCGTGAGGTCCGGCAGGTTGGGGAAATCGGACGGCCTGCCCTTCGTGTAGTACAGACCGACCCAGTTCCCGGAATCGTCATAGGTGCGGGTAAAGATCAGGTTGCCCTGCGCAGTGCGCAACTGCGACAGCGGCTCCATGATCGGATAGACATACTGCGCGTCACCCTTGAAGCGGGAGGAGCCGGAATCCAGGAACAACGTCTGGCCCGTGAGCGGCGGCAGCGGCGTGCCGTTCAGGCGTACCGAGTAGAGTTCCGTGCCCCACAAGTACGGGATGGCCGCTTTCTTCGGCTGCAGTTGCACCTCGCTCTGCGGATTGTAGAGCGCCGGATCGCCGGCACCGCCGAGCCAGGTGTAACCGAAGCCCGTGGAAGGCTCGGTGAGCATGGAGAACTCCGCGCCCGGGATGCTGCCGCCGAAGTACAGGAGATCCATCAGGAACCCCGAACCCGGCGTGACGGCAGTCGATTCGGATGGCAGGCCGATGCCGCCGCCCCAGGTGAGGTACTCGAACTTGGGCCCGGAGTAGTCGACCGACGCGAAGAACGGGATCGCCGGCCAGGGGCCGCCGTCGATGATCAGCGGTACGGAACCGGTCCAGGTGTACATGTCCCCCCACGGCCCGAAGCTGCGCTGGGTCGTCGTCTTGTCCAGCCACGTAAACCCGGGCTGGCTGGTGTCGACGAACGCGTGCGCGCGGCACGCCGGCGTCTTGCAGAGGTCCGAGGTCGCCCAGAAGAAGGCGGCGCCGCTGTCGAGCGCGAGCTGCATCGGGCTCTGGCCGAGACCTATGCTGCTCGTGTACCAGGGTGTCGCGCCGTAGTCCGCCATCGGACCGCGCTGCATCGGCAGCGTCATGACGTGCGGAATGATCTCCGCTGCTTCCTGGCTTGCCGACGATGCGGAACCCGACCCACAGGCACCAAGCACCGTCACCGAGAGGGCAAGCGCCAGTATCCGCTGCGCACGCATTAGCCTGCACTCCTGGTGAACGTGAGCTGCCCGATGGTCGTCTGCGTGTAGATGGCATCGCCCGCCGTGCCCCGGCTGGTGAACACCGTCAACGTGAGCACCCCGCTGGAAAACTCGAGGCTGCCGGCCATCGACCGGCAGCGGCCCGCGGCGTCCAGGCCGATGCCGACGGCAAGGCCCTGGCGCGGAATTCCCCCGGACAGCGCATCCACGTCGGTGAAGCCAAGCGCGAGGGCCTGCTCCTTCGCCGTGTACCAGTTGCCGGTGACATAGCCCGCGGAAGGATTGTTGAGCGCCAGCTCGAGCCGCAGGCTCGGATCCTCGCGGCAGACCCAGAGCCCGCTGATCGGATCGCCGCCCGCTTCCGGCTGCTCGATCACGAACTCCGGCGCGGTGCCTGGCGCGGCATCCTGCTTCGGCGTGTAGATCAGCTTGTCGATATAGGTTCCCGCGGGGGCCAGCCCGGGAAAGTCGCACGTCGCCACCATCGCGTGCATCAGGTAGAGCGTCGGTACTGCCCCGCTGACGTCGAGCTGCCCGCTCAGGCCCGATACCCAGTGCCAGCTCGGATCGCCCTTGCCCCCCGTGAAAGAGCGCCAGTAGATGGCAAGCGCCACGCACTGCCCGAGCTCGGGCGTTGGATCGCCGGCATCCGCCATGCCGACCACGTAGTACTCTCCCGTGGAACCGGTCGAGGATCGATACGTCCCCGTCACCATGCCCCCGACAAGCTGCTGCAGCTCCATGACGGAGCCGTAGCTGTTTGTCCATACACCTCCTACACTCATGCTTTCCCCCCTTGCTCTTCAAGAGCCGCGTTCAGCCGGTATCGGCGACGCCGTAGTAGCGCTTCGCCTGCGCCGCCGTGATGTAGCCGTTTTTGAGATCGGCGAGCACCTTCTCGCGAGGCCGCTCCGCCGGCTTGCCGAAGCCGCCGCCGGTCGCGGAGACCAGGCGAAAAACGTCGCCGCGCTCGCCGCGCACCGCCGTCGCCATGGTGTAACGAACCCGCTCGCCGTTCTTCTTCAGGTGCCAGGCCTCGTTGATCGAGCCCTCGCGCCCGCCCGCCATGCCCCAGGGGCGGCTCGCGGTGCGCGTCGCGGAATAGGTGAGCCAGGCTTCCTCGGCCGTTATGCGGTAGTCGAGCACGACTCCCTTGCCGCCGCGGAACTGCCCCTCCCCGCCGTCTTCATCGTGGAACGCGTAGCGATCGATCTCGAAACCGTACCGGCTCTCGGCCAGCTCGATCGGAATGTTGAACGTTTCACCGTTGGCGCAGCAGAACTGCCCGTTGTCGCCATCCCCTGCTTCGGACGCGCCCCAGCCGCCCAGCAGCGGCTCGCCCATGACGAACAGCTTGCCGGTATCCGGGTGCAGTCCCGAGATGAAGGTCGCTCCGACTGTGCGCTGGTGGCCTGCAGGCAGCCTGTCGGGCACGGCAGCGGCGAGGGCCTTCCACATCACTTCGATGGCGGCGAGCAGCCCCTCGTAGTAGATCGACACCGGCGCGGGCGATTCCGCCGAGACCAGGGTGCCCGGGGGGCAGCGCACTTCCAGCGCGCGGAAGCAGCCGCCGTTGGCCGGTATCTCGGTGTTGGTAACCGCCTTGAAGGCGCAGCGGGCACCGGTGACGAGCCCCGTGTAGCTGCAGTTTACGGGCCCGGGCGCCTGCGGATCGGTGCCGGAAAAATCGGCGATCATGCGCTCGTCGGTGATCGTGACCTTTACCCGCACCGTGAACGGCCCGTTCCCGAGCCCGTCCTCCTCCACCACGTCCTCTGCCTCGAACGTCCCCTTCGGCAGGCGCGAAAGCTCCACCCGCGTCATGCGCTCCCCGTAATCGAGCAGGTCCTCCATCGCGTCCAGCACGCCGGCCTCGCCGTACTTCTCAACGAGCTCGAGGATGCGCTTCGCGCCGACCTTGCAGGCCGCGATGCCGGCGTGCATGTCGCCGAGCGTGCTGTCGGGCAGCCTCACGTTCGCCCGGATGATCCCGAGCAGCGCCTCGTTCATGCGCCCGCGGTCGCAGAGCTTGAGGAACTGGAAGTGCAGCCCTTCCTGGAAGATCTCGGTGGACAGCGTGGAGACGCTGCCCGCGTACGAGCCGCCGACCTCGGTCCAGTGCGCCTTGTTGACGGTCCAGGCCAGCAGGCGCTCGCCGTGGAACACCGGGTAGACGATGACCACGTCGGAAAGATGCGTGCCGCCGCCTTCGTACGGCGTGTTGGTGATGAAGATGTCGCCGGGGTGCACGTTGCTGCCGTGGTGCTCGAGGGTGCTCTGTACCGCGGTATCCAGCGTCGCGAGGAAAGCCGTCACGCCGTTACCCTGCGCGAGCAGGTTCCCGGCCGCATCCGTGGCGCCGACCGCGAAATCCGTGGTCTCGTAGATGATCGGGCTCATCGACGTGCGGATCATCGCGTCGAACATCTCCGTGCCGACGGCGACCAGCGCATCCTTGATGATTTCACGCGTGAACGGATCGCCCTGCATCTGTCATTCTCCGGGGTGCATATCGATGTGGTAGTTGCCGAACTCGTCCATCTGTACTGCCAGTCCCGGAGGAACCACGAGCGTCACCGAGGGTTCCTGTACGACGGCGGGACCGTCGAGCGACATGCCGGGCTCAAGCGCGAGACCGTCATAGATGGCCGTCTCCGCTTCGCCTTCCTGGTCGAAATCGACGGTGCGATGGCCGAGAAGCGCGTCTGCGAGCGATGCGCCCGTCACCGGCTTGCGCGCGAGCTCCGGCTTGTCCACGCGCGCGGTGGCGACGAGGTGGAAGTTGACGATCTCGACGGGGGTGTCGAGGCGGTAGGTGTAGCGCTGCTCGTGCGCGGCGTGGAAGGCCTCCAGCACCGCATCGAAGTCGACCCGCCCGCCGTCGAGCTCGAGCTCCACCTTGACCGTGTGCTCCTGGCCGAGGTAGCGCATGTCCGCAAAATGGCCGAATACGAGATCGGTCACCTGCTCCTTGTCGTCGGCGGCGAAATCCACGCACGCCTGCCGCTGCATGTCCACGAACGTGTTCCCGATCTCGTCGCGCGATTCGGGCGCGAGCGCGGTCAGGTTTGTTTGCAGGTAGTCGCGGCGCAGGTCCGTAACCAGCATGCCCCAGGCGGAGAACACGGCCGAGTTGACCGGCACGATCACCTTGCGGACCTTGAGCTCGCGCGCGAGATCGACCGCGTGCATCGCGCCGCCGCCGCCGAACGCGATGAGGGCAAAGTCGCGAGGGTCGTGCCCCTTGTTGGTCGAGACCAGCCTGAGCGCGTTGATCATGTTGGCGTTTGCGATTCGGAGCACCCCGCGGGCGACGCTCTTGACGGGAATGTCGAAGTGGCCGGCAAGCGGCAGGAAGGCGTGCTCCACCGCCTTCCAGTCCGGTTCCACCTCGCCGCCGACGAAACTCGCCGGGTCGATGCGTCCGAGCAGGAGGTTCGCGTCCGTGGTCGTCGCCTGTTCGCCGCCGCGCCCGTAGGCGGCCGGGCCCGGAACGGCGCCGGCGGACTGCGGGCCGACGTGCAGCTTGTTCCCGTCGTCGACCCAGGCGATGGAGCCGCCGCCGTTGCCGATCTCGACGATCTCCGTCACCGGTGTCTGGATCGGGTACCCCGGCGACTGCGGCGTCTTCTCGATGTAATAGCGCGTCGAGATCCTGACTTCGCCGTCCTCGACGAGCGCGCATTTCGCCGTCGTACCGCCGATATCGAGCACGATGAGGTTCCGCTCGCCGATCGCGCGGCCGAGCCAGGCGGCGGCGTAGACGCCGCTCGCCGGCCCGGATTCCACCATTGCCACCGGGTTCTGCTTGGCAGCGGCATCGCTCAAGATCCCGCCGTTCGACTGCATCATGTACAGCCGGCTGCAAAACCCGCGGTCGCGCAGCGTGTGCTCGAGGCGCTCGATGTAGCGCTTCGCGATCGGGTGCACGTAGGCCGACAGTGCCGTCGTGCTGGTGCGCTCGTACTCCCGCCATTCGCGGCTGACCTCGTGGGAAG
>CAYRKH010000099.1:0-10268 GCA_964424805.1 uncultured Woeseiaceae bacterium
CGATGCCACGATTTACCGGCATCGCGCGCGATGCGCGCTCCTGCAGGAGGGTCACCAGCCGATGCTGCGGCCGCCGTCGACGGCGATGACCTGGCCCGTCACGTAGCGCGCCTGCACGAGGTACAGCAGGCAGTCCGCGATGTCGGCGGGGCTGCCCGCGCGTTGGAGCGGCACCTGGCGCAGGATGCTCTGCTTCGCCGATTCCGTCATCCCGGTTTCCGGCCAGAGAATCGCCCCCGGAGCGATCGCGTTGACCCGGACCTCCGGGGCCATCTCCTTGGCGAGTGAGCGCGTCAGCATGACGAGGCCTGCCTTCGCGGCACCGTACACGCTGTAATCGCGCAGCGGCCGCCGCGCGTGGATGTCGACGAGGTTGACGACCGCGCCTTCGGCGGCGCGCAGCAGCGGCCAGGCGGCCTGCGCGAGAAACAGCGGTGCTTTCAGGTTGCTGCTCGTGAGCTCCGTCCAGTTCTCCTCCGTGACCTCCCCGAGCGGCGTCGGGTAGAACGACGAAGCATTGTTGACGAGCAGGTCGAGCCGGCCGGACCAGCCGGCCACGGCTTCCACCAGCGCGTGCAGTTCCGCGGGGTCGGCGAGGTCGGCCCGGAACGCCTCGGCGGACCCGGCACGGGCGCGGCCGAGCGAGGCCGCGAGGTTCAATGCGTCGTCGGCGGAATGGCGGTAGTGGATCGCCACGGCCGCACCGGCCGCGTGCAGCCGCCGCGCCAGCTCGGCGCCAATGCGCCGCGCCGCGCCGGTAATGAGCGCGCTCCGCCCGGCGAGCGGAAGTTCGTCAGGTGCCGACAAGGTTGGACGGGTATCCTGTTCCGGGAAATTACGCCGCCCGTGGCACAATTCGCACGGGCGATCTGCAGAGGATTATTCGTTGCCACTCCGGCCCATGCAAGCCACACCACCGGTGATCGACGGGCTGCCGGCGCCCGATGCGGAGAGCGCGCGTCATTCCGAGAGGACGGCGGCCTGTATCCGGCAGGCTATCGACGCGGCCGGCGGCAGCATCAGCTTCGCGGAGTACATGCAGCTCGCGCTGTACGCGCCGGGGCTCGGCTACTACGCCGCGGGCGCGACGAAGTTCGGCGCTGCCGGCGACTTCGTCACCGCGCCGGAGATATCGCCGCTGTTCGGCCGCGTGCTGGCCCGGCAATGCGCCGGCGTGCTGGCGCAGGTGGAGCGTCCTGAAGTGCTGGAGCTGGGCGCGGGCAGCGGCGCGCTCGCCGTGCAGGTGCTGTCGGGGCTCGAGGCGCTGGGAGCGGCGCCGGCGCGCTACCTGATCCTCGAGGTTTCACCGGACCTGCGCGAGCGCCAGGAGCAACGTTTGCGCGAGGCGCGGCCGGCGCCGGAAACGGAAATCGAATGGATCAGCCGCCTGCCGGACCGCCTCGAGGGTGTCATCATCGCGAACGAGGTGGCCGACGCCCTGCCGGTCGAGCGCTTCCGCATCGAGGACGGCGAGGTGCTGCAGTACCGCGTACGGGCGGACGGGGACCGCTTCGAATGGGCCCGCGGCAAGGCGCCCGGATTCCTGGAGAAAGCGGTGCGCGGCATCGAGGCGTCGCTTTCGGGACCATTGCCGGACGGCTACGAATCCGAAGTGTCCGCCGGGCTGCCGGCATGGGTGGAGGACGTCGCCGGCTGCGTGGGCAACGGGCTCGTGTTCCTGTTCGACTACGGCGTGTCGCGCCGCGAGTACTACGCGCCGGACCGCTCGGGCGGCTGGCTGCGCTGTCACTTCCGCCACCACGCCCACGACGATCCGCTCGTCTGGCCCGGCATCCAGGACATTACCGCCTGGGTCGATTTCACGAGCGTCGCCGAGGCGGCCGCGCATGCCGGCATGGACATCGCGGGGTTTGTGCCGCAGGCTCACTTCCTGCTGCACGGCGGGCTGCCGGAAGAGGTCGCGGCCGTCGCGCCTTCGTCGCCGGTCGGCCAGGCGGAGCTGTCCCGCCAAATCGGCCGGCTGATCCTGCCGGGGGAGATGGGCGAGCGGTTCAAGTGCATCGGGCTCAGCCGCGGCGGCATCGAGCGGTCCCCGGCTTTTGCCGCCGCGGACCGTGCGCACACGCTTTGATCGCGCTCCGGACAACGAACAAGACCAACAGGAACGATCCTTGAGCTGGATTCACATCGTCGTCCTTGCCGTCGTGCAGGGGCTCACCGAGATACTGCCCGTGTCGAGCTCCGGCCACCTGGTGCTGGTGCCGAACGTCATGGACTGGAAGGACCAGGGCCTCGTGTTCGACGTCGCGGTTCACTTCGGCACGCTGGTGGCCGTCTGCCTGTATTTCCGTGACGACGTCGTGCGGCTGGTGCAGGGCGGGTTGAGGCTGCTCGGCGGCGACCTGCAGTCGCCCGACTCGCGGCTGGCCCTGTGCATCGGCCTCGGCACGATCCCCGCCGCCGTTGCCGGGCTGCTGTTTGCCGGATGGATCGCCGAGAACCTGCGCGATCCGCTGGTGGTCGTGGTGACGCTGACGGGCTACGGCATCCTGCTGGCGCTTGCCGACCGGTTCGGCAAACGCCGGCGCGAGATGGCGGATATCGGTATCGGCGATGCGCTGGTGATCGGCACGGCGCAGGCGCTCGCCCTGGTACCGGGCACGTCCCGCTCCGGCGCCACCATCACCGCGGCCATGGCGCTGGGATTGAAACGCAAGGAGGCGGCGCGTTTTTCGTTCCTGCTGTCCGTCCCGGTGATCCTGCTCGCGACGCTCTACGAGACCGCGCAGGTGTTCATCGAGGGGGCCGCCGCTGCGTTCAGCACGCTGGCGCTGGGTGCCTTGATTTCCTGCGTGGTCGCCTACCTGACCATCGGCTTCTTCATGCGCGTCATCAACGCCGTCGGCCTGGTGCCGTTCGCCGTGTACCGTATCCTGCTGGCCACGGTAATCCTTTTCGCGGTAGTGTAGGAGCGCGCACCGCGCGCGATACCGAGGCGCGCAAGCCGGGCCCGGGGTGCGTTCGCGCGCCGGCCACCGCCTGGCGCGGCGCCTCCTACCGCTCCGTTCGTGAATCGGCTTTGTAGGCGCTGATCGCCTGCAGGCGCTTGCGCCGCAGGGCGTCGCCGATCTGCGGGCCGTCGAGGCCTTCCCGCACGAATTCCCGCGCCGAGATCCTGGCCGCCGCCTGCAGGGCGCCCAGCAGGTACTCAGCTTGCGGGTAGGGCCGCTCTTCGAAGCCGGTGCGGCCGCGCGAGTCGGCTTCGCAGGCGATGAGGAACTTGCGGAAGCGGTCCGGGCGCCGGAAAGCATCGACGCGTTCCAGCACCTTGAGGATCGTTGCCGCCCGCAGTTCGAAGGCCTTGTGGCTGTGGCCGTGGAACTCGGCTACCAGCAGCGCCAGCTCGCGGCAGGCGGAAGGCACCGGAAGGCGGCTCGCCATCACGTTGATCAGCCGCACGCTGCGCTTTTCGTGGCCGGGATGGCTCGGCAGCTTCGCCTTGGGCGTGGTGGCCTTGCCGAGGTCGTGCACCAGGGCGGCGAAGCGTACGTCGACGTCGGGACTCAGTGCCGCGGCCTGGTCGACCACCATGAGGGTGTGCACGCCGGAGTCGATCTCCGGGTGCCACTGCGGGGGCTGCGGCACGCCGAACAGCGCGTCGATCTCCGGGAAGATCACCGCGAGGGCGCCGCAGTCGCGCAGGACTTCGAAGAAGACGCTCGGCGCGGGCCCGGCGAGCGCCGCCTCCGTTTCCTTCCAGACGCGATGCGGCACGAGCTTGTCGACCTCGCCGCTGTCGACCATGGCGGACATGAGCTCCAGGGTTTCCCCGGCGATCGTGAAGCCCAGGTTCTTGAACCGCGCGGCGAATTTCGCCACGCGCAGGACGCGCACCGGATCCTCGGTGAACGCGTCGGACACGTGCCGGAGCACGCGGTTCTCGAGGTCGGCACGGCCGCCGAACGGGTCCACGAGCCGGCCGTCCGCGTCCTTCGCCATGGCGTTGATGGTGATGTCGCGGCGCGCCAGGTCGTCCTCGATCGTCACGTCCGGCGAGGTGTGGAACTCGAAGCCGTGATAGCCGGGCCCGGTTTTGCGCTCGGTGCGCGCCAGTGCGTACTCCTCACCGGTCTCGGGGTGCAGGAACACCGGGAAATCCTTGCCTACCTGCCGATAGCCGAGTTCCTTCATGTCTTCCGGTGTGGCGCCTACGACACACCAGTCCCGCTCGGCCACCGGCAGTCCCAGCTGTTCGTCACGCACGGCGCCGCCGACGAGGTAAATCTCCATGCGGGAATTCTATCCGTGATTGCCCGCCGAAACCCGGAACTCGTCGTCGCCGGCGCGGGTCACACCTGAGATACTGCTGGGGGCGCGGGCCGGGGGGGGAACGCGCCGGAACAAACGGGGTTTGCAAAATCAAGAAGCTGGTCATCATCGTATGCCTTGCGAGCATCGCAGGCGTCGTGCCGCTCGGCGGCTGTTACTACATGCAGGCCATCAGCGGCCACACGCAGCTGATGAGCCAGCGGCGCCCGATGAACGAGGTCATTGCGGATCCCGACGCGTCGGAGACGCTGAAGGAGCGCCTGCGGCTGGTCCAGGAAGCGCGGCAGTTTTCCGTGGAAGAGCTGAAGCTGCCGGATAACGACAGTTACCGGAGCTATGCCGATCTCGGGCGCGACTACGTCGTCTGGAACGTCTTCGCGGCGCCCGAATTCTCGTTGAAGCCGAAGGAGTGGTGCTACCTGGTCGCCGGCTGCGTCGCGTATCGCGGCTACTTCGACCGCGAGGACGCGGCGAAGCAGGCGGACAAGCTGCGGAAGGACGGCTTCGATGTCGCGCTGGGAGGAGTATCGGCGTACTCGACGCTCGGGAAATTCGCAGACCCGGTGCTGAACACGATGATGAACTGGAGCAACGTGGACCTCGTCGCCACGCTGTTCCACGAGCTCGCCCACCAGGAGCTGTACGTGAAGGGCGACACGCAGTTCAACGAGTCGTTTGCGACCGCCGTGTCCGACATCGGCCTCGAGCGCTGGTTCGCGAGCCGCGGCGCCCGTGAGGCGCTCGAGGAGTACCGCGCCACGAACGCGCTGCGCTACCAGATGCTCGAGCTCGTGCAGGACGCGAAGGCGGATCTCAGGCTGCTTTACGCGTCGGGCATAGACGTGGACGAGAAGCGCACGCTGAAGCGGGAGCGCCTGGAGACGCTGTCGGTGGAGGCGGCAAGCCTGTTCGCCGACGCCGGTCTCGACAGGCGACCGCTGCCGTCGCCGCTGAACAACGCGCGCCTGGTCACGCTCGGGCTCTACGAGGGCTGGGTGCCGGCGTTCCGCGCGATGTACGTCGAGTGCGGAGAGCGCCTGGCGTGCTTCTACGAGCGGGCGAGGGACGTGGCGGCCTTGCCGTCGGCCGAGCGTACCGCGAGGCTGGAGCTGCTGTCCGGGGAAGCGGAGCCGGAGCAGGTGGCGGATTCATCCTGATCGGCGATCAGCCGCCGGCCGCCGTCGCTTGCTCGTCGTTCCGCGAGACCTGGCCGGCCGCCGGCGCCGGGCGGATCGCGTCGAATGCCGCCGACAGGCGGGTCGTCCGGCCGGTGAGCCGCCAGTGGAAAATCGCGTCGCTGAACAGCACCCGGCGCACGAACTGGCGCGTCTCGGTGTAGGGAATGTTCTCGATCCAGATGCGCGCATCGAGTCCCTCCGACGCGGGCAGCCATTCTTCCACCTTGTTCGGGCCCGCGTTATAGGCGGCCGTCGCCAGCACGATGTTGCTGTGGAACCGCTCGAGCATCCGGCCGAGGTAGTTCGTGCCGAGGCGGATATTGCTGGCCGGGTCGGTGAGCGTTGCGACCCCGGACCAGGGCAGGTCTAGCTGCGCTGCCGTACGCCGGCCCGTCGCCGGCATGAGCTGCATCAGGCCGACGGCGCCGGCGTGGGAGCGGATGTCGGACATGAACAGGCTTTCGCTGCGCGCCACCCCATACGCCCAGCTGTCGCGGATGTTGGCCGCCTCGGACGCCGTGCGGAACGCCTCCGCGTAAGGCAGTGGGTAGCGGAGCTCCAGGTCGTCGTAGTGGCCGCTGTCGCCGACCGTGGCAATGGCCTGGGAATGCCAGCCCCAGCGGTGGGCCAGCACGGCTGCCTGCAGCTTGTCGCCGGCGTCCAGGCCGGCGACCGCGTCGTTCCACTCCGAGCGCCCGCGGCTCTCGAGGCCGGTATGGAACAATTCCCGCGCGCGGATGAGCACCGGGTCTTCTGCCAGCCTGGCGATCGTGTTCTCGGCGGCGCTCGTCGACGCGTGGCCGAAGGCGTAGGGCGTGTCGAGTTCGTCGGCAGCGAGGAAGCCGAAGTAGCTGCGCTCGCCGGCCAGCGCCGTGAGGATCGGCAGGGCGTGGTCGTCACGCCCGGCCTGCTGCAGCGCGATGGCGAGCCAGTAGCGCCATTCCTGTGCGCGCCGTTCCTCCGGCGGCATCCCGTCGATAGCCGCGATGACGTCCTCCCAGGCGTGCATGAGCAGCGCCGCGCGCACCGCCCAGCCGCGGGTGTTCGCGTCCGCGGCGTCGCCATCGAGCGCTGCCAGCAGCTCGAACGCCTCGGGCAGGTGCTGCTGCCCCGCGGACAGGGCGAGATAGCGCGTAATTTTCGCCGCCTGTTCGCGTGGGAAGCGGTGCTTGTCGCGGGCGTGTTCCCAGCGTTCCTGCGCCAGGCGCGCATCGCGGTCCGCCAGTCGCTGGAGGGCGTACAGGAGCTGGTCGCGATGTTCAGCGCTCCCGTCGCAAGCGGCGTCGGCTTCGACGAAGGCGAGCGGGTCGCGCCCGGCTTCTATCCAGCGGTTGGCCCGCGCCAGCCAGGCGTCTTCCAGGGATCTCGCGAGATAGCGGGCCAGCGGGAACTGCCGGGCGGCAACGGCGAGCTCGAAACGCTGTTCCGTCAGCTCGCCGTCCTGCAGCCCGGCGCCGCGCAGGTAGTCGAACACCGGGTCACATTCGTCGACCTGGCTGTGGCCGACGAGCCACAGTGATTCTGCCAGCGGGACGACCTCGTCCGCACGGCCCGAGAGGATGCCGGCCTGCGCTGCGAGGCAGTCGAGTCTTGCCACGCGCCGGTTGCGATAGTGGCGCTCGTACAGCGCGAGAAACTCGGGCCATTGCCCGTCCGCGGCAAGGTGCAGCGCGTAGCGGTAGCGGAGCGCGCGCGCCGGCCGCAGATCGCCGTACTCGTCGAGGAAGCGGCGCACGTCGGCAGCGTCCGCGGTGGCCAACGTCGCCTGCAGCCAGGCGGCTTTCAGGTCGGGCCACAGCACGTAGTCTTCGAGCAGCGACCGCCGCTCGGCGGCCGGCTCCCAGTCCCCGCGCTCGACAGCGGCCCACGCCGTTCGAAAAGCCTCGCGCTGCTCTTCCAGCCCGCTATCCGCCTGCGCACACGCGGCGGAAAACACGACAACAACAACAGCGCCCGCAAAACGGCGCCCCACTCCTGCCAGGCGACTCATGCCCCGACACTACTGAGCCAACCGACCCGCTGCAAGCCTAAAGGTGAGCCTAAAGGTGTCAGGTTTATTTAAACACCTAAAAACACCTAAAGGTGTCAGGTTTATTTCTACGGAAATACCTGACGCTCCTGACGGTGTCAGGTTATTCCAGGGAAAATAAACCTGACACCTTTAGCAGGGAAAATAAACCTGACACCTTTAGCAGTCAGGTTATTCCAGGGAAAATAAACCTGACACCTTTAGCCAGGGAAAATAAACCTGACACCTTTAGCTTGACACCTTTAGCTAGACACCTCGCTAGCGGATTTGCAGCAAGAGCTGGCGGCCGTCGCGGTGGACCAGGAGGAAGAGGATGTCGTTGCCGGTCGCGACCTCCTGCATCTCGGCGACGTCGCGGACGCGCACGCGGTTGACCGCTACGATCAGGTCGCCAGGGGCCAGGCCGCGCTGTGCTGCCGGGCTGCGCGGCTCGACGTCTACCACCTCGACGCCGCCATTCTGCTCGGTGGAGGTGGCGAACAGTGCGCCGGACAGGCCGGGATGGATGTCGGAGCCCGAGCTCTGCATCGTGGTGCGCTCGCCAAGCACCGCGGTGGCGGTGCGCCGGTTGCCGTCGCGCAGGTACTCGATCTGGACCTTGTCGCCGGGGCCCTTTAGGCCGATGGCGTTCGCGAGGTCGCGGCTGTTGTCGATCCGGTCGCCGTCGACCTTCACGATGATGTCGTCGACCCGCAGTCCCGCTTCCTCGGCGGCGGAGTCGGGCTGGACGTCGGAGACCAGCGCCCCGTAATTGACCTCGGCGCCCAGCACCTTGGCCGTGTCCGCGTCGATCGTCGCGATGGTGACGCCGAGCAGACCGCGTCGCACTTCGCCGTAATCCAGGATCTGGCGCATGATGGAGCCCGCGATTTCCGTTGGCACGGCAAAGCCGATGCCGATGTTGCCGCCGGTCCGGCTGATGATCGCGGAGTTGATGCCTACGAGCTCGCCGCGCAGGTTCACAAGCGCACCGCCCGAGTTACCCGGGTTGATCGAGGCGTCGGTCTGGATGAAATCCTCGTAGCCGCTGCGGCTGATGCCGGTGCGCCCCAGGGCGCTGACGATGCCGGAGGTCACCGTATGAGAAAGGCCGAAAGGGTTGCCGATCGCGATGACGAAATCGCCGACGCGCAGCTCTTTGGAATCGCCGAGGGGGATCTCCACGAGGTCGTTCGGCTCCACTTTCAGCACCGCGATGTCCGTCTGGGGATCGGTGCCGACGACTTCCGCCTCGAGCGTATCGTTGTTGTAAAGGAATACCTGGATCTTGTCGGCATTCTCCACGACGTGGTTGTTGGTCAGGATGTAACCGTTCTCAGCGTCGACGATGACGCCGGAACCCGCGCTCGCGACCTCCTGCGTGCCGCCACCGGGGATGTCGGGCAGGCCGAAGAAGCGGCGGAACATTTCGTCGGCGTAGGGCGAGCGCCCCTGGATCGTCTGGCTGACGCGGATATTGACGACGGCCGGTGAAACCTTCTCGACCAGCGGCGCCAGGCTCGGCAGCGGACCTTCTCCCACCGCGTCAGGCAACTGCGCGGTAGCGGTGATCGTCAGTGCCAGCAGCGCGCCGGCTATGAACATTCCGTAGGCTCGATAGGCTCGTTTCATCCTCGCATCATCCCTTGTTGGTTCCTGGTTTCGACGGTGGCCGCCGCGACGCCCCGCCCGGCATCGAGTTAAGGATGCCGGACGAGGCCGGATCGTCGCAGGCGGGGAGCCCACGGTCCAGGCCGTGATCAGGCCGCCTGCACGGTGATGCGGCGCGGCTGGACTTCGGGCTGCTTCGGGATCGTGATCTCGAGTATGCCGTTGGCGCTCCTGGCCGAGACGTTGCCGGCGTCGACGGTCTCCGGCAGGGTGAATCGCCGCCGGAACTTGCCGCTGGCGCGCTCGATGCGCCTCAGGCCCTCGGCCTCAACCGATGCCTCTTCATGCCGCTCGCCCGAGAGGGTGAGCACACCCTTCTCGAGGCTGATCTCGATCGCGTCCGGATCCACGCCGGGAAGGTCGGCGCGGAGCACGAAACGGTCCTTTTCCTCCAGGATATCGACCGCCGGCACCCAGTCGGCAACGTGGCCGTTGACCTGGGCGGCTGCCCGGAAGCGGGCCGGCACGTCGATGAGGTCACGATGCAGCAGGTCGAAAAGCCGCCACGGTTCGGATCGTGTAACGTTCATTGCTGGAACTCCTCGAGTCTGTTGTTGCCGTTGGCCGCGACTGCCTGCAGTCGCTCGAAAAGCCGCCCGGCTCTGGCCCTGATGTAGGATCGCAAGAGGCGTTTTTCAAGCACACGGGTGACAGGCTCGCCGCACTCCGCAGGCCGCTGCAAACGGCCTTCCGCGAGCGCCGGGGTGACACTAGATATGGACAGACGCGCTCATTCCGCCCGGCATGGATTTTTGCCTCCGTTTGCGCAGAAGATGCTGCACGACTATCCGTAACTTATTGTTATTAAAATATAAAAGCAGGCCAAAGAAAAACCGGTAAAGCCTTGACACCGGCCTCCCCGGGGCATAACCTAGCTTTCAGGCAGACACAACATCTTGTGTCTGACAATTCGGATAAAAGTCGCCTTGATCAGGCACTCGTCGCTTGAATGTAAAAGCGGTGAGCGGGGAACTATTCGCTTTCGGAAACCAACGAACCGGAGATACCTGAACCCGAATCTCAAACGTGAAGAGGCGGGTCTCCGGCAGAGCACGGGGGATGGAGCCACATGAAGTCAGCGGTGAATTTTGACGCCAACACGGTTGCCGACATCACGTTCC
>CAYRKH010000100.1:0-10135 GCA_964424805.1 uncultured Woeseiaceae bacterium
TCCGCAGCGACCGACGAGTCCAGTCCGGAAAATAGCGCCGGTACTCGTCCCTTGGGTGACGCGCGTTCGATTGGAGGTACATGGCGGCGCTCCCGTAATGATCAAAATCCTGGTCTCTTGACTGCCTGTAGTCGTGGGACAAATCAAGCGCTTGCCCGCGCGCTCCGCGCTACCTGCTCCGGCGGCGGCACGGGTTCGGCCACCCGACGAGCATGGGAGAAGCGAACCGTCGATAAGAACAGTTATAGCTCATGGATCCGAGTACAGCCGGCAGCACTTTCTCAGCGATTCGCCCAAAGTCCACTGGCCGCGCGAAGCTGATTCGTTGCGTCAGACGCTCGCTCGCGGGGCAGGAGAAGCGGCATTAGTCCGGATCGTCGAAAAATTTGACAATCGCTTGATAGCTGGATCCTTAACCCATTGGTTTATATCGAGTCTCTGATGTTCTTGCACGAAAACTGCTTCCAACTCCGTGGGTTACAAAGAGGACGCTTTTATGAAAACAAGAATAACGGGCGGGATCCTGATCCTGATAGCTACCATGCTATCGTCGCCTGGAGCGCACGCCGTCCCAATATCGCTGAGCTTTGAGTTTCAAGACTTCGTGTCGCCCAGTGGCTTGCCGGCTCCGCAAGACCCGGTTTCGGGTACCATCGTGTACGACGCGCCCGACCTGGAGTCCTTTGTTGAAGCGCTGATATCCATCGATCTCGTAATCAATGGAGTCAGCTATCAACTGGAAGACGTGGAGTTCGTTACCTTTGACCCAACGCACAACGTTATTGGCGGCCCCTCTTGGGCGGGGCAAACTCACTGACAAGTGGCACCACCGATTTCCTTCTGACGTTCGATCATACCTCCGATCCCTTTACGCATTTTAGTTACGCGTCGGCCGAGGCGGGCAATGCAATCTGGACCTCTACGACTCCTTCATCGTTCAGCAGGACCGTGATCGCCGTTCCGGAACCCGACACGTTTGCACTGCTGGCTCTTGCGTTAGCATTAGCAGGGTTGACGAAGCGCTCTGCAGCGCTTCGGGCATGACCCGCCGGCCAGGTCGCCCTGCCAATTACTTGAAACGTCATCCCAGAGCTGAGGCTCTGGGATGAGACAGCGTAACGCCCGCCACCAAGATCGAGCGTGACATAGTTTCCGTTCCCGTCGGCCAATGGAATGGTGGCATGCTCATCCTCGGGTTGCCTGAAATCGGTGCGCACGGCGACGACGCGGGCATCTGCAAATCCGACCAGGACGGTGGCTTGACAACTATACCTTTTCGGTATAGTTGACCAATGTACAGGCAGGAAAAGGAAATCACCTGGTTGGGCGATTCCCTCGAAGCATTGCCGGGATTTCCGGCGTCGGTTCGGGTAGCCCTCGGTAGTGACCTCCGTCGGCTCCAAATCGGTGAACCTGCCGCTGGATTCCAAGCCGGTGAAGACCGTTGGGCCGGGGGTTCGTGAGCTTCGGGCGAATGATCGGGACAGACAGTTCGAACTATTTACTTCCTGGCAAAGAGCGATGACGTGATCGTACTTCACTCGTTTGTCAAGAAGACCAGAACAACCTCCAACAGACGCAGCGCGGCAGTTTGATCGATCACAACCTCGTGCTGTACGTGCGCCCCCGCAAGAAAACGACCTGACTCAGAACACTAGCGGCGCGGGATCCCAGGTTCACAAGTCAGAGTCGCCAATGCCATCGCCACTATCGGGGATTCGGTGCAGGGTTTTTCTGCATCATCGGTCTCTCCACGCTTGCCTGGGCCGGCGGTCGTCCGCCGCCGGCACGCCCGGTTCGAACGAACTTCTAACCATGGGACGCAACACCCACTTGGCGCAAATCCAGGACCCGCTGTGCCTTGCCCGTCGAGCGAGGGATTTCACCTGTCCGACATAGATCGATCGACACCGTGATTCCGATGGTTGCCTTGATGCGTGCAGCAAGCCGGTCCGCATCGCGGTTACTTTCATTTTCCTCGGTGTCAGGGCGAGCCTCGACGACGATTTTCACCACATCAAGTCGATCGGGCCTGCTGAGTTCAATTCGAAAATGCGGGGCCAGCGCCGGACAGGCCAGGATATGTTCTTCGATCTGGGCCGGGAATACGTTTACACCGCGAATGATCATCATGTCGTCCGAACGTCCGGTGACCTTCGCGATCCGGCGCATCGTGCGTGCCGTTCCCGGGAGGAGTCGAGTCAGATCACGAGTGCGATAGCGCACAATCGGCATCGCCTCCTTGGTGAGCGAAGTGAACACAAGCTCGCCCTCTTCGCCGTCCGGCAGCACCGCGCCAGTCTCGGGATCGATGATCTCGGGATAGAAATGATCTTCCCAGATCGTTAACCCATCCTTGGTCTCGACGCACTCCTGTGCCACGCCGGGGCCGATCACCTCCGATAATCCGTAGATGTCCACTGCGTCGATGGCGAACTCCGCCTCTATCTCCGCGCGCATCGACTCCGTCCAGGGCTCGGCTCCGAAAATGCCGGTAGCGAGCGTGGAGGCGCGTGCATCGAGTCCCTGCCTGCGGAACTCGTCGAGAATGGCGAGCATGTAACTTGGCGTGACCATGATAATCTCGGGCTCAAAATCCCGAATGAGCTGGACCTGCTTTTCGGTCTGTCCGCCCGACATCGGGATGACGGTGCAGCCTAATGCTTCGGCGCCATAATGCGCGCCGAGGCCGCCGGTGAACAGGCCGTAACCGTAGGCCACGTGAACTTTCATTCCTGGCCGGCCTCCTGCGGCACGGATCGATCGCGCCATCACCTGGCTCCAGGTGTCGATATCCTTGCGGGTGTAGCCAACGACCGTCGGCTTGCCCGTGGTGCCCGATGAAGCATGGAGGCGGGCGAGACGTTCCAGCGGCACCGCGAAGAAGCCGAACGGATAGGCATCGCGCAGATCCGTCTTGGTCGTGAACGGGAAGTGCGCAAGATCCTCGAGCGATCGAAGATCGTCGGGATGGACGCCCACCGCATCGAATTTGGCGCGATAGCGGGTGTTGCTTTCATGAGCATGGGTGAGTGACCAGCGGAGTCGTTCGAGTTGAAGCGCAGTCAGTTCATCGCGCGATGCAGTCTCGATCGGCTCCAGATTGTTCATCGTGAATCCTCTATGACACGCGAAA
The DNA here is from genome assembly GCA_964424805.1 of uncultured Woeseiaceae bacterium. GTDB lineage: Bacteria > Pseudomonadota > Gammaproteobacteria > Steroidobacterales > Woeseiaceae > IDS-8. Next base: position 3,137 of record CAYRKH010000100.1, read on the forward strand.
GCACCCGAGCGGCGATGAACGACTCGTAAGGCGTACTCATATCTTTACTAACTATGATCCGACAAGCCTGGTCACCTCATCCAGATCATCAAACGGCTTGACCACGACCACAGGCCCAAAGATTTCCTCCTTGACAATAGACGTTTCATCCTTGCTCAACCCCCCGACGGCTACCCGGAGTAATGCTGCCGGGGCCGTGCTTCTGAAATACCGGGGCCGTCAGAAGCTGATGCGGCCTCTGAGCCCGTAGGTGCGCGGCAAGCCGTAGGTGATCCACGTCCGCTCGACACCGAAGATGTCGTTCACCAGGACGTCGTCCATCATGCCATTGGCGTAGTCCTTGTCGAACACGTTATTGACCCAGGCCGTGACCTCCCACCGGTTGTCCACAGGGGCGAGCGAGACGGCCAGGTCCACACGGCCGAAGCCTTCGGCCTTGAGCCGGTCCTGGTTGGCGGCGGTGGCAAAGACATTGCCGCGGTACGAGTAATCTCCGCGCATGGTCACCTCGCCCCATCCGAACACGGGAACGGCGTAGGCCGCACCGAGGTTGGCCGTCCATTTGGGGGCGTTGGGCAGCCGGTTGCCGTCGCAGTCGACGCCGAAACCGGCGCAATTGTCGTATTCGTCGAAGCGGCTGCTCAGGTTGCCGAGGCCGCCGTTCAAACTCAACGCAGACGTGGGCCGGGTACGAAAGTCCAGCTCGAAGCCCTTGAGGGTCGCCTGGGCGGCATTGGTGATGACGGTGCCCCCCAAAATGCCCAGAAACTGGGACACCTGAAGATTCTTGTAGTCCGTGTAAAAGGCCGCCACATTGACCTGGGTGCGGTTGGAACTGTCCGCCCATTTCATCCCCGCCTCGTAACTCAGAGCGGTTTCCGAATCGAACCCGAACGTGTTCGGGTCATTGGCGGGATCAAATATCGGCGGGTCGGGCTGGCCGAGCCAGTCGGGGTTCCAGCCGCCGCTTTTGAAGCCTTTGGCGACTTTTGCGTAGGTGTTGAGTCCGTCGGTCACCTGATAGCTGAGCCCCGCGGTGGGAGAGAAGGCGCCTTCGAATGATCGGTCTGTGATGAACGGATACTCCGGCAGGATGAACGGCGCCTCGCTAGGCTGCTCGAAGGCGAGCTGCTTGCGCTCCTTAGTGTAGCGGGCGCCGATGATGATGCTGAGGGCATCGGTGATATGGAACTGCACGTCTGCGAACGCCGCATAGCTTGTGGTTTTCACGCTGCCGACGGCACTCGTCAACAATTGCACCGGGTCCGGCAACCCGAACAGGCTCAGCAGGTCGACGCCGAAGAAGCCGCTATTGAATTGCTCCGCCGTCTGTTCCAAATAGTAGACGCCGGCCACGTAATCTATGAACTGGCTACTCGGGGAGGCGTACCTGAGTTCCTGGGTGAAATGCCATTCGTCCCGGTTGAAATTGGCGATAAGCAGGTCGAATTCGGTGTTGTCGTTGTCCAGGAAGTGATTTGACACGGCCTCCCGGTATCCGGTGATGGACGTGACCGTACCGTCGTTGCCAAGGGTCCAGTCGAGGTTGAGCGACATTCCCCAGAGCCTGCGCTCTTCCCACGGGCTCGCATCGTTTCGTACGGTCCGCCTGCCCGGTGCGTTGGCGAGAAAGGGACCACTGTCCGTCCCGTCGAGGACTTCGGGGAACGAGGGCCGGTTGTCGTCTTTGGTATAGTCGACGCTGAGAAGGATTTCGAGGTTTTCGGATGGCTCGAACAGGGCCTGGACTCGGCCACCGTAGGAATCGAGATCGTTATACTTGTCGCCGGTGGTCAGGTTGAGGACGGTGCCGTCGCGCTTTTTGCGAATGGCCGTGGCCCGGACCGCGAACCTGTCCGCCATCGGCAGGTTGACTGTGGCGCTGATATTCCGGTGGTCCAGGTTGCCGACTTCGCCCCGGAAGATCGCCTCCAACCTATCCGTGGGCCGGATCGTGGTGATGTTGAGAGCGCCCGCAATCGTGTTCTTGCCGAACAGCGTCCCCTGCGGACCACGCAGGACTTCGATCCGATCGATTTCCACGAGATCCAGGTTGAAGGTGGTCGGGCGGCCCGTGTACATGCTGTCCACGTAGACGCTGACGCCGGATTCGAAGCCGGCGTTGCGCGCCTCCATCGAGATACCGCGAATGACCAGATTGCCGGTCGCGGCAACGCCCCCGAAGTCGGAGAAGCTGACGTTTGGAATGCTGGTCACCAGGTCTCTGACCCGGCCCAGACCGCGCGCCTCGATATCGGCGGAGGTGATCACGCTGATGGAAATGGGCACGTCTTGCACGGTTTCCGTCCGTTGACGCGCGGTGACCGTGATTTCCTCCAGGAGATTTGCCGTCTGCTGTGCCGCCTCGTCGCCCGTCGCCGTCCCGTTGCCCGCGGCAAGGCATACCCCCACCAGAACGCGGGCGCTGCCGCGCCACAGCAGTCCGGAGCGACGTTCGGCATACGCTCCCTGATACGGTTTTCTGGTCATGTTTCCCCCTTCTGTGATGCCGGACTCCGGAACAAACACCGGCCATTGCCGCCCGAATCGTAGCGTGGCGGCGATCCGATGCTTGTCCGGCCCGGACGCAAACTTGTCGGAGAGAGACGGAGACCTGGCCCAAATGGCAGCGAGGACGGTCAGGAGTGCCGCAGGAATCCACTCCGGTATTCGCGCGGCGACATGCCGAACGCGTCGCGGAACGCGCGGCTGAAATGGGGGCCGTCGCTGAAGCCCCAGCTGAAGGCGATCTCAAGAATGCTGTTGCCCCGGAAGCGGGGATCCGCAAGGTCGCACCGCGCCCTCTCCAGCCGCCGATGGCGAATCCAATCACCGACCGTGCCGCCGGTTTCCTCGAACAGCCGGTGGAGATGCCGGGACGAGACGTTGACCCCGTCGGCCACCCGCTGCGGGTTCAGCTCCGGATCGGCCAGGTGTGCATCGATGAACCGCTGCGCCGCGTCCAGTCGTCGACCCCGGGTGCGCTCGCGGTGGTCGAACGTGCCGGGAAGGGCGGAAAACAGGAGATCGAATACATGGCGGCGGTAGCGCACATCGTCGGGATGCAGCGACGGCGCATGGTTGTAGAGACTGCGTGCGAACGCGCTGAAGATGGCGCTTGAACCCGTGGTGCCGCTGAGGAAAGGCGCGAGCGGGAGATCGTCGTCGCGGGCCTCGGCGGTCACAAGATCCCGCGGCAGGTTGAGCGACAGGATGTTGAACGTTCCCTCGAAGCGGAAGTAAGCGGGGCGGAGAGAGTCGATAATAGTCCAGTCTCCCTCCTGAAGGACGGCCTCGTTGCCGTTCTGGCTCACCATCAGCCGTCCCCCGGACAGCTGCAACAGCACATAACAGTAAGGAACGCGAATTTCCGCAATATGACGGCGGTCCCAGTGCAGGCGTTCGACGCTCGCGTGATGCTCCAGCATGCAGAAGTCGGCGACCCGGCGCTGGGTCACCCGACCTTCAAACGGCTTTTCTTTCAGGGGATAGGCGTCGAGCGGACCGCAGACGGTGCGAACCGTTTCCTCCCACGCGTCAAACGTCGTCAATCCCGCCACTGTCATGCTCTATGCCCTCGCTCACGGAACGCGTCAAACAGAGTGTTCGTTTTATGGCCGGAATTCAATACTTTCTCAATTAAAATCTTTACAGTCATAGAGATAATAGGGACTGATCGAACATAGACCGCTCGGTACGACCGTCACTCTCCGACAAGTTTGCGTCCGCCGCGGGCAAGCGGCCTTCCGTTTCCTGCCTATTATTGGCTTATCCGTGAACCGCCGTGAGAGAGGCCGGGATGCAACGAAAAAACGCCGGGGGCAAAAACGCTGGGGATACGGTAGGCCAAGCGGAGTTCGAGGCCGCGGTCAGGGCCCAGTGCAGCCATTTTTCCTCAAGCTTCGCCCGGGGCGACATCGACGGTCTGGTTGATGGCTATTACACTGAGGACCCGATCATGATCGCGCCCGCGGTACCACTTCTCGAAGGGCGGGAGGCCGTGAAGGCGTTGTTCCGGGACATGGCCACGAGCGGGATCAGGGGAATCGTTCTTGAATCCGTGCACATTACCGTAGAGGGCGGGATCGGCTACGAAATCGGGCGCGCCCAGGTCACGGTGATCGAGAACGGCGTGGCCCGGGAACGAGCGGGGCGGTACCTGGTAACCTGGCGCAGGGGCACCGATGGCTGGCGGGCCGAGACCGATATGTTCGGCATGGAGCCCCTTTAGGGCGCTGCCTCAAGGAAAGCGAGGAGGAGATGGCGAACGATATCTGCTTTCTATCCGCCACGGAGCTGATGCAAGCGTTCCGCGCCCGAACGCTCTCCCCCGTCGACTGTGCGGCCGCGGTACTGGACCGCATTGCCAGGGTGAACCCGGCGGTCAACGCCTTCTTTTATGTCGACGAGGCGGGAGTGCGCGCCGCCGCCCGGGCGTCGGAGGAGCGCTGGATGAAGAACGCCCCCGTGGGGCCGCTCGACGGCGTGCCGTTCTCCGTCAAGGATCATGTGCTGACTCGGGACATGCCCAGCGTATGGGGTATCCGGGGCCCCGACGCCGCGGGGCCGTGGCTGGAGGACGCGCCGATCGTCGCCCGTCTCCGGGAGGCGGGCGCCATCCTTCTGGGCAAGACGACCCAGCCCGAGATGGCCATGTTCTGTTCCGGCGTCAGCGGTCGCTATGGGTTCGCCCGCAATCCCTGGGACCTGTCCAAGACGCCCGGCGGCTCGTCCGCCGGGGCCGCCGCTGCGCTCGCCGTTGGCATGGGACCCATCGCGGTGGGCAGCGACGCCGGCGGGTCGATCCGCATTCCCGCTGCCTATTCGGGCGTGGTGGGACACAAGCCCACGTTCGGCCGGATTCCGTTCCATCCGACTTTCGGTATCGGCCCCGTTTATGGCCCGATGACCCGCACCGTCACCGATATCGCCCATGTGATGACCGTCGTGACCCGGCCCGACTGGCGCGACATCTATGCGTTGCCGCCCGATGGCCATGTTTACGAGAACGATCTTGAACGGCCAGTGCGCGGGCTCAAGATCGCCTTCAGCGACAGTTTCGGTTACGGCCTTGCGACGGCGGACGATGTGGGCGGCCTGGTGCGCACCGCCATCCACACGCTGGCGGAACTCGGCGCCGAGATCACGGAGATCCCGCCGTTTTTCGACCACAACCTCTATGACGCACTGGCGCCGGGCATGCTGCCGTTCCTGCGCCTGATGATGCTCCACGTAGCAGGGCCACACGTGGACACGCTGTTGCCCGAGCTCAAGGTGGTTCTGGACCGCAGCGCCGGAGTATCGCTCGATGAATGCGCGCGCGCCAAGGCGGCCGAGATGCAGGCGAGCTTCCACATGGCAAGCGTGCTTAAGGACTTCGACTTTCTGGTGACCCCCACGATGCCGACCACCGCCTATGACGCTGACCGTTGCTATCCCGAGGGTGCGGCGCTTAACGCTTTGGGCTACACCTTCGACCTCAACCCTTTCACGTGGCCGTTCAACACGACCCTGCAGCCGGCGACATCCGTGCCTTGTGGACTGACGCCGGCGGGCCTGCCCGCAGGTCTTCAGATCGTCGGGCGGCGCGGCGACGACGCGGGCTGCCTCGCGCTTGCCCGCGCCTACGAACGAGCATGCGAACCGATGCCGGACTGGCCGCGAATCGGCGATCTTTAAAAGCGAAAGCAGGCGGTCATGCAAGCGTTTGACCATTTGCTAATGCCAGTCGGGGACCTGGACGCTGGGTGGAAGGCGCTTGAGGACCTCGGCTTCACGGTAACCCCGAGGGGCCATCACTCGGGGCTGGGCACCTCGAACCATCTTGTAACCCTGGACCGGGTGTACTTCGAGGTTCTGAGCGTGACGTCACCGTCGTCGCCGCACCCCGCCGCTTCCTTGATCAAAAGCGGCCGCACCGGTCTCGCTTTCAGAACCCATGATATGTACCGCGACATCGCTGCGCTCCGAGAACGGCGCATCGTCACCGATCCGGTGATGGCCTTCGGCCGCCCGGTTGCCATCGACGGCGCGGATGTGGAAGCGCGCTTCGAAACCGCCGCCATCAAAGACGACCAGACCCCGCATTCCTTCATGTTCCTGACCCGCCACCTGACGCCGGAGTATGTATGGCGGCCGGAGTGGCAGCGGCATCGCAACGCAGCCGAGACCCTCACCCGCGTCGTCCTCCTGTGCGACGATCCGGAGCGGGTGGCGGTGCGGGTCATCGCCCTGTTCGGACAGGAACGGGTTCGGCCGGGCGCGGAGTCCGTTGCCGTCGAGGTCGGGATGCTCAGCTTGGAATGGGCGACCAAAGCTGCCCTTCAGGCGGAGTTTCCGGAAGCGGCGTTTCCGCACCGACCCGGGGTCGGCGTCGCCGTGCTTACCCTAAGAAGCTCCGATCTTGCCGCCGCCGAGGCCGGCCTCGGACGCACCGGTGCGATGGTGCGGACAACGGCCCGGGGCTCACTCTGGCAGAGCGTGCCCGCCATCCGTGATGTGGTTCTTGAATTCGTGCCGGCCCCGAAATGATCTGCAATGGACCTTGTTCTAAATGGCGTCCCCACGGGGATTCGAATCCCGTGTCGCGGCCGCGACTGGGGTGAAACTGCTGCTCGATGCCTGTGTTTGGAGGCGCTCAAGTAGAGCTTGCAGCCACTGGGCACGATGTCGTCCATGCGGGATTCTGGAGCCAAGATCCCGGTGATGAGGAAAGGCTCGCACAGGCTTACCGCTATCGACGACTGCACCCGCACCCGGGTTCTGAAGGTCTACGATGCGTGCAATCAGCGCAACGCCATCCAGTTCCTCAACGAGGTCCGGCAGCAGCTGCCGTTCCGGATCCAGGTTCTCCAGACCGATAACGGGCCGAGTTCCAGTCACAGTTTCACTGGCACGCCGAAGGGTTGGACATAAAGCACGTCTACATCCGCCCGCGCACACCATGTTAACGCCGCAGTAAAAATGACCCCCATCGTCGGAGTAAAACTGACCCCCTGT
>CAYRKH010000101.1:0-10122 GCA_964424805.1 uncultured Woeseiaceae bacterium
TGTCGCCGTTCATGTACTGGTCGACCATGCCCGGCAGTTGCGAACGGCCCTTGCAGCCGCCGAACGCGGTGCCGCGCCAGACGCGGCCGGTGACGAGCTGGAAGGGGCGCGTGCTGATTTCCTGCCCGGCGCCGGCTACCCCGACGATGACCGACTCACCCCAGCCCTTGTGGCAGCACTCGAGCGCCGAGCGCATCAGCTGCACGTTGCCGACACATTCGAACGAGTAATCGACGCCGCCATCCGTCATCTCGACGATGACTTCCTGGATCGGCGCGTCGTGATCCTTCGGGTTTACCGTGTCGGTCGCGCCCATCTGCCGGGCCAGCTCGAACTTGTCAGGATTGAGGTCGACCGCGATGATGCGCGACGCCTTCGCCATCACCGCGCCCTGGATGGCGCTAAGGCCCACCCCGCCGAGACCGAACACCGCGACCGTGGCGCCGGGCTCGACCTTCGCCGTATTGAGGACCGCGCCGATGCCGGTCGTGATGCCGCAGCCGAGCAGGCAGATCTTCTCGAGCGGCGCTTTCTCGCTGACCTTGGCAACCGCAATCTCGGGCAGCACCGTGTACTCGCTGAACGTCGAAGTACCCATGTAGTGGAAGATTTGCTTGCCGTCCTTCGAGAAGCGGGAAGTGCCGTCCGGCATCAGCCCTTTGCCTTGGGTCACGCGAATGGCCTGGCAGAGGTTGGTCTTGCCCGAGGTGCAGAACTTGCACTTGCCGCATTCCGGCGTGTAGAGGGGAATGACGTGGTCGCCGACCTTGACGCTGGTGACGCCCGGGCCGATGTCCTCGACCACGGCACCGCCTTCGTGGCCGAGAATAGCGGGAAAGAGTCCCTCGGGGTCTTCACCCGACAACGTGAACGCGTCGGTGTGGCAGACGCCGGTCGCGACGTTGCGCAACAACACCTCGCCATTCTTCGGACCTTCGATGTCGATCGTTTCAATTTCCAAGGGCTTGCCTGCTGCCCAGGCCACCGCGGCGCGTGTCTTCATCGTCATTTCCCGTGGTAATTCGCTGGTGAAACTGCGTGGAATAGTCGCATGATTGTCGCGAAGGCGATAGGGGCAGCGGTCGGGAACGCTTGCCGCGCGCCGTACATCCTGTAACAGTAGCGAAAAACAGCCCTGCATGCGGGCGTCACGAACCAGAATATGAACCTCGACGAATTAAGAGATGAACTGTCCGCGGTCGACCGGCGGCTGCTCGAGCTGATTGCCGAACGCCAGCGCCTCGTGGGCGAGATCGGGCGCAACAAGGTTTCGACCGGCCGTGCGACACGCGATTACGATCGCGAGAAAGAAGTAGTGGAGTCGGCGCGCGCGCAGGCCGAACGGCTGGGCATCGACCCGAAGGTCGCTGAAGGCGTGGTACGCGCCCTCATAACCACCTCCCTTGCCAGCCAGGAGCGCGCGCGCGTTGCCGCCGAGGGCAAAGGGGGCGGCCGCCGCGTACTGGTGATCGGCGGTGCCGGCAAAATGGGCGGCTGGTTCGCCGATTTCTTCACCTCCCAGGGGTTCACGACCTGCATCGCCGACGCGCGCGTGGAGCCGGGAGAGGGTCGGTTCCGCGACTGGCAGGACGCCGGCACGGATTACGACGTCATCGTGGTGGCGACGCCGCTTGCCGTTTCCGGCAGGATCCTGGCGGAACTCGCCGCGCGCAGGCCGCGCGGACTCGTCTTCGACATCGGCTCGCTGAAGACACCGCTGCGCGACGGGCTGGCGGCGCTCGCCGGCGCCGGCTGCAAGGTGGCGTCGCTGCATCCGATGTACGGTCCGGATACGGAGCTCCTGTCCGGCCGGCATCTCATTTTCGTGGACGCCGGCTCACCCGAGGCGACCGCGGCGGCCAAGGAGCTGTTCGCCTCGACGATGGTGGAGCAGCTGGATATGAGCCTCGACGATCACGATCGCCTGATCGCGTACGTGCTCGGACTGTCGCATGCGCTGAACATCGCCTTTTTCACCGCGCTCGCGGAAAGCGGCGAGGCCGCGCCGAAGCTCGCGCGGATGTCGTCCACCACCTTCGACGCGCAGTTGCTGGTTTCCGCGGTCGTTGCCCGGGATAACCCGAACCTCTATTTCGAGATCCAGCACCTCAACCAGTTCGGCCTGGGACCCCTGGACGCACTCTGCGAGGCCGCCGGCCGCATCCGCCAGGTCGTAGCGGACGGCGACGAAGACGCCTTCGTCCGCATGATGGAACAGGGCCGCGAGTACCTCGCGAACCGCCGGTAGAAAGGGGGAAAAAGGTGGAAAAAGAAAAAGGTGTCAGGTTTATTTTCCCAACGGGAAAATAAACCTGACACCTTTTTCTTTTTTCTTTCCCCCCTCCCCCAGGTTCCGGGAGCTGGCGCCGCGACGGCGGCGCGGGATTCTGATAAAAGCAAAAATCAGGCTCCGATGCTGCCGGAACGGACAACATGGTTACCCGTGAAGAAGACCTCACCTGGGAAGTCACGCGCATGCGCCGGCAGCTCGCGCAGCTTACCGACGAGGTGGCGCGCAATACCGCGATACTGAAGCTGTCGCAGCAGCGGGAGCTGGCGCTGCTGCAGGCCGCCGACCTGCCGGAGCTGTTCCGGCAGATGCTCTCGGGGCTCGCAAAAAGCTACAAGCTGGAGCAGGTCACGGTGGTGCTCCGCGATCCGGATCACGACGTGCGTCACCTGCTGCTTGCGGCGGGCACGAAGCCCTCCGAGCTGCCGGGACTGCAGTTCGTCGAGTCGCTGGCCGGACTCGCGCCGCAGTACGCGGCGCTCCGCAAGCCGTGGCTGGGGTCGTTTTGCAAGGCGGATCACGAGCTGATTTTCCGCGCCGGTACGTCGCTGGGGAGCATCGCTCTGCTACCGCTCATGCACAAGCAGGTGCTGATCGGCAGCATCAATTTCGGCAGTGCGGACAGCGGCCGGTTCACCGGCGAGCATGCCACGGATTTCTTCTCGCACCTGGGCGCGATCGCCTCCTTTGCGCTGGAGAACGCCGTGAACCGGGCGCGGCTCCTGCGCAGCGGCTTCACCGACGTCCTCACCGGCTGGCACAACCGGCGCTACCTGCAGGTCCGCCTCGCGGAGGAGCTCGCGCGGGCCCGCCGCGACGGCGAAACCCTCGCCTGCCTGATGCTGGACCTCGACCACTTCAAGCGCATCAACGATAGCTGGGGACACGCGGCGGGTGACGACGTCCTGCGGGAACTCGCCCAGCGTATCGAGGAGCAGGTGCGCGCGAGCGACGTCGCCGCGCGATACGGCGGTGAGGAGTTCGTGATCCTGCTGCCGCGCACGAACACAGGCGACGCCGCCCGCCTGGCGGAGCGCGTCCGCCAGGCGGTGCGGGAGGCGCCGGTGCCCCTGGCCGACGGCGGCCAGATCGACGTCACCGCCTCCATTGGCATTGCGAGCGTGTCACCCGGCTCCGGCGACACCGACCTGAAGAACCTCGGTGAAAGCCTGCTCGCGCGCGCCGACGTGGCGCTCTACCGCGCGAAATCGTCCGGGCGTGACCGCGTGGTCGTCGGCACCGACCGCTGACGGCGCGCGGCGGGCCGGCGTGAGAGCCGCCCGTGGCGCATGAGGAACAGGAAAAACGGCACCCCGATGGCCGCCGTCAGGGCGCCGACGGGGAGCTGGCGGGGTGCGGCCACGGTCCGCGCCAGCGTGTCGGCGACGACGAGCAGGCTGCCGCCCGCGAGCGCGGAGGCGGGCAGGACGATGCGGTGGTCGCTGCCCGCGAGCAGCCGCACCAGGTGCGGCACGACGAGCCCGATGAAGCCGATGACGCCGACCGTCGTGACCGAGACGGCGACGGCGAGCGAGGTCGCGGCAAATATGGCGAACCGGAACCCGGTGACCGGCAGCCCGACGATGGCCGCCTGCAGGTCGCCGCGGGCCAGCACGTTCAGGTGTCGCGCCGCGAGGAGCCCGCCGGCGCCCAGCACGGCCAGCAGGACGAGGCTGCCCAGTGGCGAATAGGCGAAGCTCAGGTCTCCCATCAGCCAGAACAGCATGCCCCGGAGGCTCTGCTCCGGCGTGAGCGCGAGCAGCAGCGTCGTGGCCGCGCTGAAGCCGGCGGCCAGCACCACGCCGGTCAACAGCAGGCGCGCCGGCGTCCAGCTGCCGGTACCCTGTGCCACCGAGAACACCAGCACCGTGGCGCCCATGGCGCCGCCGAACGCCGCCACGTTCACCATGCCGCTGCCCCAGCCGAGCAGCATGGCGGAGAGCGCCGCGACGGCGGCACCCCCCGAGGTGCCGAGAATGTAGGGATCCGCCAGCGGATTTCGCAGCAGCACCTGCATCAGCACGCCGGCCACCGCGAGCAGGCCGCCGACGCCGAAGGCCGTCAGGGCACGCGGCAGGCGCAGCTCCCAGACGAGGTCGCGGACGTTCGCCGGCGCCGTGCCCGTGAGCGCCTGCCACATGCCGGTGAATCCCGGCGTAGCGCTGCCCCAGGAAAGTGCCAGTCCCACGGTGAGCACCGACACCGCGACCAGGCCGGCGAAGAACAGCACGGGTTGCCGTCGCATGGGGTTCCAGGCTCCTGCGCCGCACGCCGAGCGGCGCGCGGGCTCGATTCCGGGCCGTGCCCGGTGGTACAGGCCCGGTATGATACCCCGAGGCAGCCATTGGACCGCCTGCCGGCGCATACCGCAGAATGAGAACTCCGTAGCGATGAGCAGCGACCACATAGACGACGAAGGTTTCCGCGCGAACGTCGGCATCATCCTCGCCAATGCCGAGGGCAAGCTGTTGCTCGCCGGCCGGATCGGCAGCAAGGGCTGGCAGTTCCCGCAGGGCGGCGTGCGGGTCGGCGAAACGGCCGAGGAAGCCATGTTCCGGGAACTGCACGAGGAAGTCGGCCTGCAGCCCGGCGATGTGGAGGTGCTGGGCTCGACGCGCGAATGGCTGCGATACCGGTTGCCGCGCCGCTATATCCGGCAGGGCACGACACCGCGGTGCGTGGGGCAGAAGCAGCGCTGGTTCATCCTGAAGCTCATCGGCCCGGACGAGCGCGTGCGCTTCGATCGCTGCGCGGCGCCGGAGTTCGACCGCTGGCGCTGGGTGGATTTCTGGAAGCCGGTGAACGAGGTGATCTATTTCAAGCGCCGCGTGTACGCGCGGGCGCTGCACGAGCTCGGACCCTACGTCTACCCGACGGGCCTGCCGCCGCAGCCGCGCTGGTGGCCGAAACGCTGGCGAGCCGTCTTCAAGAAGGATCTCACGCGCCGCAGCGCCGCCGTCGACCCCCCCGACCCGGGCGCTGCCCTGTAGCGCCGGTCTCGACCCCGGAGGGAGCCGGCTTACCCCGGCTTCAAAACGGCGAGCAGCACGATCGCCAGCAGGAAAAAGGCCGGAATCTCGTTGAACCACCGCAGTCCTCGCGTCGGCTGCGGCTCGCGGCGCTGCTCCAGCCTGGCGATCCAGGCTTTGCAGTACGCGTGGTAAGCAACGAGCCCCGCCAGCAGCAGGAGCTTCAGCCGGAACCATCCGCTCCCGAGCAGCGCCGGCTTCATCCACAGCATCCACACGCCCGGCACCGCCGTCAGCACGGCGCCGATCGTCATGATCGCGAACAGCCGGTGCTCCATCACGGTGAAGCGGCGCCGGCCGGCCTCGTCGCCGGCTTCCGCGTGGTAGATGAACAGCCGCGGCAGGTAAAAGAGCCCCGCGAACCAGGTGACCATGAACGCGATGTGCAGTGCTTTCAGCCACGGGTAATAGGCGGGCGCCATGCGGCAATCCTCGAGTTTCGGGTTTGTTCCCAAAGGCGGTGCGCCAGTGTGCCGGGTCTGCGGCGGCCTGCAAAGTGCAGGCAGCCCCGCGGCCTGGCCCATTCCGTGACCTGCGGCACTTCTGTTCCCGCCGGCCAGCGCGTAACATGATGATGATTCGGGCAAAAGAGCAGGAAACCGTGGCGAGGAACAGGGCCGCACGAGGGAAGGCCAACTGGGTATTGCGTGGCGCGCTGATCCTTGCCGTGCTCGTCGCCGCCTACCTCGTGTTCGAGTTCGGGCGAATCCAGGCGCGGTATAATATCGTCGACTCGATCGCGGAGCGCCAGGCGCACCGGGAACAGATCAGGGAGCTGGAAGCGCAGATCGCCCTGCAGCGGGAGCAGATCGCGCTGCTCAGGACGCATCGCGAGATCGACCGGAGCGCCTACGAGAAGGTCGAAGCGAGCCTCGGCGGGCTGCAGCGCAAGATCCAGGAGCAGCGGGAAGCGATTGCGTTCTACCGCGGGATCATTTCGCCGGCGAACGGCGAGCATGGGCTGCGCGTGCAGGACCTGCGCGTCACCAAGGGCAGCGGCGAGCGCGAGTACCACGTGAGCCTCGTGCTGGTACAGGTGATGCAGCACGAGCGCAGCGTCGAGGGCAGCGTCGCTTTCAGCGTCGAGGGCGCGGAAGACGGTGTGGCGGTGACCTACACCCTGGAGCAGCTGGTACCGGCCGACGTGGACAGTGACTGGCCGTTTTCCTTCCGCTATTTTCAGACTTTCGAGCGGGACGTGATCCTGCCGGACGGGTTCACGCCCGAAAAAGTGAATATCGAGGTACGCTCCCGCACACGGTCGGTGGCGAGCATCGAGCAGAGCTTCGTCTGGCAGGGCGGGCAGGGTTGATGGCTTGCCGCCGCCGCGGGACGCGGGCGGGCCGCAGGCCCTGAAGGAGCAGTCAATGTTTGGACGAAAATCACCCATGGACGGCCGCGTCGATACGCTGGTTGGCCCGAACTCCAAGGTCCACGGCGATATCAGCTTCAGCGGGCGCTGCCACGTGGACGGCACGGTCAAGGGCAGCGTCAGCGCGGACTCTCACAGCCGGTCCGCGCTCAGTATCGCCGAGGATGGCAGCGTGGAAGGCAATGTGACGGTCCCGAACGTGCTCCTGAACGGGCTGGTGCGCGGCGACGTCGTCGCCAGCCAGCGGGTGGAACTCGGCCCGACCGCGCGAGTCATTGGCAACGTGTATTACAATCTGATCGAAATGGCGATCGGCGCCGAGATCAACGGCAAGCTGGTGCACCAGCCGGGCGGCCAGCCTTCGCTGGCCGAGCGAACCGGTCGCGGGGTTTCCGCGGAAGCGCCGGCCGAGCCGCCTTCGGCAGCTATCCCGATCAAGCAGGTGAGGTCCTGATGCATACTGGAACGTCAACTATCAACATGCCGCCGCCTCCGGTCGTCTTTACGGACGCCGCGGCGCGCAAGGTCCATGAGCTGATCCAGGAGGAAGACAACCCCGAGCTCAAGCTGCGGGTGTACGTCTCCGGCGGCGGCTGCTCGGGGTTCCAGTACGGTTTCACCTTCGACGAGAAAGTCGAGGAGGGCGACAGCAGCGTGGAAAACCAGGGCGTGACCCTCGTCATCGACCCCATGAGCGTGCAATACCTCATGGGCGCGGAAATCGACTACAAGGAAGACCTCCAGGGCGCCCAGTTCGTGATCCGCAACCCCAATGCCAACACCACCTGCGGCTGCGGTTCCTCCTTCAGCGTCTGACAGCCCCGATCCGGAGGCCGCCGCGGAGGTCATCGCGGCGGTCGACCTGGGTTCCAACAGCTTCCACATGGTGGTCGGCGAGCTCCGCTCCGGACAGCTCGCCATCCTCGATCGCCTGAAGGAGACGGTCCGGCTCTCTGAAGGCCTCAAACCCGGCGGCGACCTCGGCGCGGCCGCAAAGAAGCGCGCGCTCGACTGCCTGGCGCGCTTTGGCCAGCGGCTGCGCGATATACGTGCCTCCGCCGTCCGGGCGGCCGGCACCAGCACCCTGCGGCGCGCCCGCGACAGCGATGCCTTTCGCCGCGAGGCCGAAAAAACGCTGGGGCACCCGATCGAAGTCATCTCCGGTATCGAGGAAGCGCGCCTCATCTTCAGCGGCGTGACGCACAGCCTGCCGCCTTGGGAAGGACCGCGCCTGGTCATGGACATCGGCGGCGGCAGCACGGAGCTGATCACGGGTGCGGGCGGCCTGCCGTCGGCCCTCGAAAGCCTGCACCTGGGCTGCGTCGCGCTGACCGAGGCCTGCTTTCCCGACGGGCGCATCAGCCGCGCGCGCTTCGACCGGGCGCGCCTCGCGGCCCGCCTGGAGATTGCGCCGGTGAAAGCTTTCTTTCCCGTCGCGCCCGGCACGGAATGCATCGGCACGTCGGGCACGATCCTCGCGACCGAAGCGGTGGCGCGCGAGCTGGGGTTCCTGGACTCCAGCGACCTGACCCGGGAGGCGGTGGAGCGGCTGATCGAACGCGTCCTGGAATTCGACGACACGCACAGCCTCGCGCTGCCCGGGCTGCCCGAGGCACGCGGGGAGGTCTGGCCCGGCGGGCTCGCGATCCTGGCCGAGCTGCTCGCGGTGCTGGGCGTCGAACGGCTACGCTCGTCCGAGGGCGCCCTGCGAGAAGGCCTGCTTTACGACCAGCTCGGGCGCCTGCAGCACGCCGACGCCCGCGAGCGCAGCGTCGAAGCCATGGCGCGGCGCTATTCGGTGGACCGGACGCAGGCGCATCGCGTCGCGGAAACGGCCGGCGCCTTGCTGCGGCAGTGCGCGGGGCGCTGGGAGCTCGGTTCACAGCTGGCGGCGCAGATGCTCGCCTGGGCGGCGGCGCTGCACGAAATCGGCCTCGATATCTCGCACGACGGTTTCCAGCGGCACGGCGCCTACATCGTGGAGAACGCCGACCTTCCGGGGTTCCCGAGCGCGGAGCAGGCACTGCTCGCGTTCCTCATAGAGAACCAGCGGCGGGACCTCAGGCTCGGGAACAGCCGCAGGCTGCCGTCTGCCTGGCGCGAGCGCGCGCTGAAGCTTTCGCTGCTGCTACGGCTCGCGGTGCTGCTGAACCGCAGCCGCGCCAACGGACCGTTGTCACCGGTACGGGTGAAAGCCGGCAAGGACTACCTGCAGCTCAGCTTCCCCGAGGACTGGCTGGAACAGAATCCGCTGACGGCCGCCGACCTGGAACGCGAACGCGGCTACCTGCGCAAGATCGGTTTCAATCTCCGTTTCGATTGACCCGTCCTGCAAGCGGTGAACCGTAGAGGTGCTGCTTGTAATCCTCGACCATCTTCTCGAACGAAAAGATCGTGGTCACACGCTGCCGTGCCGCCGCCCCCAACCGCCGCCGAAGGTCGGTGGAGTCGTACAGGCTCATCAGTGCGGCCGTCAACGCGTCCAGGTTTCCCGCCGGCACGACCATACCGCTGACGCCGTGCTCTATCATTTCAGATGCCCCTCCCATGTCGCTCAGGACGACGGGTCTCGCCATCGCCATAGCCTCGAGGGCGGCATTCGAGAAGGTTTCTACAGCCGTGGACGGTAATGCGAACACGTCGATCATAGACAGGACAGGACGGACGTCGGGCTGCAGTCCGAGGAAGATCACGCGATCGCCGATGCCCTCCGCGATCGCATGCTGCTGCAGCTTGCCCCGTTCGGCGCCTTCGCCGGCGAGGACCAGGCAAGCGGGCCTGCCTTCCGCGTTGAGCCTCGCAACTGCCGTGATGAGCAGGTCGAAGCTCTTCTCCGGCGCCAGCCGCCCGATGCCCCCGAAGACAAAGGCGTCCTCCGGTACGCTGTGTTGCGCGAGCAGCGATTTCCGGCCGGGCAACTGGGGGGCGGGCGAAAAGTACTCGGAATCGACGCCGTTGTAGATGACCTCGGCACCCTGCGGCGGAAGGCGATACTTCCCGATCCAGCCTTCCCGCTGCGAGTGACAGCCGAATATCACGAGGTCGCACTTTTTCAGCAAAAAGCCGTAAAGGCTCCCCGCGCGCTTCTCCTTGCCGACCAGGGACGCCGTGTTCACGAGGGCGATGGACTTCAGCTTCCCGCCTTTTCGCCACCTGATCGCCGGAACCAGGTACAGGAGCGGGTAAAGGTTGACGGCGAACACAGCCGAGTACTCGTGCTGCACGAGCCGGCGCAGGCGCCGGAGTGCACGGATCGAGTATTTCCCCCGGCGTCCGAGATGGGTGATGGAAACGCGGCGGTCGATACGCTCGAGCAGGGTCTCGGGCGGGTTCAGGTAGGCAAGTTCGACGGGCAGCCCCGAACGGGCAAGTGTGTTGGCCAGCCTGACGATCTTCGTTTCGGAGCCCCCTGTGCTCAGGCTGTTCAGGAG
>CAYRKH010000102.1:0-10115 GCA_964424805.1 uncultured Woeseiaceae bacterium
TTTTATTCCGACGATTTCGGTCAAAAGGGGGTCAGTTTTCAACCGACGTTGACACCGTTGCTCGATACCTTCGGCTCCGCGTCAGATTCTGCGCGGCTTCCCATGATCCGCTCAACCCCGCCGCCGTTGAACCAGTTGCAGATCACGTTGACCTTCTCGAGCATCGAGCCCGCATAATCCTCCAACGTGTCGTCAAGCATGCCGTCCGTCGTGCTCGCCATCTGCAGCACGTCGATCATGGCTTTCAGGTTGCGGGCCGCTTCATGCGGGCAAGCTTGGTTGTTCTCATTCATCATTTGGTAGCTCCCCATAGGAGGTTGAAGGAGCCAGCGGCCGGGCACAAAAAAAGCGCGGGCTCAAACATGGGCTTCCGCGCTTCTCGCATCTATCATTGTGACAGACCATTGCCATGTACTCGGTTACTGGCGTGGTTTAGGACCGGCGGCGTGGTTCCAACACGTCGTCGGTCCGTTAATCATGCGCGGATCATACGCCCAGATCCACAGAAGGCTTTCCGTACGTATTCCGTACAAGCTGAATCAGAAGGCGGGATTTCGGATTAAGTGGCTGTTTTTGTTGGTGGGCGGTACTGGGATTGAACCAGTGACCCCTGCCGTGTGAAAGCAGTGCTCTACCGCTGAGCTAACCGCCCGCCGGGAAGGCCGCCAAGTCTAGACGCCCGGGCCCTGAATGACAATTCCTGCGGCCCCGGCCCGGCGCTCCATGTTGCGAAGCGTCCGCACGCCGCCGTGATCCGAATCGCATGCGCAGGCAGGCTTCCCCATCGGCCTGTCCGGCCGTTGTTAAACCATTTGCGCCCCGGCGGGCATCTCACGGGTGAAGCGGGCTTGTTGCGTCCGCAAGATCACAGCAACGAGGAGGCTGCCATTGTCGGGGAGCACGCAGGCTACGCGATTTTACGTTTCAGCGACTATGCTGCTGGCGCTGCTGGTCGCCACGGGCGCGACCGCCGCCCCGGCGAACCGGGCGACGGCGGGGCACGCAGAGCCCGGCGTGATCGTGCTGGACGGACACCTGGACGAAGCCGCCTGGGCGGGTGCCGAAGTAATAGAGCTGGTCCAGCAGGAGCCGCATCCCGGCGCGCCGACGCCGTACGTTACCGAGGTCCGGGTGCTGGCGGACGGGCAGCATCTCTACTTCGGCTTCACCAACCATGATCCGCGGCCCGATGCGATTGCCGTCCATACGCTTCGGCGCGACGACGGGCAGTACGGTGACGACAACGTTACCATCGTGCTCGACACGTTCGGCGCGCGCCGGCTCGGCTACTGGTTCGAGGTCAACGCCGGCGGTGCGCGCAGCGACGGGTTGAATGCCAATACGGTCACCGATCGCAACTGGAACGGCATCTGGGATGCGGCGGTGACGCGTTCGGCCACGGGCTGGACCGCCGAGGTCGCGATCTCCACGCAGAGCCTGCAATTCGATGCCAATCTCGAGGCCTGGGGCCTCAACGTCGGGCGGTACGTGGCCCGTGAGCAGCTTTCATTACGCTGGGCGGGGATTACGCTCGATTCCGATATTTTCGACCTGCGCCGCGCGGGGGAGCTGCATGGTATCGACGGGTTGAAGCAGGGTCTCGGCCTTGCCGTGCGGCCGTATGCGCTGGCGCGCTACAACAGTGCCCTGGGCGGCGACTCAACGGGAGATGCCGGCATCGGCATCGAGTACAACTTCACGCCGCAGCTCGAGGGCATCCTGGCGATCAACCCCGACTTCGCCGAGGCGGAAGTCGAGGAGGGGCAGGTGAACCTGAGCCGCTTCTCGCTGTTCTTCCCGGAGAAGCGGCCCTTCTTCCTGGAAGGGTCCAACCTGTTCGAGTTCGGCTACGGCTTGAACATCGGCGATGACGGCAACCTTAGCACGCAGTTCATTCCGTATTTCTCGCGCCGCATCGGGCTGGTCGACGGCCAGATCGTGCCAATCGATGCCGGGGCGAAGCTCGTCGGGCACCTGGGTGACTTTTCCGTCGGGCTCCTCGACGTCGAAACCGGCAGCTCGCCGGCCGCACCGTCCACCAATCTCGCCGTCGCGCGCGCGGCGTACGACCTGAGCGACGAGTTCCGCATCGGCGCGCTCCTGACGCACGGAGACCCCGCGGGCCTTGTCGACAACAGCTTCGCCGGCCTCGACGGCGTCTGGCGCACTTCGACCTTTCGCGGCGACAAGAACCTCACGGTCTCCGGATGGTACGGGCACTCCTACGGCGATCTCGCGCCGGGCCAGCCGGACGGCTACGGCGCGGCCATCGAATACCCCAACGACCTCTGGTACGCGTTCCTCAAAGTAAACGAGTTCGGGGACGCGCTGGACCCCGCGCTCGGGTTCCTGCCCCGGCCGGGGACGCGCCAGTACCTCGGGATCGCGCTGTACAGGCCGCGGCCGCAAGGCGGCGTCTTCGACTGGGTCCGGCAATTCCAGTTCGGCGGCGAGTACATCCAGGTGGACGACCTGGACGGGATTCCCGAGAGCAAGGAGCTCGCACTGCTGCCGTTTCGCTTTACCACGGAATCCGGTTACTTCTTCGATCCGGTGTTCGTGGCGGACTACGAGTCGCTGAAGGCGCCGTTCACCATTGCACCCGGCGTGACCATTCCCGCGGGCGATTATCGTTACAACCGGTACCTCCTGCGCGGGAACACGCCGGAGTCGCGGCCGCTGGTGGTCTACGCCAACGTCGGCACCGGTGACTTTTACACCGGCACGCTCAAGACGGCGTCCGTCGAGGTGGAGTGGACCTCACCGGATGGGCGGCTGCAGCTTGGCGTCGAGAACGAGAACAACTTCGGCTACCTCCCGCAAGGCGATTTCATCATCCGCCTCACCAAGGTCGAAGCCGGCTGGTCGTTCACGCCGGACCTCGCCGTATCGACGTTCGTGCAGCAGGATTCCATCACCGACGAGATTGGCGTCAATGCGCGCCTGCAATGGATCATCCAGCCGGGGCGCG
Organism: uncultured Woeseiaceae bacterium; assembly: GCA_964424805.1. Classification (GTDB taxonomy): domain Bacteria; phylum Pseudomonadota; class Gammaproteobacteria; order Steroidobacterales; family Woeseiaceae; genus IDS-8. Next base: position 2,972 of record CAYRKH010000102.1, read on the forward strand.
AGCTGTTCGTGGTATTCAATCACGGTATCGAGCCGCAGCTCGGGGACCTGAACCGGCCGCCGCCCACGGGCAACGCCGTTATCGTCAAGCTCCGCTGGGACACCTATTGGTAGCACGCGAAAACGTGCGAGAATTGGCCGATGGCTCGCCCACTGGCCTTCGACAGGCTCGGACGTTTCTACCGGGAGCTCCGCCGGCGCAAGGTCATGCGCGTCGCGGCTTTCTATATCGTGGCGGCATGGGTGGCGATCGAGGTCGCCTCCGTCGTGTTCCCGGAGCTGCTGCTGCCGGCGTGGAGCGTGCGCCTCGTCATCCTGCTGGCGCTCATCGCATTCCCCTTCGTCGTCGTGCTCGCCTGGATCTTCGACCTGACCCCTGCCGGCGTGCAGCGGACCCCCGAGCTTGCGCTCCCCGGAGCCGCGGCGGTTGCGCTGCCGGCTGCCTCGGCGCGCCCCAAGCGCTCACTCGCCGTGCTGCCGTTTCGCAATATCGGCGGGAATCAAGAAGACGACTACTTCTGTGAAGGGCTGGCCGAGGACCTGCTGATGGCCCTGTCGAAAGTGGAGGGGCTGCGCGTCGCCGCCCGCAGCTCGGCGTTCGCGTTCCGCGACGGCACGAGCGACGTCCGCACGATAGGCGAAAAACTGAACGTCGCGAGCGTGCTGGAGGGCAGTGTCCGCCGGAGCGGCGGGCGCCTGCGCATCACCGTGCGCCTGCTCGATACGGCCGACGGCTTCCAGCGCTGGACCGAGGTCTTCGACCGCGAGCAGGGGGACATCTTCAGGATCCAGGACGATATCTCGCGAGCGGTGTTCAATGCGCTCGACATCGAGGTATACGGGGGTAAACGTCCGCGGATCGTGCCGGGGACCCGTGACGTGCAGGCCTATAACCTCTACCTCATGGGCCGGCACCACTTCCACCGGCGCACGGAGGAGTCCCTCCAGCACGCCGTGCGTTACTTCGAGCAGGCCACCGAACGCGATCCCGGCTTCGCCCTGCCGTACACCGGCCTGGCCGATTCGTACTCGCTGCTGAGTGCCAGCGGCGAAAGCTATGGTCGGATACCCGTCGACGAAGCTATCGCGCGCGCCGCGCCGCTGGTCGAGCGCGCGCTCGAGCTCGATCCGCGCCTCGCCGAGGCGCATGCTTCCCTCGGCTTCCTGAATCGCCTGCGGCAGGATGCCGTGGCGGCGGAGCGGGCATTGCGCCGCGCGCTCGAGCTGAACCCGGATTATTCAACGGCGCGCTCGTGGCTCGGCATCACGCTCACCGACCTCGGCCGGCTGCGCGAAGCGCGCGCCGAATTCGAGCGGGCGTACGAAGCCGACCCGCTGTCGCCCATCGTGGGTACCAATCTCGCTTACGCGGTCATGAAAGCAGGGGATGTCGACGCCGCACGGCAGTTTTTCGAACGCGTCGTGGAAATCGCACCGGAATTCACCGTCGCCCACTCGGGCATGGCGCACCTCGAACGCCGGTCCGGCCGGCCGAAACTGGCGCAGGAATGGTGGGAGCGCGCCAGGCGCATCAATCCGCGGCGCGCCTACTATCCGGCGAACCTCGCCATGCTGCACCTCGAGGGAGAAGATTTGGCCGCCGCCGAGCGGGCGTTACTGGAAGCGGAAGCATTGGCGCCCAACGACGCGCAGATCGTGCGTACCCGGATCGCCGTGCTGATGGCGACGGAGCGGCATGACGAGCTGCTCTGCTTTACCGAGGGCCGCCTGCAGGGTGAGCGCACGAGTGCGGAAACGCTGGCCAATGCCGCCCTTGCGCAGCTCATATGCGGCGAGGCCGGGAAGGCGCTGCGCTACTACGAGCGCGCCGGTGGCGATTTCCGGCGCTGGACCTCCGACGCGCTCGTGTGGACCTGGCGCTTTCCACACGGCTTGTACTACGCCGAAGCGCTGTTGCGCACCGGCGCGCGGGAACGGGGCACTGCGCTGCTGGACCAGGCCGACGAGCTTTTTGAACGGCTGCACGGCGAGGGCCTCGTGAACCCCGAGCTGGATTACCAGCGGGCCCTGGTACTCACGATGCGCGGCCGGTTCGATGCGGCCGCCGCCTCGCTTGACCGCGCGATGGAAAACGGCTGGCGCAACCGCTGGCAGGCACGGCACGATCCCGCGCTCGCGGGCCTGCGCGAGCAAGGCCTGCTCAACGTTTAATGCGAGGTCGAAAGGCGAGGGCGCCTACCCGGTCGACCGGCCGATCCACTCCAGGTACGCCGGCAGGCCGTCGGTGACAGGCAGGACGATGATCTCCGGAACCTCATAGGGGTGGTGGTCCCGGATGGTCTTCATCGCGGCTTCGGCCGCCGACGGCGAGGTCTTTACGAGGAGCAGGATCTCGGGGTCGCATTTCACCTCGCCCTCCCAGCGGTAGCGGCTGCGGATATCGACCTGCTGCACGCAGGCCGCTTCGCGCCGTTCGATCAACGTCGTTGCCAGGCCGGCCGCCGCCTCCTGGCTGTCGACGGTGGTCATGATCAAGGTTGCTTTTGCATCCATCGGTGCTGCCGCTCCACGCCGTGAGGGTTGCGAACGCCGGGCCCTGACGGCCCCTCGTGACCCGTCGGGTATACTCGTTGACCCGCATACGAAGAATAAGGTCCGCTCATGAACCGGCTTATCGTAGCAGTGGCGCTTGTTATCGTCGGCGTCGCGGCATCCGCGCGCGGCCTGACGCCGCAGGACCTCGCCTCGCTGGCGAGGCTGTCGGATCCGCAGGTCTCACCCGACGGCGCCTCGGTTGTGTTCGTCGTCACCGAAACGGACCTCGAAAAGAACCGGCGCCGGAGCGATCTCTGGCGTCTCGACCTCGGCGACAGCCACGCGCGGCCCCGGCGGCTCACGGATCACGACGCGAACGACAGCGCGCCCCAGTGGAGCGCCGACGGCCGGTACGTCTATTTCATCTCGGCACGTTCGGGGACGAGCCAGGTGTGGCGCGTGCGCGCCAACGGCGGCCGGGCGCAGCAGGTCACCGACTACCCGCTCAGCGTGGCCAACCTGCTGCTGCCTTCGGCCGGCAAGCGCATCGCGTTCACGGCGAATGTCTTCCCGGATTGCGACACGCTCGCCTGCACGGCGGAGCGGCTGAAGCAAACGCAGACCGACAACCGTACCGGCCAGCTCTACGACAGGCTGTTCGTGCGCCATTGGGACACCTGGGAAGACGGGCGCCGCTCGTCGCTTTTCACGGTCGAGCTCGGCGCCAACGGCAGAGCCTCGGGCGAACCCGTCAAGGTTTCGGGAGAGCTGGACGGCGACGTGCCTTCGGTGCCTTTCGGCGGCCGCGAGGAGATCGCGTTCGATCCCGCCGGCGAGACGCTTTTCTTCACGCTGCGGGAAGCCGGGCAGACCGAGCCCTGGTCGATGAACCTGGACATCTTCCGGGCGCCGGCCGACGGCTCGGCGGCGCCGGAGAACCTGACGCCCGACAACGAAGCCGCCGATACGACGCCGATCGTATCGCCCGACGGGCGGCGCCTCGCCTGGCTCGCCATGCGGCGCCCCGGCTACGAGTCCGACCAGTTCGACGTCATGTTGCGCGACCTCGTGAGCGGCGAAACCCGTAACCTGACCCGGAACTGGGACCGCTCCGCCGGGGAGGTCGTGTTTGGCCCGGGCGGCGAGAGCCTGTACGTGGCCGCGGGCGACGTCGGCACGTCGCGCATCTTCCGCGTAAGTGCCGCCGGCGGCTCGGTGGAGCCGGTGACGGACGGGCCGGCCACGTCGCAGCTCGCCCTCGCCGGGCAACGGCTGGTGTTCGTGCGCGACACGTTTGCCGCTCCCGCCGACCTCTACGCCGTACCGCTCGATGGCGCGACCGATGCCGCACGCCTCACGGCCATCAATGCCACAGCGTTACGCGAAGTCGAGATGGCGGACTACGAGCAGTTCCGGTTCGAAGGCGCCGAGCGCGACACCGTTTACGGCTACGTCTTTCGCCCGGTGGGTTTCCGCGCAGGCGATTCCTACCCGATCGCCTTCCTTATCCACGGCGGACCGCAGGGCACGTTCAGCGAGGGCTGGAGCTACCGCTGGAATCCGCAGACGTACGCCGCCCGGGGCTACGGCGTCGTCACGGTCGATTTCCACGGCTCGAGCAGCTACGGCCAGGATTTCGTCGACTCGATCAACGGCGACTGGGGCGGCAAACCCCTCGTGGACCTGCAGAAAGGCCTCGCCGCGGCCATCGAGCAGTACCCGTGGCTCGACGCCGACAACGCCTGCGCGCTGGGCGCGTCCTACGGCGGCTACATGATCAACTGGATCGCGGGGCAGTGGCCGGAGCGCTTCAAATGCCTGGTCAACCACGACGGCCTGTTCGACCTGCGGAGCTTCTACTACTCCACCGAGGAACTGTGGTTCCCCGAGTGGGACTTCGGCGCACCGTACTTTAAAACCCCCGAGGCGTACGAGCGCTGGAACCCCGTGCATCATGTCGCCGAATGGCGGACCCCGATGCTCGTCATCCAAGGCCTCAACGACTATCGCGTGCCGCCAGGGCAGGGACTCGCGACGTTCACGGCGCTGCAGCGGCAGGGAATCCCGTCGCAGCTGCTGATCTTCCCCGACGAAAACCACTTGGTGCTGTCGCCCGGCAACTCGATCCAGTGGCATGAGACCGTCGGCGCGTGGCTGGAAAAATACCTGTCGAAGGAATAGAAGAAGCTACGGGATCGCCGCGATAACGCGCGCGGCTGCCGCGGCATCGCCGCGGTAGAGGAGGTTGACGCCGCCGACCCCGGGAACCCGTTTCACGCCGGCGAGAACCTCCGCGCAGATAGCCTCGCCTTCTTTACGGATGTCGACCGCGTTCTCGAGACGCTCGAGGAGGTCCGGCGGAATCAAGAGCGGGCGACGGCCCTGCCGCAGCTCGTGCAGCATCTCGATCGAGTCGATCAGCGGGACCTGCACCACGACCGAAATCCGCTCGAGCAGCTTGCGCGCGACCAGCGCGGCCATGTAGCGGCGCAGCAGCCTGGTATCGAGGCAGGCCTGCGTCTGCACGAAGTTGACGCCGGCAGCGACCTTGTCGTCGACGCCGTCCGCGGACCAGCCTTCCGGCGGATCGAGCGCCGTGACGTTCGCGCCGAGGAAGAAACCCGGGGGCGCGATCAGGCGCTCGTGTGCGTTCAGGGCCCGCGCGGTGGCCAGCAGCCGCTGCGCGCCGATATCGAAGACGCCTTTTACCTTCTGCTTGAGCGACGCGGGCAGCTTCTGGCCGCGTGACAGCACCAGGCTGGTGACGCCGATGGCCGCCGCGCCCATGATGTCCCCCTGCAGGGCGATCCGGTTGCGATCGCGGCAGGTCAGGTGAATGACCGGGTCCACACCGGCCTGCAGTACCAGGGAGGCCGCGGCGAGGGGCGAAATGTGCGGCCGCGCACCAGGGTCGTCGCCAAGCTGCACGGCATCGACGTGACCGCGCAGGGCCTCGGCATGCGCGTGCACGTCGCCGCCCACGGTACCCGAGTCCAGCGGCAGCCGGGCCGTCACCACGAAATCCTTGCCGCGCATGGTGTCACGGAAGGTTTGTCCGGGCGGCGGACTCAACGGAGTGCGGCGATCGGAACCCTGGCGCTGCCGATTGCGCTGCCGCCATTGGCCGTCCCGGTCCAGGCGGCCACGAGCACATCGTCATGGCGCGCGAGCTGCGGCACGCTGAGTGCCTGCACCTCGTCGCTGCCGCTCACCACGTGTACCGGGCCCTGTGCGCCGGCATCGGCAATCGCGCGGAGGCACAATGCCGAATTGCCGGTCGGCAGCTTGCAGGTCCAGCTCACGGCCACGCCGTCGCCGGGCAGCAGCGCGATCCCGACGTGCCCGGAATCGGCGCCCTCGACGTCCACGGGCGCGGAGAAGGCGGCGCCCGCATCGTTCGACCGGGCCACCCTGACGCGCGGCCGGTCGTCGGCGGCGGTGAACCAGGCGACGGCGACGCGGTCGCCGTCGGCCGCGATCGCCGGTCCGTTCACCGGGCAGCCGGAGATCGTCCAGCCGTCGTCGGCCACCCGTTGCGCAGGCTGCCAGGTACCGTCGACCAGCCGGGCGGCGTAGATGTCGCGGGTTTCCTCCGGCGTACGATCGCGGTACACGGCGAGAATGCCCGCCGACGTTACGGCCACGGCGGTCTGGCAGCAATCGCAGGTCAGGCCGTCAATGACGGTTTCGTTGCCAATGCGAAGCGCCGTATCGAGCGTCGCCGCCCTGAGCGTCATACCCTGGATCGTCTCCGCCGTTTCGTCGTACGTTGCCATGTTGCGGCCGTCGAGCCAGATGGCGCCCACGGCGGCGTCTTGCGGAAACAGCGATACAAACCCGTGCTCGGTCGGCGTGCCGTCGTCGTGGGGCCTGACCGGCGCGGACCAGCTGCTACCGCCGTCTTCCGAGAGGACGAGCGCCACGTCGTAGGCATAGCCGGCAGACTGGTTCACGAGCCAGTGCGCGCCCCAGAGCGAGCCGGCAAGCGGCACCACCGACGGGAAATCGGCCCAGTTCACAAACCAGTCATCGCCCGCCGCCACCGTGAGGGGCTGGCCCCACGCGCCGCCGTCGAACACGGAATAGCGCAGCCTGTGTGACGTGCCCACAGGCTCCACCCAGCTCAGCACCAGGGTACCGTCCGCACCGGTCGAGAGGTTCGGGCCGAGGCTGTTCGCGCCGGCCGCTACCTGCAGTGGCTCGATCCCGGGAAGGACGTCACCCGGATCCGCCGCTTCGCCGGTACACCCCGCGGCGGCCGCCAGCGCGAGCGCGGGGATAATTATAATAAGGTGTCGAGGGAGACCGAAGTTCATGAAGGCATTATGCAGTTCGCCGCGCCTCTGTGCTAATTGACGGTATACTGCACGGCCTCCGCGCCGCTGTGGTATGTTTGCCGCCGCCGGAGGCGGTGCAAAATTTCCCGGGGCTAGGTGGCAGAGTGGTCATGCAGCGGCCTGCAAAGCCGTGTACGCCGGTTCGATTCCGACCCTAGCCTCCATTGTTCTCTCCCCCGGCTGGTTTCGCCGGAGTCTGCGCGCTTCCTGACGCGTACATTCCCGGCCCGGGTGGCGGAATTGGTAGACGCTGCGGACTTAAAATCCGCTGGCCGCAAGGCCGTGCCGGTTCGAGTCCGGCCCCGGGCACCA
>CAYRKH010000103.1:0-9878 GCA_964424805.1 uncultured Woeseiaceae bacterium
CATCATCAAGGGCATGGCGAACACGATCGCGAACAAGGAGCTCACGTTCGATCTCGCGAGGCTGCGCGAGGCGATCCATCGGCCGAAACGCAAAAGGCGGCCGCACGACAAGAGCCAGGTCGAGCACGAGCTGGAGCAGCTCATTCCGGGGGCAACGCTCCTCGGCACCCGCGGCTTCGGCGAGGCGGTCATCCGGCACATGGACGACCGGTAACGCATAGCCCAGGACCGTGTTCGACAAAACGATCTTCGACCCGGACTGCCGGGCCTGCCCGCGATTGTCAGGCTTTCTCGCTGCCGTCGCCGAGAAGCATCCCGACTACTGGTGCCGTCCGGTTCCGCCCTTCGGGGACCCGGAGGCGAGGCTCGTCATCGTGGGCCTCGCGCCGGGCATGCACGGCGCCAACCGGACCGGGCGGCCGTTCACCGGCGATTTCGCCGGCGTGCTCTTTTTCGAAACGCTGCACGCCTTCGGCTTCGGCACTCGCCCCGAGTCCGTCTCCGCTGACGACGGCCTCGAGCTGGTGGACTGCCGGATCACCAATTCCGTGAAATGCCTGCCACCGGAAAACAAGCCAATCGGCAGTGAAATCAACACCTGTAACCAGTTTCTTGCCAAAGAACTTGAACTTGTGAAACCGGGCTCGGTCTTAATTGCGCTGGGCGGTATCGCGCATCGCGCGGCGGTCAAGGCGCTGGGCAAGCGCCAGGCCGATTTTCCGTTTGCGCACGGGGCGGAGCACGCGATCGACGAGCGCTTCCCGCTGTTGGATACCTATCATTGCAGCCGGTACAACACGAATACCGGGCGCCTGACCCCTGAGATGTTCAGGGCCGTGTTCGCCCGCGCCAGGCAATTGCTGGACAATAACGTGTAGGAGCGCGCATCGCGCGCGATGCCATCCGGCGCAACAGTGGCATCGCGCGCGATGCGCGCTCCTACAGGCACGTCACAACCATGAACGACCAGAAACGCCCCGACTTCGACCCCAGGAGCTTCGTCCGCAGCCTGACGAACCGCCCCGGTGTCTACGCGATGCTGAACGACAAGGGGAAGGTCATCTACGTCGGTAAAGCCCGCAGCCTGAAAAAACGTGTCGGCAGCTATTTCCAGCGCTCGCACGCGGACGCAAAAACGGCAGCGATGCTGAAACACGTCAGGAACGTCGAGGTCACCGTCACCAACACCGAATCCGATGCGCTGATCCTCGAATACAACCTGATCAAGCGCCACAAGCCGCGCTTCAACGTCGTGCTGCGCGACGACAAGAGCTACCCGTATATATACGTCACGGAGCATCCGTACCCTCGCATCGAGTTCCATCGGGGGGCACGCACCGGGAAGGGGCGCTACTTCGGCCCGTATCCCAACGCCGGCGCCGTGCGCAAGACGATCAGCGAGCTGCAGAAGCTGTTCCTGATCCGCGACTGTGAGGACAGCTACTTCGGCAACCGGACGCGGCCCTGCCTCCAGTACCAGATCAGGCGCTGCACCGCGCCCTGCGTCGGCCTGGTCGGCCGCGAGGACTACAAGAGCGACATCGACGCCGCGATCCTGTTCCTGGAGGGCAGGAACCGCAGCGTGATCGACAGCTTCGTCCAGCGCATGGAGCGCGCGGCGGAGAACCAGGACTACGAGCTGGCCGCCCGCTACCGCGACCAGATCGCGCGCATCAAGAAGGTGGAAGCGGAGCAGCTCGTGTCGCGCGAGAACGCCCGCGACCTGGACGTGATTGCGGCCGCGTCCAAATCCGGGGTCTCCTGCGTGACGGTGCTGTTCATCCGCAACGGTGCGTTACTCGGCAGCCGCAACCACTTCCCCAAGGTCTCGGGGGAACCGGGCCTGGAGGAGGTCCTGAACGGCTTCCTGTCGCAGTATTACCTCGGCCGCGAGGCGCCGCGGGAGATCATCGTGGACGCGGCGATCGAAGATCGCGAGCTGCTGGAAACGGGACTCGCGGACCGTTCAGGGCACAAGGTGTCGATCCGCCACCGGGTGCGCGGCGATCGGCTGCGCTGGCTGGAAATGGCGCGCACCAACGCCGAGCAGGGGTTGAACTCGCGCCTTGCGAGCAATGCCACGATCCAGCGGCAGTACGCGGCGCTAGCCGGGGTCCTGGGCCTCGAATCGCCCCCGCAGCGCCTCGAATGCGTCGACGTCAGCCACACGGCCGGCGAGGCGACGGTCGCTTCCTGCGTCGTATTCAACCAGTCGGGTCCACTGAAAAGCGATTACCGGCGTTACAATCTGACCCCGGCCGCGGCCGGCGACGACTATGCCGCCATGGCGGAGGTGCTACGCCGGCGCTACGAGCGCGTAAAGAAGGGCGATGTGCCGATGCCGGACGTATTGTTCGTCGACGGCGGCAAGGGACAGGTGGCAGAAGCAATGACGGTGCTGGACGAGCTCGAACTGGATTGGCTGCAGGTGGTCGGCGTGGCGAAGGGCAGGGCGCGGAGACCGGGCCAGGAGCAGCTGTTCATCGCCGGCCAGGCAACACCGATTACGCTGCCGCCGGATTCGCCGGCGCTGCACCTGGTCCAGCAGATCCGGGACGAAGCGCACCGCTTCGCGATCACCGGGCACCGGCAGCGGCGTTCCAAAGCGCGCACGACCTCGAGCCTCGAGCAGATTCCGGGGCTCGGGCCGAAGCGCCGGCGGGAGCTGCTGCGCCAGTTCGGCGGCCTGCAGGGCGTGCGCAACGCCGGCGTCGGCGACCTGGAGAAGGTGCGCGGCATCAGCCGAAACCTGGCGGAGCGGATCTACAACAACCTGCATCTCGACGGCAACGCATGAACGCGGATGTGAGTTGAAGCATGAAAGCAAACCTTGCAAACACCCTCACCTGGATTCGCATCGGAGCGATTCCCATCGTGGTCATCTGCTTCTTCAGCCCCGGAGAACTGGCGCGACCGATAGCAGGCGTTGTGTTCGCAATTGCCGCAATAACCGACCTGCTCGACGGTTACGTTGCCAGGCGGCTTGGCCAGACGTCCAAATTCGGCGAGTTCCTGGACCCGGTGGCCGACAAGCTGATGGTCGTCGTTGCGCTGGTATTGCTCGTGCATAGCGACACGGAGTTCGGGGTAAACATGGCTCTGATAGCCGCGATAATCATCGGGCGCGAGATCACCGTTTCAGCGCTGCGGGAGTGGATGGCGAGCATCGGTGAGCGTAGCAACGTCGCGGTCTCCAAAGGCGGCAAGGTAAAGACGACGCTGCAAATGGTCGGCATCGGGCTGATGGTCTACGAGCACCCGGCATTCGGTATGGATATGTACGTCGTGGGCTTCTTTTTGCTGCTGCTCGCGGCCGCCATGACGATTTGGTCAATGGTGATCTACCTGCGGGCCGCATTGCCGTCGTTCAGTAGTCCCGGCTGAGCAAGTGGCGCCCGGCGGAACAGACGATCCCGACGTTTCGCCGCTGGACGTCCTGCGCGGCGGCGGCGAGATGGGCGAACGCATCCGCACGCACGACTGGTCGGCGACTCCGCTTGGCCGGCCGCAGGACTGGCCTTTATCCCTTCGCTTCGCGCTCGGTGTCTGCCTCGGTTCGAGCTTGCCGACCGCCATCTACTGGGGGCCCGAGCTGCGCCTCCTGTACAACGACGCCTGGGTGCCGATTCCCGCCGAGAAGCATCCCTCGGCCCTCGGGCGTCCCGCGCGCGAGGTGTGGGCCGACATCTGGCATGTCATCCAGCCACAGCTCGAACAGGTCCTCGAGACCGGGGAAGGGTTCTCCGCCTACGACCAGATGCTGCCGATGCGCCGCGCCGACCGGGCGGAGGAGACCTACTGGACCTACAGCTTCGCCGCCATCCGGGACGAGCACGGATCGATCGTTGGCGTGTTCAACCAGGGCAGCGAGACGACGGCGAACGTCATCAGTCGGCGCGAGCGCCAGGCGGAGGTGGAGCGTCTCCAGGCGATGTTCCGGCAGGCTCCGGGTGCGATCGCCCTGTTACGCGGTCCCACCCACGTCATCGCGTTGGCGAACGACGCCTATCTCCGCCTGGCCGGTAACCGTCCCGTTGTCGGCAAAACGGTCGCGGAAGCATTGCCCGAGCTGGCCGAGCAGGGATTCGTGGAACTGCTCGATCGCGTCTACGAGTCGGGGGTTCCCCACAGGGGGGAGAATATATCGGTGACGCTCGAGCAAGCTCGCGATGGCCGCCGTGAAGAACGAGTGGTCGACTTCGTCTATCAGCCGATAACGGAACAGGGGCGGACCAGCGGAATTTTCGTCCAGGCGTCCGACGTCACCGAACGCGTGCGTGCGGAGCAGGCGCTGCGCGAAGAGGACCGGCGCAAGGACGAGTTCCTGGCCGTGCTCGCGCACGAGCTGCGCAACCCGCTCGCACCGATCCGCAATGCGACGCAGCTCGCGAAGGCACGCGGCGCGACACCCGCCCAAACGAGCTGGAGCCTCGACGTGATCGACCGGCAGGTACAGCATATGGCTCGTCTCCTCGACGACCTGCTGGAAGCATCGCGTGTATCGCGGGGCACGCTCGAGCTGCGCCGCCAGCGCATGGATTTGGCTGACGCGCTCGCTGCCGCGTTGGAGACCGCCCGACCACTGATCGAGAGCAAGAAACACGAGCTCAGGGTCGAAGTCCCCGAAGGGCAATTCTGGCTGGACGCCGATCCGGTCCGCCTGTCACAGGTGTTCGGCAACCTGCTGACCAACGCGGCAAAGTACACGGATCCCCGGGTTCACGTCTTCCATCGTGACGATGTCGGTTTCGCTGAGGGCCATGTACTGGGCGATCCAGCGAGGGTTGTCTGACGTATTTGTCTCTGACAGCGGTGTAATGGGGGCGGTCTCGACCAGCGGAACCTCCAGCACGCGAGACAGGGCGAACGCGCTGGTGGGCCCGTAGCCCTTGCCGTCCTCGTCCGTGTAGTTGGCGAGCAGGTACGCGCTGGTGTGGGCGCTGTCGCAAGCAAGCCCGAAGAGATGCGGCGTGGTCCGGAAGCCGGGGCGGCCGGGATGCAGATCCGTGTCCTGGATGTTTCGTACTAAGGTATCCTGTTCCGTCGTCAAGTCGAACTTGCGCAGCTCCCAGGAGCCAGTGAAAAAGGAGAGGTAGAGGAACTCATTGTCGAAGCGCCGTAGGCAGGCGAGCGCTGAATCGTTCGCCGTTTTTCTTTCGAAGGCCCTCTGCTCGAGCGTGGCGTAGTTGTGTTCCACAAGGAGCGGCTTGTAGCCCGTCGGCGTCAAGGTGTTGCTGTAGCCAACGAGACGCGTTCCATCGGGATCGAGCTTGAACCCTGCAGGAACCTCGACATAGGTGATCGTGGTGGTATCGACGTCCTCGGCGACGTTTCCGTCCGCATCCTCAACGGAGACCGCCAGCGCGTTCTCGCCCTGCTCAAGAGCGATCTCGGCCTCCCATTCGACCTCGTCCTCCGCGAGGCCTTTCGCCGAAGGCTTCTGTACGGAGCCCGAGCCGCTGGCCACGATCGTCGCCACGACGCCGTTGACCGAAACGGACGCGACCCCCTCCGGATCGGATGCCGTGCCGCGGATGGTGATGGTCTGCGCTGTCGCCGCCGAGTGCGTCCAGGGAAAAACGATCTCGGCCGTGCCATTCGTCTCGCCCGAACCGGTGCCGCCGCCGCCGTCGCCACTCCCGCCACCGCCGGCGTCGCCACTCCCGCCACCACCATCTCCACTGCCGGAGTCCACGGGATTACCGCCTCCGCCTCCACCGCAGGCGGCGATCAGGAGAGCGGCAAGAAGAATCGTGCTTGTTCGAGCGTTCATTGTTATTCCTCTGCAGCACTGCATGCGCCGGCGCGATCTTCTGGCCTGGCACGGGTGATCGCGCTGTCTTTTTGTTGCTCGGGTCGCCCGCCGTTCCGCATTCCTTGCACCCCACAAGCACGGATCCCGGCGGCGTAGCACGATTATAATGGCTCGGGGTCACCCCGAAACGCCCGGCGCATCGACATTCATGGCTTGACAGGGCGCCTGCACGGGCTAAAATTTCCAGCCCTCCGCGGAAACGCGGGCCTGGGGTCCACCGAAAAGCGGGAATAGCTCAGTTGGTAGAGCGCAACCTTGCCAAGGTTGAGGTCGCGAGTTCGAGCCTCGTTTCCCGCTCCAATTTCTCTTCCATTTCAGCTAGTTACGCGACCAGCTGATTTTTCGTCAGAAAATTCTCAGAAAATATTTCCTGACACTGTTTCGGCGCGACGCGGTCGTATCGAGGCGCCTCTTCCCGGACCGTCCGATCGTCGTCCTCCACGCTGAACGGTAGCAACATGTCGACGCGCAGGACCTTGCGGGCATGTCCCTTCTGGTACGCACGTGTCGCTGGGTGCAGATCAATCTTCTGCGTGAGGCCTCCGGAGTGGCCAACAGCCGGGTCCAATTTCGGTTTCGGCGTTGCCCTTCGCAGTGACTGCCTCTTCCTGCGGACTTCGGCGACGATCTGCGGCCAGCGGCGCTTGTGCAGCGCCGGCGTTGTTCGGAAATCCTCGATCGGAACAGCCTCCAGGGGATCGATATCGAAGAGCAGAAAGACCCGCAAGGCGGCAATCTCGGCAGCAATCTCGGCGACCCGCTCGAGGAGCTTGAGACCGGCTCTTTCACCACGCGCCTCGATCTCCCGGCGCATGAACGCCCTTGCCACGTCCACTGCAAGCCTCGCCTGGGCAATGCCTGCGCGGGTGCGCTTCTCGGGAATCAGGTGGAGATTCTGAATGCGGCTGTCGAGCACGTCGATCGGATCAATGACCCGCAGGTGACCGATGCCCGGCACTTCGATGTGCACGGCCCGGCGAGCGAGATCCTTCGTCGTGAGCCCGACGACGCCGGAGAGGAAATCCACCTGCTTGACGGACCCGCTCCTCGAGCGGTGGGTGACCTTTCCCGTTTGCGGGGTCGCGTCGTCGAACGTCGGGATCCAGAGCCGCCAGCCGAGCTTTTTGGCCAGTTCCTTCGCAATGGCGGGGTCGCCGATGAAATCGGCGTCCGCCGTGACGCCGGAAGTCAGGTCCGCGGGACGATTGACCTGTAAGTGATCCGCCCAGAACGGCAGCGCCTGGCCGCCCACAGGGAGAGCACGCGGCGAGCAGACCTTCAGTATCTTCGTGACTTCGTCCGGAGTAAGCGGCGCCTCCGTGTCGCGCTCACTCGTCGTCGAAGTCACTCGGGACGCTCAACATGCGCGCGGCCCGGGCAAGCTCGGGAGGGATCATGTGCTTCTCGCCCCACTGCCTGTCGAGGTCCGGGGCGTCTTCGGCCGACGCCGAAGAGTCGAGCATGCACGGCGACAACATCACGGCAACGAGCCGGCCGTGCTTCAGGATATCGACCCGGCCCAACGCGGCAACATCCTCGAGCAGTCCGCCGAAATTGTTTTTGGCGTCGCTGGCTGATATGCGCTTTGACATTTGGCTATTTTAGCCAAATCTCGGTCCGGCGTAAGTGGCCGGAGCGCTCTCGCCGGACGCGCACTGTCTCTATAGAATGCAGGCGGTGCACTACCAGCAGGGAGGTACGAGGTGCGGCCTGAACAAGCGCGAGTCATGGCAGCGTACAACGAATGGATGAACAGTCGCCTCTATGCCGTGTGCGGGGAGCTCGAGGATGACGAGCGGCGCCGGGATCGCGGGGCATTCTTCAAATCCATCCATGGAACGCTGAACCACCTGTTGCTGGCCGACAGGGTGTGGCTGGGCCGCTTCCTCGGGGAACCATTCCCGGTGAAGAGCCTGGACCAGGAGCTCTTCCACGACTTCGATGACCTCGAGCGCGCCCGGGTCGAGACCGACCGGCAGATCGCCGAATGGGCTGCCACCCTGACGGACGAGGTGTTGGCCGGCACCCTCGGCTATTCGAGCATCAGCAATCCCGCACCGCGCAGCATCGAGATGTGGCTGGCCGTGACACACTTCTTCAATCACCAGGCGCACCACCGCGGGCAACTGACGGCGATGCTGAGCCAATGCGGCAAGGATTACGGAGTCACGGACCTGATCGCGCTCCCGGAAGCGCTGCAGCGCAGTGCAGCGCGCGCCGTATGAAGCGGCGCCTCTGCAGCAGGCCTGCTTGAGTTCCGCGCCGTCGTGAACCCGCGAACGGAGAGTATCGCCGTCATCACCGGGGCGAGCCGCGGCATCGGCGCCGCGACGGCGCTCCTTGCGGCCAAACGCGGCTACGCCGTTTGTGTGAACTATCGGGAAAACCGCGAGGCGGCGAATCGCGTCGTCGATGCCATCAAGGCCGACGGCGGCCGCGCAATCGCCGTGCAGGCCGATGTGTCCCAGGAAGCCGACGTGCTGCGGCTGTTCGCAACCTGCGACGACAGCCTCGGCCGGGTGACGGCACTCGTCAACAACGCCGGAGGGCTCGAAACCCAGATGCGGGTCGACGCGATGGATGCCGCCCGGCTGCATCGCACGCTCGCTAACAACGTGGTCGGGCCGTTCCTGTGCGCACGGGAGGCCGTGCGCAGGATGTCCCGGGAGCGCGGCGGGGCGGGGGGCGCCATCGTCAACGTGTCGTCCGCCGCGGCGCGGCTGGGCTCTCCGGGAGAGTATGTCGACTACGCGGCGGCCAAGGGAGCCATCGACACGTTCACGGTGGGGCTCGCCCAAGAGGTCGCGCGCGAGGGCATTCGCGTGAATGCCGTCCGGCCCGGCTTCATCTACACCGACATCCATGCGAGCGGCGGCGAGCCCGGCCGTGTCGATCGCGTCAGGGAATTCGTGCCGATGCGGCGGGGCGGAACGGCCGACGAAGTCGCGCGAGCCATCCTCTGGCTGCTTTCGGACGAAGCTTCCTTCACGACCGGCAGCTTCATCGACGTCAGCGGCGGCAGGTAACTGAGACGCGACCTGGGGCAGCGGCCGCCGGGCGGCGGCCGCACGGCAGCTTCACGCCTACACACCGAGAAAGAGATAATCGAGGGCGGCAATGATGTCGTTTCTCCAGGCAGTCAAGTCGCCCCGGGCATGCTGCAAGTCCGCGGCCGAAATGGCCGTCATGCCGGGCACGACCAGAACGTACTCGGTACCTGAGACCTTGACGTGGGGAGTGAGCCGACCGGCGGTGCCGGTCAGGCGTGCGCGTCCGACAAGCGGGGCAACGATCCGGTCACGGCCCGTTTCGGCGTAATCGGACTGAAGAACAGCCACGAGAGGGTATGCACGCCGCGCTCGAACGACCGGATTCTCGAATACCTCAAACTGGCTCATCGCCGTCGTCCGGCCGTTGATAATGCTCGCGGGCCATTTCGGCGAAGGAACCGTGTCGGGCTGAATAGGCATCGCATGCCTCGAGGTCCTGGCGGATCTCGGCACTGAGGGCTTCGGCTTTGCGGCGCGCGAGCTCGTAAGTAAGTGCCTCTTCCGCGACCTGTGATGCGTTGATGCCGAAGCTTTTCGCCTGGACGTACAGATCGGAATTGATGGTCAGGCTGACCGTCCGCTTGGGAGCCTTGTGGTTGTAAGGAGGAGACCTCATATCACTGCATCGACGCACTCGTGCCCCTGGATTATGGCGTAAAGTACACCGGTAAAAGACACGGGTCAATGACACCTGAGGCATCGAACGCAGAGCCCTGCGCCGGCTGCCACCCACGATCGGCAAAGACGCAGCACCATGAGCGAAGGAATTTCCGCCAGTTACGACGTACCCGGCCGCAGAACGCTGGATCCCGCCATGGTCGTGCCGCCTGCGAGACGCCCGTACTCGAGCGCTGACAGCAACGCGCTCGGCTCTCAAACAGAGTATTGGAGGTTCATCATGAAGTATGAAAAGTCGCAGGAGGCGATCAATCGACTGACGCCGGAGCAGCGCCGAGTCACCCAGGAGGCGGGCACCGAACGCCCGTTCACCGGGGAATACAACGATCACAAGG
>CAYRKH010000104.1:0-9696 GCA_964424805.1 uncultured Woeseiaceae bacterium
CTGCGCAAGCTGCGCATGGACGAGCTGCCGCAGATCATCAACGTGCTGCGCGGCGAGATGAGCATCGTCGGCCCGCGCCCGGAGCGTCCGGAGTTCGTGGGCGAGCTGGAGAAGTCGATCCCGTTCTATCCCGAGCGGCACACGGTCAAGCCCGGCATCACGGGCTGGGCGCAGCTCCGCTACCAGTACGGCTCGACCGAGCAGGACGCGATCGAGAAGCTGCAATACGATCTCTACTACGTGAAGAACCACAGCCTGATGCTCGACCTCGTCATCATGCTGCAGACCGCCGAGGTCGTACTGTGGGGCAAGGGCGCGCGCTGATGCGCGCCGGCCGCCCGCCCGCCGGACGGCTCGCCCCTGCAGGAGCGCGCATCGCGCGCGATGCTTCCGATTGCGAACCGTGGCGTCGCGCGCAATGCGCGCTCCTACGGGCAATGCTGTCCGGGCGGGAAACCTGTAGGAGCGCGCATCGCGCGCGATGCCTCCGATTGGGAACCGTGGCATCGCGCGCAATGCGCGCTCCTACGCGCGCCCGGGGAGCGCATCTTTGAGCGCCTCGCTGCCTACCGTCGGTTACGCCATTGCCGGGTTCGCGTTCCTGGCGCTGGCCGTCCTGCTCGTCTCGAGCTGGCAGGGGCGGTTGAACGGCGCGATGCTCGCCGGCGCCGCCGGCACCTCCGCGCTCTGGGGCTTCCTCCTTGCCGTCGACGTCGCCGACCCGGCGCTCGCCGTGCTCAAGGTCTTCCTCGCGGAAACGCTGCGCAACGGCTCCTGGCTCATCTTCCTCGCGATGCTCTTTGCCGGCGGCGCGGGCGTCGGCCCGGGCCACCGCGTGCTGGTGTTCGGCGGCCCGGCCCTGACCGGCATCGTGCTGCTTACCGGCGTCGGCCTTTACGTGCTCGACGCCGCCGGCCTGCCGTCGCCCGGCGCCGGCCAGATGCTCATCTACGGTTCCCTCGCGCTGTCGCTCTTCGGCCTCATCATGATCGAGCAGATCTACCGCAACGCGCGTGAGAGCCAGCGGGACGGGCTCAAGTACATCGGCCTGGGGCTGGCCGCGCTTTTCGCCTACGACCTCGTGCTGTATTCGCACGCGGTGCTGTTCGGCCGCATCGACGAGCTCTTCTGGAGCGTGCGCGGCATCGTCGCGACGCTGTGCGTGCCGCTGATCGCGGTGTCCGCGCAGCGCAACCCGAACTGGTCGGTCGGCATCTTCGTCTCGCGCCACGTCGTGTTCTACACCGCGACGCTGATGGGCGTCGGCGTGTACCTCATCCTCATGTCGGCCATCGGCTATTACATCCGCCTCTTCGGCGGGGCGTGGGGCGAGGCGGCGCAGCTCGTGTTCTTCGTCGCCGCCATCCTGTCGCTCGCCCTGGTGCTCTTCTCCGAGCGCCTGCGCGCGCGCCTGCGGGTGTTCCTGAGCAAGCACTTCTTCCGCAACCGCTACGACTACCGCGAGGAGTGGCTGCGCCTCATGAGCACGCTGGACGCCCGCGACGAGCAGGGGCTGCCGCTCACCAAGCGGGCGATCAAGGCGCTGTCCGACATCCTCGGCACGCCCAAAGGCCTGCTCTTCGTGCGCCACCAGGACACCGGCCCGTTCTGCTGCGAGGCCGGCTGGAACGCCGGCGTGAGCAGCGTGCGGGTGGCGCCCGATTCCTCGCTCGTGCGCTTCCTGGACCGCACGCGCTGGGTCATCGACGTCGAGGAATACCGCACCCATCCGCAGCGCTACGAGGAGCTGGAGGCCGACCTCGATGCGCTGGGCATCGATCAACCCGGCTTCATCATTCCGCTGTTCACCGACGAGCGCCTCGTCGGTTTCGTGCTGCTCGCGCGCGCGGCCGTGACGCGCTCGCTCAATTTCGAGGACCACGACCTCCTGAAGACCGCCGGCCGCCAGGTGGCGAGCTACCTCGACCAGGAGCAGAAGAAGTGGGAGCTCGCCGAGAGCCGCCAGTTCGAGACGTTCAACCGCCTGACGGCCTACCTGATGCACGATCTCAAGAACCTGATCGCACAGCAGTCGCTCGTCGTCGAGAACTCGCAGAAGCACAAGAACAACCCGCGCTTCGTCGACGATGCGATCGCGACGGTGCAGAGCGGCGTGGTGCGCATGCGCAAGGTGCTGGAGCAGCTCGCGCAGCGCACGCCCGTGCAGAGCACGAAGAAGATCGAGGTCGGCAAGCTGCTGCTGGAAGCGTCCTCGCAGTGCGCCGACCGGCGGCCGGAGCCGCGGCTGGAGGTGGGCGAGGCGCGCCTGTGGGTGCGCGCCGACCGCGAGCGGCTGCTGATGGCCTTCGTGCACGCGATCCGCAACGCGCAGGACGCAACGCCCGCGGACGGCAGCGTCACGATCACCATGGAGCGGGCCGGCGAGCGTTGCCTGGTGCGCATCGCGGACACGGGCCGCGGCATGGATGCGGATTTCATCGAGCGCCGGCTGTTCAAGCCGTTCGACAGCACCAAGGGCACGCAGGGCATGGGCATCGGCGCGCACCAGATCCGCGAGACGGTGCGCGCGCTCGGCGGCGACGTCGAGATCGAGAGCACCCCGGGCACCGGCACGCGCATGACCCTGTCACTGCCCCTGGAACAGTCGGCCCCCGTACCGTCGTCAACCGAGTAAGCGCAGCCGGGCGGTACGATCGCCCGTCGCGCGCCTCGCCGGCCGGCTACGTTGCGTGTAGGAGCGCGCATCGCGCGCGATGCCTCCGCCCGCGAGCCGTGGCATCGCGCGCAGTGCGCGCTCCTACGGGCGGCGGGGATTGCGCGCCTCGCTGGCCGGCTACGTTGCGTGTAGGAGCGCGCATCGCGCGCGATGCCTCCGTTCGTGAACCGTGGCATCGCGCGCAATGCGCGCTCCTACAAGAAAGCGTGAACGGGGTCACGTTTGGGGGACGTACTGCATCGCGGCAGTGCGGCGGGCGCTGGTATAGAATTCCGCGATACTGACGCGGCGCGGCAGGGAGCAGCGGCCGCCGCTTTTACAACACTGGGGGTCCTCTACGATGCCGATTCGTCGCCGCACCGGCCGGCCGAGCAGCCTCAAACGCGCCTCGATCTTCCTGTCGCTCATCACCCTCGCCGGCGTTCTCGCCGGCTGTGGCCTCGGCATGGACAACGCCGATCGCCTCGCGCGCGCGCAAGCCGCGTTCTCGAAGAGCGAGTTCCGCTCCGCGATCATCGACACGAGGAACATCCTCCGGGAGGAGCCCAACAACCGCGAAGCGCGCCTGCTGCTCGGCCGCTCGGCGCTGCGCGTGAACGACGTCGCGACCGCGGAGAAGGAGCTGAGCCGTGCGCTCGAGCTGGGCGCCGAGCCGGGCCCTGTCATCGTCGAGCTCGGGCAGGCGCTGCTCGCGCTGCAGAAGCACGAGCAGCTGCTGGAGAGCGTCACCCCGGACCTCGCCGGCAGCGGCGAGGAGCGACTCACCGTCCTGCGCCTGCGCGGCGACGCCCTGAGGGGCCTCGATCGCCCGGCCGAGGCGCGCACCGTCTACCAGGAGGTGCTCGCGGCCGCCGCCAACGACCTCCCGGCGCTGCTCGGCGTTGCCGCCACCTTCGTCGCCGAGGGGCGCTACGGCGAGGCGCGGCAGTCCGTCGACCGCGCGCTCGCCATCGATGCGAACCACGTGCAGGCGCGGCTGGCGTCCGGCTCGCTCTACCTCACGACGCGTAACGCCGATGCGGCGAGCGGCGAATTCGGGAAAGCCGCGGAGCTCGCCGGCGGCCTCGGCAACCGCCACGACGAAATCACAGCGCTCACGGGCCTTATCCAGGCGCAGCTCGCCGAGAACGAGCTCGAGGCGGCAAAGGACACGCTTGCGCACCTGCGGCAGCTCGCGCCGGACAATCTCTCCACCATGTACTACACCGCGCGCGTCGCCTACCTCGAGCAGGATTACGCGCTTGCGCAAACCGAGCTGCAGAGGCTCCTCGGCATTGCCCCGAACTCGGTGCCCGGGCAGCTCCTGATGGGCGCCGTGCAGCTCCAGCGCGGCAGCCTGGGCCAGGCCGAGATGCACCTGTCGTCGGTCATCGCGGCGGAGCCGCGCAACGCCGACGCCCGCAAGCTGATGGCGGAGATCCGGATACGCCAGGACCGCGCGGACGAAGCGGGCGACATCCTGCGCCCGCTCCTGCAGACGCCGGGCGCCGATCCGGGCGTGCTCAATCTCGCCGTGCGCGCGAGCCTCGAGGCCGGCAAGGTCGACGACGCCGTCGGCTACCTGCGCGAGGCGCACGAGAACGACCCGGACAACCCGCAGGTGCAGCTCGACCTTGCCGCCGCCTGGCTCGCCGCCGGCGAGCTGGACCGGGCCACCGCGCTGCTGGAGTCGGTCCCGGCCGGCTCCGCCGAAACCGACTACCGCCGCGAGCTCCTGCAGGTCATGACGCCGCTGCGCCGCGGCGACTCCACCACCGCGCTCGCCGACGCGCGCGCCATGGCGGAACGCTGGCCGAACGACGCGCGCGTACGGAACCTCGTCGGCGGCATCGCGCTCTCGCTGAACAACCCGGAACTCGCGCGCGAAAGCTTCGCCGCGGCCCAGGCGCTGGCCCCGGACGATATTTCGACGTACCTGAACATCGGCGGCATCGACCTCCAGCAGGACAACCTCGAAAGCGCCCGCGCGCAGTACGAGGCCGCGCTCGAGCGGCGGCCGCAGGCCCTCCAGCCGATGCTGGCGCTGGCCAAGCTCGAGGCCCGCGCCGAGAACATGGACGCCGCCGTGCGGCGGCTGGAGAAGGCCCGCGAGGCGGAGCCCTCGGCGCTGCCGCCGCGCGTCCTGCTGGCGCGGGTGTACCTGGACCAGCGGGATTACGCGTCCGCGCAGAAGGCGGCCGCGGAGCTCGTCGCACTCGAAGCCGCCAGCGCCGAGGCGCACAACCTGCTCGGGCTGGCGCAGCTCGGCCTCGGCGATACGGCCGCGGCCGTCGCGAGCTTCAGCAAAGCCGAGGGGCTGGATTCCGGGCAATCCCTGTACCGCATGAACAAGGCCCGCGCCGAGCTCGCGATGGGCGAAGCCGAGCAGGCCGAGCAGACGCTCGTCGGCGACGGCCTCGACCTCGACGACGTCCGGACGTCGGTCATGGTCGCCTCCCTCAGGGCTCGCGAAGGCGACGCCGAGGGGGCGATGAAAATCGCGAAGGACCTGCAGGCGCGCCATCCGGAAGACGCCGTGCCCTACGCGCTGGAGGCGGAGCTGCTCGCCCGCGAGAAACAGTACCGGTCGTCGTCGACGCTGTACGACAAGGCGCTCTCGCTCCGCGCAGACGACCCGCGGCTCGCCATCCGCGCCTACCGGGTCCGCACGGCGGGCGGGCTCGACGGTCGCCTGGCGCCGCTGACCGACTACCTCGAGCGCCAGCCGCTGGACGCCTCGGTTCGCGTGCTCGTCGCGCAGGAGTACCAGGCCGAGGGCCAGAGCGATCGCGCCGTCGCGGAATACGAGCGCGTGCTCGCCGCGGAGCCCGACAACTTCCTCGCCCTCAACAACCTCGCCTGGGAGTACTTCGTGCGCGGCGACGCCCGGGCCGAGGCAACGGCGAAGCGTGCTCTCGAGCAGTCCCCCGAGAACGGCTCGGTTGCCGATACCCTCGGCTGGATCCAGGTCAGCGCCGGCAACCTGGAGGAGGGCATCCCGACCCTGCGCAAGGCCGTCGAATACAGCAAGGGCAACCCGGAGGTCCAGTACCACCTGGCCGCCGGGCTGGCCGCCGCGGGCCAGCACGACGAAGCCCGCGAGCTCCTGCAGCAGGCCCTGTCCGCCGACACCGGCCTCACCAGCCGCTCGGAGGCCAAACAGCTCCTGGACTCCCTGTAGGAGCGCGCACCGCGCGCGATGCCACGGCATTGGCATTACCAACGCGCCTCGCATCTGCTGCTCGCCGTGGCATCGCGCGCGATGCGCGCTCCTACAGCGTGATCCGGGTCACGTTTTTAAACCGTACTGGGTCCCTGAACCCGCGGCCGTCCTGGTCTAGAATTCGCCCTGGACGGGAAGGAGATCGTCGGCGGCGGGACGGAGTCTACTGCGGGCAGAACGGGTCCTGCGGGGGTCCGTCTTGCGGGCGGTAAACGGGCATCCAAACTGCGATCTCGCTTCGCAAACTTGCGGCGATTCGGTGCTATTCTTCATGCAATGCCGCACTGTCGGCAACGCCGCTACAACTCGGACCTACGGGCCATAAATCCAATGATGAATAAAGCCAATGCGGTACTTCTGCTCGCGACAACATGGGGATTGCTCTCCGCCTGCGCCGGCGCCGACTATACGGCGACGAACCTGCCGGACGACGTCGCCGAGCAGGCCATCGAGTACACGATCGGGCCGGGCGATGCGCTGCAGATCTTCGTCTGGGATCACCAGGACCTTTCCACCGCCGTGCAGGTGCGTCCCGACGGCAAGATCTCGACGCCGCTGGTGGAGGACCTCCAGGCGGCCGGAAAGACCTCGACCGCGCTGGCGCGCGACATCGAGGGCGTGCTCTCCGAGTACGTCCGTTCGCCCGTCGTAACCGTCATCATGCAGAGCTTCGCCGGCGCGCCGCAGCAGCAGGTGCGCGTGGTGGGGCAGGCGGTGCAGCCGCGGGCGCTGCAGTTCCGCCAGGGTATGACGGTGCTGGACGTGATGATCGAGGTGGGCGGGCTGTCGGAGTTCGCGGCCGGCAACAATTCCAAGATCATCCGCAAGATCGACGGCAGGACGGTGGAGATCGCCGTGCGCATCGAGGACCTGCTGAACAAGGGCAACATCGAGCAGAACGTCCGCATGTTCCCGGGCGACGTGCTCATCATCCCCGAGTCTTTCTTCTGATGCCCGCCGACAACACACGTGTAGGAGCGCGCATCGCGCGCGATACCCCACCGCGTAAACCAACCCCGCGCCCCTCTGTAGGAGCGCGCATAGCGCGCGATACCCCACCGCGTAAACCAACCCCGCGCGCTTATGTAGGAGCGCGCACCGCGCGCGATACCCCACCGCCTAAACCAACACCGCCCGCTTACACAGGCGACGTAGCATCGCGCGCAATGCGCGCTCCCACATCGCTGGCGGCAATTTCACGGATAGCGACGATTTCACCAATAGCAGCGGTGTCACCGGTGGCGGCGCATTGAACGTCCAGCAGCTCATCGCCGAGGCGCTCGAGTATGCGCGGGGCATGTGGCGCTACCGCTGGTGGGCGGCCGGGTGCGCGTGGCTGATCTCCGTGCTCGGCTGGTACTACGTGTTCACCATGCCGAACGTCTACAGCGCTTCGGCCCGTGTCTATGTCGACACCGAGAGCCTCATGCGCCCGATCTTCGAGGGGCTCGCCATTTCCGACAACCTCGCCGCGCAGGTGGAAGCCGTAAGCCGGGCGCTGCTCACGCGGCCGAACGTGGAGGCGGTCGCCCGCCGCACCGACCTCGACCTCCGCGTCGAGACACCGGAGCAGATGGAGCACCTGATTACCCGGCTGCAGGAACGCATCCAGGTGCAGGGCAATCGCGAGCGCAACGTTTTCAGCATCTCCTACGAAGACCCCAACCGTGAGAAGGCGCGCGAGGTCGTGGCAGCGGTCGTCGACGCCTTCGTGGAAAGCTCCCTGCAGGGCAAGGGCACGGACGCGGAGATGACGGCGCGCGCGCTGGACGCCGAGATCCGCGAGCACGAAGGCCGGCTGCGAACCGCCGAGCAGGCGCTCGCCCAGTTCCAGAAAGACAACCTCGGCTACATGCCCAACGATCGCGGCGATTACTACAACCGCCTGCAGACCGCGTTGAGCGCCGTCGAGACCACGGAATCGCAGCTCCGGCAGGTCCGCGAGCGCCGCGACGAGCTGAGGCGGCAGATCGAGGGCGAGGAGCCCGTGTTCGGCATCATGAGCAGCGCCGTCGCCGGGCCGTCGTCCATCGGCTGTTCCCAGCAGGGGCAGATCGCGCAGCTCGAGGGCGAGCTGGCATTGCTGCGCGTCGACTTCACCGACAAGCACCCGAGCATCGTCTCGCTCAAGGAAATCATCGAGCAGCTCCAGCAGGCCTGCGGCGCCGAACGCCAGGCCGCCGCCGCGGCCGGCATCCCGGTGACGACGCCCGAGCAGCCGCTGCAGGCCAACCCGGTGTACCAGAACCTGCGTATCCAGCTCAGCACCGCCGAAGTCGAGCTGGCAGGCCTCGAGGCGCAGCTCCGCACCCACCGGGGAACCGTCGACCAGCTACGCGCCGACGTGGACAAGATCGCCGAAGTCGAAGCCAACCTGGCGCAGCTCAACCGCGACTACGGCGTGGTCCAGACCCGCTACCAGGAACTCCTGGTGCGGCGGGAGCAGCTCCAGTCGAAGGAGCGCCTCGACCCGGTCACCGACGGCATAAAGTTCCGTACGCTGGAGCCGCCGTTTGCCGGGCTCGATCCGGTCGGCCCGAATCGACCCATGCTGCTCGCCATGGTCCTGTTCTTCGGGCTCGGTGCGGGCGGGGCCGTGGCTTTTGGCCTCAACCAGCTGAAGCCGGTGTTCTTTACGCGTCGCTCGCTGCAACGTATCGGCGGACTGCCGGTGCTCGGCTCCGTCAGCATGGTGCTGAAGCCCGAAGAGATCGCCGCCCGGCGCCGGGAAGCGTACGTATGGGTGGCGAGCTACGGGTCGCTCGTCGCCCTGACGGTTCTCGCCATTGCATTCGAAGCCCCGGGCGCGGCGCTGGTCGCGCGCCTGACGGGGGGAGTTGGCGTATGAGTAAAATCCAGGACGCACTGAACCGGCTGAAGAGCGAAGGCGTGCTGCCCGTCCAGCGGACCGTGCCGCCGCAGGCGCCAGAGCCGGCGCCCGTGCCGATGGCGCCGCCGGAGCTGTCGGACGATACGATCCCCGACGGCCAGCAGAGAGCGCTCGAGGTCGCGACGCCGACGCCGATTGCGACGGCGCGCAAGAAGAAGGTCACGATCGACGGCCCGAAGCATGCCGTCGACCGGGAGCAGCTCATCCGCGCCGGCCTCCTCGCCCCGGTGGATCACGCCGGGCACGTTGCCGACGAGTTCCGGCGCATCAAGCGTCCCCTGATCACGAACGCCGTCAAGTACACCGGCGAAGCCTCGGATCACATGAACGTGATCATGATCACGAGCGCGATGCCGGATGCCGGCAAGACGTTCTGCTCGATGAATCTGGCGCTCAGCATGTCGCTGGAGCGCGAGCTGAACGTGCTGCTGGTGGACGCGGACGTCGCGAAGCGGCACATCAGCCGGGAGCTGGGAATGGCCGAGCTGCCGGGCCTGATCGACCTGCTGCTCGACGACGCGCTGAGCGTCGAGGAAGCCCTGGTCCGCACGGACATGAACGACGTGCAGGTGCTGCCCGCCGGTCACCACCATCCGCAGGCTACGGAGCTGCTCGCCAGCGATCGCATGTCGGACATATTGTCCGAGCTGGCGACCCGCTATGCCGACCGCATCATCCTGCTCGATTCACCGCCGCTGCTGATTACCAGCGAAGCCCAGGCGCTGGCGAGCCAGGTCGGCCAGATCGCGCTGGTGGTCGAGGCCGGCGAAACGACACAGCAGGC
The DNA here is from genome assembly GCA_964424805.1 of uncultured Woeseiaceae bacterium. GTDB lineage: Bacteria > Pseudomonadota > Gammaproteobacteria > Steroidobacterales > Woeseiaceae > IDS-8. The sequence goes on from CAYRKH010000104.1 coordinate 9,554, forward strand.
GCTGCTGCAGACTATCGAAGTGCTGGACCCCGACAAGGCGATCAACTTCATCCTGAACAAGAGTCGCCACTCGTCGCAGTTCGGCTACTACGGGGGGGGCTATGGCTACTACGGCTACGAATGACCACGCCGGCGCCGACATC
>CAYRKH010000105.1:0-9631 GCA_964424805.1 uncultured Woeseiaceae bacterium
AGAGGTACGCGTGGTGCAGGCGCTCGCTGTCCAGCGCGTTGGTCAGCGCCTTGAGAACGTGTTCCTGGCCCGTGGTTTCAGCGAAGTTCCGGGGACGCCACTTCCTTGCGAGTACGAGATAACTCATGTGCCCGTCGGGTGATTGAAAAAAATGGCCCGCGCCAGCACGTCCCCGGCACCCGGTTTCACCGCTGCCGCTGCTCCCTTCCGGGCCTGACGGAGTTCACGGCTGACCGTCGCGGGGAAACCGACGCGGACCGGTTTCAATTATCCCCGAGTCGGCACCCACCGGCAAATGGCCGTTTTTACTGTCCTGTCCAGGCGCGGCATTGGCCCGGTCGCGCAGGACAACGGCGCCGCCGGGTTGGTATTCTTGTGCTTTCGTCCGGGTTCAAACCGTGCCGGGGGGTCCCGGCTCGCGGCATGCAGGAGCAAAGCCATGGTTCAGTCACGCGCGTTCGTCACCCTCGATCCTTTCGGCGGTATGACCGCCGACAAACCCGGCAGGCTCCGCAATCTCGTCGCCGGTGAATGGATCGAAGACAAGGCGGTGCGCGAGGATATCGTCGACCCGCTGAACGGCGAACCGTTCCTGGAGGTGCCGGACACGCAGGATCACCAGCCCTTCCTCGACAGCATCCGGCGCTGCCCGCGCACCGGGCTGCACAACCCGGTAGAAAGTCCCGAGCGCTACAAGATGCTCGGCAACGTCTGCGCGCGCGCCGCCGCGCTGCTGGGCGAGAAGGACGTGCAGGACTACTTCACGAAGCTGATTCAGCGGGTGATGCCGAAAAGCTGGCGCCAGTGCGAGGGCGAAGTGCTGGTCACGCGCATCTTCCTCGAAAACTTCGCCGGCGACGGGGTGCGCTTCCTTGCGCGCGGCTTTTCCAACCCCGGCGATCACCCGGGGCAGGAGTCGCGAGGCTATCGCTGGCCGTTCGGCCCCGTCGCCGTGATCGCGCCCTTCAATTTTCCGCTGGAGATTCCGGCGCTGCAGGCGCTGGGTGCGCTGTTCATGGGCAACAAGCCGCTGGTGAAAGTCGACTCGAAGGTGAGCGCGGTGTTCGAGCAGTTCGTGCGGTTGCTGATCCATGCCGGCCTGCCCGCCGGGGATATGGACCTCATCCACTGCAGCGGCCGGGAAATGGGCCGCCTGCTGGAGGCGGCAAAGGACGACCTGCGCCTCGTGCAGTTCACCGGGTCGAGCGAGGTCGCCGAGAAGATCGCCGCGCAGTTCCGCGGCGCGGTGCGGCTGGAGGACGCGGGCTTCGACTGGAAGGTCATCGGCCCGGACTACGCGCCGGAATGGCTCGATTACGTTGCGTGGCAGTGTGACCAGGATGCCTACAACGCGAGCGGCCAGAAGTGCTCCGCGCAGAGCATCCTCTTTGTGCACCGGAACTGGAGCGCCCCCCTCCTCCCGAAGCTCGGCGAGCTCGCCGCGCGCCGCAAGCTGGACGACCTGACGATCGGCCCGGTGCTGAGCTGGACCAACGAGCGCATGCTGGCGCATGTCGACGCGGTCAGCAGCATCCCCGGCGCGAAACTCCTGTTCGGCGGCAAGCCGCTCGAAGGCCACTCGATTCCGGATCGCTACGGGGCCCTGGAGCCGACCGCGGTGCAGCTGCCCCTCGCGGCGATCGACGACCACTTCGAGCTCGTCACCACTGAGCTGTTCGGGCCGTTCCAGGTGGTCGTGGAGTATGACGACGGCGACCTGCCGGCGGTGCTGTCGATCCTGCAGCGGATGACGCAGCACCTCACGGCCGCGGTCATAAGCAAAGACGTGCATTTCCAGCAGCAGGTGCTTGGCGCCACGCTGAACGGTACGACCTACTGCGGCATGCGCGCGCGTACCACCGGCGCGCCGCAAAACCACTGGTTCGGTCCCTGCGGCGACCCGCGGGCGGCGGGCATCGGCACGCCGGAGGCCATCCGCAGCACCTGGAGCGGACACCGCGAGATCATCATGGACCAGGGCCCGCTACCCGCCGGCTGGACCGTGCCGGAGTCGGCCTGAGTGGCGGCGCCTGCCGGGAGCATCAGCGCCGAAAGCAAGCTGCCCGACGTCGGCACGACGATCTTTGCCGTCATGAGCCAGCTCGCGCAGGAGTGCAATGCGATCAATCTTTCCCAGGGCTTCCCGGGCTTCGACCCTCATCCGGAGCTGCTGCGGCTGATCCATCATTACCTGCGCGCCGGCGCGAACCAGTACGCGCCAATGCCGGGCGTACCCTCGCTGCGGCAAGCGATCGCCGCGAAAGTCGAACGGCTCTACGGGCGGACCGTCGACGAGAACACGGAGGTCACCGTCAGCACCGGCGCCACGGAAGGCCTGTTCAGCGCGATCCAGGCGCTGGTGCGGCCCGGCGACGAGGTGATCGTCTTCGACCCGGCCTACGATTCCTATGAGCCGGCCGTCACCCTGGCCGGCGGGCGCACGCGCCACATCCCGCTGGCCGCCTCCGGTTCCGCGACGGACTTCCACATCGACTGGCAGCGCCTGGCCGATACGCTCAACGAGCGCACCCGCCTCGTGATCCTGAATTCCCCGCACAACCCCACGGGGGCGGTGCTGTCGGCCGACGATCTCGACACGCTCGCCGACACCGTGCGCGCGACCTCCGCGTACCTGCTGTCGGACGAGGTCTACGAGCACATCATCTTCGACGGCGCCGCCCACCAGAGCCTGCTGCGCCACGACGAGCTGTGGCAACGCTCGCTCGTACTCTCGTCTTTCGGCAAGACGTACCACGCAACGGGCTGGAAAGTCGGCTACTGCGTCGCGCCGCCGGAACTGACGGCGGAGTTCCGCAAGGTACACCAGTTCACCTGCTTCTCGGTGACCACGCCAATCCAGCATGCCATTGCCGATTTCATGGCGAAAACACCCGAACATTACGCGGAGCTTCCGGCGTTCTACGAAGCGAAGCGCGACAGGTTCTGTGAGCTGGTATCCGGCTCGCGCTTCCGTTTCCAGCCAGCCCGCGGCACGTTCTTCCAGCTGCTCGATTATTCGGACATTACCGACGAGCCGGACGTCGACTATGCGCGGCACCTCACGCGGGAAATCGGAGTCGCATCGATCCCCGTCTCGGTGTTTTGCGCCGAACCGCCGCCCGGGCATAAACTGCGCTTCTGTTTCGCCAAGGATGATGCCACCCTCGAAGAGGCCGCGCGACGCTTATGCCAGCTCTAGACGTTACCCTCGATGTCACGGTCGTGCAGGCCGACCTGCACTGGCACGACAGGGAAAAGAACCTGCAGGCGTTCTCGGGAATGCTGCAGCAGATGGAACGCAAGACGGATCTCATCGTGCTGCCGGAAATGTTCGCGACCGGCTTCACGATGGAGGCCGAGGCCCAGGCAGAGCGCATGGACGGCTCCTCGGTCGCGTGGATGACGGAAACCGCGAAGCAGACCGGCGCCGTGATCTGTGGCAGCCTCGTCATTCGCGATGATGGCCGCTACTACAACCGCCTCATCCTGATGCGGCCGGACGGCAACTTCGATTTTTACGACAAGCGCCACCTGTTCCGCCTCGCCGGAGAACACGAGTGTTACTCGGCCGGCAGCGAGCTCGTCACGTTCCGCATCGGCGACTGGCGGGTACGGCCGCTGGTCTGCTACGACCTGCGCTTTCCCGCCTGGAGCCGCAACCTCGGCAATTACGACCTGTTGCTGTACGTGGCCAACTGGCCCGAATCCCGCCATCACGCCTGGGCAACGCTGATCCAGGCGCGCGCGATCGAGAACCTGTGCTACGTCGCCGCCGTGAACCGCGTCGGCACGGACGGCAACGGCATCGGTTACATCGGCGGCAGTGCCATCATCGATTACCGCGGGCAGCACATGGCGCCGGTGACCGCCGAGCCCGGGCTATGGTCGGCAACGCTCGACCTGGAGGCGCTGAAAACCTTCCGCAAGCAGTTCCCCTTCCACATCGACGCCGACCGCTTCGAGATCCTGTAGGAGCGCGCATCGCGCGCGATGCCACGGCGGACACGCGGTAGCAGCGTCGGTTGCAGCATCGGAGACAGGTGGCATCGCGCGCGGTGCGCGCTCCTACAGGTCGAACAGGGAGCTGAACACCAGCCCGATGCCCTGCAGCTCGCCATCGGTGCTGAAGCGGTACGCAATCCCCAGGCGATCGAAACGCAGCCGCCACACCCCGATCGGCGTCTGCTCCTTGTTGATGCCGATGCCGAGCTCCCACTGGTCGCGGATCTCGTCGTCCTCCAGGCCGACGCGCACCAGCTCCATCTCGTCGGCGAAGTACGTGTACGCCGCGTGCCAGTTGACGTAGAGCTGCTCGCCCTGCAGCTCGTACGCACCGGCCGGGTAATCGAACTCGAAGCCCGTCATGACCGGCCAGAAGTTCGACGACGGGCCCTCGCTCGGTGAGTAGCCGACGACGGCAACGGAATACAGCCAGGACCAGCCGAGCGCGCCGATCGACGACCGGTAGCGGCTGCGCACCCCCGTCCACCAGGTCCACGCCGAGCCGCTGCCGTTCAGCAGCGTTCCCCAGCCGAGCGCGACGAACGGCCGCAGGGTCCATTTATCCGACAGGGGCACGGTGACGTTCACCGCGGGCGTGACGCTCAGGCTCGCAAAATTGGCGGGATCGAGGCTGTCGCCAATGTCGTCCAACGGGAACTGCTCGAACCCGACGGTGAACGGAACGCGCACTTCGACCCGCCAGGGCTGATCGCCTTCCTTCACCGTCTCCTCGCGGATGAGCCTGCGCGGCGCATAGCGGACGGCGAAAGCGTCGCGGTCGTCGCCGATCCGGTACCAGCCGGTCCCGAACCACGTCGAGTAGGCCCAGTGAATGGCGCTGGACCCGGTGTCCTGCGCGAGCACGCGCGATGGAGCGAGCGCCACGAGCAATGCAGCAAGGAAAAAGCTGGGAGCACGATGAGGCATTCTTATTATTTATAGCCGCTCGCCCGCGGGACCGCACCTGTAACGTTCTCGAGCGCCGATGCTAGAATGACCGCTCGTGCCGGGTGTGCCGCCGCTCCGCGGGGTTCGTCCTGAACCGCCCGCCGACGCCTCTAAAGCTTTTCCCTCCGGGAGAATTCCATGGATACCGCGTGGATACAGGTCTTTGTGCTTACCTTGAGCGAATGCGTCGCTCCCAGCGGCAAGACGGTGTGCCAGCCGCAGCAGGCGCAGTACGTGTTCTATGACCGGCAGGACTGCGAGGCGGTACTGCAGGAACTCGTTGCCGCCAAGCAGAACGACGAAACGGTGATCGTCAATCCCGATCGTTCGCGCTGCCTGCCAAGCGCCCGCCAGCGGCCGGTGTATGCCTCCCTCGAGCAGGCGGAGCAGGAACTCGCCGGCTCCGCCGGCTGGGGCATCGTCCCGCCCGGCGACGACACCGAAGACCGGCAGCAGCCGCCCGACGCCACCCGCATGGCCTACCTGGACCGGCTGCAGGCCGTGCCGGAGTGCAACGAGCAGAAGAGCGTAACGCCCTGCAAGGTCGGGCCGATCATCGTCGAGAGTCCGCCCCGGGAGGAAGAGGTGGAAGTTTGGCAGAAGCGAGAATAACGGCGAAAGCCGGGGCAGCGCCGATTCCCTCACGCATCCTCGCCGTTGACGCGAACGCGGCAACGGCACCCGACCCCGGTGACGTCGCCCGGCGCGGCTTCGATGCGATGCTGCTGGCACCTGCCCGGCCCTTGATGACGAGCGCCTCGTCGCCGGTTTCGGTCGCGCTGGCCCGGCAGGCGCGGGACGCCGGCCTGTCGCTGCTGCTGGACGTCGAGCTCGATCGCTTCCCGATCGACCACCCCCTGGTCGCCGCCCACGAGGCGCTGTTCGAGCTGCGGCGCCGCCGCCCGGACGGCGCCGCGGTCGATCCGAGGCGCACGCTCCCTCCCGCCGGTGAAGCGAAGGCCCGGCTGCGGGCACCCGGGGCGGGACGGCTGGCGCCGACGATCGGCGCACGGCTCGCGGAGCTCACGACGTCCGGCGCCGACGGGTTTCGCATCCGCCGGCCCGCGGCTGTCGGCGGTCCGCTGCTCGCGCAGATTCTCGCGCCCGCGCGCGAACACAACCCCAGTCTCGTGGTCATTGCCCATACGCCCGGCCTCGCGTGGAGCGACGCGCAACGGCTCGAAGGCTTCGACCGCTTCGTCTCCTCGCTCGCGTACTGGGACGGGCAAGCGCACTGGCTGGCGGAGGAATACGAGGCGCTGCGAACCGGCGCGCCGCTGCTCGCGGAAGTGACCGCCGAGGTCGCCTCGCGCGCCCGCGGCGAAGCCGCGCGCCGGCGGCTCGCGCTGCTGGCGGCGGGAACCGCGAGCGGTTTCATCCTGCCGCCCGGCCTGTCCGGCCATGCCCGGGAGGCCGCGGCGCTGCTCGAGGTGGCGGCGCACTATCCGGGGGAGATGCGGCTCGCGGCCGGCGCCGACGGCGTTACCGGGATCCTGCGGGGTGATCATTCCGACCTGCGGTGCGCCAGGCAAGCGCTGGTGCTGCTCGTCGGTGCCGCCGTTGCGCGCGAGGCGCGCCCCTGCGGCCGCGCCGGGGGAAATCGCAACCTTGCCCCGGAATCTCGCCTCCTGGCGTCCCTGGGCGCGGCGTTCCAGCCGTTCACGCGGGCGCACGGAACGGAGCCGCCGCTGGCAGCGCTGCAGCCTCACGAGGTGCGCGCGCTCGTCGGCCGGCGCCCGGAACCGGTACGGCTGGCGAGCAAGCCCGGCGGCGCGCCGGCGGCCAGGCACGCCGCGGCGCAATCCCGGCTGGTGATCGAAGCGATCGCCCCGAGCGTCGACGACGGCTTGTTTGCCGCCAGGCGCACGGTGGGCGACGTGGTTACCGTGGAGGCGACGATCTACGCCGACGGTCACGAGCAGCTTGCCGCCGAGCTGCGCTGGCGCGCCGCCGACCAGGAGACCTGGACTGCCGCGCCCATGCAGGAGCTCGGCAACGACCGCTGGCGCGCCGCCTTCCCGCTCACTCGCCTCGGCCGCTACGCGTTCGAGGTCGAAGCCTGGCTCGACCGCTACGCGGGATTCCGGCGCGATTTCCGGAAAAAGCTCGCCGCCGGCGTGGCGCGCCCGGTCGACGCGGCGGAAGGCCGCAACCTCGTGGCGGCCGCCGCCGACCGCTCGAGCGGCGACGCCGGCGAACGCCTGGACGCGTTCGTGCGCCGCCTGGACGCCACCCTCGGCACGGGACACGACGATCTCGAGGGCGCCGCCGACATCCTGCTCGATCCGGCGCTGGCCGCGCGGATGGACCATGCGAACGAGCGCCCTTTCGCCCTCCGTTCCGCCGTCTACCGGGTCGAGGCGGAGCGCCTTGCCGCGCGCTTTTCCGCCTGGTACGAGCTCTTCCCCCGCTCGCAGGCGCCATACGCCGAGGAAAGGCGCCACGGCACCTTCGACGACGTCATCACCCGCCTGCCGCAGGTACGCGCGATGGGCTTCGACACGCTCTATTTCCCGCCGATCCACCCAATCGGGCGCACCCACCGCAAGGGCCGCAACAACACGCTGGTGCCGGCGCCGGACGATCCCGGCAGCCCCTACGCGATTGGCAGCGAAGCCGGCGGCCACGATGCCATCCATCCCGAGCTCGGCGGCCTGGACGATTTCCGGCGCCTGGTCGAGGCCGCACGGGAACACGGTATGGAGATCGCGCTCGATTTTGCGATCCAGTGCTCGCCGGATCACCCCTGGCTGTCCGAACACCCCGGCTGGTTCGACTGGCGGCCCGACGGCACGATCAAGTACGCGGAGAACCCGCCGAAGCAATACGAAGACATCGTCAACGTCGACTTCTTCAACCGCGAATCGATTCCCGACCTGTGGCTCGCCCTGCGCGACGTCGTGTTGTTCTGGATCGGGGAAGGCGTAAAGGTGTTCCGCGTCGATAACCCGCACACGAAGCCGTTCGCCTTCTGGCAGTGGATGATAGAGGACGTCCGCGCCCTGCACCCCGACGTGATCTTCCTTTCCGAGGCGTTCACCCGCCCCGCGGTCATGTACCGCCTCGCGAAGCTCGGCTTCTCGCAGTCGTACACGTATTTCACGTGGCGCAACAGCAAGGCGGAGCTGGCCGCCTATTTCACGGAACTCACCACCGGCACGCTGCCCGATTTCTTCCGGCCGCACCTGTTCGTGAATACACCCGACATCAACCCCACCTGGCTGCAGACCGCGGGCCGACCGGGCTTCCGCATCCGCGCCGCGCTGGCGGCCACCCTCTCGGGCCTGTTCGGCGTCTATTCGGGCTTCGAGCTCTGCGAGTCCGAGCCGCTTCCCGGCCGGGAGGAGTACCGGGACAGCGAGAAGTACGAGATCAAGCCGCGCGACTGGCAGGCAGCCGGCAACATCGTGGCGGACATTGCGCTGCTGAACCGCCTGCGCCGCGCGTATTTGCCGCTGCAGACGCACGCGGGTCTCAGGTTTTATAACGCCTGGAACGATCACGTCCTCTACTACGGCAAGCAGGTTGCGCCAGGCGACGAGATGATCCTGGTCGCGATCACCCTCGACCCGCACAACGCGCAGGCTTTCGATTTCGAGGTGCCGCTGTGGGAATGGGGCCTGCCCGACCACGCCCGCGTGGACGTCCACGACCTCGTGACCGGCGGCCGCTTCCACTGGTCCGGCAAGGTGCAGCACCTGGAGCTGGACCCGGACCACCCGTACGCGATCTGGCGCCTCGCGCCGCCGGGAGCGGCCGCATGAGCGCGGCTCCCGAGCAGGACCCGCTGTGGTACCGGGACGCGGTCATCTACCAGCTGCACATCAAGTCGTTCTTCGATTCCAACAACGACGGCATCGGCGATTTCGCCGGGCTGTTCGCGAAGCTCGACTACATCGCCGCGCTCGGCGTCACTTGCATCTGGCTCCTGCCGTTCTACCCGAGCCCGCGGCGCGACGACGGTTACGACATCGCCGGCTACCGCGCCGTCCACCCGGACTACGGCACGCTCGGAGATTTCCGTCGTTTCGTGGACAAGGCGCATTCGCGCGGCATCCGCGTGATCACGGAACTCGTCATCAACCACACCTCTTCCGACCACCCCTGGTTCCAGGCCGCGCGCAAGGCACCGCCCGGCAGCCCGCAGCGTGACTTCTACGTCTGGTCCGATTCCGACGAGAAGTACGCCGGCACGCGCATCATCTTCTGCGATACCGAGCGCTCGAACTGGACCTGGGACGACGAGGCGCAGGCTTATTTCTGGCATCGCTTCTATGCGCACCAGCCCGATCTCAACTTCGACAACCCGCGGGTGCTCGAGGAAGTCCTGTCGGTCATGCACTTCTGGCTCGACATCGGCGTCGACGGCCTGCGGCTGGACGCGATCCCCTACCTCATCGAGCGCGAAGGCACGTCGAACGAGAACCTGCCGGAAACGCACGCGGTGCTGAAAAAGATTCGTGCGGACCTCGACGCGCACTACCCGGACCGCATGCTGCTCGCCGAAGCCAACATGTGGCCCGAGGACACGCAGCAGTATTTCGGCGACGACGGCGACGAGTGCCACATGGCATTCCATTTTCCGCTGATGCCGCGCATGTACATGGCGGTGGCGCAGGAGGACCGCTTCCCGATCACCGACATCATGCGCCAGACGCCGGACATCCCGGACAACTGCCAG
>CAYRKH010000106.1:0-9561 GCA_964424805.1 uncultured Woeseiaceae bacterium
CCCACGACTTCGGCGTCGTCTCGGAGCTCTGCGATCGCCTCCTGGTGATGTACGCCGGTGAGGTCGTCGAGAGCGGCAGCGCGGCCGCCGTGCTGGAGGAGCCCGCGCATCCTTATACCCGACGGCTCCTGGACTGCGTGCCGAAGCTCGGGGAGGGCAGGGCCGCCGGCGCCGCCACCCCGGGGGAGGTGTCGGCGTGAGTGAGCGTCCGCTACTGGAGCTTGCCGGCGTCACGCGCCGCTTCGGCGCCCGCGGCGGGCTGCTTTGCCGGCAGGGCGGCGTCCAGGCGGTGCGCGGGGTCGACCTGTCCGTGACTCGCGGCGAGACCCTGGGCATCGTGGGCGAGTCCGGCTGCGGCAAGTCGACGCTGGCGCGGATGATCGTGGGGCTGGACCGGCCCACTACCGGCACCATCCGGCTCGACGGCGAGTCCGTGCCGGCGCTCGCCCGCCGCGATGCCGCCGCGCTCTCGCGACGCGTGCAGTACGTGTTCCAGGACCCCTTGTCCTCGCTGAACCCCCGCAAGACGGTGCGCCAGATCCTGGCGGCCCCGCTCGCCCATCTCCTTGGCCTGGACGCGCCGCGCCGGCGGGAACGCATCGACGAGCTGATGGCACAGGTCGACCTGAGCCCGGAGTTCATCGACCGCTATCCCCACGAGTTCTCGGGCGGCCAGAGCCAGCGCATCGGCATCGCCCGCGCGCTGGCCGCGGAGCCGGAGATCATCGTGCTCGACGAGCCGGTCTCGGCGCTGGACGTCTCGGTGCAGGCGCAGGTGCTGAACCTGCTCGCGGATCTCCGCCGCCGCCTGCGGCTCACCTACCTTTTCATCTCCCACGATCTCGCCGTCGTGGAGAGCCTTTGCGACCGGGTCGCGGTGATGTACCTGGGACGGGTCGTCGAGCTGGCCGGCCGCGAAGCGCTCTACCGCTCGCCGTGCCACCCTTACACCCGCGTGCTGCTGTCCAGCGTCCCGATTCCCGGAAAACGTGCCCGGCGCCGCATCCGGGTGCAAGGCGAGCTGCCGAACCCCGCCGCGCCGCCGCCGGGCTGCGATTTCTCACCGCGCTGCTACCGGGCGGAAGCCTGCTGCCGCGAAAAGGTGCCGCCGCTGGAACCGGTCGCCGGGCAGCCGCGGCTCGCGGCCTGCTTCTATGCCGGAGACAGTGAACCGCGCGAGGAGGATTTGATCGCCCCGAGCCGGTGAGCACCCGGGCTAGCCGCCGGCAAGCCGCTTCGCGACGGTGGCGACGCGGCGCCCGAGCGCGCGCGCGAGGCGGCGTTCGTCATCCGAGAGACGGTCGTCCTCGCGATTCCACGTGACGTGACTGGCGCCGTAGGGCGTCCCGCCGGTGGTGGTGCTGGAGAGGGCGTCCTCGGTGTAGGGCACGCCGACGATGAGCATGCCGTGGTGCAGGAGCGGGATCGCCATCGACAGCAGGGTGCTTTCCTGGCCGCCGTGCAGGGTGGACGTGGAGGTGAAGCAGCCGGCGGGCTTGCCGGCGAGCGTGCCGCCGAGCCAGTGGCTGCTGGTGCCGTCGAGGAAGTACTTGAGGGGCGCCGCCATGTTGCCGAAGCGCGTCGGGCTGCCGATGAGCAGCCCGGCGCACTCGGTAAGGTCCGCGTGGGTGGCGTAGGGCGGGCCGTCGTCGGGCACCGGCGGGTCGACGGCCTCCGTGGTGGCAGACACCGGCGGCACGGTGCGCAGCCGCGCGGCGGCGCCGTCCACGGCATCCACCCCGCGGCACGCCTCGCGCGCCAGCGCCTCGGTGGCGCCGTGCCGCGAGTAATAGAGGACGAGGATTTCGATCACGCGGCCGAGTCGGGCCCGGGGAGGAGGTCGTAGACGTTCTCCGGCGGCCGGCCGATCACCGCGACCTTGCGGTCTTCGTCGACGACCACCGGGCGCTGCAGGGCCTTCGGATGATCCGCGAGCCAGGCCGCGAGTGCCTCGTCGCCGCGGGGCAGGGGGCCGGCCTGCTGGACGGCGTCGTCGTTTTCCCGCACCAGCTTCGCGACGGGCACGCCGAGCCGGCGTGCCAGCTCGAGTATCGCGGCCTTGTCCGGCGCGGTTTTCAGGTATTCGACGATGCGCGGCTCCAGGCCGTACTCGTGCAGGATTTCGAGGGTCCTCCGGGATTTGGAACAGTGGGGATTGTGATAAATCGTGAGATTCATAACAGCAGTGCTCCTTCAGGGCCGCGGGCGGGTGCCGGCGGTTACCACCCGGGGAGTGTCCCGGGCGGCGCACAAAATCTCAAGTCACTTCCGCTTGTTGATCGAAAAGCCTGATTTTGGGCTTTTTTCCTTCACTTGACTGGCGGGCGGCGGGCTTGCTAGCTTTCGCGCGTGCGCACGCTTACAAACATAATAACCGGCCGCGTAGCCGGAGCTCTGGCGCGCAGTTTCACGATTGCGCTCCTCTTCGCCTTTGCCGCCTGCGGCAGCAGTCCGCCCGTGCAGGAAATGAGCGACGCCCGCCAGGCCATCGCCGTGGCCCGGGAAGCCGGCGCCGAGGCGCATGCCGCGGAGGACCTGAGTGCCGCGGAGGCGTATCTCGAGAGCGCGCAGAAGAGCCTTTCCGAACGCGCCTACAACGATGCCCGGCGGGATGCGCTGCGAGCGAAGCTGAAAGCGCTGGACGCGTTGGCGGCAACGGAGCGCCCGGAGCGCGAGCGGCGGCACTGAGCCCCGCTTTCCGCTACAGGCGAAACCACTTGTTGCGGAGCCTGTCGAGCACCTTGTTCGGGTAAGCCGGGCGGCCGAGGCTGCCGTGATAGCGGCCGAGGGCGCGCACGAGGTCGCCGTTCTCCATGTCCATGTAGTACTTGAGTATCGTGCAGCCGAAGCGGATGTTCGTGTCGATGACGAACAGGTTCGCGTCGGGGCGTCCGATCTCTTCCAGCCAGAACGGCATGACCTGCATCAGCCCGCGTGCGCCGGCATAAGAGAGCGCGAAGCGGTCGAAGTTGCTTTCGATGTCGATGACCGCGAGCACGAGCTCGGGCGGCAGCCCGATACGGGTGGCTTCGAAATGCACGTTCGTCAGGATTTCGAGGCGCTCTTCGGCATCGGTCACCTGCCGCTCGAGGCGGCCGGACATGTCGGTCAGCCAGACCTGCGCCGCGTACTTGTCGTCAAAGCTCGTTGCATCGTCGGCAGCGGCGCGCAGCAGGTTGCGCAGCGTGGGATCGGAGTACTCCTGCTGGGCGAAAGCCGCCGCACTCGTTGCCACCAGCAGGCAGAACGCGATGACACGCAGCATGTGCATCCCCCGGGCCTGTCGACGGGCCCTACGTTAACGCCCGCTCCCGGACGAGTGCGAGAGCCGCTTCACGTTTCAGCACGCGCGATTCCGGATCGCGGCGGTGCCGGTACTCGAGCTCGCCGGCTTCGAGGCTGCGTTCGCTGATAACGAGGCGGTGCGGGATGCCGAGCAGCTCGGCGTCGGCGAACTTCACTCCCGGCCGCGCGTCGCGGTCGTCGAACAGCACCTCGAGGCCGCTCGCCTGCAGCTCATCGTGCAGTGCCGCGGCGGCCTCCGCGAGCGCTTCCGACTTGTGCAGGTTGATGCCGACCAGCACGACGTCGAAGGGCGCCAGCGGCGCCGGCCAGATGATGCCGCGCTCGTCGTGGTTCTGCTCGATGGCCGCGCCCACGATGCGCGTGACGCCGATGCCGTAGCAACCCATGATCAGGTGGCGCTCGACCCCGTCCTTGTCCTGCACGGTGGCGCCCATCGACTGGCTGTATTTCGTTCCGAGCTGGAAGATGTGGCCGACCTCGATGCCGCGGGCGATGCGAAGCACGCCCTGGCCGCCCGGCACGGGGTCCCCGGCGACGACGTTGCGGATGTCTACCGTCTCGGGCACGGCGAGATCGCGGCCGAAGTTGACGCCGGTGAAGTGCGCGTCGGCCTCGTTCGCGCCCGTGACGAAATCGGACATGAGCCGCGTGGCGTGATCGAAGTACACGGGGATGGAAAGGCCGATCGGTCCGGCAAAGCCGGGCTCGCAGCCCGTGACCTCGCGCACCGTCGCGGCGTCCGCCATCTGCAGGGGCGAGGCGACTCCCGGAAGCTTCGCGGCCTTGACGGCGTTCAGCGTGTGATCGCCACGCAGCACCAGCGCCACCGGGCCGTCGCTGCCCGCGACGATCAGGGTCTTCAGCGTCTGCTCCGGCGCGACGCCGAGCTGCGCGCAAAGCGCCTCGATGGACTTCGTCCCGGGCGTGGCGATCTTCTTCAGGGTCTCCCGTGGCGCCGCCGGTTCACCGTCGGGCGGCAGCGTTGCCGCGGATTCGATGTTGGAGGCGTAGCGGTCGTCGTCGCTGTAGGCAATCGCATCTTCGCCCGAGTCGGCAATGACGTGAAACTCCTGCGAGCGGTTGCCGCCGATCTCGCCGCTGTCGGCATCCACGACGCGGAACTCGAGACCCAGCCGCGTGAAGATCGCGCTGTAGGCGTCGTACATGCGCCGGTAGCCTTCCTCGAGCGACGCCTGGTCGATGTGAAAAGAGTAGGCGTCCTTCATGATGAACTCGCGCGAACGCATGACACCGAAGCGCGGCCGGATCTCGTCGCGGAACTTGGTCTGGACCTGGTAATAGTTGACGGGCAGCTGCTTGTAGCTCCTGATATCGCGCCGCACGATGTCGGTGATGACCTCCTCGTGGGTCGGCCCGAAGCAGTACTCGCGGTCGTGGCGATCGGTCATCCTGAGGAGCAGCGGCCCGTACACGTCCCAGCGGCCGGATTCCTGCCACAGCTCGGCGGGCTGCACGGCCGGCATCAGCACTTCGAGGGCGCCCGCCCGGTTCATCTCCTCGCGCACGACGGCCTCGACTTTGCGCAGCACGCGCACGCCGAGCGGCATCCACGTGAACAGGCCCGCGGAAAGCCGGCGGATCAGGCCGGCGCGCAGCATGAGCTGGTGACTGACGATCTCGGCTTCCGCCGGTACTTCTTTCAGCGTCGTAAGGCCGAATTCGCTGTATCGCATGGGTTTCCCCGGGTATCAGGTAGCAGGCGGCGTATTCTACATGGCACCCGCGGTACGGCACCCCCGGGAGCCGATTAACGCTAAGATACGACCTCGTTTTCGGAGGGACCGCCGCGTTGATCGACAGGAGCAAGAGTTTCGTCGCCACTGAGGGCGTGCCGGTGCTGCTGGTGCTGGGCGGGCTGGCGGCTTTCCTGTGGTACCTCGGTGCATGGGCCGGCGCACTGGCCGCCGCCGCGCTGCTTGCCCTGGGTTTCCTGTTGCTGCGCGACCCGCGCCGCGAGGTCGCCACGGCGCCGCTGGGCGTCGTGAGCCCGGTGGACGGCAGGGTCGTTGACGCCGGCAGCACGGGCGAGGGACTGCTGGGCGCCCGGGTGCGCCGCGTCGTGATCCGCGTGAACCCTTTCGGCACCTACACGGCACGCTGCCCGGTGGAAGGCAAGGTGATGGATTTGCACGGCGAGCGGGCAGGCGAGCGCATCGGCGGGCTGTGGCTGCACACCGACGAGGGCGAAGACGTGCTGCTCCGGTTCCACGGCCACCGCTTCGGCCTCGTGCCGGATGCCATTGTCGGCTACGGTGACCGGGTCGGGCAGGGCCAGCGCTGCGCCTACCTGCGCTGGACGCGCTTTGCCGACATCGAGTTGCCCGCCGCCGGACGCGTCGCCGTGAGCGAGGGGCAGGAAGTGGCGGCGGGCAGCGACCTGCTGGCGCACCTGCCGGGCTGACCGGGTGCATCGTGGGACCTGAAAGCATGAACTCCGAACCCGGCAGAATCAGGCGCAGCGGCATTTTCCTGCTGCCCAACCTGTTGACGACGGCGGCGCTGTTTGCCGGCTTTTATTCCATCGTGGCCGCCGTCGACGGCCGCTTCCAGACCGCGGGCGCGGCCATTTTCGTTGCCATGGTGCTCGACGCGCTCGACGGCCGGGTAGCGCGACTTACCCGGACCTCGTCGCAGTTCGGCAAGGAATACGACAGCCTCTCGGACATGGTGTCGTTCGGCCTCGCGCCGGCGATCGTGGTCTACCAGTGGGGCGTTGCCCGGCTCGCGGAATGGAACGTCGCGTGGGGGCGGCTCGGCTGGCTGGTCGCGTTCCTGTTCGCCGTCGCCGCGGCGCTGCGCCTGGCCCGATTCAATTCGCAGGCCTCGAACGCCGACCGCCGCTTTTTCGTCGGCCTGCCCAGCCCTTCGGCAGCGGGACTGGTGGCGGCGTTCGTGTGGCTGAGCAGCAAGTTCGACGTCACGGGGCTCGCCGGGCTGGCCGGTGCCTTCACCGTGACCGCGATCGCGGGCGCGCTGATGGTCTCGAATTTTCACTACTACAGCTTCAAGGAGGTCAACTTCGCCCGCCGCGTCCCGTTCACGTGGCTGCTGGTAATTCCGCTGATCTTCATGTTCATCTCGCTCGAGCCGCCGGTCGTGTTCCTGCTGCTGTTCGGCACCTACGCGGTGTCGGGGCCCGCGTACTGGTTCTGGCGCCTGCGGCGGCGGCGGGCGCGGCACGCGCGCGCGCCCGCGGCGCGTGGCGCGGACGCGGAAGGACAAGCGCCGCCCGCCCACCGGGAGCAGCACGACGATGTTGGCTGACGCGGCGCGACTCGCGTACCTGGAGGCGCTGGGGATCGACGTCTACTGCCTGCGGCAGCGGGTGGAGGAGGAAGCCCGCGACGCCGGCACGACGGGCGCGGAGGCGCCGCAAGCCGAGCTCACGCCCCCGCCGCCGGCCGAGCTCACGTCCCCGCCGCGCGATACGCTCGAGGCCTCTTCGCTCGACTGGCCGTCGCTGCGGCAGGCGGTATCGGTCTGCACCCGCTGCCGCCTCCACGAGACGCGCACGCAGACGGTGTTCGGCGTCGGCAGCGTCGAAGCTGACTGGATGATCGTCGGCGAGGCGCCCGGTGCCGAAGAGGACCGCCGCGGCGAGCCGTTCGTGGGGCGCGCCGGCCAGCTTCTCGACCAGATGCTGCGCGCGGTCGGCCTCGGCCGTGATAGGGTATTCATTGCGAACATCCTGAAGTGCAGGCCGCCCGGCAACCGCGACCCGTCCGCCGAGGAGGCGCAAGCCTGCCGCGGTTGGCTCGACCGGCAGATTGCGCTCATCGAGCCGCGCCTGATCCTGGCGGTGGGCCGCGTCGCCGCGCAAGCGCTTCTGGGAAGCGACGCGCCGCTCGGCCGGCTTCGCGGCCAGGTACACACGTTGAGGAACACGGAGATCCCGGTGATCGTGACCTATCACCCTGCGTACCTGCTGCGCAGCCCGACGCAGAAGCGCAAGGCCTGGGCCGATCTCTGCCTCGCCCGGCGGGAGGCGGCAGAACGATCGACATGATTCGGCCGCTCCAGCACGTCCCCGTGAGCACGCGCACGATGGTGCACGACGACCTGCCGCAGGTGTCGGACATCGAGCGGCGCTCCTACGACTTTCCCTGGAGCCACGGCGTATTCCGCGACTGCCTGCTCGCGGGCTACAGCTGCCTGGTGCTCGAGCGGGCCCGGCGGGTAGCGGGCTACGCGATTCTTTCGATCGCGGCGGGCGAGGCGCACGTGCTGAACCTGTGCGTCGACCCGGACTACCGCAGCCAGGGCTACGGCGACCGGCTGCTGGACGAGATCCTGAACCGGGCGCGCCAGGCCGGCGTGGAGGAGGTGTTCCTGGAAGTCCGGCCATCGAACGTGAACGCGCTGTCGCTGTACCGGAAGAAAGGCTTCCGGCAGGTCGCGAGCAGGCGCGCTTATTACCAGGCGAAAGAGGGCCGCGAGGACGCCGCGGTCCTGTCACTGGTCTTGAAGCCGCGCTGACGCGGCTATATCTTCCCCGCCCATCTTTCCGGCGGGCTTTCGAAACATACCCATGGCAGCACCTGGACAACTCGTTGATCGCCGCAACTCGCTGGCCGCGGAAATCGGCCGGCGGCGCACCTTTGCGATCATCTCGCACCCGGATGCCGGCAAGACGACACTGACGGAAAAGCTGCTGCTGTACGGCGGTGCGATCCAGCTCGCCGGCACGGTGAAAGGCCGCAAGGCGCGTCGCCATGCCACCTCCGACTGGATGCAGCTCGAGCAGGAACGCGGTATCTCCGTGACCTCCTCGGTCATGCAGTTTCCCTACCGTGACCGCCTGGTGAACCTGCTGGATACCCCGGGCCACGAGGACTTCTCCGAAGACACCTACCGCACGCTCACCGCCGTGGATTCGGCGCTGATGGTGATCGACTGCGCGAAAGGCGTCGAGCAGCGCACGATCAAGCTGATGGAGGTGTGCCGCCTGCGCGATACGCCGATCATGACGTTCATCAACAAGCTCGATCGCGAGGGCCGGGAACCCATCGAGCTTCTGGACGAGATCGAGTCCGTGCTCGGCATCCAGTGCTCGCCCGTGACCTGGCCGATCGGCATGGGCACTCGCCTGAAGGGCGTCTATCACCTGCTCGAAGACCGCATTTATCTCTACTCCAGCGCCGGCCACGAAAAAGCTTCGAGTATCCGGACGGTGGAAGGGCTGGCCTCGCCCGAGGCGGAGGCGGTGCTCGGCGGCCACGCCGCGGAGTTTCGCGAGGAGATCGAGCTGGTAAAAGGCGCGTGCCCTCCGCAGAGCGTCGAGGACTACCTGGCCGGACGCCAGACGCCGGTATTCTTCGGTTCGGCCATCAGCAACTTCGGTGTCAAGGAGCTGCTGGACGAGTTCGTCGAGCACGCGCCGGCACCGCGCCCGCGCGCCACCGAAACACGCGAGGTCGTGCCGGACGAAAACGCGCTCACCGGGTTCGTCTTCAAGATCCAGGCGAACATGGACCCGGCTCACCGCGACCGCATCGCGTTCATGCGGCTGTGCTCGGGTGAGTATCGAAAAGGCATGAAGCTGACCCAGGTGCGCACCGGCAAGACCCTGAAAGTGGCCGACGCCATTACGTTCATGGCGGCGGACCGGCAGCACACCGAGTCGGCGTTCGCGGGCGACATCATCGGTCTCCACAACCACGGCACCATCAACATCGGCGACAGCTTTTCCGAAGGCGAGAGCCTGAGATTCGCCGGTGTGCCGAGCTTTGCGCCGGAAATTTTCCGGCGTGCAATCCTCAAGGATCCGCTGCGGCTGAAAGCGCTGCAGAAAGGGCTGGCACAGCTCTGCGAGGAGGGTGCCACGCAGCTCTTCAAGCCGCTGCGCAACAACGACCTGATCCTGGGTGCGGTGGGGCCGCTGCAGTTCGACGTCGTCGCACACCGGCTGCGCGACGAGTACAACGTCGACTGCCAGTTCGAAGCGGTGAACGTCGCGACGGCGCGCTGGGTGGAATGCAGCGATGAGCGCAAGCTCGAGGAGTTTCGGCGCAAGGCCCACGACAACCTGGGGCTGGACCACAGCGGCAGCCTGGTCTACATCGCGCCGACCCGGGTCAACCTCAACCTGACGGAGGAACGCTGGCCGGAAATCAGCTTCCGGAAAACGCGCGAGCTTTGATCGCTGTGGCCGTGCTTCGATCATCGCCTCCTTATGGTGTAGGAGCGCGCATTGCGCGCGAGGCCCCGATTGGCCGCCGGGGCATCGCGCGCAAT
>CAYRKH010000107.1:0-8650 GCA_964424805.1 uncultured Woeseiaceae bacterium
CTGCAAAAACGCAGCCCCAAACCCCTGCGAAAACGCAGCCCCAAACCCCGCCAGCCCACCCCCGAAGCCCCCCGAAAACGGCATCAATCCCGCCAAAATGGTACAATGCTCCGGTTACGCCCAGAGGATGAGGAATGGCCGACGAAAGAACTTACACTTCCAGCAATATCAAAGTTTTAAAGGGCCTGGAAGCGGTCCGCAAACGCCCGGGAATGTACATCGGTGACACCGACGACGGTACCGGCTTGCACCACATGGTTTTCGAGGTCGTCGATAACTCCATCGACGAAGCGCTTGCGGGTTTTGCGAAGGTCGTTACCGTTACCGTCCATGCCGACGAGTCCGTCACCGTCACCGACGACGGCCGCGGCATCCCCGTGGAGCTGCACAAGGAAGAGGGGCGCTCCGCGGCCGAAGTGATCATGACCGTGCTGCACGCGGGCGGCAAGTTCGACGACAACTCCTACAAGGTATCCGGCGGCCTGCACGGCGTCGGCGTCTCCGTCGTGAACGCGCTCTCCGAGCAGCTCGTGCTGACCATTCACCGCTACGGCAAGATTCACCAGCAGGAGTATCGGCACGGTGAGCCGCTCGCACCGCTCACGGTCGTCGGCGAGACCGACAAAACCGGTACCACCATCCGGTTCAAGCCCTCGAGCAAAACCTTTACCAATATCGCGTTCCACTACGACGTCCTGGCGCGCCGGCTGCGCGAGCTGTCGTTCCTCAACTCGGGCGTGCGCATCGAGCTGGTCGACGAGCGCGAGGACAAGCGCGACGTTTTCGAGTACGAAGGCGGAATCCGCGCCTTCGTGGAACACCTCAACAAGAACAAGACCCCGATTCACCCGGCGGTATTCCATTTCCAGATGGAGCGGGATCGCGTCATCGTGGAGGCCGCGCTGCAGTGGAACGACGGCTACCAGGAGAACATGTTCTGCTACACGAACAATATCCCGCAGCGCGACGGCGGTACGCACCTCGCCGGGTTTCGCAGCGCGCTCACGCGCACGCTGCACGGCTACATCGAGCGCGAGATGTCCAGCCGGCGGGAGAAGATCGTGCCCAGCGGCGACGACGCCCGCGAGGGCCTGACGGCCGTGCTGTCCGTCAAGATGCCGGATCCGAAGTTCTCGTCCCAGACCAAGGACAAGCTCGTTTCGTCGGAGATAAAGGGCATCGTCGAGTCCGCGATGGCCGAGCGCCTGGAAGAGTTCCTGCTGGAGAACCCGCAGGAGGCGAAGGTGATCGTCGCCAAGATCATCGACGCCGCCCGCGCCCGGGAAGCCGCGCGCAAAGCGCGCGAGATGACCCGGCGCAAAGGCGCCCTGGACGTCGCCGGCCTTCCCGGCAAGCTCGCCGACTGCCAGGAAAAGGACCCGGCACTCTCCGAGCTGTTCCTGGTCGAGGGCGACTCCGCCGGCGGCTCCGCCAAGCAGGGCCGCGACCGCCGCACCCAGGCCATTCTCCCGCTCAAGGGCAAGATCCTGAACGTGGAGAAGGCGCGCTTCGACAAGATGCTGTCGTCGGCCGAAGTCGGCACGCTGATTACCGCGCTCGGCACGGGCATCGGCCTCGACGACTTCGATCCCGACAAGCTGCGCTACCACCGCATCATCATCATGACCGACGCGGACGTCGACGGCTCGCACATCCGCACGCTGCTCCTGACGTTCTTCTACCGCCAGATGCGCGAGCTGATCGAGCGCGGGCACGTGTATATCGCGCAGCCGCCGCTTTACAAGATCAAGAGGGGCAAGCAGGAGGTGTACGTCAAGGATGACGCGGAGCTGACGAGCTACCTGTTAAATACCGCACTCGAGGGCGCCGAGCTGCACGTCAATGCGGAGGCGCCCGCGCTGTCGGCCGCCGCGCTCGAAGCCCTGGCGAAGGATTACACCACGGTCGAGAACATCATCAACCGCCTGGCCGATCGTTACGACGAGAAGGTCCTGCGCGCGATGAGCAAGGTTCCGCCCGTAACGTCCGCTATCGTCGAGGATCTCGACCGCCTCGAACAGTGGACGGAGCAGCTCGCCGCGGCATTGCCGGCCGCCAACGGCAGCCGCGACAACGGCAACGGCGGCACCTACAGCGCCGAGCTCGAGCGCGGGGACAGCGACGGTGAAGGCGTGCGCATCGCCATCCGGCGCATGCAGCACGGCATCGGCACCACGCGCTACATTCCGCGCGAGTTCTTCGAGACGAACGAGTACGCGCACATCGTCTCGCTGGCCGAGAAGCTGCAGGGCCTCATCGGCGCCGGCGCCTACGTGGTCCGCGGCGACAAGCGCCAGCCGATCGCCTCGTTCGAGGAGGCGCTCAACTGGCTCATGAGCGAAGCCCGCAGGGGCCAGTCGCTGCAGCGCTACAAGGGCCTGGGCGAGATGAACCCGGAGCAGCTCTGGGAAACCACCGTGAACCCCGAAACGCGCCGCCTCATGCAGGTGAAAATCGAGGATGCCGTGAAGGCGGACGAGATCTTCACCACGCTGATGGGCGACCAGGTGGAGCCCCGCCGTGAATTCATCGAGCGTAATGCCCTGACGGTGGCGAACCTGGACGTGTAGCTCGCCTGTTGTTATGTGGTTTAGATTCCACATATAGCGTTTATGGGGAATCGTACCTGGAAACGCGCGGTCGAACTTTCCGGCTTGCTCAGCTGTTGGTACCGCCGCAGATCTCGGCCATCTTGCCTTCGATCCACTGCTGCACCAGCAGGTTGGTCTGCTTCGGCGTACGGTCATCCGGCTCGATCGCGGGGCCGATGACGATGCGGATCAGGCCGGGGCGCTTGATGACGCTGCGGCGCGGCCAGAACTCACCGGCGTTGTGGGCTACCGGGACGATTGGGCAGTGTGCTTCGCGGGCCAGGGCGGCGCCGCTGATGCCGTAGCGCCGGGTTTCGTTGGGGAGCAGGCGGGTACCTTCGGGGAACACGGTCACCCAGGTGCCCTCGGCGAGGCACGCCTTCCCCTGCTTGATGACTTGGGAGACGGCACTGCCGCCGGCACGTCGGTCGATGGCGATCGGCTTCAGGCCGGCAAGCCCCCAGCCGAAGATCGGGATCCACGACAGCTCGCGCTTCGCCACCCAGGTCTGCCGCGGCAGGTGCACGAGCATCGCGTAGGCCTCGAACACGGTGGAGTGCTTGGCGAGGATGACCGACGGCCGCTGCGGCAGGTGCTCCAGCCCCTCGACGGTATAGTCGAGGCCGCAAAAAAACCGGCCCGCCCAGAGCATGCCCTTGCCCCACACCGTGGCGATGCGGTAGCGCACCCGGTACCCGAGCGGCCAGCAGAGCAACACCAGGATGGCGAACACCACTACCGAACCGAAGAACCAGAGCTGGAACAAAAGCGACCGCACCAGCAGCATCACCCGCTCCCCGCTTCGGCCACGATCGCCCGTGCCGCCTCGCGCAGGTTGTCGAAGGTCTCTACCCGCCACTGCCCGAGCGCGTCACGCGTTCGCTGCCCGTTGCCGGTGAGCACGAGCACCGGCCGCGCCCCGACCGCCCGCGCGGCCTCGAGGTCCCGCAACGAATCACCGATCACCGGCACACCTTCCAGGGACACGCCATAGTGCTCGCCCAGCCGGCGCAAGAGCCCCGGCGCGGGCTTGCGGCATTCGCAGCCATCGTCCGGAAGGTGCGGGCACCAGACGATTCGATCGATCGTACCGCCCGCTGCGCGCACGGCCCGGCGCATCTTCCGATGGATCGCCCCCAGTGCCGCGTCATCCAGCAGGCCGCGACCAATGCCCGACTGGTTACTGGCTACCGTTACGGTGAACCCCCCGTCCGTCAACAGCGCAATCCCCTCGAGGCTGCCGCCGATCGGCACCCACTCCGACGGCGACTTGATGAAGTCCTGCGAGTCGTGGTTGATGACCCCGTCGCGATCGAGGACCACCAGCCGCGCCGGTCCCGTCATGCCAGTCCACCCTGGTTCAAGGGGAGCTCAGCCGATCGACAGCCGCGAAATATCCGCGATGTCGAGAAACAGCTCGTGCAGGCCGGCGAGCAGCGCCAGGCGATTGCGCCGCGTGGCGCCATCCTCGGTCATCACCATCACGTCGTCGAAGAACCGGTCGACCGTATCGCGCAAGCCGGCGAGCCGGCCAAGCGCGCCCGCGTAGTCGCGCTGTGCTATCAGCGGTTGCACGTCGGCTCGTGCCGCCTCGAGCGCGCCGTACAAGTCGCGTTCCGCGCCCTCCTCCAGCAGCGCGGGATCGACGGCGCCGAACTCCTCCTGCCCGGACTGGCGCAGGATGTTCCCGGTGCGCTTGTTCGCCGCCGCGAGGCTTTCCGCCTGGGGCAGCAGGACGAAGGCAGCGACGCCGCGGAGCCGAAGGGCGAAGTCGTGCAGCGACGCGGGCCGCGCGGCGCGCACCGCTTCGAATACCTCGACCGGCGTGCCGCGCCCGTCGACGTACCACGACCGCATACGGTCGACGATGAAGTCGTACAGCTCTCCGGCAAGCGTCGGCGCGTCGGCAACGCTCACCGGCTGGTCCGCTATCGACACGGCGAGCAGCGCCGGCAGGTCGAGCTCGACCGCCTGTTCCACCAGGATCCGCACGATGCCGAGCCCCGCCCGCCGGAGGCCCAGGGGGTCCCGGTTCCCGGTGGGCTTTCGATCCAGTGCAAACTGGCCCGCGAGGGAGTCCACGCGATCGGCCAGTGACAGCGCGCGTCCGGCACCCGTCTCCGGCAGCGCGTCACCCGAATGCCGCGGCAGGTACATCTCACGGATCGCCTGTGCGACGGCTTCGGGTTCTCCCGAGGCCGCGGCGTAGTAGCTGCCCATCACGCCCTGCAGCTCCGGAAACTCGCCCACCATGCCGGTCGTGAGATCGCAGCGCGAGAGCCACGCCGCGCGCTCGACGACCCCGTTGTCGAGAGCGAGCCGTGACGCGAGTTCCCCCGCGAGCCGCGCTACCCGCGCGCTCTTGGCGTGAAGGCTGCCGAGTCCCTGGCTGTACACGATACGTTCGAGACCGGGGAGCCGCTCGGCAAGCGGCGTTTGCAGGTCCTGCTCGCGAAAGAACGCCGCGTCGGCGAGCCGCGGCCGGATCACCCGCTCGTTGCCGTCGCGCACCCGGTCCGGTTCCACGCTGTCGAGGTTGGCGACGGTCACGAACTCCGGGCGCAGGTTGCCCGCGGCGTCCGCGACCGGGAAGTACCGCTGGTGGTGCGTCAGCGTGGCGACGATCACCTCGCGCGGCAAGTCGAGGAACGCCGCGTCGAAGCGGCCGATCATCGGCACCGGCCACTCGGTCAGCGCGGTGACCTCGTCGTAAAGCTCGTCATTGCCCTCGGGCACCCCGCCGACGCGGGCGGCCGCCTCCCTGACCCCATCGACGATCCGTTGCCGCCGCGCCTCGAAGTCCGCCAGCACCCGCCCCTCTTCTTCCAGCACCTTGGCGTATTCGCCCGGCGATTCGATCGTCAGCTCACCCTCCGCCAGGAACCGGTGACCCCGCGTGACGTTGCCCGATTCGTGACCGAGCAGCGTCGCGGCAACCGTGTCCCCGCCGTGCAGCATGAGCACCCAGCGCACCGGCCGGACGAATTCGAAATCCGACGCGCCCCAGCGCATGCGCCGGGGTACCGGCAGCTTGTCGAGCGCTTCCTGCACGATTCCGGGAAGCACCGCGTCCGCGCTCCGGCCCGCCTCCACGGAGCGGCCGGTCAGCCATTCACCCTTGGCGGTTGCCGTGCGCCCGAGCCCCTCGACGTCCACCCCGCACTTGTCGGCAAACGCCCGGGCCGCGGCGGTCGGCTGCCCTTGTGCGTCGAAGGCCACGGACACCGGCGGCCCCTTCAGCTCTGTCGTGCGGTCCTCCTGGCGCCTGGCGAGGTCCCGCACCAGCACCGCAAGGCGCCGCGGCGTGGCAAACGCGCGCACTTCCCCGTGCGCGAGGCGCTCGCGGCGGAGCCCGGTGCGAATGCCGTCGGCAAAAGCCTCCATCAGCTGCCGCAAAGCCTTCGGCGGCAGCTCCTCGGTGCCGATCTCGACCAGGAAGTCGGCGGCTTTCGCGTTATCGCGGCCCACGTTCAGCCGGTTCTCACCGCGCCCCGCGCTGCCGCGAGCAGCGGGAAGCCCAGTGCCTCGCGGCTGTCGTGGTAGGCGCACGCGATGGCGCGGGACATCTCGCGCACGCGCAGGATGTAGCGCTGCCGTTCGCTGACGGAGATCGCCTGGCGCGCGTCGAGCAGGTTGAAGGTGTGCGACGCCGTGAGCATCTGCTCGTAGGCCGGCAGCGGCAGTTTCGCCTCGATCAGCCGCCCGCATTCACTCTCGGCGAAGTCGAACTGGCCGAACAGCGCGTCCACCGGCGCTTCCTCGAAGTTGTAGCGCGACTGCTCGACCTCGTTCTGCCGATACACGTCGCCGTAGGTGACGTCGCCCGCGGGCCCGGTCGTCCAGACGATGTCGTAGATACTCCCGACGTCCTGCAGGTACATGGCGAGCCGTTCCAGCCCGTAGGTGATCTCCCCGGTGACCGGCCGGCACTCGAGCCCCCCGACCTGCTGGAAATACGTGAACTGCGTGATCTCCATGCCGTTCAGCCACACTTCCCAGCCGAGCCCCCAGGCGCCCAGCGTCGGCGATTCCCAGTTGTCCTCGACGAAGCGGATATCGTGCACCCGCGCGTCGATGCCGATGGCGGCGAGCGAGCGGAGGAAGATCGCCTGGATGTCCTCCGGCGACGGCTTCATCACCACCTGGAACTGGTAGTAGTGCTGCAGCCTGAACGGGTTGTCACCGTAGCGCCCGTCGGTCGGGCGGCGGCAGGGCTGCACGTACGCCGCGCACCAGGGCTCCGGTCCGACCGCCCGCAGGAAGGTCATCGGGTGGAAGGTGCCCGCCCCCATCTCCATGTCGTACGGTTGCGCGATCACCGCGCCCTCCTGGGCCCAGAACTGCTGAAGCGTCAGGACCAGGTCCTGGAAGTGGCGGCTGGCGGGCGGGTTTTCCTTGGACATCTTGGGCTTACGGTAAAGAATGGCGCGGCAGTATAACCCGGCCGTCAAGGCGCAGCAGCCAAACCCGATCGCGCGCCGTCGCGCGAAGCGGGGGCCGGACGCCCGGGTCACAGGGGCCAGGCGCACCATCATGGTGCAAGACGCCGGGGTTCTGCACTACACTGGTGCAAGCGTCAGCGCGTCTGCGACCTGATTCGCAGTGTTTTCAGTAGCTTGGCTGTTACCCTTTCATGGCACGCTTCCTGCACCCGCGCCGATAGGCGCCGAGCGGTACGCGAGCCCGGCCGATCCACAACCAAAAAGAGGATACGCCAATGACCGCAGCAGAAGTGCTCGGGCTGATCAAGGAAAGGGAGATCAAGTTCGTCGACTTTCGTTTCACCGACACCAAGGGCAAGGAGCAGCACGTCACGATGCCGGCCCGCATGCTGAACGAAGACACCTTCGAGGAAGGCAAGATGTTCGACGGGTCCTCGATTGCCGGGTGGAAGGGCATCAACGAATCCGACATGATCCTCATGCCCGATCCGGATTCGGCCGTCGTCGACATCTTCGCGGAAGACGCCATGCTCAACCTGCGCTGCGACGTTTACGAGCCCGCCACCATGCAGGGCTACGACCGCTGCCCGCGATCGCTGGCGCAGCGCGCCGAAGCGTTTTTGAAGTCGACCGGAATCGCGGACGAGGCCTACTTCGGCCCCGAGAACGAGTTCTTCGTGTTCGACGACGTGCGCTGGGACGACACGATGCAGGGGGCGTTCTATTCCATCGATTCGCAGGAAGGCGCCTGGAACAAGAGCCGCAGTTACGAGGACATGAACACGGGCCACCGCCCGATGGTCAAGGGCGGCTACTTCCCTGTGCCGCCGGTCGACTCGCTGCACGACATCCGCTCGGCCATGTGCCTCGCCCTGGAAGAAATGGGGCTCGTACCCGAGGTGCACCATCACGAAGTCGCCACCGCCGGCCAGTGCGAGATCGGCATCCGCTTCTCGACGCTCGTGCGCAAGGCCGACGAAGTGCAGATCCTCAAGTACGTCGTCCATAACGTGGCGCACAGCTTCGGAAAGACCGCGACCTTCATGCCGAAACCGCTGGTCAACGACAACGGCAGCGGCATGCACGTGCACCAGTCTTTGTTCAAGGCCGGCAAGAACCTGTTCTCCGGCGACGGCTACGGCGGCCTCTCCGACACGGCGCTCTATTATCTCGGCGGCCTGATCAAGCACGCGAAAGCCCTGAACGCCTTCTCGAATCCGTCAACCAACAGCTACAAGCGCCTGGTGCCGCATTTCGAGGCGCCGACCATTCTCGCCTACTCCGCGCGCAATCGTTCCGCGTCGATCCGCATCCCGTACGAGGCGAACTCGAAAGGGCGGCGCATCGAGCTCCGCTTCCCGGATTCCACCGCGAACCCGTACCTCGCGTTCTCGGCAATGCTGATGGCCGGCATCGATGGCATCCAGAACCGTATCCACCCGGGCGACGCCATGGACAAGGATCTCTACGACCTCCCGCCGGAGGAGGAAAAGGAGCTGGAGCACGTCGCGTTCTCGCTGGAAGAAGCGCTCATCGCCCTCGACAAGAACCGCACCTTCCTCAAGAACGGCGGCGTGTTCACCGACGACCTGATCGACGCCTACATCGATCTCAAGA
>CAYRKH010000108.1:0-8479 GCA_964424805.1 uncultured Woeseiaceae bacterium
TGCCGCTCCAGTCGAAGGCCAGCCCGACCTTGTGCCCGCCCGTCATCGCCCGCGCAGTGGCCGCGTCGCCTGAGGTGCTGACGGCGCGCACCGCGCCCACGCCGGCCTGCGACAGCTCGATCCACGGCACGGGCTGCTCGCCGCGGAACGGATCGGTGCCGAGCCGGATCTCATCCGCGTCGCGCAGGCCGTCGCCGTCGGCGTCGCTCGTATCCGTGATGCCGCTGCCGCCGAGGTCCTGCAGCACGGCTTCGATCGCGTTGCTGACGCCGTCGCCGTCGTCGTCGCGAGCGCCGTTCGCTACCGGCGAATTCGGATCGAGCGGGTTCGCGGAGAGCGCGATCTCGCGTGCGTCCGGCACGCCGTCGCCGTCGCGGTCGGTCGTGCTGTCGATGTCGGCGAGCGCCAGCAATTCGACGACGTTCGGTACGCCGTCGCCGTCGTTGTCGGGCGCGGCGGCGCTCAGCGGGCTGAGGCCGAGCGAGACTTCCAGCGCGTCCGGGTAGCCGTCGCGATCGAAATCGCCGAGTGCCTCGACGGGCGCGATGCCGATGCTGCCGAGGTAGTCGCGTACCGCGTTGGTCATGCCGTTGCCGGCATCGCCGGCGCCGCCCGCGGTCGGCGAGTCACTCGAGGACGGTGAAGCGGAAAGTGCCAGCTCCAGCCGGTCCGGCAGGCCGTCGCCGTCGAAATCGCGGCGATCGTCGCGCGGGTCGCGCGGATCGGTGGCCTCGATAGCCTGCGCGGCATAGGCGACCGTCTCCACGTAGTCCGCCGTGCCGCCGCCGTCGGTGTCCAGGAAGCTCCGGGGATCGTTGGGATCGGTGCCTTCGGCGACCTCGACGTCGTCGGGTACGAGATCGCCGTCGGCGTCGGCGCCCGGGTCGCCGCCGCCGCCACCATCACCGCCGCCGCCGCCGTCATCGATCGCGTCCAGGTAATCGGGAATGCCGTCCCGGTCGGTATCGGTCGGCTGCGTCGCCGGGTTACCGTCGCCGTCGGCGTTCGCGTCCTCCTCTGCCGTCGGGATGCCGTCGCCGTCGTCGTCGCTGTCGAGGTAGTCCGGCGTGCCGTCGTCGTCCGTGTCCTGCGATGGCGCGCCTTCGGATGCCGTGGGTACGCCGTCGTCGTCGTCGTCGGCATCCTGGTAGTCGGGCGCGCCGTCTGAGTCGGTGTCCCGGCAGCGGGCGATATCCGGGCACTCGTCGCCGCTCGGCAGGCCGTCGCCGTCGTGGTCGCGGTCCGCGTCGTCGTCGGCAACGGTGATTTCGGCACTCGCCGGATCGCCGACTGAAACGCGGGGATCGCTGGTGCCGGTGAGCGTAACCTCGACCGTCTCCGCATCCTCCAGCACGTCGTCGTCCACGGACCGCACGTCGATCGTCGCGGAGCTTTCGCCCGGCCTGATGATGACAGAGCCGCCCAGCGCCTCGTAATCGGAACCCGGTTCCGCGGATCCCCCGAGGGAGTATTGGACCGCGAGGTCCTCTCCGGACTCGTTGCGAGCGCCCAGTGAGACCTCGATCCGGCCGTCACCGCCTTCCGTGGCGTTCGAGGCCGCCTCGGCGGTGACGCTGTAGGTACTGTCCAGGATCGTGACCGTGGCCGTGCCGTCCTGGATGATCACGTTACCGTCGTGGTCGTCGTCATCGTCATCGTCGTCGTCCCCGCCGCCGCTTCCCTGGAGCGTGATGACGACGGTTTCATCGCCTTCGAACAGCCCGTCGTCCCCGGGCACGTCGATGTCGATCGTGGCGGACTCCTGGAAGAAGGTCAGCCTCACGTCTTTCGGCAGGGGCTTGTAGTCCTCTTTCTCGGTAGCGCTGCCGCTGACGGAGAACCGGATCCTGACGGGGCTGAACGTGCTCCCGCCGATTCTCCTGACGGTGAACTGGCCGCTATCGGCGGGCGTTTCGCCGGCCGTATCGTCGGAGGCTTCGACGGAGACGACGACCTGGGCGAACGCGGCGGAGGAAAGCAGCAGCAGCGCAGCCGCGCCGCCGAGCGAGCGGACGAAACGCCACGGCCTGGAATGGCGGGCGCGAAAGAGGGCGCCCGGTACGGGAGCGAGCTTGTGCTTCACGTTCTTTACTCTCCGTTTTGCACATGGGCCCTGTCGTCCCCCCAGGCCGATCTCTTGCTTTTGTCTTAAGGTCTCTTAACGAAGCCCGCTGTATGAATGAACCTGGATTGATTATAGATGCCGTCACTTACTCCAGAAAGTACGGCCGGCGGCGCCCAGGCTCCGCCGCATAAACCTGTGTCACATCGAAGAGGCGGGGCTCCTATCGATTCTCCCGCCGGCCTTCCGCTTTCGCGCGCTCGAGATCCTCGTCCGACAGGATCCGCTGGTCCGGGTCCGCCGTGCCGCCGTCGGCAGGCGAGAACCTCAGGTCTTCCATGTAGGGCGTAGGCTTCCCGCGCCGGTAGTCCGCAAATTCCTTCGCGTAGTATTGCCGCGCTTCGTCCGGGGTCTTCTCGCCGGTCACGATGTCGTGCGAGAGGTTCAGGGCCAGGAAATTGGCTTCCTCGTCATGGCAGCGGGCCGACAGCTCACCCTTTGTCCGGTCGAACGTAACGCTGCCGTCGAACGCCACCAGGGCCGATACGGCGTCGGTCGGCACCCTGTAGTCGATCACGCTCTCGACCGAATCGTTGTGCGGCGCGGGGAAGTTGTGCTTGTGGAACGTCTTCGAGGCGACCATGCGTTTCCACGGGCCTGGACCGTGCCAGGTGAGTTCCGTCGCGGTGGCTTCATCCGGTTCCCCGTACTTGTCGATTACGAGCTTTGCGGCTTCGCGCGCTTCCTGTGGCCAGCCGGCAATGGTTTCGGTTCCGCTCATGACGCCTCCTGCCATCGTGCCGACCCCGGCGGGTCGGGCGAGTACAGCGGAATGTATGCAGGTTACGTGCCAGCCTGGGCGCCGGGCGCGCGCGTCACCCCGCGGAAGCCTGGCCGGCCGCGGGGGGGACCTGCCCCGCCAGCACGTCATTCAGCTTGTCGAAGGCGATGGGTTTGACGAAATAACGGTCGAATCCGGCACGCTTTGCGCGTTTGCGATCCGCCGCGGTGCTGAATCCGCTGATGCCGATAAGGGGTATGTCTGCGAAATCGTCCTCGGCGCGCAGGCGGCGCGCGACCTCGTAGCCGTCGATGTCGGGCAGGCCGATATCCAGCAGCACGACGTCCGGCTTGAACTCGCGCGCGACATCGATCCCGGTTTCCCCGCTGTGTGCGATGCGCACCTCGTGACCGGAGCGCTCGGTGAGGTAGATCGCCAGCCCGTTCGCGAGGTCCTCGTTGTCGTCGATGATCAGCAGGCGCAGCCCGCTTTGCGGCGCGCTGGTTACAGCCGCGGCGGGCTTGACCTGCCGTTGCACGCTATCTTCGAGGAGCGGCAGCCGCACCACGAATTCCGCCCCCCGTCCCGGACCGCTGCTCTGTGCGTGGACGCTCCCGCCGTGCAGGTCCGCGAGCGCGCGCACCAGCGCGAGGCCGATGCCGAGGCCGGTCTGGGTGCGGGTGGCATCGTGGTCGGCCTGGGTAAAGAGCTCGAAAACCCGATCGAGCATGTCTTCCTGGATGCCCGCACCCGTGTCGCTGACCCGCACGGTCACCGCCCGCGGGGGGCCCGGCTCCAGTTCTGCCGAAAGCGTAATCGTGCCGCCCGGCTCGGTGTACTTCGCAGCGTTGGTCAACAGGTTCCCGAATACCTGCGTCAGGCGTACCGGGTCGCCGTCCATGTCGAGCGGCTCCGGCGGCAGGTTCACCTGCAGGTCGTGCTTGCGTTCGGCGATGAGCGGCTGTGCCGCGTCTATCGAATGCTCGATGACATTCTTCAGGTCGATGGCTTCGCGCTGCAGCTGGACGCGCCCGCTCGTGATCCGGGTAACGTCGAGCAGGTCGTCGATCAGGCGCTTGAGATGCTTGAGCTGCCGCTGCAGCAGCTCCCGGGCCCACGGCAGCTTGCTTTCGGCCGGCGAGGCGTTACGCAGCAGCTCGATACCGCTCTGCATCGCCGCGAGCGGGTTCCGAAGCTCATGCCCGAGGATCGAGATGAATTCGTCCTTGCGCCGGGCTTCTTCCTTCAGCAGCGCCTCTGCATGCTTGCGGTCGGCGACCTCGGAAATGAGCTGCGCGTTCGCGCGCTCCAGGGTTCGATTCAGCTTCTGCAGCTCGCGGGTGTTCTCCGCCTGAAGGCGCGCATGCGCTTCCGCGAGCTCGTCGTTGGTCGCGGCGAGGCGATCGTTCAGCTGTGCCAGCTCGCGCCGCTGCAGGTAAAGCTGCACCAGCACCTGCACCTTGCCGCGCAGCACGTCGGGGATCACCGGCACATAGACGTAATCCGCAGCGCCCATTTCGTAGCCGCGAAGACGGTCGAGATCCGTGATGTGCACCCCGGTGACGAAGATGATGGGCGTCTGGCCGAACCGCGGATGATTACGCACGAGGGCCGCGGTTTCAAAGCCGTTCATCCCGGGCATGCTGACGTCCAGCAGGATGGCCGCGAACTCGCGCTCGTGAAGCTTCTCGAAAGCCTCCTCGCCGGACAGTGCGCGCACGAGGTTCTGGTCAAGGCTCTCCAGGATGACCTCGTACGTAAGGAGGCGCTCCGGTTGGTCGTCAACCAGCAGTATGTTCGCTTTCTCTGGCATTGCGGATTCGATCAACGATTCAACCAAACCCTGAGAAGCGACAGGAAATTTTCACTATCAACCGGTTTCGCGATGTAATCGGAGGCGCCCGCCTCGAGGCACTTTTCACGATCGCCGGTCATTGCCTTGGCGGTGAGCGCGACGATGGGCCGCTCGAAGCCGCCCGCACGTATGCGCCGCATGGTTTCGTAGCCGTCCATCTTCGGCATCATCACGTCCAATACTATCAATGAAAGGTCGTCCGTATTGCCGACGATCTTGATGGCGTCGGCGCCGGTATTGGCGGAGACGACCTTCATGTCCTGGCGCTCGAGCAGGCCCGACAGTGCAAAGATATTGCGCACGTCGTCGTCGACCACCAGTACCGTCCTGTCGGCCAGCACGTCGTGATCCGGCGGAGACAGCAGCAGCTGCTGGCGCGATTCCGGAAGGTCGCGGATGCGACCGTGCAGGAACATCCAGGTATCGTCCAGCAGCATCGCGAGCGAGGGCGCAACCCGCACCGCTATCGTTCGCCGCAGCTCCTCCGTCGATTGCCGGTACTGTGCCTGCCAGTCGCCGTCCGCGTAAATGACGTACGGAACATTGCGCAGGCGGGGCTCGGCGGCCACTTCCTTCAGCAGTTCCGTCGCCGGCATGTCAGTCATCTGCGCGTCCAGCACCACGCAGTCGAACGTCCGGCTCGACAGGCAATCCAGCGCCTTGCGGCCGCTTGCGG
Organism: uncultured Woeseiaceae bacterium; assembly: GCA_964424805.1. Taxonomy (GTDB): domain Bacteria; phylum Pseudomonadota; class Gammaproteobacteria; order Steroidobacterales; family Woeseiaceae; genus IDS-8. Next base: position 5,375 of record CAYRKH010000108.1, read on the forward strand.
CGACCGCCGTCTCCACGTTTTTGCCGTCGAGCAGCTCGGCGATGCGGCCGGCTTCGGCACCTTTGCCTTCGACGATCAGCAGGTGGCGCGGCTCACCCGCGTAGGTCAGCAGGCGGCCGAGGTCTTCCCGCACGTTGGCGTTCGTGAGCGGACCCGCCAGGCTGGACCAGGCGCCGCGCATGCGCGCTGCAACGCGTTCACCCTCCGGCACGAACATCTGCACCGGGATGTGGCGCAGCTCCGGATCGTGCTTCAACCGGCTGAGCACCGTCCAGCCGTGCGTATCCGGCAGCGATTCGTCGAGGCTCACCACGGTCGGGCGATAGCGGCGGGCGAGTGCTACGGCTTCTTCTCCGCGCGAGGTGACGATGCCTTTGAGTCCCGCTTCGTGCGCGGCATCCAGGATCATCGCTGCAACGCTGCTGTTGCGGTGTGCGATGAGGATCACGGGATCCCCTTCGCTCGCCCGCTCGCGGTCGTCCGCCGGATCCTGTGTGCGCGGCGCGCTCGCGAGCATCGACGGGAATCCGGGCACCGCCAGCGCATCCGCGGCGTTACCGGCGGGCAGGGCGGGCCCGGCGTATACGGCCGGCAGGTACAGCGTGAACTGGCTGCCGCTGCCGGGCTTGCTCGTGAGGCGAATCTCCCCGCCCAGGAGCTGGGCGAGCTCGCGGCTGATGGCGAGCCCGAGGCCGGTCCCGCCGTGCTTGCGCGCGGTGCCGGCATCCGCCTGCTGAAAGGCCTCGAAGATGATCCGCTGCTTGTCGGGCGGTATGCCGATTCCCGTATCGCTGACTTCGAAGGCGATGATCGGGTCGGCGGAGAAATCGAGGACGGGATGGCCCGGCGACCAGCCTTCGTCGGCGACAAACACCCTCAGCTTGACGCTGCCGTGCTCGGTGAACTTGAACGCGTTCGACAGCAGGTTCTTCAGCACCTGCAGCAGGCGCTTCGGATCGGTGTGGATCGTCCGGCCCAGCGAGCGCCCGAGCTCCGTGCTGAACACGAGGTCGCGCGCCTCGGCTTCGTGACGAAAGTTGCGCTCGATAGTCTTCTTCAGGCTGACGAGCGTTACTTCCTCGCTTTCGACGGTCACCGTACCGGACTCGATCTTGGACAGGTCCAGGATATCGCTGATCAGGTTGAGGAGGTCCGTGCCGGCCGCGCGGATAGTGGACGCGTACTCGACCTGGCGCTCACTCAGGTTCTTCTGCGCGTTCTCCGCGAGCTGTTGCCCCAGCACGAGTATGCTGTTCAAGGGCGTGCGCAGCTCGTGCGACATGTTGGCCAGGAACTCGGATTTGTATCGCGAGGTGAGCGCGAGCTCAGCCGCTTTCTCTTCCAGCGCGCGCCTCGCCTGCTCGATCTCCTGGTTCTTGCGCTCCACTTCCGCGTTCTGGGCGGCCAGCAGCTGCGCTTTCTGCGCCAGCTCCTCGTTGGTCTTCTGAAGCTCCTGCTGCTGCGACTGCTGCTCGCTGGCGAGTTGCTGGGACTGCGCCAGCAGGCGCTCGGTGCGCATCGTCACCTCTATGTTGTTGAAGACGACACCGATGATGTCGGAGAGTTGCTCCAGGAAGGCAATCTGCATCCCGGTGAACTCGTCCATCGACGCCAGCTCGATGACGGCCTTGACGTGGCCCTCGAACAGCACCGGCAGCACCACGACGTTACGCGGCCGTGCGTCGATGATGCCGGAGCTGATGCGAATCGCGTCCGAAGGCAGGTCTTCGATGATCAGGGTCTTGCGCTCCCTGGCGCACTGGCCAATGAGGCCTTCGTTGAAGGTGTAGCGCCGCGCCGCGCCGTCGGGATCGGCGTCGGCGTAGGCCGCGATCTGCTGCAGCAGGGGTTCGCTGCCGGAATCGGCGGCGACGTACAGCAGCCCCTGCTGCGCCGATACCAGCGGCGCCAGCTCGGACAGCAGCATGTCAGCAACCGAGTGCAGGTCGCGCTGGCCCTGCATCCTGCGGCTGAAGTTCGCGAGATTGGTCTTCAGCCAGTCCTGCTCCGTATTGCGCTCCGTCGTCTGGCGCAGGTTGCCGATCATGGCATTGATGTAGTTCTTGAGGTCGTCGACCTCGCCGCGCGCCTCGACCTGGATGGACCGCGTCAGGTCGCCCTTGGTCACGGCGGTGGTCACGTCGGCGATGGCGCGCACCTGCGTCGTCAGGTTGGCGGCCAGGAGGTTCACGTTCGCCGTCAGGTCCTTCCAGGTGCCGGCGGCCCCCGGCACGTTCGCCTGGCCGCCCAGGCGGCCCTCCACTCCCACCTCGCGGGCCACGGTGGTGACCTGGTCGGCGAAGATGGCGAGCGTATCGGTCATGCTGTTGATGGTATTGGCCAGCGCGGCGACCTCGCCTTTCGATTCCACCGTCAGCTTCTGGGACAGGTCGCCGTGCGCGACCGCCGTCACGACCTTGACGATGCCGCGGACCTGGTTCGTCAGGTTCTCCGCCATGACGTTCACGTTGTCGGTAAGGTCCTTCCAGGTCCCCGCGACGCCCGGCACGGTGGCCTGGCCGCCCAGCTTGCCTTCCGTGCCGACCTCGCGCGCCACCCGCGTCACTTCGGCCGCGAAGCCATTGAGCTGGTCGACGAGCGTATTGATGGTGTCTTTCAGCTCGAGTATTTCGCCCTTGACGTCGACCGTGATCTTGCGCGAGAGGTCGCCGCGGGCGATCGCACTCGCCACATCGGCGATCTCGCGCACCTGGTTGGTGAGGTTTGCGGCCATCACGTTCACGTTGTCGGTGAGGCCTTTCCAGGTGCCGGCAACGCCGGGCACGTCGGCCTGGCCGCCCAGTTCGCCCTCGGTGCCGACCTCGCGCGCCACGCGCGTCACTTCGGAGGCGAAGCTGTTCAGCTGGTCCACCATGGTGTTGATGGTGTTCTTGAGCTCGAGGATCTCGCCTTCGACGTTGACCGTGATCTTGCGCGACAGGTCGCCGCGCGCAACGGCGGTGGTCACTTCCGCGATGTTGCGCATCTGCGAGGTAAGGTTGCGCGCCATCGAGTTGACGTTGTCGGTGAGGTCCTTCCAGGTGCCGGCCACGCCCGGCACGATTGCCTGGCCGCCGAGCTTGCCTTCCGTACCCACCTCGCGGG
>CAYRKH010000109.1:0-8389 GCA_964424805.1 uncultured Woeseiaceae bacterium
TCGCGCGCGATGCGCGCTCCTACAGTTATAATCGGCGCCAATCATAACCGGGCGCCAATTGTGATCGCCCCCCCGCCGAGGCATCGCGCTTGAACACCGAGCAACCGGAAACACTCATCAGCGAAGCCGAGATCATGCAGCGGGTCGACGAGCTCGCCGCGCAAATTTCCGCCGACTACGCCGACAAGACCCCGCTCGTGCTGGTCGGGGTGCTCAAGGGATCCTTCATCTTCCTGGCGGATCTGGCGCGGCGGCTCACCATTCCGCGCACCATCGAGTTCATCGCGGTGTCGAGCTACCGCGGCGTCAGCGTCAAGAGCGGCGCCGTGCGGCTGGTCATGGACGTGCGCCGCAGCATCGAGGGCCGGCACGTGCTGATCGTCGAGGACATCGTCGACACCGGCCACACACTCGATTACCTCATCGACCTTTTCCGCACCCGGCGGCCGGCCTCCGTCCGCACCTGTACGCTGCTTCACAAGGCAGACCGAGCGGAGGTCGACGTCAAGCTCGACTACGTAGGCTTCAGCATCCCTGACAAGTGGGTCGTGGGCTACGGCCTCGACTACGCGGAGCAGAACCGCACGCTGCCCTACATCGGCGTCATCCAGCCCGCCGAAGAATGAGTCAGCCGTCCCCCTCCAGCAGGGCCTCGAGCACCTTCTGGTCGACCGGTTTCGTCAGGTGATGGTCGAATCCGGCCCCGAGAGCGCGCTGCTTGTCTTTTTCCTGTCCCCAGCCGGTAAGGGCGATCAACAGCGCGCGCCGGCCCCACGGCGCTGAGCGGGCCCTCTCGGCGACCTCGTAGCCGCTCAAGAGCGGCATCCCGATGTCGAGCAGGGCGACGTCGGGCTCGAATGAGGCGCCGACGTCGAGCGCGGCCTGGCCGTCGTTTACCGTCCGCACCTCGTGGCCGGCCAGCTCCAGCAGGGTTCCCATGCTTTCCGCCGTGTCCTTGTTGTCGTCGGCCACCAGGATCCTGCGGGGCCTGCGGCGGCCGCGCCGCCCGGCAGGACCGGCAGGTTCCGCCGGCCTGCCCGGCGCCGGCGTGATCGGCAGGCGCACCGTGAACTCGCTGCCCTGGCCGATCCCGGCGCTCCGGGCCTCCACCTGCCCGCCGTGCAGCTCGACGAGGCCGCGCACCAGCGCGAGGCCGATCCCGAGACCCCCCTGCGACCGGGCGGCCGTGGATTGCTCCTGCGAGAACATCTCGAACAGGCGCCGCAGCATGTCGTCGCTGAACCCGATGCCGTTGTCGGTCACGCGCAGGATGATTTCCTCGCCGCGGGTCGCCGCCTGCAGGTGAATCTGCCCGCCGGGATCGGTGTATTTCGCCGAGTTGGCCAGCAGGTTCGAGATGACCTGCGCGAGGCGCAGCCCGTCCGCCTCGAACCGGACGGGCGTGTCCGGCAGGTCGACCCTGAGGCGGTGGCGGTGCGACTCGATGAGCGGGCGGGCCGCTTCCAGCGCCGTATCGATCACCGAGTGAAGCTCCACGGGCTCCTTGCGCAGTTCCAGGACACCGCGCGTGATGCGGGAAATGTCGAGCAGGTCGTCGAGCAGGCGTGCCATGTGCTGCGACTGCCGATCGATGATCGCGCGCGCGCGCCCGGCGTCGTGGTTCCCGAGGTTCTTGACCTTGAGCAGCGTGATCGCCTGCCGGATCGGCGCCAAGGGGTTGCGCAGCTCGTGCGAGAGCGTCGCGAGGAACTCGTCCTTGCGCCGGTCCGCCTCGCGCAGCGCCTCCTCCGCCTGGCGGCGCTCGGTGATGTCGAGCAGGACGCCGGAGAAGCGGATGATGGCGCCCTCGTCATCGCGCTCCACCTTGCCCCGGGCGACCACCCAGCGTTCACGCCCGCCCGCGACGATCCGGTACTCGGCCTTGTAGTCGTTCCCGGTCTTGAGCGTCCGCAGGATCAGCGACATCACGCCCGCGCGATCGTCGGGATGGATCGCGGCGGCGAAAGCCTCGGGCGGCGCCTCGTCGAGGGATATTCCGAACAGCGCCTCGAAGTTCCTGTCGCCGTGGAGGCGGTTGGCCACGGCATCCCACACGAACGTGCCGACCTCGGCCGCCAGCAGCGCCGATTCGAGCTGCACGCGCGCCCGCTTAAGCGCCTCTTCCGACCGCCTGCGCTCGGCCGCCTCCAGCTCGGTGGCCACCTCCAGGTTGTGCAGCCGCTCCTGGCAGTCGCGCAGCGCCTGCCGCGCTTCGTGCAGCTCGCGTTCCTGCTCGGTCATCCGATGCGGCACGGATAAAGCCTCCCTACCGGGTGTAGCATTATTCGCGTGACAGGTACTACTACCTAATTTTAGGCGCTTTTTGCGGAAGCTGCCGATTCCCCCTGCCCGGCTAATATTCCCCCACCCGGCCGTCCGCGCACTGCCCCGTCTCCACCTCGATGGTGGAGTGGCGGATGCCGAACTCGTCGGCAAGCAGGGTCTTCACGCGCCGGACCAGGTCGGTCGGGTCGCCGTGATCGCGCTCCACGAGGATGTGCATCGTCAGCATCAGGTACTGCTGCGTCAGTCCCCACACGTGCACGTGGTGGATGCCGCAGATCTGCGGCACGCCGTCGGTGACGCGCTTTTGCATCTCCTCGACGTCCAGCCACTCCGGCGTGCCTTCGAGCAGGATGTGGGCGCTGCGCTTTACGAGCAGCCAGGCGCTGCGAAGGATGAGCGCGGCCACCGCGACCGAGAGCAGCGGGTCGATGGGCATCCAGCCGGTCGTGAGGATGACGATCGCGGCGACGATCGCGGCAACCGAGCCCAGCAGGTCGCCGAGCACGTGCAGCGCCGCGCCGCGCATGTTGAGGTTCTCCCGGTCGCCGCCGTGCAGGATGGCAAACACGACGACGTTGACGAGGAGCCCCGCCGCCGCCACGGCGAGCATCAGGTCGCCCGTCACCGACGGCGGGTCCATGAAGCGCTGCAGCGCCTCGAACAGGATCCAGGCGACGATGAAGAGCAGCGTCAGGCCGTTGACGAACGCGGCCAGGATCTGGAAGCGGTGGTAGCCGAAGCTGCGCTTCGAGTCGGCCGGGCGCGCGCTGACGCGAAAGGCGACCGCCGCGAGCAGCAGCGCCATCGTGTCGGTGAGCATGTGCCCGGCATCGGCGAGCAGCGCCAGCGAGCCGGAGAACAGGCCGCCGATGACCTCGACGACCATGAAAAGGGCCGTGAGGACGAGCGCAAATCGGACGCGGCGCCGGTTCGCGTTGAGGGAATGGGCTTCGTCGGACATGGGCGTATTCTAGGGTTTATCGCCGCCCAAGTCCGATACCGCCCTGTAGGAGCGCGCATTGCGCGCGATGCCCCGGGGAAAAAGGTGTCAGGTTTATTTTTTCAAAAAAATAAACCTGACACCTTTTTACAGCAGGTGGCGGTATATCAGGATCGCCGCGCGTTTCGTGGCCAGCGCCAGGGAATCGAGCTGCAGGCTTTCTTCGGGGCTGTGCGAACCTTCACCGATCGGGCCCAGGCCCGCGAGCGCGTCGGTGTAGGGCGCCACGAAGGAGATGTCCGCCGCGCCGCGCTTCGACGGATCGAGCGCCGGCATCGGCCCGCGCCCCAGCGCTTCGTTGATGGCGGAAAGCTGCTCCTGCAGCCGGATGTTGCCCGCCGTCGGCGCCATGGCCGGATAGCCGTCCTCGAACGTGATCGTGGCGTCCGTATGCGGCAAATGCTCCGCCACCACCTTGCGCATCGCCTCGCGCGCCCGTTCGAGCTGCTCGTTCGAGATCGTGCGGATGCCGCCGTGCACGATTGCCCTCGACGGCACCACGTTGGTCTTGCCGAACGCCGTGCCCCGGTTCTCCTCGTAGTCGTAGTCCACGATCGTGCCGCCGAGGATCGTGCCGGCGTTGAAGGTCAGGTATTCCTCGCCGCGCACCTCTTCGTAGAAGCCGTCCAGGATGCGCGCCGCTTCGAAGATCGCGCCCGCGCCGACGCTCTCGCTGAACACGACCGACGAATGCGCCTGGCGGCCCGTGACCTCCAGCCGCCAGTCGCTGGAGCTGCGCCGGGCGACGGTCGCGTAGTCGATGCCGTCCTCCACGTGCGCGCCCTCGAACCCGAGTGCGATGTCGGCCCATTTGCCGAGATCGACCAGCGGCTTGCGCGTCACGGCGAGCGGCTCTCCCGGCTTCTCCTCGTCTCCCGTATAGGTGACGGCGACGGCGAGGTCGTCCAGGGCGCCGATCTGCGCCAGCGCCTTCAGCGCGTAGATGATGACGACGTTGCCGCCCTTCATGTCGATCACGCCGGCACCTGTCGCGACGTTGCCGTTGCGCTCGAACGGCGCGCCGTCGGTTTCGAACACGGTGTCGATATGGCCGATCAGCAGGAACTTCGGTCCGCGCGTGCCCTCCTTTTTCGCGACGAGGTGCCCCGCGCGCTGCATTGCCGGAGGCAGCGCTATCCATTCCGTGTCGAGCCCGAGATCGTCCAGTTCCCGCCGCAGCACCTTGCCGACTTCGCGCACGCCTTCGAGGTCCATGGTGCCGCTGCTGATGTTGACCGTTTCTTCCACCAGCGCAATCGCCTGCTCTGCGTTGGCGTCGATCCAGTCAGCCATCCGCTGCTCTTCGGGGTCAAGGGATTGTGCACCGGCGAACGCGGAGACGGACAGCGACACCAGCGCGGCGGCGAGCGCCTTTCGTAAATTCAACTCAATGCTCCTCCAGCACTCTCGGTACCCGGATACGCTCCACCAGCGCCTGGATGCGTTCCGGCGGCGCCGAGGTACCGTAACTGACGCCGATCGCGATCGCAAAATTCAGCAGCATGCCGATGACACCGATGCCTTCCGGCGAGATGCCGAACAGCCACTCGGCCGGCACGTCCTCACCCCACGGCGCGCCCGCCCATTTCAGGAACAGGCCCTTGAAATACTCGATGTAGCCGTAGGTGAACAGGAGCCCCGCCAGCATGCCGGCGATCGCACCCTCCTTGTTCACCCGCTTGAAGAAGATGCCGAGCAGGATGGCCGGGAACAGCGACGCCGCCGCCAGCCCGAAGGCAAATGCCACCACCTGCGCCACCCAGCCGGGCGGATCGAAGCCCAGGTATCCGGCGATGACGATCGCGAACACGGCGGCAATGCGCCCGGCCTTCAGCTCGCCCTTCTCGGAGATGCGCGGCAGTAGCATGCCCTTGACCAGGTCGTGCGAAACGGCAGCCGAGATCACGAGCAGCAGTCCCGCCGCGGTCGAAAGCGCGGCCGCGATACCGCCGGCGGCGACCAGCGCGATCACCCAGTTCGGCAGGTTCGCGATTTCGGGGTTCGCGAGCACCATGATGTCGCGATCGACGGTGAGCTCGTTGCCCTCCCAGCCGTAGCGCGCGGCGGTAGCGGCGAACGCCTCGCTCCCGTCGTTGTAATACTGGATGCGGCCGTCGCCGTTCCTGTCCTCGAACGCCAGCAGGCCCGTTGCTTCCCAGCGCCGCATCCAGCTGGGCCGCTCGTCCGCCTGCAGGTTACCCTCCGGCGCGCCGATTTCCCCCGGCTGGATGGTGCTCACCAGGTTGTAGCGCGCCATGGCGCCGACGGCCGGCGCCGTCGTGTACAGGATGGCGATGAAAAGCAGCGCATAGCCCGCCGAGGTCCGCGCGTCGCGCACCTTCGGCACCGTGAAGAAGCGCACGATCACGTGCGGCAGGCCGGCCGTGCCGACCATCAGCGCGAGCGTGATGCAGAACACGTCGACCGTGCTCTTCGTGCCCGCCGTGAAGCTGCCAAAGCCGAGCGCCGTTACGGTCTCGTCGAGCCTGGTGAGCAGGCTCTCGCCGGTACCCGCGACGTCACCGCCGAAGGCGAGCGGAGGGATCGGGTTGCCGGTGACCTGGATCGCGATGAACACCGCCGGCACGGTATAGGCAAAGATCAGGACGCAGTACTGCGCGACCTGGGTATAGGTAATGCCCTTCATGCCGCCGAGCACCGCGTAAACCAGCACGACGCCCATGCCCACGACGAGCCCGACGTTCACGTCGACCTCGAGGAAACGCGAGAAGACGATGCCGACGCCCCGCATCTGCCCGGCGACGTAGGTGAAGGAGATGACGATGAGGCAGACGACGGCGACGATGCGCGCCGCCTTCGAGTAATAGCGCTCGCCGATGAATTCCGGCACCGTGAACTTGCCGAATTTCCTGAGGTAGGGCGCGAGGAACAGCGCCAGCAGCACGTAGCCGCCGGTCCAGCCCATGAGGTACACGGAAGCATCGTATCCGAGGAACGCGATCAGCCCCGCCATCGAGATGAAGGAGGCCGCGCTCATCCAGTCCGCGGCCGTTGCCATGCCGTTGGCGAGCGGCGAGACACCCTTGCCGGCGATGTAGAAATCGCCTGTGCTCCTGGCTCGCGACCAGATCGCGATGCCGATGTAGAGCGCGAAGCTCGCACCGACGACGAGGTACGTGAGTGCCTTCAGGCTCATCGGGCGGAGTCAGTCTTCCTGCACGCCGTGTTCGCGGTCGAGCCGGTTCATGCGCCAGGCATAGAAGAAGATGAGCAGCACGAACACGTAGATCGAGCCCTGCTGCGCGAACCAGAAGCCGAGCTTGAAACCGCCGAGCCGCACGCGGTTCAGCTCCTCGACGAAGAGGATGCCGCAGCCGTAGGAGACCGCGAACCAGGCGACGAGGCAGGCGGCGACCAGCCGCAGGTTGGCGCGCCAGTAGGCGGAGCGCTTCTCGGGGCTCATGAAGGAAATCCCGTTATTGTTGTTCCGCGCAATCTAGCAGAGCAGGAAGCCGTCCACATGCCCGCGCCACGTTATGGTATCGCGCGTTTCGTGCCGGCCGAAAAAAAAGCGGCTCCCGAAGGAGCCGCTATCACCATCGTCAGTACAGGACTTCGTGGCTTTCTCATCCCCCGCCAAGTCGTGCCTGAAGGCGTCGTCGAAACCGTCCGTAACCGACCTGTTGTGCATAGGCTACGAGTCGTTGAACCAGAAGTTCTCAGAAAGGTGGCGTGTTGTCAATCGTTCAGCGGATTTCTTTTGTCCCGGGCAGGGACACCCGCCCATTGTGTGGCACCGCCGCAACGAAGAACCCCGGGACGCCGTTGCCCCGAGCCGCCCTGTTACTCCCGGCCCAGATAGGCAACCCGGCGGAATTCCGCCGGGCCGGCAGCGACGGGCCACGCGGGACAATTTGCGCAGGAGGGCCCGCGTACGGCCGGCTCGGCGCCTCCCGACTGCCCGTGCGCAAGGACCTGGCGTGCCGTCGCGCCGGCCTCGCGCTTTGTCGGCGTTTGGTGACGCCACCTGCCCGAGCCACTACCCTATGCGGTTCGTCCCTCCGCTGGCCGGGCCCGCATGGATCAACAGCAAATCCTGTTCCTGATTATTCTCTTCGCGGCGCTCGTGCTGCTGGTGACGGAGTGGATCCGGCTCGATCTCACCGGCGTCTTCATCGTGGTCGCGCTCGCCGCCACCGGGCTGCTGTCGCCTTCCGAGGCGCTGTCGGGATTTTCGAGCGAGCCGGCGGTCCTGCTCGCGTCCATGTTCGTGCTCTCCGGCGGCCTGAGCCAGACGGGGCTCACGGAGCGCCTCGGCGGCTGGATCGGACGCCTGTCCGGCGACAACCTGTCGCGCGCCGTGCTGGTGATCATGCCGAGCGTGGCGCTGATGGCCGCCTTCAGCCACCACCTGATGGTTACCGCGATGATGCTGCCGGTGATCCTGGGCCTCAACCGTACCCAGGACCTGCCCGCCTCCCGCCTGCTGATGCCCATGGCATTCGCGGCGTCGCTGGGCACGACCATGACCGTCATCGCCGCGCCGGCGTTCCTCGTCGCGCGCAACATGCTGGAGCGGACCGGGGAATACGAGGTCGGCATCTTCGACATTACGCCGATTGGCGTCGTGCTGACGCTGATCGGCACCGCCTACATCCTGCTGTTCGGCCGCTGGCTGCTGCCGACGCGTGAAGGCGCCACCGCCGACGAGAACCGGTTCCGGCTCGAACGCTATTACACCGAGCTGGTGGTGCTCGAAGACTCGCCGCACGACGGCAAAACCATGGAAGCGTTTCGTGAAGAGCACGAGGGACGTTTCCAGGTCGTCGACTGGCTGCGCCACGGCCAGTCGCGCGGCCGCCCGTGGCGGCGCAAGCAGATCGCATCCGGTGACCTGCTCCTCGTGCGCGCGAGCCCCGACGAGCTCGCGACGCTGGAGAAGCAGCAGGGACTCGCGCTGCACGCGGTCGTGGAATACGGGGAGGTGATTCCCGATGAGAAGAAGAAGGATCTTCCCGGCAGCGAGCGTCTCGTGCAGGCGGTCGTCGGCCCGGATTCGGAGCTGCTCGGGCGCACCGTCGGAAGCGTCGATTTCCTGTCGCGCTTCGGCGTCGTCGTCGTCGGCCTGTGGCGCAAGCGCGG
>CAYRKH010000110.1:0-8047 GCA_964424805.1 uncultured Woeseiaceae bacterium
CCATCGAGGCCGCCCGCGCCGGCGAGGCCGGCCGCGGCTTCGCGGTCGTCGCGGATGAAGTGCAGCGGCTGGCGGAGCGCTCCACCAACGCAACCAAGCAGATCGAAGTGCTGGTGCGCACGATCCAGTCGGACACGAACGAAGCGGTCGTGTCGATGGAGCGTAGCACCACGGACGTGGTCGGCGGCGCGCTGCTCGCCGAGAACGCAGGCGCGGCGCTGGACGAGATCGAGCAGGTGTCGAACCAGATCGCGAGCCTCGTGCAGAACATCTCAAGCTCCGCGCGCCAGCAGGCAGGTTCGGCGGCCGACGTCACCCGCCGGACGGCGAAGCTCAAGGAGATCAGTGACCAGACCGGCAAGGCGACGACCGCGACCGCGGCCGCCGTCTCGAAGCTGTCGGTGCTGGCCTCGCAGCTGCGGCAGACGGTCGCCGGCTTCACGCTGCCCAGCGCCTCGTTCAATACCAGCGCACTGGCGCCCAAAGCGATGCCGCCGAGGCACGCGGCAGCCGAGGACCAAGCAGCGGGCTGATGAGCACCGGGACCGGGATGCAGGTGCCGCAGCGCGAGACCGATCGGCTTGCGGCCGCCGCCGGCGCGCTCTCGATCGTCAGCGAGGAGCTGATGGAGACGCTGAAGAGCGCCCATCTGGCCCTGGAGGACTGCATCGACGGCCGCGGCGGAGCGGCCGCGCTCGCGACCTGCGGCGAGCTCCTGCACCAGGCGCAGGGTGCCCTGCGCATGACCGAAACGTATGGCGCCGCCCTGCTCGCCGAGGAAATGGAGCTGGTGTGCGCCGCGCTCGCACGGGTTCGCGAGGGCAAGGGCCGCCAGGACGGGCTGGACGCCCTGGCGCGGGCCATGGTCCAGCTGCCGATCTACATCGAGCGGCTGCTGGGCGGTGGCCGCGACATCGCGCTCGTGCTGCTGCCGATGCTGAACGACCTGCGCGCGGCACGCGGTCAGCCGCTGCTCTCCGAGGGCACGCTGCTGCTCCTGAACCTCTCGCCGTCGCGCCAGGCCGGGGGTGAGGCCGAGCGCCGCCCCAGCGGCGAAGATCCGGTCAAGCTCGCCGCCGCGCTGCGGCCGAAGTTCCAGCTCGCGCTGCTCGGCTGGATCCAGGGCGGCGACGAGAACCGCCATCTCAAGACCCTGTCCGGGGTCGTCGCGGCGCTGGAAAAAGGGGCGACGCGCGAGGACATGTACCAGCTCTGGTGGATTACCGGGGCCGTGCTGGAGGCACTGCAAGACGGGGGGCTGGAGACCTCGATCGCGCTCAAGCGGCTCCTCGGCCAGGCCGACCGCCGCATGAAGCTCCTGATCGACGAGGGCGCGGAGTCCTTCGACACGCACCCGGTCACCCCGCTGCTCAATAACCTCCTGTACTACGTCGCGCGGTCGAGCACCGCCGGCCGGCGCATCGGCGAAGTCCGTGCCGCCTTCAACCTCGCGGAGCTGTTACCCGGCGACGAGCAGGTGGAGCAGGCACGCGAAAGCCTGTCCGCGCCCAGCGTGAAGCTGATGAAGACGGTGGCCGGCGCGATCAAGGAGGACCTCGGCCGCGTCAAGGACGTGCTGGACATCTACGTCCGCACCGGAATGAACAAACCTTCCGAGCTCGTGCCGCAGCTCGATCTCCTGAAGAAGATCAGCGACACGCTCGGAGTACTCGGCCTCGGCGAGCTGCGCGGCGATATCGAGGGCGAGATCGAACGGCTGAAGACCGTCGTCACCCGCGGAGGCGGTACGAACGAACAGACGATCCTCGAGATCGCCTCGACCCTGCTCAGGGTGGAAGACCGGCTGGACCAGCAGCTCGTGCGGATGATCGTGCCGCAGGAGCCGGAGGGGCACGCTGCCGGGCCGGCACTCGCGCCGGAGGGTGAGGCCGATTACAGGCAGGTTGCCGAAGCGGTGATGCGCGAGAGCATCATCAATCTCGCACGCATCAAGGAGACGTTCAGCCAGAGCCTCACGTCCAGCAGCAGCTCGCAGGGGCTCGACAGCGTCCCGACGCTCATTCGCGGCATCAAGGCGGGGCTCCTGATGCTGAACAAGACCCGCGCGATGGAAGTGGTGGACCGGATCGGCCGCCTCGTCGTCCTCGCGCTGCGCGGCGGTGGGCCGGGAAGGCTGGAGCAGAAGGAGACCGATCGGCTGGCCGACGCGATCGTCAGCATCGAGTACTACATGGAAACGGTGAAGGCGGGGCGCCGCGACCCGGACTACATGCTGGACAATGCCGAGACCTGCCTGAACGTCCTGCGCGACCTCGAGAAGCGGCTGTCCAGGGACAGCGCCGACGCCGGCGTCACGCAGACGATCAAGCCGCTCAGGGCCGATGCCGCCGACGCGGCGCCGCCCGCCGGGCTGCAGGAGACCGACATCATCCCGCTGCCGGTGGTGGCGGAAGACGCCGAGCACCTCGACCCGGAGCTGCTCGAGCTGTTCATCGAGGAGGCTCGCGAGGAGATCGCCTCGATCGACCGCAACCTGCCGCGGTGGGCGGACGCGCCGGAGGACATGGAAACCCTGATCACCGTGCGCCGCTCGTTCCATACGCTCAAGGGCAGCGGGCGGATGGTCGGCGCCGAGCGCATCGGTGAATACTGCTGGAGCATCGAGAACCTGCTGAACCGGCTGATCAACCGGACGCTCACGCGCACGCCGCCGATGATCGAGTTCATCCTGCAGGCGGCGGCCGTCGTGCCGGAGCTGATCGAGCAGCTCGAGGTCGGCGCCGAGCCCGAGTCCGACGTCAACCTGATGATGGCGCGCGCCAATGCGTTTGCCGAGGGCGACCCGAATGCCGCGCTGCTCACGCTCAGAGAACCGGCGGCGGACGGGCAGGAGGACGCTCCGGCGGCGCTGGAAATGGACCCGGTGCTCCTCGACATCTTCGGCAAGGAAACGGAGGGGCACCTGCAGGTGATCGATGGGTGGCTCGCTGCCTGCGAGCAGCATCGCCCGCCGTTTTACGTGAACGACAAGCTGCATCGGGCGTGTCACACGCTGCACGGCAGCGCCAACATGGCGAACGTCGAGCGTGGCGTTGCCGTCGCCGGTGCGCTCAATCGCTTCGTGCGCCGCGCGAACGACTACAACGTCGGGCTGGAGCGGGACGGGCTCGATGCGCTGCGCGCGGCGGCCGCGGCCATCCGGACCATCGTGGCCGACATCAACCAGCCGCATCGCGAGCGCGACGACTTCCGCCAGCTGATCGAGCACTTGCAGGCGCTTACCGAGGCGATCGAAGCGCCGACCGTCCAGGAAGCGACACCGGAATCCGGGGGAACCGACGAGGAGCCGCTCGCGGAAGCCGGCGGTCAAGAGGACGAGGGCAGCTACGATGCCGAGATCGCCGCGATCTTCTCCGAAGAGGCGTCGGAGATCCTCGAGGAAGCCGACAAGGCGCTCGCCGGCTGGACGAAGGAGAAGCACTCGCGCGACCACGTCGAGAACCTGAAGCGTCACCTGCACACCCTGAAGGGCGGTGCGCGCATGGCCGGGATTGCCGCGATGGGGAACCTGAGCCACGAGCTGGAGACGCTCCTGATCGGCATCGACGAGGGCCGCGTGCCGGCGTCCGTTGAGCTCGACGAGCTGCTGCAGCGCAGCCTGGACGAGCTGCACCGCATGCGCGACACCGTTACGGCCGGCAAGCGGGTGAAGCCGGCAGCTGAGCTGGAGCGCCTCATCCAGGCGGTGAACAGCGGCGGCACGCTGGACGCCACGGCGCCCGGGGACGGCTCGATGGCGGTCGAATTCTCCCCGGAGCCGGACGACACGGTGAGCATGGAGATCCTCGACGCGCCGCGGATGGACGCGCCCGGCGCGGCGGCGGAGCCGGAACGCGAAATGCCCGCGCCGGGACCTGCAGAGCCCGATCCCGAAGCAAAAGCGTGGGAACCCGAGCTGCCCTCGCTGGAGGCGCTCGCCGAAGAGGAGCCCGGCGAGGCGGAGCCGCCCGCCGCCCCCGTCCAGCCGGAGCCGCCCGCCGCCCCCGTCGAGCCGGAGCCGACGGACGCAAAGCCGGCGCTCACCGAACCGGAGCCGCCGCCACCCGCGGAGCCGGAGCCACAGCAACCCGCGGAGGCGGGGCCGCCGTCACCCGCGGAGCCGGAGCCGCCGCAGCCCGCGGAGCCGGAACCGCCGCAGCTGGCGGAGCCGGAACCGCCGCGACCCGCGGAGGCGGGGCCGCCCCGACCCGCCGAACCGGAGCCGCGACCCGCGGAGGAGCCGCCGCCGTCCGCGGAGCCTGCGCTGCCGCAATCCGCCGAGCGGGGAATGCCCGCTGTCGAGCCGCCCGCGGACGCACCCGCAGGCGAGGCCCCGGCGGAAGCGCCGGGCGACGGACGGCCCGCGCAAGCGCCGGCCGCCGGGCGCCGCAAGGCTCCGCGCACCATCGCCGCGGAGCGCCAGGAATTCGCGCGCATCGACGCGGACCTGCTCGAGGACCTGCTGAACGCCGCCGGCGAGATCAGCATTTACCACTCGCGGTTGTCGCAGCAGGTCAGCTCGGTCGAGTTCCACGTCGACGAACTGGAGCAGACGGTCAGCCGCTTGCGCCAGCAGCTCAGGAAGCTCGAGATCGAGACGGAAGCGCAGATCATGCACGGCCACCAGGACACGTTCGTGGCGCGCGACTTCGATCCCCTGGAAATGGACCGCTATTCCAACATCCAGCAGCTCTCTCGCGCGCTCGCGGAATCGGCGAACGACCTCGGGAGCCTCAAGGACCTGCTGCGCACGCTCACCTCCGAAGCGGAAACGCTGCTCGTGCAGCAGGCGCGCGTCACCGCCGAGCTGCAGGACGGCCTCATGCGCACCCGCATGGTGCCGTTCCAGCGGCACGTGCCGCGCCTGACGAGGCTGGTGCGCCAGGCCGCCGCCGAAGCGGGCAAGCGCGCCGAGCTCGCGGTTGAAGGCGCGTCCGGCGAGCTGGACCGCCAGGTATTGGACAAGATGCTGCCGCCGTTCGAGCACATGCTGCGCAACGCGGTGATTCACGGCATCGAGGACCCGAATGTCCGGCAGGAGAACGGCAAGCCGGCGAGCGGCCGCATCACCATCCGGCTGCACCGCGAGGGCGCGGAGATGGTGATCGACGTGGCCGACGATGGTGCCGGCCTCGCTGTCGACGCCATCCGCCGCAAGGCGTTCGAACGCAGCCTGCTGCAGCCCGACAGCAAGGTGACGGACGAAGAGGTCATGCAGCTGATCCTCACCCCGGGCTTTTCCACCGCGTCGAAAATTACGCAGTCGGCCGGCCGCGGGGTCGGCATGGACGTGGTGGCGAACGAGGTGAAGCAGCTCGGTGGCTCGCTGCAGATCTCTTCGGTGGTCGGGCAGGGCACCAACTTCCGCATCCGGCTGCCGTTCACGCTGGCGATCACGCAGGCACTGATCGTGCGCACCGGCGACGAGGTGTACGCCTTGCCGTTGCCGACGGTCGAGGGAGTCGCGCGCATTTCGCGCGCCGAGCTCGAGAACCTGCTGGGCCAGGATGAGCCGACGTACGAGTACGGTGAGCAGAGCTACCGCTTCCGCCATCTCGGGCTCTACCTCGGCGGCGAACCGGCAAAGCTGCCGGAGGACGACGCCTACGTCCCGATCATTCTCGTGCGGGCCGGGGATTATTCCGCGGCGCTGCTGACCGACGAGATGCTCGCCAGCCGCGAGATCGTCGTGAAATCCGTAGGCCCGCAGCTCGCGGGGGTGCGCGGCCTGTCGGGCGCGACCATCCTCGGGGACGGCAGCATCGTGCTGATCCTCGACATCAACGCGCTGGTGCGCACGGGCGCGCCGGTCGTGGAGCTCAAGAGCGCGGCGCCGGCGGGTGCAGACGTGCGGCCGCTGGCGCTGGTCGTCGACGATTCGATCACGGTGCGCCGGGTGATGGAGCGATTCCTGCAACGCAGCGGGCTGCGCGTCATCACGGCGAAAGACGGCCTCGACGCGATCAGCGCGCTGTCCGAGAACAAACCCGACATCATCCTGCTGGATATCGAGATGCCGCGCATGGACGGCTACGAGTTCGCGACGCACGTGCGAAACGACGAGCGGGTAGCCGACGTGCCGATCATCATGATCACGTCTCGCACCGGCGACAAGCACCGGGCGCGCGCGATCGAGATCGGCGTCAACGACTATCTCGGCAAGCCCTACCAGGATTCGCAGCTCCTCGACGCGATCCGCAAGCTGCTGGAGGAGCGGGGGATCAGCCTGCAATGAACGCCGCGAGCGAAGAGCTCTACAGCCTGCTCGTGCCGCTGGCCGAGGACCGCCTCATCGTGCCGCGCGCCTGCGTCGTCGAGGTGGTGCGCTACGCCAGGCCCGAACGTCCGGGAGGCAGCGAGTCCTGGATGCTCGGCACGATCAACTGGTCGGGGCGCGAGCTGCCGCTCGTGTCCTTCGAGGGCGCGATCGGCAAGGAGGTGCCGGAGGGCACCGGCCGTACGCGCGTCGTCGTCTTCTACTCCAGCACGGGGCAGGTTCGCGCCGGCTATTTCGGCGTCCTCACGCAGGGGTTCCCACAGCTCGTGCGCGTCAATCGCGAGGTGCTGAAGCTCGACCAGGGGGAAAGCGACTGGGCCGAGGGTGCCCCCATCCTCTGCCGCGTCAAGATGATCAACGAATACCCGCTGATCCCGAACCTCGAGCAACTGGAACACATGATCGTTCGCGAGTCGCTGCAGGCCTGACGCACCTGCTAGTGCACTACGCCAGGTCGCCGTGGACCGCCTGCAGCACGGCCACGGCCGCGATGGCGGCGGTTTCGGTGCGGAGGATGCGCGGTCCCAGGGAGCAGGCGCGATACCCGGCGGCGACAGCCTGCTCGAGCTCGCCGGGGCTGAGGCCGCCTTCCGGGCCGACCAGCAGGTCGATTTGGCTGCCGCTTGTCTCGAGCGAAAACAGGGGTTCGTCCGCGCCGGGGTGCAGCACGGCGCGTGTCGATCCCGGCGATTCCCGTGCGAGCGCGGCGGCGAGCGCTTGCGGTGCATCGATCACCGGCACCCGGTTGCGGCCGCTCTGCTCGCAGGCGCCCTGCGCGATCTTCGTCCAGTGCTCGACCCGCTTCCCGGCTTTCGCGGCGTCGAGGCGCACCACCGAATACTCCATGATGACGGGCGTGATCCGCTGCACGCCGAGCTCGGTCGCTTTCTGCACGACGAGATCCATGCGATCGCCGCGGGAGAGGCCCTGGACGAGACGAACCTGGAGGGGCGATTCGACGTCGCGTTCACGGGCGTTACCGACGCTGACGGTCACGCCTTTGCGGGACATGCCGGAGACAGTGGCCGCATGCTCACCGCCTTTGCCGTCAAACAGGACCAGCTCGTCGCCGGTTCGCAGGCGGAGCACGCGTGAAACGTAGTGCGAGCGTTCCGCGTCGAGCGCCAGGCTGGCGCCGGGTTCCAGCGGAACGGGGGCGTAGAGTCGGGTTTTCATCCGGGTTTTACCCTAGAGTATCGGTTTGGGCGCTACGGGAGCCGGTATTGTCACAGGTGGAGGGCACAACATACGCGATTAGCCCCGGTACCGGGCTGCTTCGTCCCGCGCGGCAATGTCCGTCGCCGAACCAGGACGACCGGCCCGAGGGCGTGGAGCCCGAGCTCGTGATCCTGCACGGCATCAGCCTGCCGCCGGGCGAGTTCGGCGGCGCGCAGGTCGAGCATTTCTTCACCAACTGCCTCGATCGCACCGAGCACCCCTACTTCGAGGAAATCGGCGACATGCATGTCTCCGCGCACCTGCTCATTCGCCGCGACGGCGAAGTCCTGCAGTTCGTGCCCTTCAGCCGCCGGGCCTGGCACGCGGGCGAGTCCTCCTTCCGCGGCCGGCCGCGGTGCAACGATTACTCGATCGGTATCGAGCTCGAAGGCACGGACGATACGCCGTATGCGGACGCGCAGTACGCGGTGCTCGTGCCGGTGCTCGCCGCGCTGTTTGCCGCCTGGCCGGCGCTGGACGCCCGGGTCGTGGCGGCGCATTCGGACGTCGCCCCGGGGCGGAAAACCGACCCCGGTCCGGCTTTCGACTGGC
>CAYRKH010000111.1:0-4639 GCA_964424805.1 uncultured Woeseiaceae bacterium
ACCCGGACAAGATCTACGTGTTCACGCCGCAGGGCGACATCCTGCCGCTGCCGAAAGGGGCGACCACCGTCGACTTCGCCTATGCCGTGCACACGGACGTCGGCGACCGCTGCGTCGCGGCGAAAGTCGACCGCCAGCTGGTGCCGCTGCGCACGGAGTTGCATACCAGCCAGGCCGTCGAGATCATCACCGCGCGCGGCGCCAAGCCCAACCCGAACTGGCTCACCTTCGTGCGCACGGCCAAGGCGCGCTCCGCCATCCGCCAGTACATGAAGCAGATGCGCAGCAGCGAATCCATCGATCTCGGCAAGCGCCTGCTGGACCGCGCGCTCAAGGATCTCGGCTCCTCGCTGCGCAAGCTCGGCAAGGTGCGCCTGAAGGAGGCGCTCGCGGGCCTGGGACTCAGCGAACCTTCCGAGCTCTTCACGCAGATCGGCCTTGGCGAGCGGCTGGCCCCGCTCACCGCCCGCTTCCTGCTCGGCGTCAGCTCCGAGGAAGGCGCGAGTGCCTCCACCGTCGCCAATCTCGTGGTCACGGGCACGGAAGGCGTCGTCGTCAGCTACGCCAAGTGCTGCTATCCCATTCCCGGTGACGAGGTCATGGGCTACCTGAGCTCCGGCCGCGGCATCGTCATCCACCGGATCAACTGCGGCAACCTCGGCAACTTCCGCAAGCAGCCGGAGAAATGGATAACCGTAAGCTGGGAGCGCGATATCCAGCGCGATTTCTCCAGCCAGATCCAGGTCGATACCGCCAACCGCACCGGCGTGCTCGCCGAGGTCGCCGCCACCATCGCCGACTCGCAGTCGAATATCGAGCAGGTCTCGGTGCTCGCCCGGCACGACGATTGCACCGTGCTCCGGCTCCTCCTGCAGGTCAGGAACCGCGATCACCTCGCGAGCATCATGAGCAGCATCCGCAAGATGCAGAATGTCATCCGCGTGCAGCGCGACTGCGCATGAGCAGGGTGGTACGACGATTTTGGCTACGGCGGTTCGCCGTGCTGCGGCCGTGGCTTGCGGAGCTGTTAAGGTAGGTGGCGCCAGTCTCGATCATGGACCGAATTTCCGGGCCATGGCAGAACGGAACCGGGCACTGAACGCACGGGCGGAGGCGCCTCACGACAATGCAAAACCAACTGGAGAAAATGAAGTTGAGCAAGACACCTGTACATTCCGACCAGGCACCCGCCGCCCTCGGCCCCTATTCGCAGGCCGTCCGCACGGGCGATCTCGTGTTCCTGTCCGGGCAGATTCCGCTGGATCCGGCGACCGGGGAGACGGTGAGCGGGGATTTCGAGGCACGGGCCCGGCAGGTGTTCGCGAACCTGAAGGCCGTGGCCGAAGCGGCGGGCGCAACGCTCGACCACGCGGTGAAGGTCACGATCTTCCTGACGGACCTCGCGCAGTTCCCGGCCGTGAACAAGGTGATGGCGGAATTCTTCAGCGACCCCTACCCGGCGCGCGCCGCCATCGGCGTCGCCGCACTGCCCAAGGGCGCGGACGTGGAAGCCGAGGCGGTACTCGCGCTCTGAACCGCGGCAGCCCCGATCGATGCCCGCCTCCCCGGGTCTTGCCTCGTCACCCGGCGCACCGGCTGCCCTGACGACGCTCACCGGCGTCGGGCCGGCGCTGGCCGCGAAGCTCGAGCGGCTCGGCGTTTACCGGACCGAGGACCTGCTGTTCCTGCTGCCGCTGCGCTACGAGAACCGTACCGAGCTCGTGAAGATCGGCGAGCTGCGGGCCGGCGCCCGCTGCCTGGCGTCGGGCGAAGTGCTGCTGGCCGAGATCGTCTACCGCGGCAGGCGCAGTCTCCTGGTGCGCATCGGCGACGGCACCGGCCAGCTTACCCTGCGGTTCTTTCACTTCTCCAGGCAGCAGAAGGAGGGATTTCGCCCGGGCGCCACCGTCAGCTGCTACGGCGACGTGCGCGCGGGTCCCCTCGGGCCGGAGATGGTGCACCCGGAATACCGCGTGCTTCGCGCCGGCCAGCAGCCCGTCGTCAGCGACGCCCTGACGCCGGTATACCCGTCCACGGAAGGGGTGCAGCAGGGACGGCTGCGCAACCTCGTGGGCCAGGTGCTGGAGCGCATGCGCTCGGCGCCGCCGCCCGAGCTGCTCCCGGCGGCGGTGCGCGAAAAACAGGGCATGCCGACTCTCGCCGAGGCCCTGGAATACCTGCATCGCCCGCCGCCGGACGCCGACCTCGCGCGGCTGGCGGAGGGTCGGCATCCCTGCCGCCTGCGGCTCGCGTTCGAGGAGCTCCTGGCGCACTACCTGAGCCTTCGCCGCCTGCGGCAGCTCGCCAGGCGTGAGCGGGCGGTAGCGCTCACCGGCGGCGACGCCGCAACCCGGCGCTTCATCGGCAGCCTGCCTTTCGAGCTCACCGGCGCCCAGCGGCGGGCCGTCGACGAGATCGCGGCCGATCTCGAGCAGCCGCATCCCATGATGCGCCTGGTACAGGGCGACGTGGGCTGCGGCAAAACCGTGGTAGCCGCCATCGCGTGCCTGCGGGCGATCCGCTGCGGCGTGCAGGCGGCGGTCATGGCGCCGACCGAGCTGCTCGCCGAACAGCACCTGCAGAATTTCTCGGAATGGTTTCGCGACGAAGACCTGGAGATCGCGTGGCTCGCCGGCAGCCTGCGGTCGGCCAGGCGCCGCGAGGCGCTGGAGGCGATCGCCGACGGCCGCGCCAGGCTCGTCATCGGCACGCACGCCCTGTTCCAGGAAGGGGTCGTCTTCGACCGGCTCGCCCTGGTCGTAATCGACGAGCAGCATCGTTTCGGAGTGCACCAGCGCATGGCGCTGCGCGAGAAAGGCGCGAAAAGCGAGCTGCTGCCGCACCAGCTCGTCATGACGGCCACACCGATTCCGCGCACGCTTGCCATGGCGGCGTATGCCGACCTCGACCTGTCGGTGATCGACGAGCTGCCGCCCGGCCGCAAGCCGGTGGTCACGGTCGCGATGCCGGAAAGCCGCCGCGGCGAGGTCGTCGACCGCGTGCGCGCGGCCTGCGAAAGCGGGCAGCAGGCGTACTGGGTCTGTCCGCTGATCGCGGAATCGGAGCTCCTGGACAGCCGGGCGGCCGAGGAGAGCTACGCCCTGCTGCAGAAAGCGCTCCCGGGCCTGGCAATCGGTCTCGTGCACGGCCGCATGCACGCCCGCGAAAAGGATCGCGCGATGCGCGCGTTCAAGGCCGGCGAAACCGACGTGCTGGTCGCGACCACGGTCATCGAGGTCGGGGTCGACGTCCCGAACGCCAGCCTCATGATCATCGAAAGCGCGGAACGCCTGGGGCTGTCGCAGCTGCACCAGCTACGCGGCCGCGTCGGGCGCGGCGCCGCCCGCAGCCACTGCGTGCTGCTGTACCGGCAGCCGCTGGGCCGGCTGGCGAAGAGCCGCATCAGTGTCCTGCGCGATACAAACGACGGCTTCGTCGTCGCCGAACGCGACCTCGAGCTCCGCGGCCCCGGCGAGCTCCTCGGCACCCGCCAGACCGGCCTTCCCCAGTACCGGATCGCCGACCTCACCCGCGATGCCCACCTGCTGCCCGCCGTCCGCGCCGCCGCCGAAACCCTCCCTCCCGAGGCTACCGGTCCCCTCATCCGGCGCTGGCTGGGCAACTCGCCCCGGTACGGCAAAGTTTGAGCGCCACCCTTCCCGACCCCTTCTGATATTTTATGGGCCGGACGATTTGACTACGGCACCGCGGCACCGCTGACCACGAGCAACCGACATGGCAAGAAACATGGCACGCGCACGCAGGGCTGCCGCCCCGGGCTTCACGACGCAGCTCAGGAACTACGCGCAGCTCATGCGGCTCGACAAACCCATCGGTATCTGGCTGCTGCTCTGGCCCACCCTCTGGGCCCTCTGGCTGGCGGGCGACGGCCGCCCCGACGGCGCCCTGTTTGCGGTTTTCGTCCTCGGCGTGATCGTAATGCGCTCGGCCGGCTGCGTGCTGAACGATTTTGCGGATCGCAAGATCGACCCGCACGTCCAGCGCACCCGCGCCCGCCCGCTGGCGACCGGCGCGGTCGCGCCGATGGAGGCGCTGACCCTGTTCGTCGCGCTGTCCCTGATCGCCGTGGGATTCGCAGCGATGCTGAACCGGCCCGCGCAGGTGCTGGCGGTGGTCGCGGCCGGGCTGACGATCGTCTACCCGTTCGTCAAGCGCTTCATCTCGATCCCGCAGCTCGTGCTGGGAGCGGCGTTCGGGTGGGCCGTGCCGATGGCATTCGCGGCGCAGACAGGCGCGACCGAGCAGCTGGCGTGGCTCTTGTTCGGCGTGGCGCTGACCTGGGCCGTAATCTACGACACGTTCTACGCCATGGCCGACCGCGAGGACGATCGCCGGATCGGCGTGAAGTCGACCGCCATACTGTTCGGCGACGCGGACCTGTTCGTGATCGGCGGGCTGCAGGTGCTGATGCTCCTCGGCCTGGCGCTCGTCGGGCACATGGCCGCGCTGGGCGGCTGGTACTACGGCTCGCTGGTGCTGGTGGCGATCCTCATGGGTTATCACCAGTGGCTGGCGCGCGACCGCGACCCCGAAGGCTGCTTCAAAGCCTTCCTGCATAACCAGTACGTCGGCATGACGGTGTTCGCCGGCATCGTGCTGGATTACACCTTCCGCCCCC
>CAYRKH010000111.1:4739-8007 GCA_964424805.1 uncultured Woeseiaceae bacterium
GCGCGCAATGCGCGCTCCTACAGCCCCGTGGCGGCGCGGGCGACTACCAGGACGCTTACCGTTTCGGCGCCGGCGTCGAGCAGGGCCGCTGCCAGCCGGCGGCAGGTTTCACCCGTCGTCATGACGTCGTCCACGATCAGCGGATGGCGCCAGCGCGGGCGCCCGCGTACCGCGAACGCGCGGTGCAGGTTGCGGCGGCGCGCCGCGGCGTCGAGGCCGGCCTGCGGGCGGGTGCGGCGGATGCGCCGCGCGTGGCCGTCGATCGGCAGGCCGAAGCGGCGGCCGAGTGGACGGCAGAGCTCACGCGCCTGGTTGAAGCCGCGCACGGCGTGCCGCCAACGGTGCAGCGGCACCGGCACGAGCGCATCCACGCCCGGAAAACCTTCGGCGAGCAGCGGCAC
Organism: uncultured Woeseiaceae bacterium; assembly: GCA_964424805.1. Classification (GTDB taxonomy): domain Bacteria; phylum Pseudomonadota; class Gammaproteobacteria; order Steroidobacterales; family Woeseiaceae; genus IDS-8. The sequence goes on from CAYRKH010000111.1 coordinate 5,141, forward strand.
GAGCAGCTCGGTAAAAGCGGGCACGTAGTGCAGCTGTCGCCGGAACTTCAGCGCCTTCAGCGCAGCGTCCACCGGGAACGTCCAGGACAGCGCCGCGCGCGCCGCGACGAAGGGCGGCGGACGCCGCCGGCAGTCGGCGCATTCGCGCTCCGGCGCCAGCGGCACGGCGCAGCGGCCGCAGGCATTTTGGATACGCGGCAGGTCGAAAACGCAGCGCGTGCAAAAGCCCGGCACGGCGATTTCGGTGCCGCATAGCACGCAGTAACCGGGGAAAGCCGCGCGCGCGAGGCGGCCGGCGGTTCCCGCTATCACGGCTGGCATTTCGGGAGCATGCCCCGCACGCGGCGCCCCTGCCGCCCGCCTATTTCCGTAAAGTGTCGGGAATTGAGGCAACATACGCGGGTGTCCCGTCCTGCGAATCCCCGACCCGGAGCGTTGAGCCGCCGCGACGTGCGCCGCCGTTTCGAGCGCGCGGCGCCCGGGTTCGACGGCGCCGATTTCCTGCACCGGCACGCGGCCGCCGGGCTGCTCGAGCGGCTGGCGCCCATGACGATCACGGTCGAGCGGGTGCTGGATGCCGGGTCGGCAGCCGGGGCCGCCAGCCGCACGCTCGCAAAGACCTGGCGCAAAGCCCGGATCATCAGCCTCGATCTTTCCATGAACATGCTACGCACGGCCCGATCGAAGCGCTCCCGTTTCGCACGCATCTCGGAGCTGCAGGCGGACGCCGCGCAGCTGCCGATTGCCGACGGCTCCATCGACCTCGTGTTCGCCAACATGCTCCTGCCCTGGAGCATCGATCCGGCGGGCTTCTTCGGCGAGGTTCGACGCGTGCTGCGGAAAGAAGGCCTCTTCGCCTTCTCGACACTCGGCCCCGACAGCCTGGGAGCGCTTCGCGAAGCCTGGGCGGACGTGGACCTGGAGGAGCATGTCAACGTATTCCCCGACATGCACGACGTCGGCGACCTCGTGATGCGCTCCGGCCTGCGCGATCCTGTCGTCGACGTCGACTACGTTACCGTGAGCTACCGGAGCAGCGACGCGCTGTTTCGCGACCTGACGGCCGCGGGAGCTCGCAACAGCCTGCAGCAGCGGCGCGCTACGCTGACCGGCAAGCAGCGCTTCGCGCGCATGCGGTCGGCGCTCGAAGCCAGGTTCGACAAGGACGGGTTGCCACTGCGCCTGGAACTGGTGTTCGGACACGCGTGGGGCAGCGGGGCCGCGCCGGTTTCGCAAGACCGCGAATACCGACTGGACGTCGGTGCCATCGGGCGCCGGCGCCGTTGAGCGGCAGCGGAAGAACATCCGCGTAAGCGCATGATATGAATCAATTCACACGCACGGCGGCGAGCAGCCCGCAGTTTGCAAGCCCCGGGACTCTTCAAGTACACTGCGCTGGCTTTGACCGGCGTGCCCGCCAGGATTGCGACCAGAGCCCTGGCGACGGGTTGGGCGTCGGTCAGCGGCATCCCGATCGAAACCCCTGAAAAGATTGATTTCAGCCGGGAGGCGGAAGCCGGCGCCGGTCATGAACTATGAGACAGTAGCAGCAAGTCGGGATATTCATGAACCGCACGGTCTTCGCGCAGAGCCGCGCACAAGCGCTTAAAAAAGGGAACGACGCCCGCAGGGTGATCTATTGATGACAAGAAAACTGATTCTGGGCCTGGCGGCTTTCTGCATTGCCGGTCCGGCCTGTGCGGATTGGGCGGTCAACATGCCCAAGGGCGTCACCGAAATGAGTCACGAGACGTGGCGCCTGCACATGCAAGTGTTCTGGTGGTGCGTCGCGATCGGCGGCATCGTGTTCGGCACGATGGCCTATACGATCTTCAAGCACCGGAGATCGCGCGGGCACGAGGCGGCGCAGTTTTCGCACAACGGCAAGCTCGAAGTCGTCTGGACCACCATCCCGGTCATCATCCTGCTGGTCATGGCCGTTCCGGCGGCGGAGACGCTGGTCAAGCTCGAGTACAGCCAGAATCCCGACATGACCGTCGTCGTCACCGGCTACCAGTGGCGCTGGCATTACGAGTACCCGGAGCTGGATGTGGCGTTCTTCAGCTCGCTGTCCGCGGAGAGCAATGCCGCGCGGCGCAAGGGCTCCGGAATCGACCCGGCTACCGTGGAGAACTACCTGCTCGACGTGGACAATCCGCTGGTGGTGCCGGTGGGCGCGAAGGTGCGTGTCCTGCTGACGTCGAAGGACGTCATTCACGCCTGGTGGGTGCCGGCTTTTGCGCTCAAGAAAGACGCTATTCCCGGTTACATGAACGAAATGTGGTTCCTCGCCGACGAAACGGGCACTTACCGCGGCCAATGCGCCGAGCTTTGCGGCATCGACCATGCCTACATGCCGGTCGTAGTGGAGGTCGTCGAGCAGGAGGAGTTTGACACCTGGCTGGCAACCCAGCAGGAGGCGGCGCAGCCGGTCGCGGCCGCCGGAGAAATGGAATGACAACTGCAGTAGCCGACCCGCATATCGACGCGCACGCCGCCGAGCACCACGGTCCGCCGAAGGGCTGGCGGCGCTGGGTCTTCTCGACCAACCACAAGGACATCGGGACGATGTACCTGGTGTTCAGCCTGACGATGTTCTTCGTCGGCGGCATCCTCGCGCTGCTCATCCGTGCCGAGCTGTTCTCGCCGGGCCTGCAGTTCATGCATCCCGAGTTCTTCAACCAGCTCACGACCGTGCACGCGCTGGTGATGATCTTCGGCGCGGTGATGCCCGCCATGGTGGGCCTCGCGAACTGGATGATCCCGATGATGATCGGCGCGCCGGACATGGCGCTGCCGCGCATGAACAACGGGTCGTTCTGGATCCTGCCGTTCGCCTTCCTGCTGCTCCTGTCCACGTTCTTCAT
>CAYRKH010000112.1:0-7997 GCA_964424805.1 uncultured Woeseiaceae bacterium
ATACGCGCAAGGTGCCGCTGGCCGCCGATGTCGACCTCGGCGAACTGGCGCAGGTGACACCCGGCGTTTCGGGCGCCGACATCAGGAACCTCGTGAACGAGGCCGCTCTGCTGGCGACGCGCCGCGAGCAGGACGACGTCCGTCAGAAGGACTTCCTCGACGCGCTGGAAAAGATCGTGCTCGGGCCGGAGCGGCCGATCATCCTGGGCGAGGCGGACAAGGAGCGCATCGCTTACCACGAGGGCGGCCACGCCGTCCTCGGGCTGGTCGTTCCGGGCGCCGATCCCGTCCACCGCGTCACCATCGTGCCGCGCGGGCAGGCGCTCGGCGTCACCTACCAGCGGCCGCAGACCGACCGCTACAACTATCCCGAAGCTTACCTGCGCGCGAAGATCGTCGGCATGCTGGGCGGTCGCGCCGCTGAAGAGGTGGTGTACGGCAACAGGACCACCGGCGCCGAGAGCGACATTGAACAGGCGACCGGGCTGGCCCGCCAGATGGTCACCCGCTGGGGCATGAGCGACAGGCTCGGCATGGTCCAGCTCGCGCCGCGGCAGAATGCCTGGACCGGCCAAGGCGGAGGCTTCATGGGGGAGAAGCCCTACAGCGACGAGACGGCCAGGCTGATCGACATGGAGGTCGGGCGGATCATCCAGGAGTGCCACGACGAGGCCAAGCGCCTGCTCACGGAGCACCGGGAGCCGCTCGACAGGCTGGTCGCGGCGCTGCTGCAGCACGAATCCCTGGACGAGCAGGAGATCCTCGAGGCGACCGGCCTGCCCCCTGCCCCTACGCTGCCCGATCGCCCGATCTTGTCCGAGGGATGATCGCGCTCATCGCCGCGGTTCAGACCACGGCGCCACCGGGGCCCTGATCACCTGCTAACCGGACCGGCTGACCAGCAACGGCGCGAGCGAGGCCACGAGCAGCAATCCCATCACGATATTGAATGCACGCAGCACACGCGGCCGGTGTTCGAACATCCGCCGGATGCCCACGCCGAAAACCGCCCAGGTCGATGCTGAAGCGAGCGAGACCAGCACTACGATGACGAGCATGAAAGCGAGCTGCCGCAGGTAACCCTCACCCGTTCCGATGTACACGCTGATCGCGGTGATGACCATCATCCAGCCCTTCGGATTGACCCACTGGAAGGCCGCCGCCTGCCAGAACGTGAGCGGCCGCCCGCCGTTCGAGTCGTTCGCCACGGCAGGTGCGAATGCGATCTTCCACGCCAGCCAGAGCAGGTACGCCGATCCCGCGATCGTCAACGCGACATGCAGCCACGCGAAGCGCTGGAACAGGTCACCCAGCCCGGCGCCGACCGCCGTAAACAGCACGGGAAAGCCGGCGACCACGCCGAGCAGGTGCGGCAGCGTGCGGCGCAGGCCGAAGTTCGCCCCCGAGGTGGCGAGCATGAGATTGTTCGGGCCGGGCGTGAAGCCGGTGACGATGGCGAACAACAGGAATGCGGGGAGACTACTCGGCACAGGCAAATCTCGGGAAGCCGGGGATCGGGGAGTGTGCCGTCTTACCGGGCTCCTGTCTGTAGCTCTGACGCCATTATCCGGGCGGCTGTCCCCGGCGCGGCTGGCGCAGCATGAACCAGTTCGTCACCCCGAGCACCCGCCGCTCGGCAACGATCTCGAAACCGCCCCGGCGATACAGGGAGACGTTCCCGGGCTTATCCGTTTCCAGGTATCCCGTGGCCCGTCGCCGGTCCAGCTCGTCGCCGATCGCGGTCATGAGAGCAGTCCCGATTCCCTCCCCCTGGCGCCCGCGTTCGACGGCCGCCGGCCCGAGGTGCCAATGATCGGCAGCCGGATCCTGGCAGGCCCAGGTTCGCAGCCAGCGCTGGATCGCCGGCAGCCGCCGCAGCATGCGCTCGCGGGCCAGGATCGCGAGCATGCCGAGCTTCTCCTGCAGCGGCGGCTGGCAATGGCCCGGCGGAACCATGGCCGCCACGCCCACCAGCCTCGCGCCGTCGAAAGCGCCCAGCACCAGCCCGGATTCCAGCTGCCGTTGCAACAGGCGGGGAAAGGCGCTCGCCAGTAATCGCTCGAGCTGCGGCTCGTTACCGCCGAAGATTCGCCGGTGCAGCGGGTTGTCACGCATGCTCCCGGCCAGCAGCCGCGCCGCGGGCTCGATGAATTCGGGCGTAAGGAACCGGACGGTAATCGGCGACAAGCGAGCTCCGCTCTTGAGTCACGAGAGGCGACGGGAGTTTATCCTATCGCCGGAGAATGCTTCCGCAGGCGCCCTACTCCTCGAAACGACCCGTGGCTTCACGATCGCGCTCGTATCGCCTCGCCAGCGGGAACGGCGGCAGCCAGGATTCGCGGCGTACCACCCAGCTTTCGTAAGTGGGCGCAAGCTGGTCCGGCGCATCCAGTGTCCCGAGAGGCACTTCGATTTCGTCGGCACTGCGCGCGAACACCGACGAACCGCAGCGGGGACAGAAATATCGCCCGCCGTAGTCGCGGGTTTTACCCTCGACCGCCACCGCACCTTCGGGGAACACCGCGGAAGCATAGAAAAGAGCCCCGTGATGCTTGCGGCAGTCGAGGCAGTGACAAAGCCCTACCCGGTACGGGCGTCCGGATGCCACGAGTCGAACGTTGCCGCACAGGCAACCGCCGGTGAATCGTTCCATGCTGCGTCCCTCCCGGAATCCAGGCGCCAAGTATCGCTGTGTAAACCGTGTGTAAACAATGTAGGCTTACGCCCGGGAGTGGGATCGGGGGGCCGCGGTGCCTGGACAAGCGCAGATACTCGTCGTGGACGACGACGCGGTGACGCGCTCGCTGCTGGCCGGCTACCTGGCGAAGGAAGGCCACGCGGTGCGGGAGGCGGGATCCGTCGAGGAAGCGCGCGAGAAGCTCGCTGCCGGCAGCGTGGACGTCGTCCTGCTGGACATTCGCCTGCCGGGTGCGGACGGCCTGACGCTGACGCGCGAACTGAGGGCCGAATCCGAGATCGGCATCATCCTGGTCACCGGTAGCCGGAAGGACGACGTCGACCGTATCGTCGGTTTGGAGCTCGGCGCCGATGACTACGTCGTAAAGCCGTTCAACGCGCGCGAGCTCGTCGCTCGCGTCAAGAACCTGCGGCGCCGCGTCGCCCATGCACGGCAGCTGGCGGCCGCCGACGATGCTCCCCTGCTGTTCGAAGGCTGGCGGCTGGAGCCGGCCCGGCGCCGCCTGTTCGCGCCGAACGAGGAAGAGGTGCCGTTGACCGACGGCGAATTCCGGCTGCTGCACGCGCTGGCTCGGCACAGCGGGCGCGTCTTGAGCCGGGACCGGCTGCTCGATCTCCTGCAGGGGCGCGACTGGTCGCCGTCCGACCGTTCGGTGGACGTCCTGATCGGCCGCCTGCGGCGCAAGCTGAAGGACGATTCCGCGAACCCGCGGTTCATCCTGGCCGTCCGCGGCGTGGGCTACCGGTTCATACCGAAAGTCGCCTCCTGACCCGCCTTCAGGGCAGGCCCGAGTCGATGGCCTGCCACGTCACGCCGCCGTCCGTGCTCCTGAACACGCCGCCTCCGTTGCCGACGCCGGCGAAGAGAACCTGGTCGTCCCCCGGCAGGATGTGCAGGGCGAGCACGTTCGGATTGAGCCCCGCGCTCGCGGAATTCCATGACGCCCCGCCGTCGGTGGATTTGAATACCCCGCTCCTCCGCGTCGCCGCGTACACGGCGGAGCCGTCCGATGCGATGGCAACGGCCGTGATGTCGAGGGCGGCGCCAAGCCCCGTATTGATCGCCGTCCACGTCGCGCCGCTGTCGGCGGAGCGATACATCCCCGCACCGGACGTGCCGGCGTACAGCGTGGACGGGGTGAGGGGGTCGGTGGCCACTGCCATGATCCCGGGAACGGGAGCAGCCGCAGCCGTGACGCTGACGGGCCAGTCACCGACCTCGACAGGGGTGCCGATAACGCTGTTCGATGCGGTATCGATCACCGACACCGTATCGTCGCCGCCGTTCGCGACGTAGACGCGCGTGCCGTCCGGTGTCACGGACAAACCCTCGGGCGAGGACCCGACGGCGATCGAATCGATCGCGGTCCCGGTAGCCGTGTCGATTACGCCGACAGCACCGGCGGAAAGATAGCCCACGTAGAGTCGCGTACCGTCCGGGCTCACCGCGATGCCGACCGGGGACGATGGCAGCGTTCCGCCATAGCCGATGAGGTCGGTGACCGCGTGGGTCCGGGTGTCGATGATCGCGATCTCGGCCGGCGCGGCGCAGGTCACGTAGGCGCGAGTGCCGTCCGGGCTGAAAACGATTCTCCTGGGATCGGCGCTCACCGGGATTGTCTCGATGACCTGGTTGGTGGCGACGTCGATCACGGAAACCGAACGATCGGCATTGTTCACGACGTACGCGTGCAGGCCGTCTGGCGACACCATCCCCGCGACCGGGTAGGTTCCGACGGTGACCGTCTCGATGACCTCGTTCCTGGCGGTATCGATCACGGAGACAGTGCCGGCACTGACGTTGGTGACATAGGCCCTGGAGCCGTCCGGCGTGAGCGATACGCCTATCGGTGAGTGGCCGACGGGGATCGTATCGACGACCGTTTTCGTAACCGCGTCGATGACGGACACCGAGTGTCCTGACGCGTTGGCCACGTACAGCGACGCGCCGTCCGGACTCAGCGTCGAATACGCGGGCTCGTCACCGACCGCGATCGTCAGTACGGCGGAGCCCGTCGCCGTGTCGATGACCGAGACGGTGTCCGCGTGCCGGTTCGTCACGTAGACGAACGGCTCGGCCTGCGCGGCACCGGCAAGCGCGCCCATGGCAGCGAGCAGCGATGCCAGGCCGACGCCGCTTTTCACGCCCGCCGAGCGGCGCAGGGCCGCCAACGCCATGCCGCCGAGCAACAGCAGTCCGGTGGCGCCGCCACCGCCGCCGCTCCCATCGCCGCCACCGCCGGCCGGCGGGCCCGGGGGATCGGCGGGCGGGTTCCCGGAGGCATTGACCGTCACCTGCACGGTCGCCGGGGCCGAGACGCCGCCGTCGCCGTCACCGACCGTGTAAGCGAAGCTGTCGGCGCCGGTGAAGTCCACGGCCGGGGCATAGGTAATGCGGCCGTCGGCTTCGACCATCGCACTGCCGTTCACGGGCGGTGTCGACACGATTACCGTGGCGATATCCAGCGAGCCGTCCGCGTCGGCGTCGTTGGCGAGCACGTCGATCGTGACGGACCCGTTCGCCTTGACGCTTGCCACGTCGTCTGCTGCCGTCGGGGGCGCGTTGACCCGCAGGGAGACAGCCGCCGCGTTGGACGCGTTCCCGGCCAGGTCGGCTACCGTGTAGGTGAAGCTGTCCGTGCCGATAAAACCGGGGGCGGGCGTATAGGTCACGCTGCCGTCGCTATTCACGGCGACGTTTCCGTTGGCCGGCGGGCCCTGGATCGTCACCGAGCTCGCATCGAGCGCGCCTTCCGGGTCGACGTCGTTCGCGAGCACGGCAATGCTCCTGGCGATGCCCGGGTTGGTGACGGCGGCATCGTCGAACGCCTCCGGCACCTGGCTCAAGCCCCGGTCACCGCGGGCAAACACCGTCCCCGAGGCGGTGCCCGCATACATCATGCCGCTGCCGGGCTCGAGGGCAAGCGCGTGCACGGTGCGGCTGCCCGGGCCGGCCGGAAACGGCCCGCTGCCGTTCCAGGCCTGGGCGTTCGCGAGTGAAAAGCTGCCGGCGAGCAGCACGAGCGCCAGCACGTCGGCAAAGCGGCGACAGGTCGTCGAACAGGAACGTTGCTTCACGTGATATCCCGGGTTGAACTTCATTCCATCATCGGGACCGGGCGTAAACGGCGAAGCAACGGGCGGTAACACTGTGTGACAACATGTAAACAGCGTGTAAACGGTGCGGCGCCGAACCATCGGCACGGCGGACTCGTAAACGGGACGCCGGGATAGGTAAGCACCGGGTGAACAAGGTAGTCTTGTCCCGCGGGAGTGGACGGCGGGAAATTGCGGATGCCTGGACAAGCGGACCCTGGTTGCCCTCCCGGCAGGAGGCGCTGGCTCCTGTCCGCGCTACTGGCCGTTTCGCTCTTGCCGGTCCCCGGCGCGGGCGCCGCGGCGGCCGGCGAACAGGGCTTCTTCGAGCAGTTGTCCGGTGAGCAGGGCCTGTCGCAGGAGACGGTGAACGCGCTGGCCCAGGACGCCCGCGGGTTCCTGTGGGTCGGCACCCAGGACGGGCTCAATCGCTACGACGGCTATGAGTTCCGGGTCTTCGAACCCGACCCCGACAACCCGCAGACGCTTTCGGACGGCTTCGTGACCGCCCTGCTCCCCGATCCGGACGGCAGCCTCTGGATCGGCACCGACTCCGGCGGCCTGAACCGGTTCGATCCCGGGACGGGCGTGTTCACGGCCTGGCGGCACGAGCCCGGCGTCGGGACCAGCCTTTCCGCGAACCGCGTGCTGAGCCTGCTGCGCGACCGGACCGGCGTCCTGTGGGTGGGCACCGCCGCCGGGCTCGATCGCTTCAATGGGGATGACGGCGCTTTTGCGCGGCTCGGCGGCGATACCGGAGCGGTGTACAGCCTCCACCAGGACGAGGCCGGAGGGCTGTGGGCGGGCGCGGCGAACGGGCTGTACCGCCTCGACGCGGACACCGGGCGTACGCGGCTCGCCGCGGCTACCGAAGCGCCGGTACGGGCGATCGCGACGGCATCGGCGGGCGGTTTCTGGCTGGGCACCGAGGCCGGGCTGCTGCGGTTCGAGCGGCAGGACGGCTCGCTGCACCCGCACGCGATTCCCGTCGACGGCACCGCGTACGTGCAGGCGCTCCTCGGCGACAGCAGGGGCGCGTTATGGGTGGCGACGCGCGACGGGCTCGCGTATCGCCCCCGGGACGGCGAATGGACCGTCTTTCGCAGCTCCGCGAGCGATCCGTGGAGCCTGCCCCGCAACGTGGCCTGGGCGCTGCTGGAGGACACCCGGGGGGTGATCTGGATCGGGACGTACGGCGGCGGGCTCGCCAGCTACGCCCCGTGGAAGAACGTATTCCGCCGCTACCAGCACGACCCGGATGCGCCCTCCGGCCTCGCCCAGGACGTCGTGCTGCCGCTCTACGAGGACCGCGACGGTATGCTGTGGGTCGGCACCTTCGACCGCGGCCTCAACCGCCTGGATCCCGGCACGGGCCGCGCCATGCACTTCCGGCACGATCCCGCCGACCCGCACAGTCTTTCGGGCAACGAGGTACGGGCTATCCTCGAGGACAGCGGCAGCCGCCTCTGGGTCGGGACCAACCGCGCCGGCCTGAACCTCATGGACCGTGAGACCGGAACCTTCACGCGGTTCCGGCACGATCCCGACGATCCCGCAAGCCTGGCACACGACTGGGTGCCGGCACTGCTGGAGGCGCCCGGGGGCGGGCTGTGGGTTGGCACCTGGGGCGGCGGCCTCGACTACCTGGATCCTGCGACCGGCGTGTTCACGCACTACCGGCACCGGCCGGGCGATCCGGAGAGCCTGGGTCACGACCGCGTCATGGCCCTGCACCGGGATCGGCACGGCGACCTGTGGGTCGGCACGACCGGCGGCGGGCTCAACCGCTTCGATCCGCGCACGGGCGCGTTCGAGCAGTTCCGGCACCGGCCCGGCGAGCCGGACAGCCTCAGCCACGACGCGGTCGAGGATATCTTCGAGGATGCGAACGGCGGGCTGTGGATCGCTACGCGCAACGGACTCAACCGTTTCGACCCGGCAACGGGCCGGTTCCGCGTCTATCGCGAGCGCGACGGACTGGCGGACAACCTCACGCTCGGCGTACAGGGCGATCGCCGCGGCAACCTGTGGATCAGCACCACCGTCGGCCTGTCCCGCTTCGACCCCGATACCGGAACCTTTCACAACTTCCATGCCAACGACGGGCTCGGCAACGACGAGTTCAATTCCTTCGGCCACTTTGCCGGGCGCGACGGCCTGCTCTACTTCGGCGGCATGCACGGCATCGTCGCGTTCCGGCCGGA
>CAYRKH010000113.1:0-7939 GCA_964424805.1 uncultured Woeseiaceae bacterium
GAATTCGAAGCTCGCTCGTTTCATCGTTTCACATTGCACTGCAGGAGCGCGCACGACGCGCGATGCCTCGGCGCGACCATGCCCAGCAGACGCGCAGGCGTCGCGCCGAGCGCCTGCCGCACGCCGAGCTCGCGCGTGCGCTGCGCGACTGAGTACGCCAGCACACCGTACAGGCCGGTCGCGGCGAGTAGCGTGGCAACCAGCGCGAAGCCGGCCGACAGCATGCCGATCATGCGGTCGAGGAACAGGTTGTCCTCGATGACGTTCGGCAGGGTTGCAAGCCCCTCCACCGGCAGGTTCGGGTCCACCCCGGCAACCACCCCTGACATGGCAGCGAGCAAGTCCTCGGGCGGCAGCTGACTGCGCACGTAGAAGTTCGTGAAGCCGGGCTCCTCTTCCTGGTACCGCGAGAGGAAGTATTGCGGCGGTACCTCGTCCTTGACATCGCTGTATTTCGCGTTGGCGACGAGCCCGATGATTTCGATGTCGAGCTCGCCGCCCGAGCCGATCGCCATGCGCTTCCCGACCGCGTCCTTGCCCAGGCCGAATTTTTCGGCAAAGGCCTGGTTCACGATGGCCACCCGCGGCCGTTCCGCGATGTCGGCATCGGTGAAACCACGACCGGACAGGAGCGGGATCTGCAGCGTGCGGAAGAACCCCGGACTGACCGCGTTGAAACGTGACTGGTCGCCCGCGTTCGACGTCGGCTCATACCCCTGCACGGACACGTTGCCGCCCCAGCTATCGCCCGCGATCACGCCGACCATGGAGGACGCGACGCTGCGGACGCCGGGAAGCGCGGAGAGCGCTTCCCCGATGCGCTGGAACAACGCCGTGGAGCGCTCCGGCGCGTAACCGTTCAGCACCGGGGATACCGAAAACGTGGCAACCGAATCGGCTTCCAGTCCGAGGTCGATGCGCGCGACGTTGGCGAGGCTTTGCGTGAAGAGGCCCGCGAGCACCAGCAATACGAGCGAAAACGCAATCTGCACCGTGACGAGCGAGCGGCGGAACCGCGCCATGCCGCGGCCGCCCGACTGCTGGCCCGCCTGCTCCTTCAGAACCGCCCCGGCCGGTGTGCGCGTAGCCGCCAGCGCCGGGAACAGGCCGAAGAAGAGGACGGTGACCAGTGAGACGGCTCCGGCGAACAGGATCGCCTCCCCGCTCAGCCCGACCTGCAGGCTCTCCGCCGCTTCCGCCGGCATGATCCAGGCGATCAGGCCAAGCGTTGCCGCCGCAATCGGCAACCCGGCAAGGCAGCCGAACACGCCAAGCAGTGCGGCTTCCGCCATCAGCTGCCTGACCATTTGCCCGCGGCTGGCGCCAATCGCCGAGCGCAGCGCCATTTCGCCCGCGCGCATCGCGCCGCGCGCCAGCAACAGGTTCGCGATGTTGACGCAGGCGATGACCAGCACCAGCGTCGTAACGCCGAGCAGCAGCATGAGCGGCAGCCGCACGTCGTCCGGCTGCCGGCTCTGGCCTCGCGCGCCGGGCAGCAGCTCGATCGCCCTGGCGCGGAACCTGGCCATCTCGTCGTCGCTCAGGAAATCATTCAGCGGCGCCTCGATCTCATTGATGATGGCGCGATAGGGACCGTTGATCGCGGCCTCGGCCTGGTCGATGGATACCCCTGGCTTCAGGCGTGCGAACAGGTAGGCCCAGTAAGACAGCCGGTTTTCGGAGCTTTCCGGGAAGTAAGGCTCCATGAGCCAGCGCATGGTCATCGGCACGTAAACCTGCGGCCGGTTACCGAGACTCGCGCCCGTGAAACCTTCAGGCGCGACGCCAATCACCGTCATGCGCTGCCCGTTGATCGTGAGCAGCTTGCCGAGGACTTGCGGGTCGCCGCCGAAGTTGTTTTGCCAGTAGTCGTAGCTCAGCACGGCCACCCACCCTTCACCGGGCTTCGGCTCGTCCTGCGGCCCGATCAGCCGGCCCAGCGCCGGCACCAGGCGCAGCACGGAAAAATAGGCGCCGTTGACGATCATGCCCTCGCCCGAGACGGCCTGGGCTCCATCGATTGCGATGTTTGCAGTGAAGGCGCGATGCGCCGCGATACCGGTGAACGCCGTCTGCTCTCGCTCCAGGTCCTCGAGCATCGGGTAGCTGAACACCTGGCTGCAGTCGCCGATCCCGCTGCAGGAGACCGAGCCCGCTTTCGTACCCGGCGAGCTCAGGATGACCAGGCGATCCGGCTCCGGCACGGGGAGTGGCTGCAGCAACAGCTGGTGGAACAGCGAGAACATCGCCGCGTTCGCGCCGATGCCGAGCGCGAGGGTCAGCACGACGGTGGCGGTGAAGCCCGGCCGCTTGGCCAGTTGCCGGATGGCCGTTCTGATATTGACCATTACCCTCCCCTTGAGGCCGTCATGCGGCAATAATCGGGGGCCCGGCCCCGGTAACGCGAAAACCCATGCTGTTTACGAAACTGGCCGAAACGTCCGACGCCGTGGCGGCAACGCGCAGCCGGCTCAGGAAAGTCGAGCTGCTTCGCGGCTGCCTGGCGGAGCTGGCCCCGGACGAGATCGAAACCGGCGTCGGCTACCTCGCCGGCAACCTGCGCCAGGGCCGGATCGGGCTCGGGCCGGCCATCGTGAGCGACGCGCTCGGCGCCGGCGCCGCCGGCGAACCCAAGCTCCGCATCGGCGACGTGGACGCCGCGTTCGAGGAGATCGCCGGCATCTCGGGCAAAGGCTCCGGCGCCGAACGGAAGCGCCGGCTGCACGAGCTGTTTTCCGGCGCCACGGCGGCGGAACAGGACTTCCTCGCGCGCCTCGTGCTGGGAGAGTTGCGCCAGGGTGCGCTCGAAGGCGTGATGGCAGATGCGATCGCCAAAGCCGCCGGGCTGCCGCTCTCCGACGTGCGCCGTGCGGTAATGCTCGCGGGCAACCCGGCGACGGTCGCGCAGGCGGCGCTGACGGAAGGTCGCGCGGGCCTGGATGCGTTTCGCCTCGAGCTCCTGCAGCCGGTCCAGCCGATGCTGGCGCAAACGGCGGAGAGCACCGGCGCCGCTCTCGAGGCACTCGGTGAAGCGGCCCTCGAATACAAGCTCGACGGCGCGCGCATCCAGGTGCACAAAGCGGCCGATGAGGTTCGCATCTTCACCCGGAGGCTGAACGAGGTCTCCGTTCGCTTGCCGGAGATCGTCGACCTCGTGCGGGCGCTGCCCGCGCGCGCGCTGGTCCTCGACGGGGAAGTCATTGCACTGCGAGCCGACGGCACGCCACATCCGTTCCAGGTCACCATGCGCCGCTTCGGACGCAAGCTCGACATCGATGGCCTGCGCGAGACGCTGCCGATGTCTGCATTTTTCTTCGATTGCCTGCACGCGGACGGCGACGACCTCATCGACCGGCGCGCGGCGGCGCGTTTCGAGATCATGTCGCGCATCGTCCCCGCCGGCTCGCGCGTCCCGCGGCTGGTCACGACAGATGCGGAGGTCGCCGCGAATTTCCTGGAGCAGGCCCTCGCGGCCGGTCACGAAGGCCTGATGGCCAAGTCGCTCGACAGCCTCTACGAAGCCGGCAACCGCGGCGCGGGCTGGCTCAAGATCAAGCCGGCGCACACGCTCGACCTTGCCGTCATCGCCGCCGAATGGGGCAGCGGCCGCCGCCGCGGCAGCTTGAGCAACCTTCACCTCGGCGCCCGCGACCCGGAAACAGGCCGGTTCGTCATGCTGGGCAAGACCTTCAAGGGGATGACGGACAAGATGCTCGCCTGGCAGACGAAGCGGCTGCTGGAACTGGAAACGCACCGGGAGGGCCACGTCGTCCACGTCCGGCCTGAGCTCGTCGTGGAAATCGCCTTCAACGAGCTGCAAGCGAGCCGGCAATACCCGGGCGGGATGGCCCTGCGCTTCGCCCGCGTCAAACGCTACCGCGAAGACAAGGGCCCGGAGGACACCGACACGATCGAGGCCGTCCGCCGCCTCTTCGAGCATCGGCGCTGATCCGGGCCGGGACGCCGCCTGGCGAAGCTCCATCAACACGGATGTCATGGCTGCATCCTCACTCGTAGCGCAAGGCCTCCATGGGATTGACGCGCATCGCCCGCAGCGCCGGCACCAGCGATGCGAGCAGCGCCACCGCCAGCAGGATCACGGCGACCCCGAGCAGGGTCGGCGGGTCGAACGGCGTCACGCCTGCCAGCATTACCGAAAGCAATCGCGCGAACAGGACGGCGCAGGCGAGCCCCACCGTTAGCCCGATGCCGAGCTGCCAGGCACCCTGCCCGAGAATCATGTTGAAGATGCGGCCATCGAGCGCACCGAGTGCGCGGCGCACGCCGATCTCGCGCGTGCGCTGCGCGACCGAATACGCGAGCACGCTGTAGATGCCGGCGGCGGACAGCACCACCGCGACGAACGCAAAGATGCCGAACAGTATGGTGACGATGCGTGAGGTGAAATTGCCTGCCCAGATCCAGTTATCCAGTGTGCGCACCCAGTACACAGGAATGTCGGGATCGAGCTCGTATACGGCCTTTCGCAAGCTCTGCGAGAAAGCAAGCGGGTCGCCGCGCGTGTGCACGGCGACCGTGAGGAAACGTTGCGGTACCTGCACCAGCGGCACGAACGCGGTCGGCCAGTCCGGATCGTCAAGCTGGCTGATGACGGTGGCTTCCGTCACTCCTATGATGGTGTGCCAGCCGCTCTCCTCGCTGCCCGGATCGCCGAGAAACACCTGCTGCCCGACCGGATCGCCGTCCGCGAACACCTCTTCGGCGAACCGCTGGTCGATGATCGCTACGGGCCGGCTGTCCGCACGCTCGCGCGCGTCGAACCATCGTCCGCGCACGAGTTCCAGGCCGAGCACGTCGGCGTAGTTCTCCATGACGCCCGCATATCGGGTCCACGGGAGTTGCCCGTCGTCGGGGACCTCCATGTCGCGGGTCCGGTACGGCGTAACCCGCGAATCCGTCCCGGGATACGAATAAGCGACCGTGGCGCCGAGCAGTTCGGGGTTGGCGTCGAGGCGCTCCGATAATTGCTCGAAAAAGCGATACTGCGAAGCGGGATCGGGGTACCGTGCTTCCGGCAGGCCGATGCGTCCGGTCAGCAGGTTCGTGTTCTCAATGCCGAGTGGGCGTGCGTGCATGTTGACCACGCTCCTGATCATCAGGCCGGCGCTGACAAGCAGGATGCAAGACAAGGCAATTTCGGCCGTGACGAGCCCGCGGCTGAGCTTTGATGCCGGCGCGCCGCTGCCTTTTGCGCCTTCCTTCAGGTATTCGTTCACGTCCGTGCGCGTGGCCCGAAGCGCGGGCGCCAGTCCTGCGATCACCCCCGCGAGCACGGCAACACAGACCCCGAACAACATCACGCGACCGTCGCTCTCCAGCATGACCCAGAACGGCTCCTGGACTCCGGCCGCGGTGAAGGCGCGGTCCGTCAGCTCGAGCCCCGCATCCGCGAGGAACCAGCCGATTGCCCCGCCGATCGCCGCCAGCACCACGCTTTCCGTCAGCACGTGCACCAGGATGCGCCAGCGGCTGGCACCGAGCGCGGCGCGCAAGGCGATGTCGCGCTGGCGTGCGGCGGTGCGTGCAAGGATCAGGTTGGCGACGTTCGCGCAGGCGATCAGGAGGACCAGCAGCACCGCGACGAACATGGCCGAAATGCTCGTGCGCGCCTCGTCGCCGACGTACTCGCGCTGGAATGGCTTGATGACGGTGGTGATGTTCTCGTTAGCCGCATACCGGTCGGCCAATGCGGCCGCGATATTGGCAAATTCCGCACGAGCCTGCTCCAGGCTCACGCCCTCTTCCAGGCGTCCGAAGACCTCGACCGTCATGCCTTCGCCGCGCTCGATTTTCGCCAGGTCGACGACCAGCGGCACCCACACCTCCTGCGCCAGCGGAAACGCAAAACCTTTCGGCATCACGCCGACCACGGTGCTCGGCACGCCGTTCACGCGCACCGTCCGGCCGATAATCGCCGGGTCGCCGTTGTAGCGGTTGAGCCAGGCATCGAAGCCCAGCACGATCACCGGCTCGGCGCCCGGAACGCCATCGGCGGCCACGAGGGTGCGACCGATGTGAGCGTCCTGCGCGATGATTTCGAACGCCGAAGGCGTGATGAATGCGCCCTCGTAGCGCTCCGGCAGCTCGCTCCCGGACAGGTTGACGGTGCCGTAATAGAAGGCGGCGAGATCCTCGAAGCTTTGCTGTACGTCCCGCCATTCGACGAAGTCGTGTTGCGTCACTTCCAGGCTGTCGAAACCGCTCAGGAGATTCGCTCGTTCGATGTGCATGATGCGCTCGGGCTGCGGATACGGCAGCGGCGTCAGCATGTACGCCTGCACGGCGGTGCACATGTAGAGCGTCACCCCCAAGCCGAGCGCGAGGATGCCGGATGCTACGGCCGTGAACCCGGGGCTCTGCCGCAACTGGCTCAACGTCATTCGAATTTCGTGCCAGGTCGCATGCATCGCTCTACCCCCCTCATTCGTGCCGCAATGCCGCGACCGGGCTGATTCGGGTTGCCCGCCAGGCCGGCAGGGTGCACGCCGCCAGCCCTATCGCGGCGAGCAGCAGCGGTACCAGGACATAGGTCAGCGGATCGAGGACAGTGATGCCGAACAACAGCGAAGCCAGGAAGCGCGTCAGCGCGAGCGCCGCCAGTACGCCCACGAGCAGCCCTGCACCGACCAGCCACGCGCCTTGCCGCAATACCAGGCCAAGCAGGTTCGGAGCTCGCGCGCCGAGCGCCATGCGCACACCGAGCTCGGTGGTTCGCTGGCCGACCGTGTAGGAGAGCACCCCGTAAATGCCCACGACCGCGAGCGATATCGCGACCACCGAGAACACGGAGAGGAGCAGTGTCGGCGCGCGCTGGTTGCCGAGCGATCGGGCGATCCGCTCGTTCATGCTCGACAGGTTGAACACCGGCTGCTCGGGATCGATCGCCAGCACCGCGTCGCGAACCTGGCGCCCCGCCGTCGCCGGCGGCAAGCCGGTTCGCACCACCAGCGATGCCCCGCCCGGCGGGACCTGGCGATAGAAGTAGTAGTAGGTCTCCTTGGATACAGCTTCATCCAGGCGCTCGTGCTTGATCGTGCCGACGACGCCGACGATCGTTGCCCAGATCGGCTCGCCGTCGGCGCCATTGCCGCTACTGATGCGGTGGCCGATCGGGTCCTTGTCCGCAAAATACTTTTCCGCGAGCAATTCATCGATGACGACGGAGGGCGGCGCGTCGATACGATCGATCCCGGCGTCGAAAGTGCGGCCCCGCAGCACTGGAATACCCATCGTCCGGAAATAATCCGCGCTGACGATCCGAATGTTGCCGTGCGGGCTACCTTCGCCCGCCGCCGGCGTGTAGCCCTCGATGTCGTAGCCTGCCTGGCTCACGCTCTGGTTGAACGGCAGCGAAGACGTCAACCCGGCCGCGATCACTCCGGGCTGCGCCCCGATGCCCGTCAACGCGGTATCGAGGAACGCTCGCTGTTCCTGGTCGTGGTCATAGCGGATGCCGGCCAACTCGACCTGCACGGTAATGACGTTCTCCGGATCGAATCCCGGGGATGTCTCCAGCAGCTTCTCGAAACTGCGCAGCAGCAGCCCGGCACCGATCAGGAGCGTCGCCGCCAGCGCGACCTGCAGCGACACCAGCACGCCTCGTGCCACGTGCGCACCGCGGCTCGGCGTCTGTCCGCCGCCCTCTTTCATAACCTGCTGTACGTCGAGTCGCCACAGTGCGGCGACGGAGAGCAGGCTGAAAAGAATGCCGGCGGCGACCGACACCAGGAAGGCGAATACCAGCACCTGGGGATCGATCGCGACATCGAAGCTCTGCGCACTGCGGTCGATGCCGAACAACGAGATGAGCCTGATTACGATCCAGGAAAGCGCAAGCCCGATGGCGCCCCCGGCCAGCCCGAGCAGCACGCCCTCGAAAACGAGTTGGCGGCTGACCCTGCGCCGTTCGGCACCGACG
>CAYRKH010000114.1:0-7643 GCA_964424805.1 uncultured Woeseiaceae bacterium
AGGCATGCCGCCAGCGTTCAATCTGAGCCAGGATCAAACTCTTCAGTTTAAAGCTTTGAGCTTTGCACTTCAGAACGTGATTCCCGAAAACCTAAGAATTACAGGTTTGGTTACTCACGTTTGATATTGCCCATGGCAATCTCCGACGCGAGCACCCACACAAATTATCTGATTCGATTGTTAAAGAGCAGACCCACAATGATACACGAAAACAGGGTCGAGCTGCAGCCCTCAGGCTGATTTCCGGGCGCCTGTAAACGTGTCTTCGGGGGTCGAGCCGGGGGACACCATGCCCCCAGCGAGCGGGGCATTATAGCCGTGTTCGGGGCGCGGTCAACCCCTGCCGGAAGAAAAATACCCGCCGCGCAGAGCCTCGAAAAACTGCCATCAGCTCAAGCGGATGCGCGCGAACTTCCGCTTCCCCACCTGGTAAACGTGGCTGGAGCCCGCAGACACCTCCCGGCCGCGGTCCTCCACGCGCTCGCCGTCGATCCGCACGGCGCCCTGGGCGATGAGGCGCATCGCCTCGGCGTTGCTGCCGGCGAGCCCGGCCTCCTTCAGGAGCCGCGGCAGGCCGAGACGGCCGTCGACGCTGGAAACCGAGATTTCCGGGATACTGGAAGGCATGGCGCCCTCGCGGAAGCGGGCCACGAATTCGCCTTTCGCCGCCGCGGCCGCGCGCGGGCTGTGGAAGCGCGCAACGATTTCCTCCGCCAGCTCGAATTTCACGTCCCGCGGGTTAGCGCCCTCCTCGACCGACTGCCTGAAGCGCGCGATCTCCGCGAGCGGCCGGAAGCTCAACACCTCGAAATACTTCCACATGAGCTCGTCGGAGATCGACATGACCTTGCCGAACATCTCGCCCGGCGGTTCCGTGATGCCAATGTAGTTGTTCAGGGACTTCGACATCTTGTTGACGCCGTCGAGGCCTTCGAGCAGCGGCGTGGTGATGACGAGCTGCGGCTCCTGCCCGTAATGCTGCTGGAGCTGCCTCCCGACGAGCAGGTTGAATTTCTGGTCCGTGCCGCCGAGCTCGACGTCCGCCTTCAATGCCACCGAATCGTAGCCCTGCACCAGCGGGTAGAGCAGCTCGTGAATGGCGATCGGCTGCCCGCCGGTGTAACGCTTGTGGAAGTCGTCGCGCTCGAGCATGCGCGCTACCGTATGCTGTGCGGCGATACGGATCAGGCCCGCGGCGTCGATCTTCGACATCCAGGTCGAATTGAACTCCACGCGCGTGCGCTCCGGGTCGAGGATCTTGAAGATCTGCGCCTCGTAGGTCTTCGCGTTCTCCGCAATCTCCGCCCTGGTGAGCGGCGGCCGCGTGGCGTTCCGGCCCGACGGGTCGCCGATCATGCCGGTGAAATCACCGATCAGGAACACCACCTCGTGACCGTAGTTCTGGAACTGCCGCATCTTGTTGATCAAAACCGTGTGGCCGATGTGCAGGTCCGGCGCCGTGGGATCGAAGCCTGCCTTGACGACTAGCGGCCTGCCGCTTTCGAGCCGCTGCGCCAGCCCGTCGACCGGCAGGATCTCCTCGGTGCCGCGGGCGAGCTCGTCCAGCTGTTCTTTATAAGGGGTCATTGTCGTGGTCGGGAGTCATGGGGCAATTTCGGAGGGCGATGATAAAGCATTTCCGCGCATGTGGTCTTAAGGTAATGAGTCGTAAACGCTTCTTTGACCTCGTCCCAAGCGCGCTGTAGAGTAGCCCGAACCACGTTCGGGGGACACAGACGTTGAATCGACCGGCTAGTCCGCTGCTTCATGACTACAAGCCTGCCGAAAGGACGCAGGCGCCGAAAACAAGGAAGCTCCAATGGTTTGCGGTCGGCCTCGGACTGCCGCTCGTGGTGCTGATGGTGATCCTGTCCCTGCGGAACGACAGCAGCGCCAGTGCGTCCTCCCTCGACTACGAACTCTCGGAGATAGCCGTCGCCGCGCAGCCGGCGCTGGCGCCGGGCGGGATGCCGGCCGAGCTGGCGCCCATCGCGCTCTCCTCCGCCGTACCGCTGCCGCCGATGCAGGCCGTACCCGCGTACGACGCCCTCGAGTTCGTGGTCGCCTCCGGCGACACGCTGGACAAGCTGTTCCGGCGTCACGACCTGGACCTGGGTAACCTCGCCGCTATCATCAAGCTTCCCGAAGCCGGCAAATACCTGAAGATGCTGCGGCCGGGCGACGAGCTTCGGATCGAGCATGAGGGCCGCCAACTCGTCAGCCTCTACCGCGACCTCGACCTGACGCGCTCCCTGCGGGTGTCCCGTGGCGATTCCGGCTATACGGCGGAAATCATCGATCGGCCGATCGACAAGCAAAAGCGGCTGGCGTACGGCCGCATCGACTCCTCGCTGTTCGCGAGCGCCGCGGCGGCCGGCATGCCCGACAAACTCATCATGGGTCTCGCCGGGATCTTCGCCTGGGACATCGACTTCGTTCTCGACATCCGCAAAGGCGACGACTACTACATCCTGTACGAGGAGATTTACCAGGACGGCAAGTTCGTCACGGCGGGCGACATCGTCGCCGCCGAGTTCAACAACAACGGCCGCACTTTCCGTGCCGTGCGCTACGTGGATGCGGAAGGTCATGCCGATTACTACACGCCGGAGGGTTTGAGCCTGCGCAAGGCTTTCATCCGCGCCCCGGTCGATTTCACGCGCATCAGTTCCGCGTTCAACCCGAACCGCCGGCACCCCGTCCTGAACACCATTCGGGCGCACCGCGGCGTCGATTACGCCGCACCCAACGGCACGCCGATCAGGGCCGCGGGTGACGGCAAGATCATCTTCCGCGGCCGCAAAGGCGGTTACGGCAACACGGTGGTCATCCAGCACGGTGGCAACATCACGACGCTGTACGCGCACATGTCGCGATTCGCCGGATCCGCCGGGTTGAACGATCGCGTGCGGCAAAGCGACGTGATCGGCTACGTCGGAAGCTCGGGCCTGGCAACCGGGCCGCACCTGCATTACGAGTATCGCCTGAACGGCGTGCACCGAAACCCGCGGACGGTCGAGCTGCCGCAGGCCGACCCGATCAAGGACAAGTACCGGGCGGATTTCCTGGCCAGGTCGGAAACCATCCTGGACGAGCTGCTGCAATACAAGAGAACCCAGGTCGCCCTGGCCAGCGATTGAAAAAGCCGCTCTACATCGGGCTCATGTCCGGTACCAGCATGGACGGCATCGACGCCGGCCTGTTCGCGATCGACGGCCGGCGCTGCACGCTGGAAGCGGCCGTAACGCTGGATTATCCGGCCGAGCTCCGGCAGGCCCTGCACACTGCCACCCGGGCGCCGGAGAGCTGTACCGTGGACGTACTCGGCCGCCTCGACCACTGGGTCGGCGAGATGTTCCTGAAAGCGGTCGAGCAGCTGATCGCCGAGCACGGCGTCGACCGCAAGCGTGTGCGCGCAATCGGCAGCCACGGCCAGACGATCCGGCACCTGCCGCGGGCGGAGCGCCCATTCACCCTGCAGATCGGGGACCCGAACATCATCGCCGCGGGCACGGGCATCACGACCGTCGCGGACTTCCGCCGGCGCGACCTCGCGCTTGGCGGCGAGGGGGCCCCGCTCGCCTCCGGCTTCCATCGCGCTTACCTGTCCGATCCGGATGAGAACCGGGTGGTCCTGAATCTCGGGGGCATCGCCAACATTACCATCCTGCCGGCCGGCGGCGGCTCCGTCACCGGCTTCGACACGGGGCCGGGTAATGGCCTGCTCGACGCCTGGATACAGCACACGAAGCAGCAGCCGTTCGACGACGGCGGCCGCTGGAGCGAGAGCGGCCGGGTCGATCCCGGGCTGTTGGCGCAGCTGCTCGCGGATCCGTATTTCGAGCTGCCGGCGCCGAAGAGCACGGGGTTCGAGTACTTCAACCTGGGTTGGGTGCAGGCGGCGCTGTCGACGCTGTCTCGCGAGCCTGCCGCGGCGGACGTGCAGTCGACGCTCGCGGCGCTGTCGGCCAGGAGCGTCGCCGACGCCATCCGCCGCTGCGCCCCCGGGACCGACCGCGTGCTGGCCTGCGGTGGCGGCGTGCTGAACGACGATCTCATGCGGCGGCTCGACGCCGAGCTCGCGCCGGCCCGCCTCGAGACAACGGCAGCGGCCGGCATCCATCCCGGCTGGGTCGAAGCGGCGACCTTCGCCTGGCTCGCCAGGCGCCGCCTGGACGGCAAGCCCGGGAACCTGCCCACCGTCACCGGCGCTTCCGGGGAAGCGGTTCTCGGGGCGATCTACGCTTAGCCGGCGAATCGCAGGACGCCGAACGGTCCCGTCACGGGGCGGTTGCTATACTTCCCGCCTCGCAAGGCCGCTACTTTTTCTGGAATTTTCTGCACCGTGGACGCCTCAGCGCCGCCAGTCATCGACCCCTATATCAACCGGGATTTGAGCCTGCTCGAGTTCAATCGGCGAGTGCTGGCCCAGGTGAGCGACCCTTCGGTGCCAACCCTGGAGCGCCTGCGCTTCCTGTGCATCTCTTCCACCAACCTGGACGAGTTCTTCGAGATTCGCGTCGCCGCGCTCAAGCAGCGGCACGAGCTCGGCGCACCCGCACCCGGGCCGGACAAGCTCACACCGCAGCAGCTCATCGACAGGATACGCGAACAATCCCTGTCGCTGGTGCAGCAGCAGTACCGGCTCCTGAACGAGACGATCCTGCCCGGCCTCCAGGAACAGCACATCAGGTTCCTGCCGCGCGAGCGCTGGACGCCCGCCCAGCGCCGCTGGCTGAACGGCTACTTCGAGGACGAAATCGTGCCGGTGCTGACGCCCCTGACACTCGATCCCTCGCGTCCGTTCCCGCGCATGCTGAACAAGAGCCTGAACTTCGTCGTGCGGCTCAAGGGACGGGACGCTTTCGGCCGCACGCGCCACCGCGCCGTCGTCCAGGCGCCGCGCTCGCTGCCGCGAATCATCCGTGTGCCCGACGAGCACTGCGAGCCCGGGGACAACTACGTGCTCCTCTCGTCGATTATTCACGCGCACGTCGACGAGCTGTTCCCGGGCCTGCAGGTCGAGGGCTGCTACCAGTTCCGCGTTACGCGCAACAGCAATCTCTACGTCGACAACGAAGAAGTCGACGATCTCGTGCTGGCGCTCCAGGGACAGCTCGCGGCCAGCCGCTACGGCGCGGCCGTCCGGCTCGAGGTTGGCAAGGACTGTCCCGAGGAACTTTCGGACTTCCTGCTCGACCACTTCGACCTGGAGCGCAGCGACCTGTTCGCGGTGGACGGCCCCGTCAACCTGAATCGGCTCGCGGCCATCTGCGACACGGCGCGGCGGCCGGAACTCTGCTATCCACCGTTCACGCCGGGCCTGCCGGCAGCGCTGCGCGCGGAGGAGGATATTTTTTCGGTGCTCAAGCGGCAGAACCTGCTGCTGCATCACCCGTACCAGTCGTTCGCCCCCGTCGTCGACTTCATTGCGCGCGCGGCGGCCGACCCGAACGTGCTCGCGATCAAGCAGACCCTCTATAGAACCGGGGCGGAGTCACCCTTCGTCGACCACCTTGTGAACGCCGCCCGCGCCGGGAAAGAGGTGACGGTCGTGGTCGAGCTGATGGCACGCTTCGACGAAGCGGCGAACATCTCGCTTGCGACCCGCCTGCAGGAGGCAGGCGCGCACGTGGTCTACGGACTCGTCGGTTACAAGACCCACGGCAAAATGGCGCTCGTCGTTCGGCGGGAGCACGGCAAGCTCGTCCGCTACGTCCATCTCGGCACCGGCAACTATCACCCGGGGACCGCGCGCCTTTATACCGACTACGGCTTCATGAGCGCCAGCCGGCAGATCGGCGAAGACGTGCACAAGGTGTTCATGCAGCTTACGAGCCTGACGGCGGCCCGCGACGTGAGCCGGGTACTGACCGCTCCATTCCTGCTTTTCGACGCGATGCGCGAGCGGATCGAACGGGAGGCGGAGCATGCGAATCACGGCCGCCCGGCGCGCATAATCGTCAAAGTCAATGCGCTCACGGAACCCGGGATCATCGACGCCCTGTACCAGGCCTCGAGCGCCGGGGTCAAAATAGACCTGATCGTCCGCGGTATCTGCTCGCTGCGACCGGGTGTTCGCGGCCTGTCCGACAATATCCGCGTGCGCTCGATCATCGGCCGGTTCCTCGAGCACTCGCGGGTCTACTATTTCGAGAACGGCGGCAACGAGGAATACTTCTGTTCCAGCGCCGACTGGATGGACCGCAACTTCTTCCGGCGCACCGAAGTCTGCTTCCCCGTCCGGAGGCGCGCACTGAAGAAAAGACTGCGAGCGGATCTCGACCTCCTGCTTGCGGACAACTGCCAGGCCTGGTCGCTCTGCGGAGACGGCTCCTACGAAAAGTGCGGAGCGGATCCGGAAGAAGAATTGGTCTCGGCGCAGCAGGCGTTGCTCTCGGAGCTTGCCGGCCCTCCCTAGGGGACCCGGCCCGGTTGACGTAAATGCGCCGTCCCAGCATCTGCTTTGTTGCGCCCAGGGCTTTCCCGATCCTCTCGGAAGACCCGACGACGCCAATCGTCGGCGGGGCCGAACTCCAGCAGGTCATCATTGCCCGGGGGCTCGCGCGGCGAGACTACCGGGTGTCCATGATCTGCCTGGACTTCGGCCAGCAAGACGCGATCGATCTGGACGGGATCAGGATCTTTCGTGCGTTCCGCCCGGATGAAGGGATCCCTTTCATCCGGTTCCTGTGGCCGCGGCTCACCGATATCTGGGCCTGCATGAAACGCGCGGACGCCGATATTTACTACCAACGGGCGGCCGGCGTCTGGACGGGTGTCATGGCCTTTTTCTGCAAGCGGCACCGGAAAAAATCCATCTTCGCGGGGGCAGGAAACCCGAACTTTTACCGGGACACCGATCGCGTCAAATATCGCCGCGACCGCCGCATCTACGAGTGGGGCCTGCAGAACGTCGATCGTATCGTCGTACAGAACCCCGAACAGGAAGCGCTCTGCCGCGAAAATTTCGGCCGCGAGTCCATCCTGGTCCCGAGCTGCTACGAATCCCCGGTGTCGGAACCGAACCGGTCCGCTAAAGAGATCCTCTGGGTGTCGACGTTCCGGCGACTCAAGCGCCCCGGGCTTTTTATCGAGCTTGCGGAGGCATTTCCCGAGCTCAGGTTCAAGATGGTCGGCGGACCCGGGCCGGCAGATGCCGATGCGCGCCTGTACGAGGACATCAAGGCGCGGGCCGAGCGCGCCGGGAACGTGGAGTTCCTGGGTTTCGTACCGCCCTCGGCGGTCGAGGAACACTTTGCGCGCGCATCCCTGTTCGTCAACACGTCCGAGAGCGAGGGCTTCCCGAATACCTTCCTGCAATCCTGGGCCAGGGAAGTTCCGACGCTGTCTTTCGTCGATTCCGGGGCCCGGCTCGACGGACGGCCGGTGGGCAGGACAGTGGAGTCCATCACAGAAATGAAACGCGCGATCACGAACCTGATGGAGGACGATGCGATGCGCCAACGGGAGGGAAGGAGATGCAGGGAATACATCGAAGAGCACCATTCCCTCGATCGTATACTCGACCGCTACGAGCAGATTTTCTCGGGACTGATGCGTGAGTGAAGGACTGCCCGCCTTGTTCCTCCTGAACAGCCTGAGCACAGGGGGCTCCGAAACGAAGATCGTCAGGCTGGCCA
>CAYRKH010000115.1:0-7424 GCA_964424805.1 uncultured Woeseiaceae bacterium
CACCGCCGCGTTCGACATCGACGCGAACAAGGTCGGCAAGGACCTGAGTGAAGCGATCTACGCCGAGCCCAACAACACCTACAAGTTTGCCGATGTGCCACACCTCGGCGTCCCGGTCCTCCGTGGCATGACCCACGACGGACTCGGCAAGTACCTCTCGGAAATCATCACCAAGGCGCCCGGCCCGACGGCTGATATCGTCAACGTCCTCAAGGAGACCGAGACTGACGTCGTGATCAGCTTTCTGCCGGTCGGCTCGGAGATGGCGACCAAGTGGTACGTCGAGCAGGTGCTCGATGCTGGTTGCGCCTTCGTCAACTGCATCCCGCAGTTCATCGCCCGCGAGGAGTACTGGCAGCAGCGCTTCCGCGAGCGTGGCCTGCCGATCATCGGCGACGACATCAAGTCGCAGGTTGGCGCAACCATCGTGCACCGCATGCTCGCCCGCCTCTTCGATGACCGTGGCGTGCGGATCGATCGCACCTACCAGCTCAACTTCGGCGGCAACACCGACTTCCTGAACATGCTGGAGCGGGAGCGGCTGCATTCGAAGAAGGTGTCGAAGACGAATGCCGTTACGAGCCAGCTCGATTACGCGCTCGACGGCGAGAACGTGCATGTCGGGCCAAGCGATTACGTTCCCTGGCTCAAGGACCGCAAGTGGTGCCAGATCTACATGGAAGGCACGACCTTCGGCAACGTGCCGATCAAGTGCGAGATGAAGCTCGAGGTCTGGGACTCGCCGAACTCGGCCGGGGTCGTCATCGACGCCGTGCGCTGCGCGCGGCTGGCGCTCGACCGGGGCCTGGGCGGGGCGCTCACGGCGCCGTCGAGCTATTTCATGAAATCGCCGCCCGAGCAGTTTTCGGACGAGGAAGCGCGCCGGCGGACCGAGGCGTTCATCCGGGACGATGCGGGCCGGCACGCGAGGGCGACCGAGCCGGAAAAGCCGAAAGCGCGGGCGGCCGCGACGCATGACCACGTTCTACCTGGTCCGGCACGCTGAGAAGGACGGCCCGGCCGACCTGCTGTCCGGCCGCGCGCCAGGGCCCGGCTTGTCCGCGGCCGGTCACCGCCAGGCCGCCCGGCTCGCCGACGCCCTCGCGCACGAGCCGATCGGGCGGCTGATCACGAGCCCGCTGCGGCGCGCCCGCGAGACGGCTCTGCCGTTGGCGGAGCGCCTGGGCCTGGAAGCCGGGATTGCCGACGCCCTCCGTGACATCGATTACGGCGCGTGGACGGACCGTACCGCCGAGTCGCTGCACGAGTGTCCCGACTGGCGGCGGTTTCACGGCTTTTGCAGCGGGCAGCTCATTCCGGAAGGCGAGTTCCTCGCCGACGTGCAGGCGCGTTTCGTGCGCGAGATGCTGCGCCTGCGCACCGAGGTGCCGGAAGGCGGCATCGCGCTCGTCAGCCACAGCGATCCGATCAAGCTCGCGATTGCGTATTTCACCGGCATACCGCTCGACCTGTTCAGCCGCCTCGAGATCGACCCGGCCTCGATGAGCGTCATCGTGCTTTCGGACCAGGCGGCGCGCATCGCAGGGGTCAACCGCCTCCCCGCGTGAGGCATGGCTAACCGCGCAGCCGCTCCTGGAGCTCGGCGTAGTTGGCGATGACCTCGGCGAGCGGCCGCCCCTCCTGCTTTTTCTTCTGCGGCTCGAGCGGCTGCACGTCGACCTCCAGGAATCGCTGGACGCAGGTCGTGCTTCGCTCCCACTGCTCCGTGAGCGTTTCGTATTCGAGCTCGAGGGCCGGCACGCCGCGGAGCATCTCCCGCCGCTGCCGCATCTGGGCATCGCGCTCGCGCATCCAGGACCGCAGCTCGTCGGGATCGATGGTAATGACCGGCCGGTCCTCGGGGCGGCAGACGTGGTCGTCGTCGGGGTGAAACAGGCCCGTGTGCCGGGCGACCTCCAGGGAGGCGTACTGCGCCAGCCGATTCCGGCGCGTGAGATAGATGATGCGCAGCCCCGGCACTTCGCGCAGGCAGCGCCAGGCGCCGGCCCAGCGTTTGGCCGTGGGCAGCGGAAGGAAGATCATCGCCTTGAAGCCGCAGGCCCTGACGCCCGGCACGTGCATCGTGCACTCGAGAATGGCCGCGGACGATGCTTGCCGGCGGTCGAGGCTCTCCAGGCGGTTGTCCGGAAGGTCGTCCGAATGGAACAGCTCGCCGAAACAGCAAATCTGCGGGTGTTCGTTCAGGCTCGAGGCGAGCAGCGTCGAACCTGTCCTGACGTCGGCGACGATGGCGAACGGGGTCGGTCTCGGGAGTTTGCCAGCCATTGCGAGGCTAAACGTTGCAATATCCGTGCCCGAAGCCGCGAGGGACGCCGCGCCGATTCTTGCCAAATGCTGCTTTTTTCTTCATAATACGCCACATGGCAAACGCGGCAAACAAGCTGAAGTCGGTTCCCGGCCCCCGCCCGCTCGATGACTTCGACCCGGCCGACGTGGATGCTGTCGCGCTCAAGGCATTCTTCAACCTCGCGTCCGAATGGGGCCTGCGCCGCGAGGAGCAGGTCACGTTGCTCGGCGGCCCCAGCGAGCGCACCTTCTACCGCTGGCGGGCTGGCAAGGTTGCCGGGCTGCCCCGGGACACGCTGGAACGTATCAGCGTTTTGCTCGGTATCTACAAGGCCATCAACATCCTGCTACCCGTCCGGGAGCGCGCCGCCGCGTGGGTCAGGCGCGCCAACAAGGCGTTCGGGGGCGAAACGGCCCTCGACGTGATGTTGAAGGGACAGGTGGACAACCTCTACCAGGTTCGCCGTTACCTGGACGCCTGGCGTGGTTGATGCGCCGCGCCGCCGCAACCTGGCCGGCGCCTCCCAGTACCGCATCGTCCCGTCCATCTTTCCGCCGATCTCGCTTTTTGAAACGCTGGTCTCGCCCGACGAGCTCGAGGTGCTGTACGCCATCGAGTCGCTGACCAACGATCGCCTGCAGGCGCAGGCGGGCAACCTCCACCTGCTGCCAAAGGACGAGTGGGTCACCGGACCCGGCGCTTCGGTCGTCATGGCGGCGTTTACCCACGTCGGACGCGCGAGTCGGTTCAGCGCCGGTGCCTACGGGGTGTACTACGCCGGGCTGGACGTCGACACCGCGATCAGCGAAACGGTGTTCCATTCCGAGCGCCGCCTGCGCGACACGGACGAGGACCCGATCGAGCTCGACATGCGCTGCTACGTCGGCTCGATCGAGACGCCGCTCGAAGACATCCGGGGACGGCGCTTTCGCCATTTGCAGGACCCGAACCTCGACACCTGGCCGGTGTGCCAGGCGTTCGGCCACGCCCGCCGCGCGAAGGGCGCGCTCGGCCTGCTGTATCTCAGCGTGCGCCGCCACGGAGGCGAGTGCATCGCGGGCTTCCTGCCGCGAGCGGTCTCGATCCCGGTGCAGGGCCAGCAGTTTCGCTATTGCTGGAACGGGGAACGGATCGACAGGGTGCTTACCGTGAGCACTATCCGGGAGCTTTGACGGAAGCGGACGCTCAGCTGAAGACGTCGACGCAGAGCTTTAGCAGCCAGCCGGGCAGGATGCCGAGCGCCAGCACCGCAAGACCGTTCAGGCTCAGGAGAAAGCGGGTTTCGAAGTTCGATTGCAGCACCGAGCGGTCCTGCGGCTGGTCGAAGTACATGTACCAGACCACGCGCAGGTAGTAGAACGCGCCGACGACCGAGGCAAGGACCATCAGCACCGCGAGCGCGGGGAAGCCCGCGTCCAGCACGGCGTTGATCGAATAGAGCTTCGCGAAGAAGCCGACCCAGGGCGGCACGCCGGCCAGGCCGAACATGAAGAACAGCATCATCACGGCAAACCACGGGCTGCGAGCGTTCAGGCCCTTGAAGTCGCTGATGTTCTCCGCCTCGTAGCCCCTGCGGCTCAGCAGGATCACCATCGCGAACGCACCTGCCGCCATGATGACGTAGGTGATGGTGTAATACAGCGCCGCCGCATAGCCGGTTTGGGTGCCGCACAGCACGGCCGCGAGAATGAACCCGACGTGCGCGATCGTGGAGTAACCCAGCATGCGCTTGATGTTGCTCTGGGCGATCGCAACCACGTTACCGACGATCAGCGACAGCACCGAGAGCACCAGCACCATGCCCTCCCACACCTCGTGGATCGCGCCCAGTCCGTCAGCGAGGATGCGGATGATCAGCGCGATCGCCGCGAGCTTCGGTGCCGCGACGAGGTACAGCGTAACCGGCGTGCGTGCGCCGTGGTAGACGTCCGGCAGCCACATGTGGAACGGCACCGCCCCGAACTTGAAACCGATACCGACCAGCATGAACGCAATGCCGAACCACAGCGCCACGTTGTTCATGCCGGGATTCGCCTGGATCGCGGCCGCGATATCGTGGAACTGCAGGCTGCCCGTCACGCCGTAGGTCCACGAAATGCCATAGAGCAGGCAGCCCGAAGCAATGGCCCCGAGCACGAAATACTTCATCGCCGACTCGGCGGCATCCTTCGAGGTACGGTCGAGGGCGACCAGCGAATACTGCGCCAGCGCCAGCGTTTCCAACCCGAGGTACATGGTCAGGAGGCCGTTGGACGACATCATGATCATCATGCCGAGCAGCCCGAACAGGCCGAGCGCGAAGAACTCGCCCTTGAGCAGGTCGTTCTGCTCCAGGTAATGGCGCGCGTAGACGAAACTCAAGCCCACCAGGACCACGGATGCCAGCTTCAGGAACTGTGACAGGGAATCGCTGACGTAGCTGCCGCCGAACAGCACCGTCCGCGCTTCCGGCGCGGTCATCACGAGCAGCACGCCGACCAGCACGAGCGAGGCGAGGCTCACCCAGTAGGTCACGGCACGCTGGTGCTCCTTCACGAAGAGATCGACGACCAGTACGCCGCAGAGCAGCGCCAGGGTTGCGATCTCGGGGAGCGCGGGCGCGATGTCGGTCCAGTTCATGCTTCCCTTACCTTGAAACCTAAAGTGCCGCGAGCTTGGACTGGCCGAGCTGCTCGACGAGCTGCTCGACGGTGACGGCCACCATGTCGACGAGCGGCGCGGGCCAGATGCCCATCAGCAGCACCGCCAGCGCCAGCACGCCCAGCACGACGAATTCCCGCCCGTTGAGCGGCTCCATGGCGGCTACCTTGTCGTTACCGACCTCGCCATACAGCACGCGCTTGATCATCCACAGCGTGTAGGCAGCGCCCAGCACCAGGATGGAGGCCGCGCCGAAGGCATACCAGAAGTTCGCCTTGAAACTCGCGATGATGACCATGAACTCGCCGACGAAACCCGACGTGCCCGGCAGCCCGACGTTGGCCATCGCAAACAGCACCAACAACGCCGCGAACCAGGGCATGCTGTTGCCGACGCCGCCGTAGTCCGCGATCTGGCGGCTGTGCACCCGGTCGTACATCACGCCGACGCACAGGAACATCGCCCCGGAGACCAGGCCGTGCGACACCATCTGCACCATGCCGCCGGTCATGCCAAGCGCCGCGCCGGTGCTGTCGCCGTGCCGTTCGATGATCGCCCACAGCAGGAAGAACCCGAGCGTGACGAAGCCCATGTGCGCGATCGACGAATAGGCGATCAGCTTCTTCATGTCCTTCTGCATGAGCGCCACGAAGCTGATGTACACGATGGCGATCAGCGAGAGCGCGATCATGAGGCCGGCAAAATACTCGCTCGCGTCGGGAAGCATGGGCAGCGACATGCGGACGAAGCCGTAGCCGCCCATCTTCAGCATGATGGCGGCCAGGATCACGGAGCCGCCCGTCGGCGCCTCGACGTGCGCATCGGGCAACCAGGTGTGGACCGGCCACATCGGTACCTTCACGGCAAACGCGACCAGGAACGCCAGGAAGATGAGCTGCTGCTCCACGAGCGTCAGCGGCACATCGACGAACGCCGCGAAGCCGAAATCGCCGCTCTGCACGTAAAGGTAGATGAAGGCGACCAGCAGCAGCACCGAGCCAAAGAAGGTGTACAGGAAGAACTTGAGCGTGGCGTACACGCGCCGCTCCCCGCCCCACATGCCGATGATCAGGAACATCGGCACCAGCATCGCTTCCCACATGACGTAGAACAGCACGCCGTCCAGCGCCGAGAACACCCCGATCATCAGGCCTTCGAGGATCAGGAACGCGGCGAAATACTGCGCCGGCCGCGTTTTGATCGTGTCCCAGCCGGCGAGCACCACCAGCGGCGTGATGAAGGTCGTCAGCAGGATCAGCGGCGCCGAGATGCCGTCGACACCCAGGTGATACTCGACGTTGAACGTCTCGATCCACGGCACCACCTCGACGAACTGCATGGCGGCGGTAGTGGTGTCGAAGCCGGTATACAGGAAGATGCTGATCACGAACGTCAGCAGCGACACCGCGAGCGCGAACAGGCGCATCTGCCCTGCCCGCGCCGACGCCGCGTTACCGGCGTCCCCCAGCACCAGCACGCCGACGCCGCCGGCGATCGGAACCCAGATCAGGAGACTCAGGATGTACTGTGAGAGATCCATCGCGGCCTCAGAACCAGAGCAGCCAGCCGAGGACCGCGGTCAGGCCGATGATCATGGCGAAGGCATAGTGATAAAGATAGCCGGACTGCACGCGCCGCAGCACGCCGGCCATGCGCCCGATCGAGTTGGCCGTACCGTTCACGAGCACCCCGTCGATCAGCCGCTCGTCCCCCGTGCGCCACAGGAAGCGCCCAAACGCGCGGCCGCCGGCGGCAAAGCCGCGGATATACAGGTCATCGAAGTAGTACTTGCGAACCAAAAGCTCGTAGAGGCCGGAGAGCTTCTCGCGAACCTGCACGTGCAGGCCCGGCCGTTTCAGGTAGAAGAACCATGCCGTGAGCGCACCCGCGAACGCCAGCCAGACCGTCGTACCCTGGAAGGCGTGCAGGATGAACTGCCAGCCGCCGTGATAGCTCTCGCCGAGCTCGGCCAGCACGTCGTGCGCCGGCAGCACAACGATGGAATCGCGGAAATAATCCCCGAAGAGCACCGGCTCGATGGTGATCCAGCCGATGATCGCCGAGGGAATCGCGAGCAGGATCAGCGGCACGGTCACCACCAGCGGCGACTCGCGCAGGTGCGATCGTGCGTGCGGGTCCGTGCGCTCCTCGCCGTGGAACACCAGGAACAGCAGGCGGAAGGAGTACAGCGCCGTGACGAACACGCCCAGCGACACGCTCAGGTACGCGATCCAGTAGATGAGCCCCTGGCCGTGCCAGTGCGAGTCCCGCACGGCCTCGATCAGCGCATCCTTGGAGAAGAACCCGGCAGTGCCCGGGAAGCCGATGAGCGCCAGGGTCCCGATCAGCGCCGTCCAGTAAGTGACCGGCATGTATTTCTTCAGGCCGCCCATCCTGCGCATGTCCTGCTCGTGGTGCAGCGCGATGATCACGGAGCCGGCGGCGAGGAACAGCAGCGCCTTGAAGAAGGCGTGCG
>CAYRKH010000116.1:0-7325 GCA_964424805.1 uncultured Woeseiaceae bacterium
GCCACCGCCCAGGCGGCCCCTTGGGGCTAACCCAAGAGCGTTGCCCTACGAACTCATCCCGTACTTACGGCGGAACTTGTCAACGCGGCCACCCGAGTCGACGATCTTCTGCTTGCCGGTGTAGAAGGGATGGCAGGCCGAGCAGACCTCGATGTGCAGCTCGTGCCCCAGCGTCGAGCGGGTCACGAACTCGTTGCCGCAGCTGCAGGTCACCTTGATCTCGGTGTAATCGGGGTGGATTTCGGCTTTCATGAGCTAAGGTCTCCGGGGCCGCCAATGCAGACTGCAGGCCCGGCGGCTTGGGCGAAAAGGCGGCGTAGGATATAGGGAAGCCCGGGGTGTCGCAAGTGGCCGCCCGACTGTCGCCAATTATCCACAAATCCTGTGGATAAGCTTGTGGAATTAATTTGGGCGGATGGCCTAAGTCAAGATTTTTAAAGCCTCGCTGTTAGAATGTCTATTTTGTACCCAGATTTTTATTAATTTTCATATCAATGGGTTACGAGGTGTTCTGGACCGGTTCGCTCAATTGGAGTGCTTATTGCCCGGATATTACAGGCGATGCTCGAGGGTGTGAATAAAATTCATCGGTAAATATTACACGTCAGGATGCGGCGGCCGGCGCCGCTGCCTTGCGCGGGGCCGGTTCCGGCAGGAACAGCGCCTGGAGGTCGTTCAGGTATAGCCGCCCCAGGCGGGTCGGCCGCCAGCCGCCGGCGCCGTCGGTCGCCAGCAGGCCGCGCTCCCGCGCCGCTTCGACGGCACTGCCCAGGGACTGGAACGCGAGGCCGGTGCGTGCCGTGAAGGCGGCCTCGGTGAAGCCGTCGTTGAGCCTGAGCGCGTTCAGCAGGTACTCGAACCCGAGCTCTTCCGGCGCGATCTCGCGGGGCGCGGGACCCGCCCGGCCGGCCTCGGCCTGCTCCATGAACAGGCGCGGATTGGCCGTCTTCTGCGTGCGCCGGACCGACCCGTCCGCACGCGTGAGCTTGCCGTGCGCCCCGGCGCCGGCGCCGACGTAGTCGCCGAAGAGCCAGTAGTTGAGGTTATGGCGGCAGCGGCGCCCCGGCCGCGCCCAGGCGGAGACTTCGTACTGCGCGTATCCCGCCCGCTCGAGAAGCTCGCCGCCGCGCTCCTGCATCTCGAACGCCAGGTCCTCGTCCGGCAGCCCCGCGGGCGGGGCGGCGTGGAAGCGGGTATTCGGCTCCAGCGTGAGCTGGTAGCGGGAAATGTGCTCGGGCGCGAGGCGCAAGGCCTCCTCGAGGTCGGCCGTGGCCCCGGCGAGATCCTGGCCCGGCAGCGCGAACATCAGGTCGAGGTTGATGTTGTCGAAGCCCGCGTCCCGGGCCTCGCTGAAGGCCCGCCGGATGTCGGCCGCGTCGTGGATCCGCCCGAGCCGCCCGAGCGCGGCGTCGTCGAAGCTCTGCGCGCCGAGCGACAGCCGGTTGACGCCGGCCTCCCGGTAGCCCGCCAGGCGGCCGCTTTCCAGCGCGCCGGGGTTGGCTTCCATCGTGATCTCGGCGTCCGGGTCGAGCCTGAAGGAGGTGCGCACCGCCTCCAGCACGCGGCGGATCTCCGCGGGCTTGAAAAAGCTGGGCGTGCCGCCCCCGAGGAACACCGTCCCCACCGGCCGGCCGGCCAGGTCTTGCGCTTCCCGCTCGACGTCGGCGGCCAGTGCGCGGACGTAGTGCCCCGTGTCCACGCCGGCACCCGCGGTATGCGAGTTGAAGTCGCAGTACGGGCACTTGCGCAGGCACCAGGGCAGGTGCAGGTACACGGAAAGCGGCGGCAGCGCGGGCAGCGTCATGTCCCGGGAACCCCGTGCGCCGCCAGCAGCTCCGCCAGCCGGCGAAACGCGCGGCCGCGATGGCTGGCGGCGTTCTTCTCCGCCGCGGTCATTTCGGCGGCCGATTTGCCCGCGGCGGGGACGTAGAACACCGGGTCGTACCCGAAACCGCCGTGCCCGCACGGGCGCTGGAGGATGCGCCCGGTCCACACGCCCTCCGCGACGAGCGGGGCGTCGTCGTCGGGTGAGCCGACAAACACGGCGGCACAGTGAAAGGCGGCGCGGCGCTCATCCCCGGTGAGACCCTCGAGCTCGCGCAGAAGTTTGTCGATGTTCTCCGCGTCGGTGGCCTGCGGGCCGGCGTAGCGCGCGGAATGGATGCCGGGGCGGCCCGCCAGGGCGGCGACGGCGAGCCCCGAATCGTCGGCGATCGCGGGCAGGCCCGCGCGCGCCGAGGCAAAGCGCGCCTTGATC
Source organism: uncultured Woeseiaceae bacterium (assembly GCA_964424805.1). Lineage (GTDB taxonomy): Bacteria > Pseudomonadota > Gammaproteobacteria > Steroidobacterales > Woeseiaceae > IDS-8. The sequence goes on from CAYRKH010000116.1 coordinate 2,258, forward strand.
AGCGCGTTCTCGACGAAGGTCGCGCCCGTTTCCTCGGGCGATTCGATGGCGAGATCGGACTGCGCGGTGAGCGCGAGGTCGAGACCGGCGAACAGCCGGCGGATTTCCTCGAGCTTGCCCCGGTTGCCGGTCGCCGCGACGACGCGGGCGCGCGTCACCGCTGCTGCAGGGCGGCGATGGCGGCCTGCTGCGCCGCGACGATTTCGCGCACGCCGAGCTCTGCCAGCTCGATCAGCGCGTGGAACTCGTCGCGCGTGAACGCGTGTCCCTCCGCCGTGCCCTGCACCTCGACGAAGCGCCCCGCCTCGTTCATCACGACGTTCATGTCCGTTTCGGCTTCGCAGTCCTCGGCATAGTCGAGGTCGAGCACCGGCTCACCGCGCCAGATCCCCACCGACACCGCGGCGATATGCCCGTGCACGGGGTTTTTCTTCAGCGCGTCGGTGGCTTGCAGGCGCTGCAGCGCCATCACCATCGCGACGTAAGCGCCGCTGATCGACGCCGTGCGGGTGCCGCCGTCCGCCTGGATGACGTCGCAGTCGAGGGTCACCGTGCGCTCGCCGAGCGCCCCGAGGTCGACGGCGGCCCGCAGGCTGCGGCCGATCAGGCGCTGGATCTCCATCGTCCTGCCTCCCTGCCGTCCCCGCGCCGCCTCGCGCGCCGTGCGCGAATGCGTGGCGCGCGGCAGCATGCCGTACTCGCCGGTCACCCAGCCCTTGTTCGCGCCGCGCAGCCACGGCGGCACGCGGTTCTCCACCGTCGCGGTGCAGATCACGCGCGTGTCGCCGAACTCGGCCAGCACGCTGCCCTCGGCGTGACGCGTGAAATCGGTCGTGAATTTCACGGGGCGCATCTGGTCGGGTTTTCGGCCGCTCGGGCGCATCGCTTTCCTCCTTACTCACCCAGCCAGCGGAGGACGGTGCCCGTGGTGTTGTCGCTGTAGGGGGAGTTCTTGCTCATGGCCTGTACGCTCAGGGCCTTCAGGCTCTCGCCGAGCGTGCCGTCGGCGCCGCGGGACAGCTCCGCGATCTCCTCGTCGCTGGTGCCCGACCAGAGGCCGTCGCTGCAGGCGAGCAGCACGTCCCCGGGACGCAGCGGCTTCTTGCGGGTGATACTCATGTCCGGCACGGGCGCATCGCCGCCGATACAGCATTCGACGAAATTGCGCATCGGGTGATCCAGCGCCTCTGCCTCGGTGATGGCACCTTCCTGGATCAGGATCTCCACGTGGCTGTGGTCGCGCGAGCGCGAGAGCACCGAGCCGTCGCGCATATGGTAGATGCGGCTGTCGCCGATATGCCCCCACCAGGTACCGCCTTCCTGGATCAGGCACGCCGCACAGGTGGCGCGCGGCCGGTAGTCCACCTCGAGATCGGCGCCGAGGCGCACGACCTCGTCATGGGCGCGGGCCAGCGTCATGTAGAGAAAACCCTGGGGGTCGAACAGGGGGAGGGTGGCAGCCCGGAACAGGCTCTCCACGGTCTCGAGGCCCGTCTGGGCCGCACGCGCGCCGTCCGAATGCCCGCCCATACCGTCGAAGACCAGCATGAGCGCCGCGTGCTCGGTCACGATGATCGCCGCACGATCCTGGTTGTCGTGGCGATCCCCGACGGCAGAGACCTTGGCGTACTCGATACGCATGTCAGGCCGTGGCGGCGTACCCGTGGGTCCCGGGCCCGCGGCCGTCCATCACGCCGCCACCGTTCGGGTTAGAATAATCGCAATCAAAAAATCTCTCGCGTTAATCGCAGGCTTACGGGTCGCCGGCTTCTCAGGGCTTTTGGCGGCGCCCGGGGGTCCCGGCAGGGTTGCCAATGTTACACAGTATGACAGGCTTCGCGCGACACACGGCCGAGCTTTCCGAAGGTGTCCTGACCTGCGAGCTGCGCTCGGTGAACCATCGCTGGCTCGACGTGCAGATCAGGGTGCCCGAGGAGCTGCGCCCGGCCGAGAACGCGTTCCGCCAGCGGATAGGCGCCGTGCTGAAGCGGGGCAAAGTGGATTGCGCCCTGCACCTCCGGCGCGCCCCGGCAAGCCGTGCCGGCCTGGCGCTCGACCAGTCCGTGCTCGACCAGCTGCATGCGGCGTTCACGGCGCTGGCCGCCACGTTCCCGAACCTGCAGGCTCCCGATCCCGTCGACCTGCTGCGCTGGCCCGGGGTCATCGAGGAGCCTGACGACCCGGCGGAGGACGGGCTGATGGCGGAGGAAGCCATGCAGGTCCTCGATACGGCCCTCGAGGCGATGCAGGCGATGCGGGCGAGCGAAGGCGAGCGTATTGCCGGGATGCTGGAGCTCCGCTGCCGCGACGTGCTGGCGATCGCGGACAGCGTCCGCGCCCGCATGCCCGAGGTGCTGGAAGCGTCGCGCGCCAAGCAGAAGGAGCGCCTGGAGAAGCTCGAGATCGAAGCCGATCCGGCGCGGCTCGCCGCCGAGCTTGCCCTGCTTGCCCAGAAGCAGGACGTCGACGAGGAACTCGACCGCCTCGCGAGCCACGTCAGCGAAATCCGCCAGGTGCTCACCAGCAAAGAGCCGGTCGGCCGGCGGCTCGATTTCCTGATGCAGGAGCTGAACCGTGAGGCCAACACGCTCGGGTCGAAAGCGGGCGATACGGACACCACGCGCGCCGCCGTCGAGCTCAAGGTGCTCATCGAGCAGATGCGCGAACAGATCCAGAACGTGGAATAAGTGTCTTGCACCGCATCCACCGGAACAGCCCAGGGACAGGACGCTAGTGCCCGCACGCCTGTTTGTCATCGCGGCCCCGTCGGGGGCCGGCAAAACCACGCTGGTCAACGAGTTGGTCCGGCGGAATCCCGCGCTCGTATTCTCGATTTCCTATACGACGCGGCTTCGGCGTAGCAACGAGCAGGACGGGCGCGACTATTTCTTCGTCACCGAGGACGAGTTCGAGCAGCTGAAGCGTAAGGGCGAGCTGCTGGAGTCGGCGGTAGTGTTCGGCAACCAGTACGGCACGAGCCGCTCGCAGGTCGAGGAGCACCTCGCCGCCGGGCGGAACGTGATCCTGGAGATCGACTGGCAGGGCGCACAGCAGGTCCGCGCCGCGCAGCCGGACTGCGTGTCTATTTTCATCCTGCCGCCGTCGCGTGACGCGCTGGCGGTTCGCCTGCGCGGCCGCCGCACGGATGCCGAGCACGTGATCGAGCGCCGGCTGGCGGAAGCGCTGGGGGACATGTCGCACTGGGGCGAGTTCGACTACTGCGTCGTCAACGACCGCCTCGAGGACGCCGTGGCCGAGCTCGAGGCCATCCTCGCGGGCGAGGGCCAGGAAAACCGCTGTGACAGTCCCGCGCTTCGGCGCCGCATAGCCGGGATCCTCGCCGGCGACCGCCCGGCTGCTGACTGATCCTGCCGATCCGGTCAGGGCCCCCTTCCAACCGGCGGCGGAGATGCACTACACTGTGCGGCCCTCTTTTTTTTACCGGTGGAGTGACGAGTAAATGGCCCGGATTACGGTCGAAGATTGCCTGGGCAACATCGACAACATTTTCGAGATGGTGCTGGTTGCCGCCAAGCGCGCGCGGCGCATTGCGCACGGCGCCGAACCATTCGTCGAGCCCCAGAACGACAAACCGACGGTCATTGCCCTGCGCGAGATTGCCGAGGGGAGCGTCACGCCGGCCATTCTCGACGAGGTCGAGCAGCCGCCCGCGGAGGAATTCCTGCAGCCGGACGCCGTCGAGGAGATCATCCCGATGCGGGGCATCTCCATCGGCGACTAGGACACCAGGTACCTCCTAGAACGATTGCCTTTCCTGCAGTCGCGGCGGCCTGCCCGGTAAAGCGGGTATGATCAGGCATGGATTACGCGGCGACATTTCTGGCTAAACTGCCGGGCACGACGGTCCGCCGTGGCCGCGGCCTGCGCCGCCTGATCGAAACCCTCGAATCCGGCATGTCCGCCGAGCAGATCGGGCAAATCCTGGAGGCCTACGAGTTCGGCGCCAGCGCCCACGAGGGGCAGAAGCGGCTGTCCGGCGAGCCCTACATCTCGCACCCCGTAGCGGTGGCGCAGATCCTCGCCGAGATGCACATCGACGCGCCGACCATCACGGCCGCGATCCTGCACGACGTGGTCGAGGACACGGCGATACCCATCGCCAAAATCGAGGAGCAGTTCGGCGCGGAGGTCGCCGCGCTCGTCGACGGCGTCAGCAAGCTCGACCAGATGCAATTCCACAGCCGCGCGGAGGCGCAGGCCGAGAGCTTCCGCAAGATGATGCTCGCGATGATCGAGGATATCCGCGTCATCCTCGTGAAACTCGCGGACCGGCTGCACAACATGCGCACCCTGGATGCCGTACCGCGCGACAAGCAGGCGCGCATCGCGCGCGAGACGCTCGAGATCTACGCGCCGATCGCCAACCGCCTCGGCATCAACCACATGAAGATCGATCTCGAGGACCTGGGGTTCCGCTACCTCTACCCCTTCCGCTACCGCGTCCTCGAGAAAGCGGTGCGCCGCAGCAAGGGCAGCCAGAAGCAGATCGTCCGCACCATCTCCGAGCGTTTCGAGAAGGCCATGCGGGACGAGGGCATCCGGGGCGAGGTCAGGGGCCGCGAGAAGCACCTTTACAGCATTTACAAGAAAATGGCGGAGAAAAAGCGCCTGCTGAGCGACGTCGCCGATGTGTACGGTTTCCGCATCATCGTCGACGACGTGAACACCTGTTACCGCATGCTGGGGGTGGTGCACGGGCTGTACAAACCCATGCCGGGCCGTTTCAAGGACTACATCGCCATACCGCGCATCAACGGCTACCAGTCGCTGCACACGACCCTGTTCGGTCCGAACGGCCTGCCGCTGGAAGTACAGATCCGCACCACCGACATGGACAAGGTAGCCGAATCCGGGGTCGCCGCGCACTGGCAGTACAAGGCCGTGGACAAGCGGACCGCGCCGACGCCCCAGCGCCGCGCTCGCGAGTGGCTGACGCATCTCATGGAGATCCAGCAGTCCGGCAGCTCCGAGGAATTCCTCGAGAGCGTGAAAGTCGACCTGTACCCGGACAAGATCTACGTGTTCACGCCGCAGGGCGACATCCTGC
>CAYRKH010000117.1:0-4016 GCA_964424805.1 uncultured Woeseiaceae bacterium
CGTGGAGAAGCGGCGCTGTAGGAGCGCGCATTGCGCGCGATGCCACGGTTCGCGACCGGTAGCATCGCGCGCGGTGCGCGCTCCTACATGGGGGTTCGAGCAGCGGGCAGTGCGTAGAGAAGCGGCGCTGTAGGAGCGCGCATTGCGCGCGATGCCACGGTTCGCGATCGGTAGCATCGCGCGCGGTGCGCGCTCCCACATGGGGGTTCGAGCAGCGAACAGTGCGTGGAGAAGCGGCGCTGTAGGAGCGCGCATTGCGCGCGATGCCACGGTTCGCGAACTGGGGCATCGCGCGCGGTGCGCGCTCCTACATGGGGGTTCGAGCAGCGAACGGTGTGTGGAGAAGCAGGCGTGGGGGTTCGAGCAGCGGGTGGTGCGTGGAGAAGCGGCGCTGTGGGAGCGCGCATTGCGCGCGATGCCACCGTTCGCGGACTGGGGCATCGCGCGCAATGCGCGCTCCTACAGGGCGTAGTAGTCGAGGTACCAGTCGACGAAGCGGCGGACGCCGGTCTCGATGGGGGTCGCGGGGCGGTAGCCCGTGTCCTGGGCCAGGGCCTCGGTGTCGGCGAAGGTGTCGGGGACGTCGCCCGGCTGCAGCGGCAGCATGTTCATCTCGGCTTTCTTGCCGACGCATTCCTCGATGACTTCGATGTAGCGCATCAGCTCCACCGGCTGCTGGTTGCCGATGTTGTACAGGCGGTAAGGCGCTCGGCTGGTACCCGGATCCGGCTTGTCGGAATCCCACTCCCGGTTCGGCTCGGCCACGCGATCCATGGTGCGGATGACGCCTTCGACGATGTCGTCGATGTACGTGAAATCGCGCCGGTGATTGCCGTAGTTGAAGACGTCGATCGGTTTACCTTCCAGGATGTTCCGCGTGAACATGAACAGCGCCATGTCCGGCCGTCCGTACGGCCCGTACACCGTGAAGAACCGCAGGCCGGTCGTCGGCAGGCCGTAGAGGTTCGAGTACGTGTGCGCCATCAGCTCGTTGGCTTTCTTGGTCGCGCCGTACAGCGCCAGCGGATGGTCGACGTTCTGGTGGATGGAGAACGGCATTGCCGTGTTCGCGCCGTACACGGAACTCGACGAGGCGTACACGAGGTGCTCGACGCCATTGTGCCGGCAGCCCTCCAGCACGTGCAGGGTGCCGACGATGTTGCTGTTGATGTAGGAGTGCGGATTCTCGATCGAGTAGCGCACCCCGGCCTGCGCCGCGAGATGCACGACGCGGTCGAACTTCTCCTCCGCGAACAGCCGCTCCATGCCGTCACGATCCGCAAGGTCGAGCCGCACCATGCGGAAGTTGTCGAACGGCTCCAGCAGCGCCGCGCGTGCTTCCTTGAGGGTGACGTCGTAATAGTCGTTGAAGTTGTCGAGCCCGACGACGGTTTCGCCCCGTTCGAGCAGCTGCTTTGCCGTGAAACAGCCGACGAATCCCGCGGCGCCGGTTACCAGTATTTTCATGCGATCTCCCAGTGGCGTTACGCGATGTTACCTGTAGGAGCGCGCACTGCGCGCGATGCCACCGCTCGAAACCCGTGGCTTCGCGCGCGGTGCGCGCTCCTACAGGCGATCGTCGGCGTGTGCGCTATCCAGCAGGTATTTGACGTCGTACACGACGGAGTCGGGCGTCCCGTAAGCGCGGATGCCGTCTGCCCCCAGTTCCCGGAACTGGTCGTGCGCCACCGCGACCACGATCACATCATACGCGGATCGCTCCGGCTCCACCGCAAGCTCGATGCCGTATTCGGCCCTGGCCTCGTCAGCGTCCACCCAGGGGTCGTGCACGTCGACGATCGCGCCGTAGGAGCTGAGCTCCTTCACGATGTCGATCACTTTCGTGTTGCGGACGTCCGGGCAATTTTCCTTGAACGTAAGACCCATTACCAGCACGCGCGCTTGCAAGGGCTGCAGCCCCTTCGACAGCATCAGCTTCACGATGCGCGAAGCGATGTAGATCGACATGTTGTCGTTGATGCGGCGGCCGGCGAGGATCATTTCCGGGTGGTAGCCGAGCTGCTGCGCCTTGTACGTCAGGTAGTACGGATCGATGCCGATGCAGTGGCCGCCGACGAGTCCCGGCCGGAACGGCAGGAAGTTCCACTTGGTGCCCGCCGCCAGCAGCACTTCCTCGGTGTCGATGCCGACGCGCTCGAAGATCATCGCGAGCTCGTTGATGAGGGCGATGTTGACGTCGCGCTGCGTGTTCTCGATGACCTTGGCGGCCTCGGCGACCTTGATGCTCGAAGCCCTGTGCGTGCCGGCGGTGACGATCGTCCGGTAGACGGAATCGACGTACTCCGCGGCTTCCGGCGTTGAACCCGACGTCACCTTGCGGATGGACGGCAGGCGGTGCTCCTTGTCGCCCGGATTGATGCGCTCCGGGCTGTAGCCGACGTAGAAGTCCTCGTTGAACCTGAGCCCCGAGTGTTCCTCCAGGAACGGGACGCAGAACTCCTCCGTCGCGCCGGGATAGACGGTCGATTCGTAGACCACCACGTCGCCCGGTTTCAGCACGCCGCCGATGGTGATGCTCGCAAGGCGCAGCGGCGTGAGCAGCGGGCGGTTGCCGTCGCCGATCGGGGTCGGGACCGTAACGATGTAAAAATTACAATCCTCGAGCGCGGCGGGATCCGATGCGTACGTGAGGCGCTCCGCCCGCTGCAGCTCCTCCGGGCTGCACTCGAGCGTCGCGTCGCGGCCGCTTTCCAGCTCCTCGATGCGGGCGTGCTTCACGTCGAAGCCGACGGTCGGGTAGAGACGGCCGAATTCCACGGCCAACGGCAGGCCGACGTAGCCCAGGCCGATCACGCCGATCTTGATGTTGTCGATCTGGAAGGGGTCTTCGGGCATAGAAAGGTCCGATGTGAACAATCGAGCGCCTGTTTATCACACTTTTTTCGCAAATTCGCGGCCCGGCGGCGCATTCGGGGTCGTGAAATCCGTCCAATCGCTGTGAGCGCGCCTGCTGTCCGGGCCGCCGCCTTGGGCCGCTACAAGCGTCCCGCCGGGCAATCCGGCGATCCGGGCGGGCAACCGGGGCCGCCGGCACAGGCCCCGTCAGGCTTCCGCGGTAGCGACGACGAGCCTTTGTGCCGCCCCCGGGTCCCGCTCGCCCGCCGCGGCCGACGCCGTCGGCGCTCGCTCCAGCAGTGTGCGCCAGAGGCAGCCACCGCCGGCGGCTTGCATGCGGTCCAAAAACGCCTCGTGCTCGGCCTCCTCCTCCGGCGTGGCCCGAAGCACCACCAGCGCCAGGTTGCGGCGCCTCGGGCGGGCGTCCAGCGCGGCGGCGGTAGCGCCCGACGCGGTCTCCGTCTCCAGCACCAGGGCCGTCTGGCCGCCGGTCATCGCCAGGTAGACGTTCATCAGGAGCTCGGCGTCGATCAGCGCCCCGTGGACCTCGCGGCGCGAGGCGTCCACCGCGTAGCGCTTGCAAAGGGCGTCCAGGCTGTTGCGCTGCCCGGGGTGCATCTCGCGCGCGACCACGAGCGTGTCGAGGACCTGCGCGTGCTGGTTTATCCTCGGCCGCGGATGCCGCATCAGCGACAGCTCGTGCTCGAGAAACCCGATGTCGAATTCCGCGTTGTGGATCACGAGCTCGGCGTCCTTGATGAAGTCCAGCAGCTCGTCCGCCACCTCGGCGAACTTCGGATGGTGCGCGAGCTCCGCGCGGGAGAGGCCGTGGACGCGCTCCGCGCCGGCGTCGACGTCGCGCTCCGGGTTCAGGAAGCGGTGGAACTCGCGGCCGGTACGGCGGCGGTTGACCAGCTCGATGCAGCCGATTTCGATGATGCGATGACCCTGCGCGGGGGACAGGCCGGTGGTTTCGGTATCGAGGATGATCTGTCGCATTTGTTCTCGTTGGTTTTACCTGGCGTGCTTGCGCTGACGCATATTACTGCATGTGGCGCGAATCTGTAGGAGCGCGCAGTGCGCGCGATGCCACGGCTGGCCGATGGGGCATCGCGCGCAGTGCGCGCTCCTACATTGGAGCACCGGGCGCGGTGGTTCGG
>CAYRKH010000117.1:4116-7291 GCA_964424805.1 uncultured Woeseiaceae bacterium
GGGCATCGCGCGCAGTGCGCGCTCCTACATTGGAGCACCGGGCGCGGTGGTTCGGGGCGCCGGGGGTCGCGCGCAATGCGCGCTCCTACAGTTCGTCTATGCCGCGGTTTGCCAGGGCGTCGGCCGCCTCGTTGCCCGGGTGGCCGGCGTGGCCTTTCACCCACTTCCACGTCACGTCGTGCTTCGCGGCGGCCTCGTCCAGGGCCTGCCACAGGTCCTGGTTCTTGACCGGCTTCCTCGCCGCCGTTTTCCACCCGCGCTGCTTCCACCCCGGGAGCCAGCTCCGGATCCCTTCCATCACGTACTTCGAGTCCGTGTGCAGCACGACCCGCTGCCGTCCCTTGAGCGCCCGCAGGGCTTCGATTGCCGCCGTCAGCTCCATGCGGTTGTTGGTCGTCAGCCGCTCGCCGCCGTACAGCGTCTTGCGGTGTTCGCCCGCCGCCAGCACCGCGCCCCAGCCGCCCGGCCCGGGATTTCCCCTGCAGGCGCCGTCGGTATAGATCTCAACTGTTTTTGTCAAAACTCTTGTCGAACCGGACCCGCATCACCCTGGTGGTCGGCTTCACCAGCCCGCCGACGACCTTCGGGCGCGGCAGCCACGGCTTGCGCACCGGCGTCAGCGCCAGCAGCCGCTTCTGCGCGGTGAGCATATAGCAGGCCGCGAGCTCCGGCCACCAGCGCTGGCCGCGGCGTTCCCAGTCGGTCGAGCTCGGGCGGCCGTTGCCGGACACCGGCCAGCGGAAGAAATACCGCAGGTGCCGATGGATGCGCATGTCGAGGAGCTGCAGCCAGTCCGTGAGGCGGCGCTCGGAGATCAGGCTTTCGACCGCCGGCGGCAGCCCGGCGCCCGGCACCAGCCGCCTCAGGCCCCAGGCGCCGCCCGGCTTGAAGCCGAGAATGACCAGGTGCCCGTCGGAGCGCAGCACGCGCTGGACCTCGCGCAGGATGGCATGGGGGCGATCGCTGAACTCGAGGATGTGCGGGAGAATCACGGCGTCGATCGAATCGGTCGCCACCGGCAGGCGGTGAAGCTGGCCGAGGATGTCCGGCCGCTCGTCGCCGTGGAGGTCGGCCGGATCGGCGACGCTCGCGCAGCGCTGCGTACGCGCAAACCTAAGGAAGGCGCGCGGCTCGCCCCAGAAACCGAGCTGCAGGCACTGCTCGCCGAAGATGCCGTCGAAGGCCTCCTCGACGATCCGCGCCTCCTGCTGCAGGAGCGCCTGGCCCAGCGGGGAGTCCAGCCAGCGCTGCACCGCGGTGACGCTGTGACGCGTTTTGCTCTGCATCGTGTGACCTATTGTGGAGAATCCACTCCGGGATGTGAACCGCGTGCTTGGCGCGACGCGGACCGTCCCAGTAGGATACGCGCGATGAACGACAGCAAGCTGGTAAATCCACGAAAAATATTCGATCGGGCGATGGGGACGGGGCTGGTTCTGGTGCTGGCCGCTTTGCCGGCGGTCTCGGGGGGCGAGACGATGGAGGGGGTCGCGCGCGATGCGCGCTCCTACGGTGTCGCGGATCGGGCGGGGGTCGCGCGCGATGCGCGCTCCTACAGTGTCGCGGATCGGGCGGCGGTCGCGCGCGATGCGCGCTCCTACAGCGCCGGGCATGCGCAGCACGGTCGCACCCTGTGGCTGGAGCTGGAGGGCTTTCATCCCGTGCCGGCGGCGGCGCCGGCTTCCGACGACCTGCTGGCGCGTATTCGCCTCGGGTTCGCGATGCCGGAGGTGATGAACGACGAGGTCAGGACGCACCTCGACTGGTACGTGCGCCACCCCGAGTACCTCACGCGCGTGTTCAACCGCGCGCAGCGCTACATGCCCTACGTCGTGAACGAACTGGACGAGCGGGGCATGCCGCTCGAGCTGGCGCTCCTGCCGATCGTCGAGAGCGCCTACGACCCCTTCGCGTACTCGCACGGACGCGCGGCCGGCCTCTGGCAGATCATCCCGGGCACCGCGCGCCGTTTCGGCATCCGCCAGAACTGGTGGTACGACGGCCGGCGCGACGTGGTCGACTCCACCCGCGGTGCGCTCGACTACCTGACCTACCTGCACAAGCTGAACGACGGCGACTGGCTGCTCGCGGTGGCGTCGTACAACGCCGGCGGCGGCGCCGTGACGCGCGCCGTGCGGCGCAACCTCGCGAACTCGAAGCCCACCGATTTCTGGCACCTCTCGCTGCCGCGCGAAACGCGGGGCTACGTGCCCCGGCTGCTGGCGCTGGCCGCGCTGGTACGCGACCCCGCGGCCTACGGCATCACGCTGCCGGAGCTTACGGATGCGCCGCAGTTCTCGACCGTCGACGTCGGCAGCCAGCTCGACCTCGCGCTCGCCGCCGAGCTCGCGGGGCTCGATCTCGACACGCTGTACGCGTTCAACTCGGGCTACAACCGCTGGGCGACCGACCCGGAAGGCCCGCACCGGCTGGTGCTGCCTGTCGAGGTCGCCGACACTTTTTCCCAGGCGCTGGCGGCGCTGCCCGACGACGAGCGCGTCCGCTGGCAGCGGCACCAGGTGCGAAGCGGCGAAACCATCTCCGGGATCGCCGAGCGCTACAACACCACCATCGCCGCCATTCGAAGCACCAACGGCTTTTCCGGTAACACCATCCGTGCCGGCGACTACCTCACCATCCCGGTCGCGGCCAAGCCGTTGAGCGCCTACAGCAAGAGCGCGCCCGCGCGGCGCGAGGCGACCCAGAACCGGGAGCGCGACGGGCAGCGCTACGAGCACGTCGTCCGCGCCGGGGAGAGTTTCTGGACCATCAGCCGCCGCTTCGGCGTGTCGGTGCGCGAGCTCGCCGCCTGGAACGCGATGGCACCGGGGGACACGCTGTCCGTCGGGCAGAAGCTCGTGGTGTGGTCCAAACAGGCGGCGCCGGCGCCCGGCCCGGTCGACCGCGACCTGACGCGCAAGCTGCAGTACACGGTCAGGAGCGGGGATTCGCTGTACGGGATCGCGCAGCGCTTCCGCGTGACCATCTCCGACCTCGTGCGCTGGAACGGCATCAGCCGCGACAAGATCCTGCGCCCGGGCCAGCGCCTCACCATGTACGTCGACGTGATGCAGCAGTCGTCATAGCGTCGCTACCGCGATGTCGCCTGCTGCGGGGGGCGGTGGCTGCGTTTTCGCGGGCGACAGGGTCGGCGGGGGGTGTTTGGGGGAATGGC
>CAYRKH010000118.1:0-6879 GCA_964424805.1 uncultured Woeseiaceae bacterium
CGCACTGCGCGCGATGCTACAGGCGTCGGTGTGGCATCGCGCGCAGTGCGCGCTCCTACAATACGATTACGGACGTTTGCCGGATGATCACGATCAAGCATATCCACGGCCGCGAGATCCTCGATTCACGCGGTAATCCCACGGTCGAGGCCGAGGTGCGGCTCGAAGACGGCGGCTTCGGGCGCGCCGCCGTGCCCTCCGGCGCCTCCACCGGTACGCGCGAAGCGGTCGAGTTGCGCGACGGCGACCCGGCCCGCTATCTCGGCCGGGGCACGCTGCAGGCGGTGGCAAACGTCAACGGCGCGCTGCGCAAGGGCCTGAGCGGCCAGCGGTTCGCCGACCAGCGCGCGCTGGACGAAAAGCTGATCGAGCTCGACGGCAGCGAGAGCAAGGAGGCGCTCGGCGCCAACGCATTGCTGGCGGTGTCGCTCGCCGCGGCAAAAGCGGCCGCCGCTTCGGCCGGCGTGCCGCTGTTCCGGCATCTCGGCAGCGATACGACGCTGCCGGTACCGATGATGAACATCATCAACGGCGGCGCGCACGCCGACAACAACGTCGACATGCAGGAGTTCATGATCCTGCCGGTCGGCGCGCCGACTTTCGCCGAAGCGCTGCGATACGGCGCCGAAGTGTTCCACGCGCTGAAAAGCGTACTGAAGAGCCGCGGCCTCAATACCGCCGTCGGCGACGAAGGCGGGTTCGCGCCGGACCTGCCGTCCAACCGCGCGGCGCTCGACACGATCGTCGAGGCAATCGACCAGGCCGGCTTCAAAGCGGGCAGCGACGTGCTGCTCGGCCTGGACGTCGCGAGCTCGGAGTTCTTCGACAGCGGCCGTTATCGCCTGGGCTCCGAGGATCGCGAGTTCGACGCCGCCGGTTTCACGGACTACCTTGCCGGGCTGGTCGATGCCTACCCGATCATCAGTATCGAAGACGGCATGAGCGAGGGTGACTGGGAGGGCTGGCAGCTCTTGACCGACAGGCTGGGTCGGCGCGTGCAGCTCGTCGGCGACGACCTGTTCGTTACCAACACGCGCATCCTCGCCCGCGGCATCGAACAGGAAATAGCCAATTCCATTTTAATAAAACCCAACCAAATCGGGACATTAACGGAAACTCTTGATGCGATTACTATGGCGGTGACGGCTGGCTTCAGCGCCGTCGTCTCGCACCGTTCGGGCGAGACCTGCGACAGCACCATCGCCGATATCGCGGTCGGTACCAGCGCCACGCAGATCAAGACGGGGTCGCTGTCGCGCTCCGATCGCATCGCGAAATACAACCAGCTCCTCCGGATCGAGGAGGAACTCGGGGATGGTGCGGGCTACGCCGGGCGGGACGCGTTCCCGGTGCCGCTACCGGGCGGCGCGTAGGGCACCGATGGCCGCGGGGGGGCGAGTTTGATCGATTTGCGCTGGATCATCGGGGTGCTCGGGCTTGCCGCCTTCCTGATGCAGGTGCAGCTCTGGTTCTCCGACGACGGCTTCCCCAAGACCCGCGACCTGCGCGAGGCCGTCGCGGAGCAGCGCGCGGAGAACGAGCGGCTGCGCGAACGCAACGCCGCGCTGGACGCTGAGGTCGTCAACCTCAAGCAGGGGCTGGAGGCGGCGGAGGAACGCGCACGCACGGACCTGGGGCTGATAGGCGAGTCCGAAACGTTCTACCAGGTGGTCCCGGCGCGCGATTGAACCGCCGTGGAGGTGCATTCGCGCAGCGCCGGCGCGCTGTGCCGCGCCGTCACGATTTCCTCAGCAGCACGTACAGCGCGCCGGTGCCGCCGTCGACCTGGCGGGCCGAGACGAAGGCCAGCACGCCGTCCCATTGCCGCAGCCAGCGGTCGACCTTGCGTTTCAGTACCGGCCCCCGCGCTCCCGAACCCAGGCCCTTGCCGTGCACGACCCGCACGCAGGTGTGGCCGCGGGCCTGGCTGGCCTCGAGAAAATCGCGCAGCGCGCTCCGGGCTTCCGGAACGGTCATGCCGTGCAGGTCCGCCTCGGCCTGCACGCTGAAGCTGCCCCGCGCGAGCCGGCGCATGGTCCTGCGCCCGACCGACGGCCGCTGGAAACGAAGCCCGTCGCCGTTGTGGGCTTCGGCATGCTCGAGGTCGAAATCGAGGGCTTCGGCGAGCACCTGCCGGTCATCCTGCCGCCGCGACCGGGCGATCGGCTTTCGTTTCCGCCGCGGCAGCGGCACGACGTCGACCTTGAGCGGCCGTGTCCCGGCCATGAGTTCGCGGAACAGCGAGCCGTCGTCTTCTGCGGCTTCATCGCGATCGTCTCCCGGTTTTTGCCTGGCTGTCACGTCTGTTAACCCCCTTCGACGGGCACGGGGCGCGACGCGGGAAATCGGATGCCGGCGCTATGGCGGCATGCGAACATTGAGTATAGTGAGCGCCGCGCGAGGGTTCGAGGAACCCGTTCGATCCGTGGGGCAGGGCGCGGGTGTCCTGCCCACGAACAACGACACTGTTTCGCCGCGCCTTTTTACACCTGGCGGCGTTGCGACCCCTCGCCACAGCGGTGCTATTACTCGTCGCCGCGCCCCGGAAGGCGCAAAATCCGCGACCGAAACAGCACATTTATGCTTGGGACAGGACACTGGCATTGAAAATTCTGGTGAGCAATGATGACGGTTACCTCGCAACCGGCATCAACGCGCTGGCAAACGCCTTATCCAAGGTGGCAGACATCGTGGTCGTCGCGCCGGACCGCAATCACAGCGGCGCAAGCAATTCCCTGACGCTGCACACGCCGCTCCGGATCCACAAAGTGGAAGAGAATCGCTACTTCGTCAACGGCACCCCGTCCGACTGCGTGCACCTGGCGCTGTCAGGCTTCCTCGATTTCGAGCCCGATATCGTGGTGTCGGGCGTGAACCACGGCGCCAACCTCGGCGACGACGTGATCTACTCGGGGACTGTCGCCGCGGCGATGGAGGGCCGTTTCCTGGGATTCCCGGCCATCGCGGTGTCCCTGGCGGCGAATCGCGCGACGCACTTCGGCACCGCCGCCCGCGTCGCGTGCGACCTGATCGCGCGCCTGCAGCGGGACCCGCTGCCGAGCGACGTGATCCTCAACGTGAACGTGCCCGATCGCCCCTACGACGAGCTGACCGGCGTCATCGCGGCACGGCTGGGATTCCGCCACCGTTCGGAGCCGCTGGTGCGCAGCAAGGACCCGCACGGGCGCACGATCTACTGGATCGGCCCCGCGGGCACCGGCCAGGACGTCGGCCCGGGCACGGATTTCGAGGCGATCGAGAACGGTGCTGTTGCCGTGACCCCGCTCAAGGTCGACCTGACGCGGCATGAAGCCGTGCCGCGCCTGGCCGAGTGGCTCGCCTCGTGACCGACCGCAACGGCGAGCGGTCGGGCATCGGCATGACCTCCGCTCGCACGCGCGACAGGCTCGTCGAGCGGCTGCAGGCGCAGGGTATCCGTTCTTCCGCGGTGCTCGAACGGATTCGCAGCGTGCCGCGCCACCTGTTCGTCGACGAGGCGCTTGCGAGCCGCGCCTACGAGGATACGGCGCTGCCGATCGGCCTCGGCCAGACCATCAGCCAGCCGTTCGTCGTTGCCCGCATGACGGAAAGCCTGCTCGAGGGCGGGGCGCCCGAGCGGGTGCTGGAGGTCGGCACCGGCTGCGGCTACCAGACGGCGGTGCTCGCACCGCTGGTCGGCCAGGTCTACACCGTCGAGCGTATCTCCGAGCTGCTGCGCAAGACGCAGCAGCGCCTGCATCGCCTCGATATATACAATGTGCGGTACCGGCGGGGCGACGGCTGGGAGGGCTGGCCGAAATACGCGCCCTACGAGGGCATCATCGTCACCGCGGCCGCGCCGGAGCTGCCGCGCAAGCTGCTCGAGCAGCTTGCGCCGGGCGGGCGGATGGTGATTCCGGTCGGACCGACTGGCCGCCAGGAGCTCACCCGCATCGTGCGGGAGGACGACCACTTCAGCCAGACGCCGCTCGGCGGCGTCAGTTTCGTGCCCCTGGTGCGGGGGAAGTGAGCCGGTGATCAGCGCGAATCGGCAAGGCTCGCCGGTGCACGGCCGGCCGGGTGCCCGACCGGGACGCCCCTGATCGTGCGCATTTTCGAACCGCTGTACGAACGCGTGCTGTCGTGGTCGCGGCATCCGCACGCCGAACGTTACCTCGGCGCGATGTCGTTCGCGGAGTCTTCCTTCTTCCCGATTCCGCCCGACGTGATGCTGGCGCCGATGTGCCTGGCCGAGCGCCACAAAGCCTGGCGTTTCGCGGCGATTACGACGCTGACCTCGGTTATCGGCGGCATCGCGGGCTACCTGATCGGCTATTTCCTCTTCGAGCTCATCGAGCCCTGGCTCAGCGCCAGCCATTACTGGCCGGCGTACCTGAGAGCCCGTGCGTGGTTCGACGAGTGGGGGGTGGTCGCCGTGTTCGTCGCCGGCTTCTCGCCGATCCCCTACAAGGTCTTCACGCTTGCCGCCGGCGCGGCCCTGTTGACCTTTCCCTGGTTCCTCATCGCCTCGGTGATCGGCCGCGGCGGTCGCTTCTACCTGGTCGCGGGCCTGATCGTCGTGGGCGGCGATCGCATGGCCGCCATGCTGCCGAAGTACGTCGAACGTATCGGTTGGGCGGTGGTGGCGATCACCGTGATCGTGGCGGCATGGCTCGCCATGAGGGGATGACGGAGTCCCCGTCCACTACCCGCATCGTTCGCGGCTTGCGCCCGGTGTTTTCCCGGCGCGCGGCGGTCGCACTGGCGGCGGCGCTCATCGTTGCCGGCTGCGGCTCCGCGCCCCGCGTGGAGCAGATGCGTGACTACCACATCGTACGCTCGGGCGAAACGCTGTTCACCATCGCCTGGCGCTACGGAAAGGACTATCGCGCGGTGGCGCGCTGGAACGACCTCGGCGACGGTTCGCTGATCTACCCCGGGCAGCTCATCAAGCTGTACCCGCCGCCGGGCGGCAGCGAACGGACGGCGCCGCGCGCGCCGCCGGGCGGCAGCACGGCGACCCGGGTGCCGGCGCGCGAACTGCCGGCGCTCCCGTCGGAGCCGCCGCCGGCGTGGGCGTGGCCGACTGCCGGCCCGGTGGTGGTCGAGTTCGGCGAGCGGCCCGGTACCGGCACCGGCGTGCTGATCGGCGGTACCGGCGGCCAGCCGGTGCGCGCCGCGGCAGGCGGGCGCGTGGTCTACTCGGGCAGTGGACTAATCGGGTACGGACAGCTTATCATCGTCAAGCACAACGACACCTACCTCAGTGCTTACGGGCACAACGCGTCGTTGCTGGTACAAGAGGGCGAAACCGTCGGACAGGGCCAGCGTATTGCGACGATGGGTGACGGGCCGGGCCGCGAGCCGCGACTGCATTTCGAGATCAGGCGCAATGGCCAGCCGGTAGACCCGCGAGAATTCCTGCCGCCGCGCTAGATCGACGCTCCCGCCATGGCGATGTTTTCCCGGTCGTCGTTGACTCCGGGCGCGGAGAAGTACACCGGCTCCGCGGCCGGCTACCGCGCCGGCCATCTGCTCGGCAATGAACTGGCGGCAGCCGGGCTCGCCGCACCAACCAGCCTCCCGGCGGCCCTCCTTAAAACCCGACTGTGACCCCGGCGAGTCGCCATGCGTCTCGCACTTGCGAACGAAGCCACGTCTCGCAGGAAGAAGAAGGAGCCGGAGAGTGAGCGCTGTAATTCCTGAAACGACCGTGCATCGCAGGGCCGATTCGCCCGCGCGGCGCCGTGGGCCCGCGCGTGCCGAGCCCGAGGAGGAAGTCTGCGAACGTGCGGATGACTTCCCGCTGCCAGCCGCCGCCACGCTGGACGTGACACGGCTCTACCTGAACGAAATCGGTGCGTCGCAACTGCTGACTGCCGCGGAAGAGGTGTATTTCGCGCGCCGAATCCGGGAGGGCGACGAGGCGGCGCGCCAGCGGATGATCGAGAGTAACCTGAGGCTCGTGGTGAAGATCGCCCGCCGTTACATCGATCGCGGCCTGCCGTTGCTCGACCTGATCGAGGAGGGCAATCTCGGCCTCATTCACGCGGTCAAGAAGTTCGACCCGGAGCGCGGCTTCCGCTTCTCGACCTATGCGACGTGGTGGATCCGCCAGACCATCGAACGGGCCATCATGAACCAGTCGCGCACCGTGCGGCTGCCGATTCACGTCATCAAGGACATCAACACCTGCCTGCGTGCCGCACGGGCACTGCAGCACGAGAACGACAAGGCGCCATCAGTCGCCGATATCGCCGAATACCTCAATCGCGACCCGATGGAGATCGAGCGGCTGCTGGCGCTGCACGAGCGGGTGACGATCGGCTCGTCGGGCGGCGACGACGACCGCGGTTTGCTCGACACGCTCGCCGCGCACCACAGTGCGGAGCCCGCCACCTGCGTCCAGCAGGAGCACGTCAACGCGATCGTCGAATCCTGGGTAATGAAGCTGACGGAGAAGCAACGTGCCGTGCTCGAGCGGCGCTTCGGCCTGCACGGCTATCGCCGGCTCACGCTGGAAGAGATCGGCTGCGAGATCGGTGTGACGCGCGAGCGGGTCCGCCAGATCCAGCTCGATGCGCTGCAAAACCTCAGGGACATGATGCAGAGCAACGGCATCGAGGGCGAGTCGCTGCTCGACTAACTGTAGGAGCGCGCATTGCGCGCGATGCTGCGGTCCTACGCCGTGGCATTCGCGCGCAATGCGCGCTCCTACATTCGGCTTTTGCCGTGACGCGCGAGCGAGCTCGATGCGCTGCAGAACCTCAGGAACATGATGCGGAGCGGCGAGACGCTGCTCGATTCACTGTAGGAGCGCGCCTTGCGCCCGATGCCACGGGCCGGCGCCGGCGCATCGCGCGCACGGCGCGCTCCTACAGGAAACGAACCACCCCGGCG
>CAYRKH010000119.1:0-6841 GCA_964424805.1 uncultured Woeseiaceae bacterium
CGTGCTCGATCGCAGAACGGAACACCGGTGTCTGCCGATACCGGGTGCCGACCTGCACGCGGGTTGTCCAGATCGCTTCGCCAGCGCGGACAAGCCACAGGCGAAAGGCCGCAATATTGACCAGCACGAACTCCGATTCTGCCTCGATGTCGCGAAACACCCAGCGTATCCGCTCGAGATTAATGCGAATCTGATCGATTCGCACCTCGACCGGCAGGTTGAGGGCGTCCAAGGTCCGAGGTCCAACGATGCCGTCGACCTCGAGTCCGTGTCGCTGCTGGAATCGCGTGACCGCCTCGGTGAGCGACTCGCCGAACAGAACCTCATTCTGCACCGGGCCATCGAGGTCGCCGCCTACGAGTAGACGCCGTTGCAGTTCCGCAACTCGGGCATCCCTCATGCCGGGCCGGAGCGTGGGGCCGTCGGAGACTTCCGGCCAGCCGCCTTCGGCCTGCAGGGTACGATAGCGGGACAGCGCTTCCCGCAGCCGGGCGTAGTAGCCGGTCGCCGGCGCGAGTCGCTGCAACAGTTCGGTGACCGCAGCTTCGGTGATTGCCGTCTCAAGGACCGCGAACGGATCCGCTGCGACCTGCCGGCTGAAATTCCATGTCGGCTCGAGCTGACTTGGATCGACTTTTCCGAAGCGTAGATGATAGGCCAGCCGGACCAGGCTGTCGGTCGCGACCAGGTCAAGATCGATGCGCCTTGCAGGATCTGTGCGCAGTTCCCGCAGCACGGAATAATGATAATCGTACGGGTCGAGACCATGCCCGGATGCCGCCTCTACCTCGATCATCAGCTCATCCAGTGCCCCGTCGCTCCACAATGGCCGATAGTCGCGTTGCGAGTAAAACTCCACGAGAAACTGCCGGTCGCCGAACTCGAAGCCGGCACGCAGGGGAGCCGCTTCGGGCGCAGCCAGCCGCAACCGCAGCCCTTCCGCTGCGGCGGACGACGCTGGTTCGGCATGAACATTCGCCTGGATGAACAGCCAGGCAAGCGAGAGAAGAATACTTCGCACGACCCCGATCATCGACGTGCCCTTCGCATGCTACAAATCGTTGCCCCCGGCCGTCGGCTCAGCAATAATCCAGCCCTTCTGTGCCGTGATGGAGTGTTCAGTGAATCGGCGCTTGTTCTGCACCAGTTTTCTCGCCGCTGCATCCGCAGCCGTTGTGTCGCCGGGCCGTGCATGGGCGGCCGCTCCGCGCGAACTGTCCTTCTATCATACCCACACTGGCGAGCGGCTGGACGTCTGTTATCACGACGGAAGCAGCTACGTACAAGAGGCACTATCCAGCATAGACTACCACTGCGCGACTTCCGCACCGGTGAGGTGCAGCCGATGGATAGCGGCATGCTCGATCTTCTTTGCGACCTGCGCGCCGTCACGGGACGTGCCGGAAGATTTGAGATCATTTCCGCATTCCGCTCCAAAAGGACCAACGAGATGCTGCGCAGCCGCAGCAAGAATGTTGCCCGATCCAGCCTGCACCTCGACGGCAGAGCGATCGACGTGCGTCTGGCCGGGTTCGATACGGCGCGGTTGCGCGATGCAGCCATCGCCCTGCAGCGTGGTGGTGTCGGTTACTACGCACAATCGGACTTCGTGCATGTCGACACCGGCCGCGTACGGCGCTGGTAAAAAAACATCCGAGGTCCGGGGCGCGTCGCGGCGCGCAAATTTCATTCCGTCGAACGCAGGCCCCGCGCCCGTCAGGTAGGTTCCGCTCTGTCGCGCACCATCAGCACCGGAACGGGAGAGGAGCGCAGGACCATTTCGGCATCGCTCCCCAAGGTAAGGCGGCGCAGGCCACGCCGGCCATGTGTTCCCATGACAATCAGATCCGAGGACAACTTCTTCGTCTGGTCGATGATCGCGCGGGCAGCGCCATCGCCAGTCGCTTTCAGAAGCTCGCTCGTGCAGGTGACGTCGTGCTTCCGCACGAGCGCTTCCGCATCGGTGAGTACCTTTTCGCCGCTTTCCCGCAAGACGTCGGCAAGTGCGAGCCACGCCGTGGGTGCCTCGCGCGCGGCAATGACGAACTCGTCCACGACATGAGCCAGATCAATTGTCGCACCGGTAGCCTTTGCGAATCTGATTGCCTCCTCGAGTCCCCTCCTGGAGGCCGCACTACCGTCGACTGGAACGAGAATCTTCTTATACATCGCCGTATCCTCAATAGCAGAGGAGCTCGGACAGCTCCTCCTGATTGTTGGCCCGTTCCTTGCGCCTTTCATATAGAAACACGGCGATCGCCATCGAAAGTCCGATCACCGTCAGCAATATCCACAGCTCGGCGTTCATGTACAGTGTCGCTCGGTCAGGCGTCATTTGCTCGTGGCGGCCTCCGGGGCTCGCTGGCGAGATCCCGGTCGACGGGCTGGTCCTGGTGCCACTTCCGGCCCGTGAACATCGCGCTGATCACGGTTCCTCCTTCACGAAATTCGATGAAGATTGCGGACGCGATGTGTAATACGATCAGCGCCAACAGCACGAAGAAATTGAGCTCGTGAATCTCGACGATCGGCGAGCGGAATCTACGCATGTCCGCGTAGGCCGTTTCGTTCACCGTCTCCGGCGCGTAGGGCTGGACGACAGCCGGGTCGTGCGTGTCGCCGGCGACCCATTCGCGCATCGTGTCCCCGAACGGAGGCATGTAAACGTCCGTTCCGGCGAGCACCAGCCCCGTTCCCGCCTGGACGACGAGCAGGACCACAAGCAGCGTCAGAAAGACTCGCGCGACCGGGTTGTGTCCCATGTAAAACGGCGCTTTGCCGGCCAGTATGCCGCGTACGAAGGTAGCGAATCGCCGGCCGAAGCCGGAACCGCCCGGCAGAAGCGCGCGCCAGCGGGCAAATGACCCGCCGATGAACGCCCACACCAGGCGCCACAACAGATTCAGCACGAAAACGTAGCCGATAAAGACATGCGTCCTCTTCAGCACGATCATGCCCGGATCGTCGGGTATGCCGAGACGATCCGCATTGAGTATGACCGTCCCGATAGCGGCCAACCCGAGCACGGCAAGGAAGTTGATCCAGTGAAAGATCCGCTGGGTGCGATCCCAGACCCGGTATTCGTGCATGTGATGCTCGGTGTTTCTTCGCCTTGGACTGGATGATAGCAGGCGCGCCGGGACCGGGCGGGTAGGGAAAGCTACGTATTGCCCGCCCTCCAAGGCCTGCCAGACTGTCACCCAAGTGACGGAAGAAAGCGCCGTGTGCCGAAGGTGATCCACTTCGCGCTCGGCGCTCGCTTTACCGGCTCTTATTTTGCTTACGAACCGGGCGGGGCGGATTCCGCGCAGAAGGCGCGCGAGAGCACGCGCAGGAGGTGAGAATGTTCCAACTTCACGGCTCCATTCCCGGACCTGCAATCCGACGACAGATCATAGAAGCGCTTGCCTATCCTTGCATGCTCGTCCTGTCGACCCTGGACGAAGGGTGTCCCCAGCATCGATATTTCAATCCATGTCATCCGGCGTGCAGGGCTTGCAAGGAGAGTGAGGAATGCCGCTGGCTGAACAGCAACAGCGAGATCAGCGTCCTGACCGAGAAGCCGATGGAGCAGCTTTATCAGTCGCTGGTCTTCGGTATCGAGTACGTGGACGCAAAATGCACACGCTCCGGCCATAACGTTCGGCGTTGTCCTTGCGAGTCCTGTAGCTGGGTGAGACAGTCACGAAGACTTGCGCGCGAGTACGGAGATCACTGAACTGCTGCGGCCCATCGAGTTATGCCGTCAGAATCCCCCGCGCCGGTCTCGCCACGTACCATGCGGCGCTTTGGAAGCGAGCGACATTCAGGTGAAATAGGCATCACTGACATAGCGTCTCAGCATGCGGTGGCTATTGAAGCGCGAAGCGTTCTTGCTGATCGCTCCCTTCATGACCGCGATCCAGCCCGTTCGATTGCCGTAGTAGAGCGGCAGGATTTCGTCTTGCAGACGAGCATAAAGTGACGCGGCCGCCACCGAATCGCTGATGCCCTCACGCGAGTCGATGGACCAGCCCGTCACTCCGGGTACGCAGCCCTCGATCCACCAGCCGTCCAGCACGCTCAAGCTCGGCACTCCGTTGAAGCTCGCTTTCATACCGCTCGTGCCGGATGCTTCGAACGGAGGCTTCGGCGTGTTGAGCCAGACGTCGGCACCGGCCGCCAGGACTTTGGCGATCGCCATGTCGTACCCCGGCACGAAGGCCACTCGTATCTCGCTCGTCGCGGCAAGCTTGTCCCGGTACGCGTGCAACCGCTCGATCAGTTGCTTTCCCTCGTGGTCGTTCGGGTGAGCTTTGCCCGAAAGAACGATCTGCAGGGGATAGCGTTCCGCCAGGCGGCGCAGCATCTCGAGATCGGAGAACAACAGGGCCAGCCGCTTGTAAGCCGTCATGCGTCGCGCGAGCCCGATGATGAAGACGCTTGCGTCGAGCTCGACGCCGGTCCGTTCGGCGACCAGCACGACCAGGTCTCGCTTGGCATCGACGTGCGCTTGCCAAATGGCTGGGTCCGGTAGCTGGTCGGCCAGGACGAGCAGCTCGGGCTCGTGGCACCAGCCCGGAAAATGCTCGTCGTAAAGACTGGAGAAGCCTTCGGTCGTCCAGGTATAGGGGTGGACTCCGTTCGTGATCGACCGCACGCGATACCCGGGGAACATGGCCGCCGAAACCTGGGCGTGCTTCTTCGCAACACCGTTGACATAGCCGCTGAAGCCGAGCGCAAGCTGCGTCATGTTGAGGCGATCCCCTCCTGCGACCCGCTGAAGCTCGGTGTACGCCTCCGTACCGAGAACCTTTTCGACCAGTTCGTAGGAAAACCGGTCATGGCCCGCCTCGACGGGCGTATGCGTCGTGAAGTTGCACAGGGCACGAACGTCCGCGATGTCGTAAGCAGTACCGTCCTGACCCTCCGCCGGCGCGTGCTCGCCGGCGGCATGTGCCATTCGGCGCGCCAGCTCGAGCGCGAGCAGCGCCGCGTGGCCCTCGTTGAGATGATATTGGCGGACCCGGAACCCTAGTGCATCGAGCATCCTTACGCCGCCTATTCCGAGCACCGCTTCCTGCTTCAGCCGATACGTTTCGTCGCCGCCGTACAGGCGGTGCGTAAGCCGCCGGTCTTCGGGCGAGTTCTCGACGGCATCGGTGTCGAGCAGCAGGACCGGAATAGAGCCGCCGAGGTGCCCCTGCAGCTCATAGAGCCACGCCTGAATCCACACACAGCGCCCCTCGAGCTGCACGGCCACCTTCGCGTCCGCCAGGGATGCCCACGCTTCGGGCTCCCATCTCTCCGCGAGCTCGGACTGGACGCCAGCCGGGCTCAGCTCCTGCCTGAAGTACCCTTCGCGGCTGACCAGCGTGACCGCCACGACCGGAATCTCCAGTTCCGCCGCCGAGCGCAGCGTGTCGCCCGCCAGCACGCCGAGGCCACCGGCGTAGGTCGGAATCTCGCTCTGCAGGGCGATCTCCATGGAGAAGTACGCCACCAGCGGTTGCGGGGTGTAGATATCGACGATCGATTTGCCCGGCGGCATGCTCATCCACCCCGGCCCGCCAGCGTGCCTGTGAGGTAATCCTCGAACTGCGCCCAAGCAGCCGGGCTGTGCTCGCGGCCGAAGCCTTTCGTACGCATACCTTCCGTCGCCTCCCGCTGCCGGCCGGACGCCGACTCCTCACAGACCGGATTCGGACGTTGCTCGTCTGCCCTTCGCCACGCCGTCCCGGATCACGAACCGATCCCGCAGTTCGTCGAGCCGCTCGACGATGCCGGTGTATTCGAGCTCGTTCATGGGCAGCATGGCCGCACCAAAGAAGCCCTGGCGCCGCGGCCACCAATCGAGCCGATGTCGGCCTTGAGCACGCTCAGTGTGAGTTTCATGACGGTTCCTCGTCGAGTGGCTTATCATGGATTGCCGGACCTTAATGCAAACCGTGGGCTCGAGGAATGAGGGTCATTACCTACGCCATACCGGCGTTCACCGCCATGTTCCGGACAAGCGCCGGCGCGTCGCGCACATGACTGCTCTGCGGGCTTTCCCCATCTGCCGGTCTGTGGCACCTTGATGGCATCCGCATGACGTTGGGCGATCGATGCAGCTGACCTTCCTCGGCGCGGCCGGCAGCGTGACGGGCTCGTGCTACCTGCTGGAGACAGGCCGCGCACGCCTGCTGCTGGAGTGCGGCCAGATACAGGGCACGCGGCAAGCGGAAGCACGGAACCGGGAACCGCTGCCGCTGGAGCTGGACAGCATCGACGCTGTCGTGCTGAGCCATGCGCACATTGATCACTCCGGCCGCCTGCCTCTGCTCCACGCCCGCGGCTACCGCGGCCCGATCTACACGCATGATGCGAGCCGCGCCCTTTGCGAGATCATGCTTTACGATTCCGCATACCTGCACGAGAAGGATGCGGAATGGCAGAACCGGAAGCGAGCACGTAAAGGCCTCCCGGCGGTCGCCCCGCTCTACACCCGGAACGATTCGACGGCGGTCATGGGCCAATTCGTGAGCGTGCCCTACCGCGAGCGCACGGAGATCCTCCCCGGCGTCGCGATACGGTTGCAAGACGCCGGGCACATCCTGGGTGCCGCCATAGTCGAAGTCTGGCTCGAGGACGGCGAGCAAAGGCGGAAAGTCGTTTTCAGCGGCGACCTCGGTCCCGGGGACGCACCGGTCATGAACGACCCGACCACCGTTCGCGACGCCGACCTCGTATTGATGGAGAGTACCTACGGCGACCGCGACCATCGGCCGTTCGACGAGACGCTCGAAGAGCTGCGTGGCATTTTCCTGGAAGCCGCGGACCGCGGCGGCAATATCCTGATTCCTGCTTTCGCCGTCGGCCG
>CAYRKH010000120.1:0-6685 GCA_964424805.1 uncultured Woeseiaceae bacterium
CTTGAGCAGCGCGCGGGCGATGGCGATGCGCTGCCGCTGCCCGCCGGAGAGCAGCACGCCGCGATCGCCCACCATCGTATCCAGTCCGTCGGGCAGGTCCCCGATGAAGTCCATGAGGTTCGCCGCTTCGGCGGCCTTCAGCAGTTCATTGCGCGAGCACTGCCGGAGCTGGCCGTAAGCCAGGTTGTTGGCAATGCTGTCGTTGAACAGCACGACGTCCTGGCTGACCAGGCTCACGTGCGAGCGCAGGTTGTCGAGCGCGTACTCTTGCACCGGCGTGCCGTCCAGCAGGATCTCGCCGGATTCGACGTCGTAGAAGCGCGGCAGCAGGTTCACCAGCGTCGACTTGCCGCTTCCCGAATGCCCGACGATCGCGAGCGTCTTGCCGGCGGGTACTTTCAGGCTGATCTCGGCAAGCACCGCACCCTTGTCCTCGCCGTAGGAGAAGCGGACGTCGCGATACTCCACGTCGCCCCGCACGGTGTCCGCCCGGTACGAGCCGGAATCCACCTCGTCCGGCTCGTCGATAATGTGGAACAGGCTTTCCCCCGCCGCGATGCCGCGCTGCAGCGTCGCGTTCACGTTCGTGATGCGCCTGAGCGGCTGCAGCATCAGCATCATTGCGCCGAAGAACGCCATGAAGTTCCCCGGAGTGAGATTACCGTCGAGCGATTCCTGGCCGGCGATGTAGATCACCACGGCCACGCCGAAGCCGAAGATCACCTGGGTGACGGCGACGCCCAGCGAGCGCGAGCGGATCAGCTTCAGGTTCTGCCGCCGGTTGCGCTCGTCGACCTCGTCCAGGCGCTCCTTCTCGTAATCGTAGCCGCCGAAGATCTTCACGATCCGGTTGCCGGTGAGCACCTCCTCCGAGACCTGCGTCACCTCGCCTACCGAGTCCTGGATGCGGCCGCTGTAGCGCCGGAACGCTTTGCCCAGGACCTGGATGATCACCGCGATGACCGGCAGCAGGATCATTACGAACAGGAACAGGCGCACGCTCTGGTAGAGCATAACGCCGATTGCCGCCCCGACGGTCAACAGGTCCCGCACCATGATCGTCACGACGCTCGTAACCGACTCCGCCACCATCTCGACGTTGTAGGTGATGCGTGACAGGAGCGGGCCCGTTGCGCGCGCTTCGAAGAACTGCGACGGCAGCGTGAGGAATTTCCTGAAGACGTCGCGCCGGAGCGCGCTGATGACGCCCCGGCCGATCCAGCCCAGCGACATCTCGGTCGCGAAGCCGGCAATGCCCCGCGCGACGAAGATGCCGACGAACGCGAACGGCAGCCAGCGCACGGTTTCAAGGTTGCGCGCCACCAGCGCCTCGTCGGTCAGCGGCTTCAAAAGCGAGACCAGGCCCGCCTCGACGGCGGCCGTTGCCGCCATCGCGACTACCGCGACGATGCCGATCGTGCGATAGGGCAGCACGTAGGCCCAGAGTCGCCGGTAGACCCGGGCGGCATGCGCGTCGATTCGGCTCACCGGCGCGGCCGAAGGAGGCTGTTACAGCCCCCGGCCATCAGGGCTGGTCCGTCGGATCGTTGACCGTCGCGATGCTGATCTGCACGAACCCGAGCCTGCCTGCCACGTCCATCGCCGTCACCACGTCCTGGTGGCGCGCATCGGCATCGGCGCTGATGGTCAGCGGCAAGGTCGAGTCGCCGCCGGACACTTTCTGCAGCCCCCGGCGAATCGTCTCGGGCCGGCTGTTGATGAGTTCCTGGCCGTTGATCAGGAACGTCCCCCGCGCCGTGATCATGACGTCGATGCGGTCGTTGGCCGGCACCGGTCGCGCGGTGTTGTCGGCCTCCGGCAGCTGGATGGAGATCTCCGACTGCTTCACGAAAGTCGTCGAGACCATGAAGAAGATCAGCAGCAGCAACACGACGTCGATCAGCGACGTCAGGTTGACGTCCGGCTCGGTGCGCGGCCTGAGCGAAAGCTTCAACCACCACCCCCCGCCTGCCGGCGATGCAGCGCCTCTACCAGCTTGATCGCTTCCTTCTCCATGTTCACCACCAGCGTGTCCACGCGGTTGCGATAATAGCGGTAGCTGAGCAACGCGGGGATCGCGACCGCCAGCCCCGCCGCGGTCGTGATGAGCGCCTCCGCAATGCCCCCTGCCAGCACCGTCGGATTACCGACGCCGTGCGTGGTGATCGCCGCAAACGCCTTGATCATGCCGAACACCGTTCCGAGCAGGCCGAGCAACGGCGATACCGCGGCGATGGTACCCAGGGTGTCGAGGTAGCGCTCCAGCTCGTGCACCACGTGCCGGCCCGTATCCTCGATGCTGTCCTTCATGATCGAGCGCTCGCGATCCCGGTTGATCAGCCCCGCGGCGAGGATCTGGCCGAGCGGCGAGCCCTGGTGCAGCGTCTGTATCTGGCGCTGGTCCAGCGCATCCTTCTTCACCCAGCCCCAGACCTTGGCCGTCAGGTCCTCCGGCAGCACGCGCTTCTGCCGCAGCGTCCAGAACCGTTCCAGCACGATGCCCATCGTGACGATACCGCAGAGGATGATCGGCGCCATCAGCCAGCCGCCGCTTTTTACGATCTCTACCATGGAGCCCCGACCCGGTGAAAAACGGAAATATACAGCGACAGCCCTGAAAATTCCTGCACGCGGGTGGCGGTTTGGGGGCGGCGCGCGGCTGGGTGTTGTGCTGGGCTTTCGTTCGATGGGGGTTTGCTGATGCGCGGCGTTCGTGGCTCCTTTGGGCATCCGCATGCGCGTGGCTGCGTTTTCGCGGGCGGCAGGGCCGGTGGGGGGGTGTTTGGGGGAATGGCTCCCTGCGGGCCCTTTGGGCCCTTCGGTCCGCTTTATTTCCCCCAAACACCCCCCCACCGGCCCTGCCGCCCGCTTTGTGGGTGCTCGGTGGGTTTGGGGTGGGTGGTGGGGGAGGCTGTGGGAGCGCGCATCGCGCGCGATGCTCGTGTCGCCTGGCGTGGCGTCGCGCGTGATGCGTGCTCGCACGGGGGCTTTTGCAGCGCCGGGGCGGCTAGCGTGCGTGCCAGTATTCCAGGTTCGATTTGCGGTTTTCGCCGGTGAGGACGGTGCCGGTGTCGGGGCAGATCCGGTAGTGGATGGAGCCCGAGGTGGCCGTGTTGAGGACGCGGGTGCCGGCGGCCTGCCAGCGGGCGAGCACGTCGGGTTTGGGAAAGCCCCAGCGGTTGTCGTAGCCGGCCGAGACGATGGCGGTG
This sequence comes from uncultured Woeseiaceae bacterium, assembly GCA_964424805.1. Taxonomy (GTDB): domain Bacteria; phylum Pseudomonadota; class Gammaproteobacteria; order Steroidobacterales; family Woeseiaceae; genus IDS-8. The sequence continues at coordinate 3,210 of CAYRKH010000120.1, forward strand.
GCCGGGCGCAGGGCGTTTACGAAAGCAGCGCTGGAGGATGTGCGGCTGCCGTGGTGCGGGACGGTCGCAAGGTCCACGGGGGCGAGGACGCCGGCGTGCAGCAGGTGGCTTTCCGCGGGCGCTTCGATGTCGCCGGTGAGCAGGACGCGATGGGTGCCCGCGGTGATTTGCAGCACGCACGAGCCGTCGTTGCCGGATGCGGCCCGGTAGCGGTGAGCGGGATGCAGGAAGCTGAAGCGCACGCCGTCCCAGGCCCAGGACTGGCCCCGGCGGCAGCGCCGCTGGACCGTGTCGATCGCCGCGAGCCTTTCGCCCGCGAAGACGTCGCTGACGTCGACGGCCTGCAGCAGGGAGCCGACGCCGCCCGAGTGGTCGCTGTCGGCGTGACTGACGGTCAGCAGGTCCACGCGGCGCACGCCGAGCGAGCGCAGGTACGGCACGACCACGAGCGCGCCGGTGTCGCTGCCGCTGCGGAACGACGGGCCGGTGTCGTAGACGAGCGTGTGCCGCGCCGTCCGCAGCACCAGTGACTGTCCCTGCCCCACGTCCAGCGCGGCGAGCTCCAGGCAGCCCGGCGGCGGCGGCGCGGGCCTTTGCAGCACCACGGCCGCCGACGCGACCCAGGCGAGGCGCCGGCCCGGGAAACCCGGCGGCAGGACGGCCCACAGCGCCGGCAGCCAGGCCACCAGCAGCATCCCGCCGCCGATCGCCGCGATGTAGGTGTGTGCCGGTTCCCAGCCGGCGACCGCCTCGACGACCCACAGCAGGAGGCGCACGCTGTGCCAGGCCAGGATGAGCAGGGGATCGCCGAGTACCCTGGCGGGTCCGTCGAGCAGCAGGCCCAGCAGCGCTCCCGGCACGGTGACCAGGTTGAACAGCGGCAGCACGAGCAGGTTGACCAGGGGCGCAAGCCAGGCGGCGCGGCCGAACAGCAGGGCCGTCAGCGGGAACAGGCCCAGCAGCAGCGTGAACTGCAGCACCGCCAGGCTGCGGGCTCCGTGTGCCAGGCGCCGCGCCGAAACGGCGTTTGCGCCCGGGTCGATGAACCCGTACTGGCGTGCCGACCACAAGAGGATCGCGACCGCGGCGAACGACAGCTTGAAGCCCGGCGCGTGCAGCGCCAGCGGGTCGGTGATCACGATCGCGATGCACGTCAGTGCCAGCAGCCGGCCGGGCTTGAGCTGCCGTCGCAGCAGCCCTGCCCCGAGCACCAGCAGCGCCATCAGCATGGCGCGCCGTACCGGGATGGCGAAGCCCGAGATCTCGGAGTAGGCGATCGCCGCGGCGACCGCGACGGCGGCGGCCGCGTCGCGCACGTTCGCGCGGCGGCAGAACGGCGCGATCAACAGCCAGGCGAGCAGGCAGGCGCCGCCCGCCGCCATGGCGATGTTCATGCCCGAGATCGCCATCAGGTGGCTGGTGCCGGTCGCGGCATAGCGGTCCCACTCGGCCCGGCTGATCTCGTGCGTGGCGCCGACGCTGATCGCGAGCAGCACGGCCGTCGCGGAATTACGGCCGAGGAGGTCCAGCATGCGGTCGACGAGGCGCTGCCGCAGCGCCGACAGGCCGTCCACCGGCACGTGCTCCAGCCGCGCGTTCGCCGGTCCATTGACCACGTAGCCGGTGGCACCGATGCCCTGCCGGAAGAGCCAGTGCTCGTAGTCGAACCGCAGCGGATTGGAGAACCCCCGGGGGCGGCGCAGCCGCACCTGCAGCGCCCAGGTCTCACCGATGCGCGGTACGGCCGGCGCGTCGTACCAGCTCAGGCGCAGGCGCGCCGGCAGGTCCGGATCGTTGCGGGTCTCCAGCAGGAAGCGCACCGGGTTGGCGCGGGCGTCGGTAAAATCCAGCACGCGACCGGCAACCGCCAGCATTTCGCCTTCCAGCGCGGCCGGCAGGCGGTCCTCGATCATTGCCTGCGCGGCAAACCCGACGAGGCACGCACCCAAAAGAAAGAAGGCCGCGATGCGGCCGCGCCGGAATCCGAGCGCAATCGCGGCCAGCACCAGTGCCGACGCCAGCACCCAGCGGGGCGGCAGGCGGCTCAGGAGCTGTAACGACCAGGCGCCGGCGAGCGCCAACAGGCAGTATCGCAACATGATCCGCTTCCTTGCGGCTTGCGGCGGGCGCGCCGCGGCCGAACGGCGCGAGTTATGATGCCGGCATGACGCGCCGGTCACGGCTCCGATAGAACCGCTCTCCACCTGCCATGCCCAGACGATTTTTTCGGAAGTTCGCGATGAAACGCGAGACGTTCCACGGGAGGTGGTATCTCGCGCCGTTCGCCCACCTGCTGCACGATCCCAACCTGTGGGGCATCCGCCGGCGGAACGTCGTGCCGGCCTTCGCGATCGGCCTGTTTCTCGTGTTCATACCCGTGCCCGGGCAGATGCTCATCGCCGTGCTGCTCGCCCTCTTCCTGCGTGTCAACCTGCCGGTCGCCGCACTCACGACGGTCATCAGCAATCCCCTGACGATGGGGCCGATCTACTACCTCGCGTACCGCGTCGGGCAGCGGCTGCTCGACGTACCGCCACAGCCGTTCGTCTTTGAACCGTCGCTCGAGTGGCTGACGGGCCGTTTCCTCGCGATCTGGCAGCCGCTGCTGCTCGGCGCCGTGCTGCTGGGAGCGCTCGCGGCGCTGCTCGGCTACGTCGCGCTCGACCTGCTGTGGCGCGCCTCGCTCGCGGATTACCTGGAAGCCCGGCGGCGACGGCGCCGGGAATGACAACGCCGGGCGTTCAGGCGTTCGGCGTCAGGCAGCCGCCTTCCAGCGTCAGGACGCGATCCATGCGACCGGCGATGGCATGGTCGTGGGTGACGATGACGAGGCTGGTATCGAGCTCGCGGTTCAGCTCGAGCATGAGCTTCAATACCTGCTCGCCGTTGCCCGCATCCAGGTTGCCGGTAGGCTCGTCGGCGAGCACGAGCTGTGGCCGCGTGACGAGCGCGCGCGCTACCGCCGCGCGCTGGCGTTCGCCGCCGGAAAGCTCGCCCGGTTTGTGCGTGAGGCGCTCGCCGAGCCCCACTCGCTCGAGCAGCGCCCGCGCCATCCGCAGCGCCTCCGGCCGCCGCATCCGGCGTATCAGCAGCGGCATCGCCACGTTCTCTTCCGCCGTGAACTCCGCCAGCAGGTGGTGGAACTGGTAGACGAACCCGAGAAAGCGGTTCCGCAGCTCGCCCTTGGTGACCTCGTCCGCGGTCGCCATCGAATGCCCGCCGACGATGACCTCGCCCGACGTCGGCTCGTCGAGGCCGCCCATGATCTGGAGGAGCGTCGTCTTGCCCGAACCCGACGCGCCGACGATCGCGAGCCGTTCCCCCGCCCGCACGGTCAGGTCCACCCCGGAGAGCACCTCGAGCATCGCGTGCCCTTCGCGGAAGCGACGCACCACCGAACGGCACTCGAACACCACCGGCTCGGCCGCTGCGGCTTTGACCGCTTCATTCATAGCGCAGCGCCTCCGCCGGCAGGG
>CAYRKH010000121.1:0-4895 GCA_964424805.1 uncultured Woeseiaceae bacterium
ACAGCGCTACGCGCTCCACGCTGTTCGAGCGCACCGCGCGCGATGCTACCGTTCGAGGACCGTGGCATCGCGCGCAATGCGCGCTCCTACAGCGCTACGCGCTCCACGCTGTTCGAGCGCACCGCGCGCGATGCTACCGTTCGCGAGCCGTGGCATCGCGCGCAATGCGCGCTCCTACCAGGGCGGTTGCCACGGTGGGCGGTCTCCGGCAGGCTTCTATCCTTTCGAATCCACCGGGACCCGCCATGGCATCCGCCAGCTACGACCGCCGCCTCACCCCGAGATACCCGATCGACCTGCCGGCCTGGAAGGCCCTGAAAAGCCATTATCGTGAAGACATCCGCGGCCGCGACCTCCGGGATTTCTTCGCCCGCGACAAGAACCGCTTCGAGCGATTTTCCGCGCAGGCCGGCGACCTCTTCCTCGACTACTCGAAGAACTTCGTCAGCGGCACCACCCGCCGGCTCCTGCTGAAGCTCGCGCGCGACGCGATGGTTCCGGCCGCCATCGAGGCGATGTTCGCCGGCGATCCGATCAACGTCACCGAGGGACGCCCGGTGCTGCACGTCGCGCTGCGGGCGAAGATGTCCGACCAGGTGGCGCTCGAGACGCGCGGCGTCGCCGACGTCTGGCGCGTGCTCACGCGCATGGAGCAGTTCGTGAACGCGGTGCACGGCGGCGAGATTCGCGGGCACACCGGCGAGAAGTTCACGGACATCGTGAACATCGGGATCGGCGGCTCCGACCTCGGACTGGTGATGGCGAGCCGGGCGCTACGCCCGTTCTGGAAGCCCGGCATGCGCTTCCACAGCGTCTCCAACGTCGACGGCACCCAGCTCACCGACCTCCGGGCGGCGCTCGATCCGCGCTCGACGCTGATCGTCGTGTGCTCGAAGACCTTCACGACGCTCGAGACCATGACCAACGCCGCCGCGGCGCGCGAGTGGATCGTGAGCGAGCTGGGGCGGGAGGCCGTCAGGCAGCATTTCGCAGCGGCGTCCACGAACCATGAGGCGATGGACGCGTTCGGCATCCATCCCGAATACCGCTTCGGCTTCTGGGACTGGGTGGGCGGGCGCTTCTCCGTCTGGTCGGCCGTGGGTCTCGCGCTGGCGCTCGTAGTGGGCATGGACCGCTTCCAGGACCTGCTCGCCGGCGGGCGCCGCATGGACGGCCACTTCCGCCGCGCGGCGCCGGAGGAAAACCTGCCGCTGCTGCTCGCGCTGGTCGCGATCTGGAACAACAACTTCCTGGGTGCGGAGACACAGGCGATCCTGCCCTATGACAATCGCCTGGACCGCTTCCCGGCCTTCCTGCAGCAGATGCAGATGGAGAGCAACGGCAAGCGCGTGCGCATTGACGGCAAGCCGGCACGCGTGAACACGGGACAGGTGATCTGGGGCGAGGCGGGCTCGAACGCGCAGCACTCGTTCTACCAGCTGCTGCACCAGGGGACGCGGCTGGTGCCGGCGGATTTCATCCTGCCGCTTTACTCGATCGACGCGCCGCAGGCGCAGCAGGATCTCGCCGTCGCCAACTGCCTCGCGCAGTCCGAAGCGCTGATGGACGGCTACGCGAAGGAGCGGGCCGTCGCGGATCTCGCGTCCGAGGGGCGCTCCAAAACGGAGATAAGGGAACTGGCGCCGCACAAGGTGCATCCCGGCAATCGCCCGAGCAACACGATCGTGTTCGGGCAGCTCACGCCGAACGTGCTGGGCCAGCTCATCGCGCTCTACGAGCACAAGGTCTTCGTTGAAGGCATCGTCTGGGGCATCGACTCGTTCGACCAGTGGGGCGTGGAGCTCGGCAAGAAGCTGGCCACGGGGCTGGCGGACGCCGTGCACGCCCCCGATCAGTACGCGGGCGACAATCCCTCCACCCGGGGCCTCCTGCGGCGCACGCTCCTTTAGGTACGCCGGGGCCGATGCCGGCATCACCACCTGGTTTGCGCACTTCCCTATAGGCCCGTGACTCGTCGGATCTCTTCCTGAACTGCCGGGCCCAAGCGCTCCAAGCCGGTCCGAAAACGATCGAGGAACGACTTGCCCATTGATTCGGCAGCCTCCAATGCCAGCACGATATCGCCGGGCCGCTCGGCGGCCATGACTTCGAACAACAACTCCGCCTGGTCGAGATCCTTCGATCCTTTTGTCGCGAATGCAGGCGCGCGCATCTGGCTGACAACGCATTTGTGGATCGCATAGCGAGCCGGCGAGGGGACGTTGACCAGGATGCCATGTCCCGACAGGAGAACAGCCGCCTGGAGATCGTCCAGGAGATACTGGAGAAAGCGAACGGGTTGTGCGTAGGTATCGAAAATATCCAGTCGGACCGGGCGCGCCGTTTCTCGCCCGCGCATCGGTGCCAGCACATCGATTCGAAATTCCCGTCCGCGAATCTGGTAGGACGTCGAGGGACGTTTGCGATCGAGTGCGGGAACCTCGAAGAAGCCCAGGCCGCTTTCGAGGATGATCTGGGTCAGCGGAACCGGAAATCGGTGCCGTGGTAGCGCCAGCCGAAGCGCATTGTCGACGGCAAGATCGATATCCTGCGTGGCTTGCGCGCGCGGCCACTTCACGCCGAGCATATTCGCATACGTTTTGAAAGCAACGGTTCCGACCAGGGTGCCGCCCGCAAGGAACACGCCGCTCCGCTCAAGGAGTGCCAGTACCTTGCCCTGATCGCGAGGCGTCGCCTCCATGCCGCCGGCGATCAGCATGCTGACGAGACGTGCGCGCAATCCGCGGTCGTCCGTGTTTGATTCCCAGGCTTCACGCTCGTCGGCTATCCGGTCGAGCAGCTCGACTGATTCTTCGCCGAGGTAATGCTCACGGCGACTCGAGCCAAGGCTGATGTACAGGTACCAGTAGCGCTTGCCATTGATCACCTTCGCCTTGAACGAGATGTTGGAGCCGTCCGACACAGGATGTATGCAGTTCTGCATCAGCTCGCTGTATTGAACCGTGACACTCGGGGGTAGGTGTTCCATCGGGATTCAAATGTAATCTTATACCGCAACCATAATAGAATTGCGGTATAACTCGCAACTGATTGCTATGATTGACGAATCATGAAAATTTACCACGGTCGCGAGGCGTTTACGACGGCGTAAACTGCTCATTTTATACCGCAATCCCGATGCCATGAACAGCCGGAGCTGTTGGTCTGAGACCCCGTACAGGAACGCGTTGGCGGCTCGGACGCCGGCAAAGCGTTGGCCGTGCGTTACCGCAGGCTTTTGCACTACCATGCCGCCAGCTTTGCCACGAGGCCTTTGCCGGACGATGCCATCTCGTCGAATTGCCCCCGGCGCGCCCGTGCTTCGCGGCGCGGGGGTACTCGCCGCGCTCCTGGTCGCACTCCAGCCTGCCGTCGCCGGGCCGCTCATTCCGGCCGGCAACGCGGCGCTGCGCGCGGACATCGCGCTGCTCGCGGATCATGGGATCGTCACCGGGCCGGTCACGACTTGGCCGCTGGCGTGGGCACCGATCCTCGCCGACCTGCGGGAGGTTGACGGCGACACGCCGGTCCCGCGGCACGTGCGGCGCGCGGCCGAGCGCGTGCTCGCCGCCGCCCGGCGCGAGACGGGCAGGGGCGAAGCGCGCTTCAGTGCCGCGCTCGCGGGTGCGGCGGAGCCTTCACGCATCCGGTCCTTTTCCGGCATGCCCCGCGAATCCGCCGAAGCCGGCGCGGGCTTCGACTGGACCGGCGACCGGTTGACAGTCGAGCTGAGCGCGCAAGTCGTAGCCTCTCCCGACGACGGCGAGGCGCTACGCGCGGACGGCAGCCTGGTCGGCGCTGCGCTGGGGAACTTCATCGTTGCCGCGAGCACGCTCGATCGCTGGTGGGGGCCGGGCTGGGACGGCAGCCTGGTCCTCTCGAACAACGCGCGCCCAATCCCGGCGCTGACGATCGATCGCACCGGCACCGACGCCTTCGATACCCGTTGGCTGTCCTGGATCGGACCTTGGGACCTCAGCGTGATGATGGGGCGCATGGAATCCGGCCGGGTCGTGCCCGATGCGCTGTTCTTCGGCCTGCGTTTCACTGCCCGGCCGCTGCCGAGCCTCGAGATCGGGCTCACGCGCACGGCGCAGTGGTGCGGCGAGGGACGCCCCTGCCGTTTCAGCACGTTTGTGGATCTGCTCGCGGGCAGGGACAATACCGGCGACGACGGCATCGGGGCGGACAACGAACCGGGCAACCAGCTCGCCGGCGTCGACCTGCGCTGGTCGCTTGCGCCGCTCGGATTGCCGCTCGCACTGTACGGGCAGTTCATCGGCGAGGACGAGGCCGGCGGTTTCCCGAGCCGCTACCTGGCGCAGGCGGGCGTCGAAGGGGCGGGCGCCGGCGGCGTCCACTGGTCGTATCGCTGGTTTGCCGAGATGACGGACACGAGCTGCGGATTTTATGAATCGGATGACAACTTCAACTGCGCGTACAACCACGGCATCTACCAGACCGGCTACCGCTATCGCGGCCGCGCCGTCGGGCACGGCGCGGACAACGACGCGCGGCTCCTGTCACTCGGCCTGGTGCTGATGGACGCCGCCGCGACGCGCTGGAACCTGCTGGCACGCTACGGCGAGCTGAATCGCGGAGGCGCCCGCGACCCGCGCCACAGCCTGACGCCGGTGCCCCGGGACCTCGCCAGCCTCGACGTCGCCTGGAGCCGCGATTTCCGCTTCGGCGTCATCGAGCTCGGCGCCGGCGCCGAGCACACCCGCGACACGGACCTCCGCGCCCACCTCCAGTGGCACACCCCCCGATGACTACACCCCCGGTAGGAGCGCGCATTGCGCGCGATGCTAAAGCGGTAGACCCATTCCACCGCCTGCAAACCACCCTCCACCGGTGGCATCGCGCGCCATGCGCGCTCCTACGCAAACCCGTAG
>CAYRKH010000121.1:4995-6646 GCA_964424805.1 uncultured Woeseiaceae bacterium
TGCGCGCTCCTACTCGTGTTGTCTTCGTCGGTGTTTGCGGGGCACTTCGCCGCGCCGGGGGACCTGCTGCTGCGCCACGATCTCGAGCTCCTCGGCGACACCGGCGCGATGAACCTCCCGGTCACGTCCTGGCCGCTTTCCTGGAGCGACATCTCGCGCGGCCTGTCCGGGATCGAAGCGTCGAGCCTCGGCCCCCGTGAGAGCGCTGCCTACGAGCGCGTGTCCGCCGCGCTCAGCCGGCGTCACGACCACGACGGCGCCGACCTCGCGTTCAGCGCGAGCGTCGCCGGCAACCCGCGCGCGATACGAGGTTTCGAGCGCCTGCCCCGCGACGACGCCGAGGCGGGCGCGTCGCTGTCCTGGTCCGCCGGCCGCCTTTCCCTGAACCTCCAGGCCACCCTCGTCGCCGACCCTTTCGACGGGGACGAGCTGCGCCCCGACGGCAGCTACCTCGGCCTGGCGCTGGGCAACTGGATCCTGTCCGCCGGCTGGCAGGAGCGCTGGTGGGGTCCGGGCCGCGACGGCAGCCTGATCCTGTCGACCAACGCCCGCCCGTCGCCCGGTATCGCCTTCCAGCGCGATGCCAGCACGCCCTTCGAATCGAAGTGGCTGAGCTGGATCGGACCGTGGTCGCTCACGACGTTCATGACGCAGCTCGACGACGAGCGCTTCGTGCCGGATGCGCGCCTGTTCGGCGTGCGCGTCAACTTCAAGCCGCTGCAAAGCCTCGAGATCGGGCTGTCGCGCACCGCGCAGTGGTGCGGCGATGGCCGGCCCTGCGACTTCACCGCGTTCAAGGACCTCCTGCTGGGGAACGATAACCGCGGCGTGAACGTCGACCCGGACAAGGAACCCGGCAACCAGCTCGCCGGGATCGACATGCGCTGGCAGTTACCGCGGAAAATCCCGGTGGCGCTCTACATGCAATGGATCGGCGAGGACACGCGCCGCGGCGGGCCGGAGCTCGGCGACTGGCTGCGCCAGGCCGGCATCGAGTTCCGGGGCAGCGTCGGCGGCCTGGAGCACCGGACGCACGTCGAGCTCTCCGATACGCAATGTCGGCAGGGCGGCTTCGGCTTCAGCGACGCCGAGCCGAACTGCGGTTATGAGCATTCCATCTACCGCACGGGCTATCGCTATGAAGGGCGGCCCCTCGGCCACGGCGCCGACGGCGACGGCCTGGCGTACTCGTTCGGGTCGACGCTGGTGCAGCCCGCGGGACATACCTGGAACCTGTCGGTGCGCTACATCGAGATCAATCGCAGCGGACCCGCGGACTCCCGGCACTCACTTTCCGCGACGCCGCAGGATCTCGCGGACATCCTGCTGACCCACGACCGGCTCACGAGCGCCGGGCGATTCCGCTTCGGCCTCGGCTACGCCCGCCTGGAAGACGCCGCCACCGGCACCACCTCCAACGACGCCCAGGCCTTCATAGCCTGGCACCACCCATTGTAGGAGCGCGCACCGCGCGCGATGCCACGGCGGTGCGAATACCCACCCCTTTGCAATTCCACACGCCGTAGCATCGCGCGCAATGCGCGCTCCTACCGCGCTTGTGGGAGCGCGCACCGCGCGCGATGCCACGGCGGTGCGAATACCCACGCCTGTGCAATTCCGCACGCCGTAGCATCGCGCGCAATGCGCGCTC
>CAYRKH010000122.1:0-6583 GCA_964424805.1 uncultured Woeseiaceae bacterium
CGATCTCGCCGTGCGCGATCAGGGTGCCGTTGACCAGCACGTCCATCGGCTCGTCCGCCTGCCGGTCCAGCGCCACGACCGAGCCTTCGACCAGCTTCACGAGTTCGCGAATCGGCAGCTCGGTGCTGCCGACGCGAAGGGACACCCGGACGGGCACGTCGAGCACCAGGTCCAGGTTGACGTCGCCGTTGGCCGGAGCCTGCGGCCGATCGTTCTGCAACGGCTCCGGAGCGTACTGCTCGCCGGCACCGCCGGGCGCTTGGTCCGCTGCCCGCACGTCGGGTGTGTCATTCGCCATTTTTGGAATCCTCGTCAGGTGTGGAAACGTGGCGGTCGAGCCACGCGGTGGCTTCGACGGCATTGCGCCCTTCGATCACGCCGAAGCGGCCTTTGATGACCGGCACGTCCCCGGCAAACACGACGGCCGCGCGGGGATTCGCGATGTCGAGGACGTCGCCGGCCGCCAGCGCGGTCAGCGCGCCGACCCGGTGACTGGCCGTGCCGACGCAGGTGGTGACCGCCATCGGCACTTCCGCGAGCCGCCGCCGGATGCTTTGCGCCCACCTGGCGTCCGCCGCGGGGTCACGCTCGCGCATCGCGCCTTCGAGCGCCGGCAGCAGCGGCGCGATCGTCTGGCGCGGCCATAGCAGGTGAAAGCCGGCATTGAGGCCGGCGACTCCCAGCTCGAAGCCGCTGGCAATGACGGGTTCGCTGTCGCGCACGAGGTCGATGACGTCCAGCGGGACATCGTCCCCGGCGCGCTCCGGCGAGAGCTCGATCAGCGGCCGCCAGACCTCGCGCAGCGACGCCAGCACGGCGTCGCAGAAGCGGGTGGCGACGGAACGCTCCCCCGGGGTGAAGGCGCCGCCGCCGTTGTAGGCGGTGCCGATCTCGCTTCCGATACTGCTGCCGAAAAAGGCTTCGACCAGCTGCCCCACGAGCTCCGAGCTCAATATCACGAGCGCGTTGCCGGTGAGCGGCGGTGCGGCGACGAGGAAGTGAATGGCCGGCCCGGAATAGTGCGCGCGGCATTCCCGCCACGCCTGCACCTCGAGACCCGTCGCCGAGATCGTGACCTCGCACTGCAGCAACCCCTCTACCACCGCCGCGAGGTGCGCCGCGAAGCGCTGGTCGAGCGCCTGCAGGCGCGGGTAGCTGTTGGTCACCACGCGTGCGCGCGCATCGATGTCATAAGGACGGACCGACGCGTACTGCGGGCCGCCGCACCCGTGCACCTCGACGGCGCCCGACGAGACGCCGTCCAGCAGCGCGCTCTTCTCGTCGTCGGTCAGTACCGGTTCGCTCATCATCTTTACTGGACGATCAGGCCGGTGAAGTACACCGCCTCGATGCCCTCGGTGCCGCGTTCCCGCATCACGCTGCGGACCTCGGCCAGGGCATCGGCGAGCATCTGTTCCTTGTGCTCGCGGGTGTTCATGGCGGCATAGTCGACGGTGTCGCTGAACAGCAGGATGAGATTGTTGCGAATCGCGGCGGCATGCTGCTTCACCGCGTCGATCACCTTCTGGTCACGCGCCATGATTTCCAGCGTCACCTGCATGTAGTGGCTGTCGCCCGACGAATCGCGGAAGTTGACGACCAGCGGCGGCTGCAGGCTGGCGTAAAGGGCCGGCCCGCTGCTTGGCGGCGGCGCTGCGGCCGGCGAGCCCGCGGCCGGAGCGGCATCATTGCCGAAAAACGAGCCTGCAAATCCCCCTGCCCCGACGAGCACGACGCCGGCCAGCGCGATCAGCAGGATTTTCCCGAAGCCGCCGCCCGCCTTCGCCGACGCCGCATTCTCCTTGTTCATCCCCAACTCCGTTGCTGTCCCCGGAGGGGTTAATGCAAGGGCTGTGCCAGAATGAGCCCAACGCCTTTTTTCTTTTAGTAACAGCCGGTTGCGGACGGAAGAAAAGGCTCCAGGCGCGCTACCGCCGGTTTTTTGGCGCCGCCGCTAGCGGCGCGGCGCCAGACGTCAGGAAATCGACGAGCGCAAAAGCTCAGGCAAATAGGTCAATGAGGGAGGGCGTAGCCAACCGCCGGGCGACCGCAGGTGCCGCTTCCGCAATGCCGGTTGACGTACCTTCGTCGGCCCGACCCGCACCGTAGAGCACCGGCTCGTGGCGGGGCTCCGCATCCTCGCGCGGCGTGCCCTGGTCGGACACGCTCGCATCACCCAGCGCCAGGCCGCTGTCGTCGAGCAGGTCGCGCAGCCGCGGCAACGCCTGCTCGATCGCATCGCGCGTGACCGCATGCTGTGCGTGGAAGCTGACCGAAACCGTGCCGTCGTCGACGGATACCTGCACCCGCAGCGGACCGAGCTCCGCCGGGTTCAGGCGGATGTCGGCACTTTGCACGCGCCGCCCCGCCATCATGATCACGCGGTCGCCGAGCGCCTCGCCCCAGCCGTCCGCTCCGGGGGGCATGTCGATGGCCGGCAGGACCGCGGGCGGCACGGCTGCTGCCGGCGTCACGGTCGCCGGTCCGGGTGCCGCCGACGGTGCAGCCGCCACAGCGGACAGCGGCGCCGCTGCGGTGGGGCCGTGGGCAGGCGGCCCCGCGAATTTGGCGGGCTGGCCGGCCGGAGCTTTTTCGCCGAGCCCCTCTACAGCGTCCTCCGCGGAAGACCGGGTCGCGGCATCCGCTTGCAGCCTCACTCCCGTTCCCCGGGCCGCGTACGCCCCACGCGGGTCAGTGGACGAGGAGGCATCGCCGGCCGTGGCCGCGGGTTTCGCGAGCGAGGGTCCTGCCACGCGGTGCCCCCCGGCGCTATCCCGCGTCAGCACGGCCGCGCCGGCACCCGCGGGACCGTTTCCAGTCAGTGCAGCCCGGCCGGGATGAAGGCGAATCGCGGCGGCCCCCCGGTCGGCATCGGCCGGCAGGAGCCCGTGAGGGTTCCCGGTCCCGGCAGGCGCCGCGGCGCCGTCAGCCTGAGGCTGCCCGGCCGGCGGCACTGCCAGGGCCGCCGCCGTTTCCCCCCGCGGCAGCGCGGCAGCGCCGGGGGCGGCAGGTGCCGGTCCCGGAGCGCTTCCGTTCTCCGGCGTCGCTGCAGGGCTTGCCGCCGCGGCTCCGGCCGGCAGCCCGGTAACCGGGATCGCGGCGGCGGTTGGTTCGGCCGCCCGCCCGGGCAGCTCGGCGATCGGCAGCCCTTCGGCGGAGGCCGGCGGCAAGTGCTTGCCGGCGCCCGGCAAGGCCTCTCCGCCTCGGGCTACCGCCGGCAGCGCCGGTAAGTCGCCGCCGCCGGCCTGCAGGAACCCGGCCAGCGACGAGCCGAAGGCGCCTGCGGCCAGGGAAGCATCCGGGTTTTCCAGCGCATCCAGGGCCGGCGTGATCCGATCAGCGGATAAAATGCGTAGCAGCGGAAGGTTGTTCACTTGTTATCGTCTCCGGGCGTCCTTTGCCTTTCGACGAGGTTAGGAGCAAGAAGCATGCCACTCGCCGGCGCACGCTCGTTTCCGGCGCCGCCTGCCTCGAGGCGGCGTTTTCAGCGCCTCGTTCCGGGGGCAAAAAAGAGGCTTTCCGCCCGCGGCAGGTCGTCGGATAGTTTCTGGAGCTCGCGTTCCTGCGCCGCCGCTTCCTCGTCCCGGACCCGCGTCACCACCCGTTCGAGCGACTCCGCCTGGCGCCGTTTCGCGAGCCAGCGCCGCCGGTGGAGATTGCGCCGGGAGCAGCCATCCTGCACGACCCGCGCCTGTACCGCGATCGCCTCGTCGAGGCGGTCCAGGAAGCGCTGGTAATCCTGCCACTGCAGGCTGCCGATCGTCGGCGGACGGTTGCGGGGATCACCGTAGCTCCGGCGGTACGCTTTCAGCTCCTCGAGCTTTGCCGTCTCCTCGTCCAGCCGGCGCTGGGCCGCGCCCAGGTTCCGGCACTCGGCCTGCTCTTCCGTTTCGGACAGCCGGAACACCCGCTGCAGGCGCTCAGCACGCGTCATCGCGTCAGGCCCCCGCGTCCGGCGCCGCACCGCCTTGCGCCGCCGGGCCATCCAGGAGTTTCTCCAGTGCCTCCCGGCTCGCGGCGAAATCGACCCGCTCGTCGTGGTGCTGCCGCAGGAATTCGAGGATCGCCGGCCAGCGGGCGACGGCGTCGTCCACCCGCGGATCGCTGCCGCGCTGGTAGGCGCCGACGGTAACCAGGTCGCGGTGCTCCTGGTAGGTGGAATACAGGCGGCGGAAGCGGCTGATCAAATCCTGCTGCGCCTCGTCGGTGATCCGGGTCAGCGCACGGCTGACCGACTTCTCCACGTCTATTGCCGGGTACAGGCCGGCGTCGGCAATCTGGCGCGACAGCGTGATGTGCCCGTCGAGAATCGCCCGCGCCGCGTCCACGATCGGGTCGTTGCGATCGTCACCTTCCTGGAGCACGGTGTAGATTGCCGTGATCGATCCCCCGCCCGCCGCGCCGTTGCCGGCGCGCTCGACGAGCTGCGGCAGCTTCGCGAACACCGACGGCGGATAGCCCTTGGTGGCCGGCGGCTCGCCGATGGCGAGCGCAATTTCACGCTGGGCGTGCGCGAAGCGGGTGAGGGAGTCCATGAGCAGGAGCACGTTCAGGCCGCGATCGCGAAAATGCTCGGCAATGGCCGCCGACAGCCAGGCGCCGTGCAGCCTCAAGAGCGGCGCATCGTCGGCCGGCGTGGCGACCACGACGGCCTTTCGCATGCCCTCTGCGCCGAGACTCTGCTCGATGAATTCCTGGACTTCGCGGCCGCGCTCGCCGATGAGCCCGACCACCACCACGTCGGCGGCGGTGTTTCGCGTCATCATGCCGAGCAGCATGCTCTTGCCGACGCCGGAGCCGGCAAAGAGTCCCATGCGCTGGCCGCGGCCGAGGGTGAGCAGGGCGTTGATCGAGCGCACGCCGACGTCCAGCGGCTCCCTGATCGGCTGCCGCTCGAGCGGGTTGATCGCCGGGCCGAACAGCGGCGACGACTCGCCCGCGTGCGGCAGCGGCCGGCCGTCCAGCGGCCGCCCGTGGCCGTCGATGACCCGGCCGAGCATCTCGTCGCCGATCGGGAATTGCGGCACGCCGAGACGCGGGATCACCCGCGCGTTCGGCACGATGCCGCGCATCTCGCCGGCGGCCATCAGGAACAGGCGATCGCCCGCGAACCCGACCACCTCCGTCTCGACCCGCCGCCCGTCCGCGGCGACGACGTCGCAGCGGCCGCCGACCGGCGCGTAGCAGCCCTCGGCTTCCATCGCGAGGCCGACGCTGCGGCGCAGGCGCCCCTCGACGACCATCAGCGGTCCCGCGTTCGCCGCCCGCTCGAAATACCGGGCGAGCCGGCCGGCGCGGAGTGCGCTGCGATCCGGGTCCGGTCCCGGCAACGCCGCGGCGGGTGCGCCCGTCACTGGCGCTCGTCTCCGGCAATCGAGGCAATCAGCGCGTTCAGGCGGGATTCGGCCTGCGCATCGATCCCGGAATCGCGTGTCGTTACCTTGCAGCCGCCGCGCGCCATCAGCGGATCCTCGCTGATCGACCAGGCGCGCGCGCCTTCCGTCGCCGAGAGCGTTTCGCGGACCAGCGCCGCATCCTCGGGGTGCAGCGTCACGGTGATGTCGCGGCTTGCGGCGGGCAGCATCTGCAGGGCCTCGCGGACGATGCCGACGACGTGTCCGGGGTCCTGGCGCAGCTCACGCCGGAACAGCTGCTGCACCACGCTCATCGACAGCTTGACGAGCTGTTTCTCGAGCGTGTCGTCCAGTTCCTCGAACGGCCGGGCCAGCGCCGACAGCAGCTCGTCCAGGCGCGCCGTGCGCCGCTCGAGCTCCGCGCGCCCGGCGGCGAGCCCTTCGTCGTAACCCCGCCGGAACGCTTCCTCGTGCGCTTCCTTCTGCAGCGCTTCCAGCCGCCCGGCGGTGAGGTAGCCGGAGTCGGCGGAACCGTCGATCGCCGGAACGTCCCAGCGTCGCGCGGCGTCAGACATAGTCCTCTCCACCGGTTCCCAGCCGCAGGTCGCCGGCGTCGGCGAGCCGTCGGGCAACCTCGAGGATTTCCTTCTGCGCCGCCTCGACCTCGCTCAGCCGGGTCGGTCCGCGCGCCTCCATGTCCTCTTCCAGCAGGGTTGCCGCGCGCCGGGACATGTTGCCGAGGAGTTTTTCCTTCAGCTTCGGGTCGCAGCCTTTCAGCGCGACCACGAGCAGCTCGCTGGAAACCTCGCGAAGGAGCGTCTGCAGGCCGCGGTCGTCGGCTTCGAGCAGGGAGTCGAAGACGAACATCATTTCCTCGATGCGCCGGCCCAGTTCCTCGTTCTGCTCCTTGATGCGGGTCAGCAGCGCTTCCCCCTCCCCGGCGGCAAGCGCGTTGACGATGCCGGCGGCGACCTTGCTGCCGCCCAGCTTCTCGCAGCCGGCCTTGGGTGCGCCCGCGGACTTGCTCGCGATAAGGTTCTCGATTTCCGACAGCGCATGCTGCTGCACGTCGTTCAGCCGCGCGATGCGCATCACCACGTCCGCGCGCTGCTCCTCGGACAGCTTGCCGAGCACCTCGGCCGCCTGCTCCGGATCGAGGCAGGCGACGACGATAGCGACGATCTGCGGATGCTCCCCCTCGATGATCTCCGCCACCTCGGTCGCGCTCA
>CAYRKH010000123.1:0-6576 GCA_964424805.1 uncultured Woeseiaceae bacterium
CAGGGGGTCAGTTTTACTCCGACGATGGGGGTCATTTTTACTGCGGCGTTAACAAGAGTGTACGTAAGGCCGGTGCAAACCCGGTACTCCGCAACCTCGCCTTGGTGGGTAACGTGCGCGACCGAGGGAACAGGACTAGAAAAATTCCGGAGGAGGTCCTTGCACTTATCGAACGCACAGCGACCGAATGTTACAACCAACCAAACAGCCCAAACTACTCGAGTGCCTTCAGGGACTTTGTGAAGGCCTGTCACGAGCAGTGCGTAACCCCGTGCTCATACAAATCCTTCAGCCTCGAAATCAAAAGGCACGCCTCGATTCGGAAACGGGGGGGGAAGCGTCGTCATTATCAGGCGGCTCCAATTGTTTGGTACCTGAAGGCCAAGGATCCAATTCATGGCATACGGCCTTTCGAGTACGTTCACATCGATCACACACCGTTGGATATCGTCCTGATATCTGGTGATTCGAAAAAGGTACTTGGTCGTCCTTGGCTCTCTCTCGCAATCGACGCCGAATCCCGTGCCATCGTTGGCTTCTACCTGTCGTTCGCGGAACCTTCATATCGATCGTGCATGATGGTTCTAAGGGATATCGTGAGGCGCTACGGACGTTTACCGAGCACGATTATTACCGACAACGGACCGGAGTTCAGAGGTGCCGCGTTCCAGAACTTCTGTGAGCTCTACAAAGTAATCCTGCGTTATCGCCCAGCGGGGCAACCCCGACATGGCTCGGTCGGGGAGCGAATCTTCGGAACAGTCCATTCTCAGCTTGTTCACAATCTAGCGGGAAACACAAAGCAACTCAAGGACGTTCGAACAGTGACGAAGTCAGTTGCGCCGGATCGACACGCCGAGTGGACTCTGCCCGCATTGTACGGCTCCCTCGACAAGTATTTCGTTGATATCTACGGTACGGACGAACATCCAGCACACGGTGAGGCGCCCGAGAGCCGTCTTCAGGCGCGGCTTACGGAGACGGGCCTCAGACTGAGCAGGCTGGTGAAGCTGGACCGGGTTTTCCTGATCGAGACGTGCCCGCCTCCTGACCGCAAGGGTACTCGCATAGTCGACCCCCAGCGGGGGGTCAAGGTCAATCATCTTTGGTATTGGACCGACGCATTCAGAAGCACAAGGCTTCCCGAAAAAGCACTGCCGGTGCGAGTTGATCCGTGGGACGCTCGCGTGTGCTACGTCCTGCTAAACGGAGAGTGGCATCAGTGCGTTTCCAAACTGGCAAGTCAGCTCCGGAGATTGAGCCGTCGCGAACTCGAGAGCTATTACGAAGAAATGAGCAAGCGGTCGGGCGTCAAGAAACGAGACTTGACTCCAGAGCGTATCGCCGAATGGACGCGTGTACTCGATAAGGGTGCTTTTGACAGCAGGCTCAAAGATAAACAGGCTGAAGCACGCTTGATCTATGACGACTTGAAGCTGTCTACCGTTGATCCAGACCTGGATCCAGCGGATCAAGCAGGAGGGGCGGTGAATCCACCAAGTGTACCTGAGTGGCCGTGCGGCGACGTTGACGAAGAAGGCATGGACGATGATAACGAGGAAGAAGAATATGGATACTATTAATTCGCAACTTGCTAGTCTGACTCGAGAGCAGGTCCTGGAGCTGACCACGAGTGAAAAGCTCCCGTACTTCAACGAAGTTGTGGTTCGGCACCCTCGCATGGGAGAAGCGGTCGACAACGTGATGACCCTCTCTGCTCCGAATACCGGAACTGACATCATCTTGATGATCGGCCCAACGGGCGTTGGAAAATCCGCATCGACGGCGACAATTCGCCGCAAGGTACTTGAGACCTGTGGCTCAGAAATGAGCGCGGACCCTGGGTTCATTCCAATCGTTGATATCGAAGCTCCGGCATCCGGCGAACCCAACTTCTCGTGGAGAATGTTATATACGCGCCTAGGAGAGGCGCTCTGTGAGCCTTTGCTTGACCGCAAAGCTCCGACACATGCTGAGCGGAGAATCCTGCCGGCCGGCGTTACAGCAAAGACCACTGTTGCTGCGCTGAGGGTTTCGATCGAGAGCGCTCTGGAGCATAGACGCACAAGGCTCGTAGTAATCGATGAAGCGGCACACATTCTCGCTAACTGTGGGGAGGCAAAGCTGATCGCCCACATGAATGCGTTGAAGTCACTTGCGAACCTGTCAGGCGTAACCTTGATGTTGGTCGGCTCCTACGATCTGTACAAACTGCCGATGCTCAGCGGACAACTTGCACGTCGCACTGCGATCGTTCATTTGCCTCGTTACATGAAGGGTTCTGAGCGCGATGAGAATTGTTTTCGGCGATCGCTGCTCGCGTTGCAGATGAAGCTTCCGCTGGACCCGATTCCAGACCTGGAGTGCTACAGCGAAAACCTCCAACAGGCGTGTGTCGGTTGCGTCGGCACGTTGAAGGACACACTGATGCGCGCGCTGGCGATGGCGCTGGAGAAACGGGGAAAATGGAAGAACGAGTACCTGCGGAAGTCTCTCCTGCCGGAGGCACCGTTAACGGCCATCCTTGAGGAGACACTGCAAGGTGAGCGGCTCTTGGAAAATTCGGCATACGGGCAGAATTCAGCAGCTTGGTTGAAGTCGGCATAGTCATGTGGCAGTCGGATCAATACGCCGTGCTTGGCGACTTGCCAGCTATCACGATGCCGCCGCGAAGTCTCCTGTATCACCTGGAGCCGATTGGTACGGGGACAGGAAGGCGCGAGAGCTTGGTCAGCTATCTCGATCGGCTGGCGTGGGCGCACCGCATTCCTCGGCATAGCCTGCAAGAACTGCCGCGTGCAACTGAACTACATCGTGCTGATGTAAAGTGCGTCCGTACGGATTGGACGCCATGTTTCAATGCTGGAGGCGAGGTGAGCCAAAGGTGGATATCATTACTCCAGCAACTGACGAGATGCCCCGGCTTAGAGGGCCTAACGCTCTATCCAATTTCAGGGCTGGTGAACCCCAAAAATCTGGTGGCTCGTCACCGAAGGTGGTGCCCGGAATGCTTGGTCGAGTCCCAATCGGTGAATCGACCTTATAGCCAGTTGCTCTGGCACATTGACTGTGTAGCTGCATGTCCCGTCCACGAGTTGAAGCTTGAGAGATCGTGCCACTGTGCCAACGTACCGACGCGAGTTGCTCCAACAACACGCGTACCTGGTGAATGTGAAAAATGCAGCCGAGCCCTTTCAGAAACGCTCCCAAGGCGCAAAGCGAACGCACAAGAGGTACGTGTTGCCGGTATCGTTCGTGATCTTTTGAGTGATTCAAAGTGGGACAAGGGCGGTTGGTCCAGGACTGATAATCGCTGCCGCAGGTTTCTGCAAGCGGCAGCGGATATGCACTTTGAAGGGAAGCCCGCACGGCTGGCTACGGCACTTGGCGTGTCGAAAAGTAGCCTCCATAACTGGATGAACGGGAAACATCGACCATCTTTGCCTTGGTTCGTTGATCTGGCGGATCGGTTCGACTGTAGCGTTGTAGACATACTTGCCGGTCGAGCGGACGGCGTGCAGAAGCCCGGCCCGTCTCGCGTGAGAGTTCGCCAGAAGCGACGCCTTCGAGTATCGGCAGGACAGGATGCACACGTTCAATCAGAGTTGACAAATTTGCTATCGGCCCGAGTAATAGAGCCACTGGCGGCGGTTGCAAAGAGACTCGAAGTGAATACCGATTATCTTCGTCGCAGGTTTCCGGACGAATCTGCATTGATCGTAACCCGTTGGCGTTCGGAACGAACCGCCAAGAAGATCGAGAAGAACGAGCAATTTTTGGCCAAGTTTCGGGCGCGAGCAGAGGAGCTGGTGAAAGCGGGCGTCTCTCCCACACATCGGGCTGCCTGCGAAGGTAGGTTGCCGTCTCGCTACTCCCGACTCCGGCCCCAGATGAACACGATCTTGCTGGAGGTGCGTAAGCAGATGGAGCCCAACCTGTCCAAAGGGCGCGGCCCGTGTTCGCAATGAGCCAGCCGCCAGGATCTGCGGTCGCGACCCCTTCATTGGCGACAACTCTGTGCGGCAGCAAGGAGCTGTTCCGCGTGGGAACTCCAGATCTCTTCGCTAAGCCTCATCGCCACCTCCTCATCAGCGACATCCATCCCGAAGATGCGATCTGCCATCACCGGCACAAGCAGAGGTGATTTACGACATGCGCCAATCTCGACGTCGCCGCACCGTGCAATCACGGCAATCTCATTTGAAGGAATGAGGCCGTAGCGTAAGCTTCCCCCGATCTGACACAGGCTGAAGTTGGAGTTTTCTGGCAGGATATCACTGCGAGGAGACAACAATGAAGAGCAGCCGATTCACGGAAAGCCAGATCGTATCGATCCTGAAAGAGGCGGAGGCGGGGGCCAAAGTCAAAGAGATCTGCCGGCGCCACGGCATCAGCGATGCGACGTATTACAACTGGAAGGGCAAGTACGGGGGCATGAGCGCTTCGGAGCTGAAGCGGCTCAAGGAGATGGAGGGCGAGCTGTCACAGTACAAGCGCATGTATGCGGAGCTGGCCCGGGAAAACTACGCGCTCAAAGACCTGATTGAAAAAAAGCTCTAAGGCCTGTGTATTCCACGCCATGCCGGTCACCCATTCCACGGGATCGCGGTCAGTGATTCCACGCGATCCCGGTCACTGATTCCACGGCATCCCGGTCACCGATTCCAGGGGATCCCGGTCGGTTTATAGGCCAGGGGCACCGCGACGCAGGACAACCCGTTACCGTCGCTCCTTTTGCTGAGAAAAAGGGGCGGCGGAATGCCAACAGCGAGGTTGTCCATGAGGAAGATACGAGAGGTTCTCCGGTTGTCCGCCGCCGGGCGCAGCCAGCGTCTGATCGCGCAGAGCGTGGGGATCGGCCAGAGCACGGTGGGTGATTGCCTGACCCGGGCGCGCCTTTCCGGTGTGGCCTGGCCGACGGAGCTTACCGACGCGGCGCTGGAGCGGGCGCTGTATCCGCCGCGCCCGCCGGTGCCGACGGAGAGCCGCCCGGTTCCGGACTGGCCGACGGTGCACCGCGAGCTCAAGCGCAAAGGCGTCACCCTGTTCCTGCTCTGGGAAGAGTACAAAGCCGCGCATCCTGAGGGCTTCCACTACAGTTGGTTCTGCCAGCAATACCGGCGCTTCGCCGGGCGGGTGGATCTGGTGATGCGCCAGTCGCATCGTGCCGGCGAGTGTACCTTCGTCGATTACGCCGGTCAGACGGTGCCGGTGGTGGATCGGGAGACCGGCGAAGCCCGTGCCGCCGAGATCTTCGTCGCGGTGCTCGGTGCCTCGAACTACACTTTCGTCGAGGCCACCTGGACGCAGAGCCTGCCGGACTGGATCGGCTCGCATCAGCGGGCGTTTACCTTCTTCGGCGGTGTCAGCGAGACGCTCGTCCCGGATAATCTCAAAACCGGCGTCACTCATCCGCATCGCTACGAGCCGGACGTCAATCGCACCTACGCCGAGATGGCCGCGCACTACGGCGTCGCCGTGGTGCCGACGCGGGTGGCAAAACCGAAGGACAAGGCCAAAGTCGAAGCCGGCGTGCTGATCGTCGAGCGCTGGATCCTTGCGCGACTGCGCCACCAGATCTTCTTCAGTCTGGAGGCGCTCTCGCCGTTGCCGGACACGCCCTACGTGTTCGCCACCTGGAATCTGGTGAAGTGCGAAGTCGAGGCTCGGATCAATCCGCTAACTTGACCGGCTCCGGCACCGCCGACTAAGGTGCTCCACGTCCTGCGTCGCTGCGCTCCGGCTCTGACCGCGATCACGTGGACCCGGTGACCGGCATCGTGTGGAACGCGCGACCGCAATCACGTGGACTCAGTGACCGGCATCCGTGGAATACGCAAAGGCCGCCGGAGAAGCGCGAAGCGGCGCATTTTCTGGTGGCCGAACACGGCTTGAGTCGATCGCGGGCCTGCACGGCGATCCAGCTGTCGCGCTCGAGCTGGTACCGGGCGGCAACCCGAGGTCAAGGTGACGACGAGGTTATCGCGGCGCTGAACGCCCTGGTTGAGAAGCGGCCCCGCTGGGGCTTCTGGAAGTGCTACGACCGGTTACGGCTTAACGGTCATGCCTGGAATCACAAGCGAGTCTACCGCGTGTACAAATTGATGAAGCTGAACCTGCCCAGGCGCACGAAGCGCCGCCTGCCGAAGCGCGTGCAGCAGCCGATGGCGGTTGAGGCGCGCCCGAACGTCCACTGGTCCATGGACTTCATGAGCGACACGCTGTATCGCGGTCGCCGCTTTCGCACCTTGAATGTCCTTGATGAAGGCGTTCGCGAGATCCTCGACATCGTCATCGATACCTCGATCCCGGGAGCGAGAGTCGTGCGGACGCTGGATCGGCTGATCGAATGGCGCGGAACGCCCAAGGCGATCCGGGTCGACAACGGTCCGGAGTATCTGTCACAGGTGTTTGCTGATTGGTGCCAGAGCAACGGCGTCGCGCTCAACTACATCCAGCCGGGAAAACCGAATCAGAATGCCTACATCGAACGCTTCAACCGGACCTTCCGCCATGAAGTGCTGGATGCTTACCTGTTCGAGTCACTGAATCAGGTCCGCGAGATCACGCGTCACT
>CAYRKH010000124.1:0-6575 GCA_964424805.1 uncultured Woeseiaceae bacterium
GCGATGATCACGGAGCCGGCGGCGAGGAACAGCAGCGCCTTGAAGAAGGCGTGCGTCATCAAATGGAAGATCGCCGCGCCGTACGCCGACACGCCCAGCGCTACCGTCATGTAGCCGAGCTGCGAAAGCGTGGAGTAAGCGACAACGCGCTTGATGTCGTTCTGCACGATGCCGAGCAGGCCCATGAAAAACGCCGTCAACGCGCCGATCACCAGCACCACCGCCAGCGCGGTTTCCGACAGCTCGTACAGCGGCGACATCCGCGCCACCATGAAGATGCCGGCCGTGACCATGGTCGCGGCGTGGATCAGGGCGGAAATGGGAGTCGGGCCTTCCATCGAATCCGGCAGCCACACGTGCAGGGGCGCCTGCGCCGACTTACCCATGGCACCGATGAACAGCAGGATGCAGATCACGGTCATCGCGTTCCACGGCGACCCACCGAGGATCGTAAACTCCTGGCCCGCGATGGCTTCGGCCTGGACGAACACGGTAGCGTAATCCAGCGAACCGGTTACCGTCGCAACGGCCGCGATCCCGAGGATGAAACCGAAATCCCCCACCCGGTTGACGAGGAAAGCCTTGAGGTTCGCGAACACGGCGGATTCGCGCTTGAACCAGAAACCGATGAGGAGATACGACACCAGCCCGACCGCTTCCCAGCCGAAGAACAGCTGCATGAAGTTGTTCGACATGACCAGCATCAGCATGGCGAACGTGAACAGCGAGATGTGGCTGAAAAAGCGGGTGTAGCCCGGATCGTCGTGCATGTAGCCGATGGTGTAGACATGCACCATCAGCGATACGAAGGTGACGACGACCATCATCAGTGCGGTCAGCCGGTCGACGAGGAAGCCCACTTTCATCTCCAGGCCGTCGACCACCGCCCAGCTGTAGACCGTGTAGTTCGAGGCCTGCCCGCCATCGAAGTACAAATCTTTCAGTACCAGCAACGAGAGCACGCAGGACAGGCCGACCGCGAGGATCGTCACCCAGTGTGCCCCGGCGCGGCCGATCTGCCGGCCGAAAAGTCCCGCGACAATGGCTGCCGCGAGCGGCGCCAGCACGATGGTCAGGTGGACCGAATTCATGTGCGGGAGCCCGTATTGCAGGCGAACAAAACGCGGAATCGCGCGCAACGCGCGCTGCTACAGTGCAGGTGTTCGTATCGCATCAGCCCCTAGCCCTTCATCGAATCCAGGTCCTGGACGTTGATCGACTGCCTGGTACGGAACAGCACGACCACGATGGCCAGCCCGATCGCCGCCTCCGCCGCCGCCACGGTCAGGATGAAGAACACGAATATCTGGCCCGTGTGGTCCCCGAGATAACGTGAAAACGCAATGAAGTTGAAATTGACGGCCAGCAACATGAGTTCGATGCACATGAGCAGCAGGATCAGGTTACGCCGGTTGATGAAGATACCGGCGACGCTGAGCGCGAACAGGATCGCACCGAGCGTGAGGTAGTGCTGCAGGCCGATCTCCATCATCGCCGCTCCTCCGCTTCCATGGAGACGATGCGGATACGATCCTCGCTCCGGATCGAGGTCTGGTAGGCAATATCCTGCTGCTTCAGGCCCGGCCGCTTGCGCATCGTCAGGGTAATCGCGGCGACGATCGCGAGCAGGAGGATCACGGCTGCGATCTCGAACGCGTACACGTGCTCGGTATACAGGATGGATCCCAGCGCCTGGGTGTTGCTGTAATTCTCGGGCAGCGGTACGAAGCCGCCGGTGCCGGTTGCCGCGACGTTGCTACGCAACCAGATCACCTGCGCCAGTTCGACCACCATCAGCACCGCGATCAGCAATCCAAGCGGCGCATAGCGGACCAGCCCGCCGCGGACTGCCGCCACGGTCACGTCCAGCATCATCACGACGAACAGGAACAGCACCATCACCGCGCCGACGTAGACGAGCACCAGCACGATGGCCAGGAACTCGGCCTCCGCCATGATCCACAGCACCGCGCTCTGGAAAAACGAGAGGATGAGCAGCAGCACCGTATGTACGGGATTGCGCGCGAGGATCACGCCTATCGCCGCGGCAACCAGGATCGCGGCAAAAAAATAGAACAGCAGTGAGAAAATCAAAGCCCCCGTCCCCGTTTTTATCGGTATTTTGCATCCGCGGCCTTGTCCGCGGAGATCATCGCTTCGTATCGGTCGCCGACAGCCAGGAGCTTGTCCTTGGTCATGATGTTCTCGCCGGGCGTTTCCATGTGGTATTCGTGGATGCGCGTCTCCACGATGGCATCGACCGGGCAGGATTCCTCGCAGAAGCCGCAGTAGATGCACTTGAACAGGTCGATGTCATAGCGCGTCGTGCGACGCGTACCGTCGTCGCTGACGCCCGACTCGATCGTGATGGCGAGCGCCGGGCACACGGCCTCGCACAGTTTGCAGGCGATGCAACGCTCCTCGCCGTTCGGGTAGCGGCGCAGCGCGTGCAGCCCCCGGTAGCGGTAGGACTGCGGCGTCTTTTCTTCCGGGTACTGGACCGTGGTCTCGTCGCGGAAGAAGTTGCGCAGCGTGGTGGCCAGGCCTTCCCACAGCTCGTAGAGCGAAATCGTCCTGAACAGGTTTCTCAGTCGCGTAGCCATCAGCTCTCGCCCCCTGCATCGTGGATGCTCATGCTGCCCATGGCCCCACCTGCAGCCAGGCCATCAAGCCCTCCACCGCGATCCAGAGGATAGTAATGGGAATGAAGACCTTCCAGCCGAGCCGCATGATCTGGTCGTAGCGGTAGCGCGGGAAGGTAGCCCGCAGCCAGAAGAAGGCGAACATGAAGAACGCGATCTTGGCCGCAAGCCAGAAGAAGCTCGGCTCGCGCAGGAAGCTGTCGCCGAGGAAGGTCCAGCCCTCGAACGGCGACGCCCAGCCTCCGAGGAAGAACACCGCGGTCAGCGCCGAGATCAGCACCATGTTCGCGTACTCGGCGAGGAAGAAGATGGCGAAGGCGACGCCCGAGTACTCGACGTGGAAGCCCGCCACGATCTCGGATTCGCCCTCGGCCACGTCGAACGGCGCCCGGTTGGTCTCCGCCACCCCGGAGACGAAGTACACCAGGAACAGCGGCAGTAGCGGCCAGATGAACCAGTCGCTGACCCCGCCCGCCTGCGCGCGCACGATCGTGCCGAGATTGAGGCTGCCGGCGGCCATCAGCACGCCGACCAGCGCGAAGCCCATGGCGATCTCGTAGGCGACGATCTGCGCCGCGGAGCGCATCGCGCCGAGCAGCGCGTATTTCGAGTTCGTCGCCCAGCCGGCGAGGATGACGCCGTAGACGCCCATCGACGTCAGCGCCAGCACGTACAGGAGCCCGGCGTCGATGTCGGCGATGACGAAGCCTTCCGCGAGCGGTATGACCGCCCACGTCGCGAGCGCGGGGATGATCGACAAAAGCGGCGCGATCAGGAACAGGTAGCGGTTCGACTCCCGCGGGATCACCACTTCCTTGATCAGCAGCTTGATGACGTCGGCGAACGGCTGCCCCAGGCCCAGCGGTCCGACGCGGTTCGGGCCGATCCGCCCCTGCATGAACCCGATGACCTTGCGCTCGAAATAGGTCGCAAACGCCACGGTCAGGATGATGCCCAGCGTCACGACCCCGATCTGCGTCGTCACCACGGTGACGTAGCGCAGCAACTCCGGCAGGGAGTTCCAGAAGTCGACCGCGAACTGCGGGATCAGCGCCGTCATGCGGCATCCTTACCGGGCGCGCGCGCGGGGTCGCGCGTGAGCTGCAGCGGGACCGAGCGCCGCACCAGCGCGTCCACCTGGTACATCGGCACGTCCGCACCGTCCGCGCCGTCGTCCCGCGGGCGCGGCAGCGGCGCCGTGCCGGCATAGGCGTTATCGGGCGACACGTCGCCGAGCGCGGCCTTCAGCTCGTCGCGCACGTCCTCGCTCGACAGGTACTCGAACCCTTCCGCGTCCACCAGGTTGCCCAGCACGCGCAGCACCTTCCACGCCGGGCGCGCCTCGCCGACCAGCGTGGCCACGCCGCTGAAACTCTGCCAGCGGCCTTCGCCGTTGACGAAGGTACCGGAGCTCTCCAGGGCGGTGCCGATCGGCAGCAGCAGGTCGGCGCCGCGCTCCAGGGCAGGCGTCACGAACGGCGTCAGGGCCGCGACGAATTCCTGTGCCTCGAGCTTGTCCGTCGCATCGACCGGCAGGTCGCGGTCCGGCTCGATGCCGAACAGCAGCACCGCTCCCAGCGGATCGTCCAGCATATTGCCCGCGTGGCGGCCCGCCTGCTGGCGCGGCGCGCCGCCGGCACCACGGTGCGGCAGTACGCCGGCCAGGTGCGCGCCGGCCGAGTTCGCGCCGTCGGACACGCAGCCGAAGCGCGCGCCCGTCAGGGAGGCAATGGCCGCGGCGAGCGCCCGAATCGCGGCAAACGCGGGGTCGCGCAGCGCGAGGTTCCCCAGCAGGACGAGGCCGCCGTCGGCCTGGGCGAGCTTTTGCGCCACGCGCCGGTGCTCCTCGCCGGCAGCGGCACCCTCGCACAGCTTCGACACCGCCGCCGGCAGCGGCGCGCCCGCGGCGGCAGCGGCGGCCGCGGCAACCGCCGCGAGCTGGTCCACCAGGCCGGCACCCGCCAGGTAATCGGCAACGGTGAACAGGTATTCGTAGCGCTCGCGGTTGATGAACGAGACGGCGGCGCCCTTGAGCGCTGCCTTGCGCACCCGGTGCGCGAGTATGGGCGCCTCGCGCCTCAGGTTCGAGCCAACGATGAGCAGCGCCTCCTGCCGCTCGATGTCGGCGATATCGCAGCCGAACCACGGGAACAGCGGATCGTTCTCCTGGTCGGAGAAATCCCGCTGCCGCAGCCGGTGGTCGATGTTTGCCGTCCCGGCCGCCGCCGCCAGCTTTGCCAGCAGGTGCTGTTCCTCGAGGGTAGCGCTCGGCGACGCCAGGATGCCGACGTCGGCGCCGGCCTGCTTCCACTGCGTGGCGAGCCGCTCGAGCGCTTCCTGCCAGTCGATCTCGCGCCAGGCGCCGTTTTCCTTCACGCGCGGCGTCACCAGGCGGTCGTCGCTGTACATCCCGTAAAAGCTGAAGCGGTCGCGATCGGCCAGCCAGGTCTCGTTGATCAGCTCGTTTTCCCGCGGCACCACGCGCTTGATCTTGCCGCGCAGCACGTGCACGTACATGTTCGAACCCACGCAGTCGTGCGGTGACACGGCCGATCGCTGCACCATTTCCCAACCGCGCGCGCTGTAGCGAAACGGCTTGTTGTTCAGTGCACCCACGGGGCACAGGTCGATGATGTTCGCGGACAGCTCGTGATCGATGCTCTGCTCGACGTAGGTGCTGATCCTCATGTTCTCGCCGCGGCCCATAGTGCCGAGCTGCTGGAAGCCCTGCACCTCCTCGCCGAAGCGCACGCAGCGGGTGCAGTGGATGCAGCGGGTCATGTCGGTCGAGATGAGGGGGCCGATGTTCTGGTCCTTCACCACGCGCTTGCGGTCCGTGAAGCGCGACACGTCGCGCCCGTAGCCCATCGCGAGATCCTGCAGCTCGCACTCGCCGCCCTGGTCACAGATCGGGCAGTCCAGCGGGTGATTGATGAGCAGGAATTCCATGGTCGCCCGCTGCGCCTCGATGGCCCGCGGCGAGCGCGTGAACACCTTCATGCCCTCTGCTACGGGCGTCGCGCAGGCCGGCAGGGGCTTCGGCGCTTTTTCCACCTCGACCAGGCACATGCGGCAGTTCGCCGCGACGGACAGCTTCGGGTGATAGCAAAAGCGAGGGATGTAGGCGCCGCCGACGTGATCGGTGACCTCCATGATCATCTGGCCTTTCCTGGCCGTGAACGGCTTGCCGTCGACCTCGAAATTGATCGTATCGTCGCTCATGCCGCCTGTGCCTTGTCGTCGACGATGCTGCGGCCCTTGTTGCGCACCATGTACTCGAACTCGTGCCGGAAATGCTTGACGAAACTCTGCACCGGCCACGCGGCCGCGTCGCCCAGCGCGCAGATCGTGTGGCCTTCGATGTGATCCGCCACGTCGACCAGCTTGTCCAGGTCGGATTCCGTGCCGCGCCCCTGGAGGATGCTCGTAAGCATCCGCCACAGCCAGCCGGTGCCCTCGCGGCAGGGCGTGCACTGGCCGCAGGATTCCGCCATGTAGAATCGGGAGATACGGCGCAGCGCGCGCACCATGCAGGTCGTCTCGTCCATCACGATCACGGCGCCGGTGCCGAAGGACGAGCCGGCCTCTTTCAGCGAGTTGTAGTCCATCGTGCAGTCCATGATGATCTCGGCGGGCAGGACCGGCACCGACGAGCCGCCGGGAATCACGGCCTTCAGCTTCCTGCCTTTCCACACGCCGCCGCAGATCTCGAGCAGGTCCCTGAACGGGATGCCCATCGGCAGCTCGAGGTTCTGCGGTTTCTCGACGTGGCCGGAGACCGAGAACTGCGCCGTGCCGCCCGAGCCTTCGGGTCCCAGGCCCGCGAACCAGCTTGCACCCTTGTGGATGATCGCCGGCACGCTCGCAATGGTTTGCGTGTTGTTGATCGTCGTCGGCTTGCCGTACAGCCCGTAGTTGGCCGGGAACGGCGGC
>CAYRKH010000125.1:0-6516 GCA_964424805.1 uncultured Woeseiaceae bacterium
AGAACACGTCGCCCGGATACGCTTCGCGGCCGGGCGGCCGGCGGAGCAGCAGCGATACCTGGCGGTAGGCCCAGGCCTGCTTCGTGAGGTCGTCGAAAATGATGAGCGCGTCCTGCCCGCGATCGCGGAAGTACTCGCCCATCGACGTGCCCGCGTACGGCGCGATGTACTGCATCGCGGCGGAATCGGACGCCGAGGCGGCGACGACGATGGTGTGTTCCATCGCACCGCGCTCCTCGAGCTTGCGCACGACGCCCGCGATGGACGATGCCTTCTGTCCGATGGCGACGTAAATGCATTTAATGCCGGTGCCGACCTGGTTGATGATCGCGTCCACCGCTACGGCCGTCTTGCCCGTCTGGCGGTCGCCGATGATCAGCTCGCGCTGGCCGCGGCCGACCGGTACCATCGCGTCGATGGCCTTCAGGCCGGTCTGCACCGGCTGGTCCACCGATTTGCGCGCGATGACGCCCGGCGCGACTTTCTCGATAGGCGCCGTTTCCGTGGCATTGATCGGCCCCTTGCCGTCGATGGGGACGCCCAGCGGGTCGACCACGCGTCCGAGCAGGGCCTCGCCGATCGGCACCTCGAGGATGCGTCCGGTGGTTTTGACGGTCTGGCCTTCGGAGATGTGCTTGTAGTCGCCGAGTACCACCGCGCCGACCGAATCCTGCTCCAGGTTCAGTGCGAGCCCGTAGGTCTGCTCCGCGAACTCGAGCATCTCGCCGTAGCGCGCGTCGGCCAGGCCGTGGATGCGGACGATGCCGTCGGTCACGCCGATGACGGTGCCGACGTCGCGCGCCTCCGCGGCCGCCTCGAAATTCTCGATGCGCTGCTTGATCAGCTGGCTGATTTCAGAAGCTTTGAGTGCCATGATGTTGTCCCAGTCCTGTTAAGCGGTCAGCGCGTTCGCGAGTCCCGTAAGCCGGGAACGCAGCGAGCCGTCGATGACCACGTCGCCGGCGCGAATGACCGCGCCGCCGATGAGTGATTCGTCCAGTAAAGTATCGAGCTGCACCTCGCGGCCGAGGCGCGCCTTGAGCGCCGCAACGATCGATTGTTTCTGCTCGGCCGACAGCTCGGTTGCCGAGGTGACGGTGACCTCGACCGTGTTCTCGAGCGCGTCCTTCAGGCTGTCGAAGTGCTCGGCCACTTCCGGCAGCGCGTAAACCCGTTCGTTCTCGACGATGAGCTTCAGGAAATTCGCGCCGTGCCGGTCGCTGCCGGCGAGGACCGAATCCTCACCCCCGGCGGAAGCAATGAGCCCGGCCAGAAACGACAGCCGCTGCTCATCGGACAGCTTCGGGTTGGCGAGGAATTTCGCCACCCGCCCGTCGGCGGTCAGCTCGCCGGCCAGCCGCAGGGCATCGCCCCAGGCGTCAAGCGCCTTCTCCTGGCGAGCGAACTCGAAAGCCGCTTCGGCGTAAGGTCGCGCAACCGTGTTGTTGTCGGCCATACGGTTCCCTTAAAGCTCGGCCGCCAGCCGGGAGAGGATATCCTCGTGCGCTTGCCGGTCGATCTCGCGGCGCAGGATCTTCTCGGCGCTGGCGACGGCGATCGCTGAGACCTCGCCGCGCAGCTCTTCGCGCGCCCGGTTGATCTCCTGCTCGACCTCCGCGTGGGCCAGCTCGAGCTGCCGCTCGCGCTCGCGCGCTCCTTCGGCCTTGCCTTCGGCGACGATCTCGTTGGCGCGGGCATGCGCCTGGTCGAGGATGGTCGTGGCCTGCGCCCTCGCGCCCTGCACGATCTTTTCCGCCTCGCGGGTCGCGTCGTCCAGCTTCTGCTGGCCCTTTTCCGCCGCTGCGAGACCGTCGGCAATCTTCGTCTGGCGCTCTTCGATCGCTTTCATGATGTACGGCCAGATGAAGCGCATGCAGAACCATACGAACACGGCCATCGCGATCGTCTGGCCCCATAAAGTCAGGTTAATGGACATGCAGAGTCCTCACGTGCTCCGGAATCGGTACCTCAGCCGCCCATCGCGTTCTGCAGCTGCCCGATGAACGGGTTGGCGAACGCGAAGTAGAGAGCGATACCGACGCCGATCATCGCGACCGCGTCGAGCAGCGCCACGACCAGGAACATCTTGGTCTGCAGCATCGGGGCCAGCTCCGGCTGCCTTGCCGCGCCTTCGAGGAAGCGGCCGCCCAGAATCCCCATGCCGACACCGACGCCCAGGGCGCCGAGTCCGATGAGAATCGCGACGGCGATCGCGGTAAGGCCAATAACAGTTTCCATCAATGTCTCCTCAAATCAACTTCACGGAAGCCCGTTCACACGGGCGGTTTAATGTTGCTCTGCCGATGCGAGGCTGAGATACACGATCGTCAGCATCATGAATATGTACGCCTGCAGGGTGATGATCAGGATGTGGAACACCGCCCACGGAAAGTGCAGCGGCAGCTGCCACAGGCCGAGCAGGGCGATCAGCACGAATATCAGCTCGCCGGCAAACATGTTGCCGAACAGTCGCAGCGACAGCGACAGCGGCTTCGACAGCAGCGAAACCGATTCGAGCACGAAGTTGAACGCGATGACCAGCGGTGCTGCCAGCAGCCCGAGTCCCTTGGTCGGCGGCGCGATCGGGTGCAGCGTCAGGTCGCCGATCAGCCCCGTGACGCCCTTGTTCGCGACGGTGTACCAGATGATCAGCAGGAACACGGCGATCGACATGCCGAACGTGATGTTGACGTCGGCGGTCGGCACGATCTTCAGGTACTCGACACCGGCAGCCATGCCGAGCTGCGGCAGCCAGTCGACGGGAATGAGGTCCATCAGGTTCATCAGGAACACCCAGACGAAGATCGTCAGGGCGAGCGGTGCAATCAGCTTGCTCTTGCCATGGAACGAGTCGCGCACGCTGGAATCGACGAAGTCGATCATGATTTCCACCGCCGCCTGCAGCTTGCCCGGCGTGCCCGAGGTCGACTTCTTCGCGGCGCGTCCGAAAATCCAGATGAACACGATCCCGAGCACCAGCGAGAAGAACATCGAATCGACGTTGACGGCCATCGGGTTGCCGGCGCATTCGTTCCACAGCCATTCGCCGTCTACGCGGCAGACCTGCAGGTTCTGCAGGTGGTGCTCTATGTATTGTCCGGAGGTCTGGGCTCCGTGCTCGCTTGCCATTCCGTTACTCGATGTCGTCCGTTACTCGATATCGCTGGTCGCGCGCTTGCTGCGCTCCAGGAAGCCTGCAAACGCCGCCAGCTGCGCGGCGACGAACCCGGTAAAGAGCGCGCCCGCGGCGAGCGGCTTGACGGTGGTGAACACCAGGCCGAACAACAGCACGGTCAGCGTCACCTTGCCGAGCTCACCGATATAGGCAGCTCGCAGCAGCCCCGCCGCGCTCGGGTCGCGTCGCGGCAGGCTGAGCCTCAGCGCCAAAAAAGCATTCGGGAGAACCGCTACCAGCCCCCCGAGCAACGCCGAGTAAGCTGGAACCACACCACCCATGCCCCAGAAAAACGCTGCAAGAACCGCAGCGAGCCCCGCCTGTGCCAGGAGTACGCGGAGAATGAGGCTGTTTGGCGAGGCTAGCGATTTCTCGTCGGCCCCGATCCTCATCTCGTCCCTGCCTCCGACAACAAAAACGCCACGTCCCTGCATTGACCGGTGCGCCGACCGGCGGGATGTGGCGTTGCGCTTAAAATCATTCCAAGCGGGCCTACGCATAGTGCCGCGCGGTGCAAATAAGCCCGCGCGACGCTTAGCCCGCGCATTATAGAGACCGCATTTCAGCAAGGCAACCAATCCGGGCACCTTCAAAATCCCTGCGAAAAGCCCCTTTCGGCAGGACGCAGATGGGGCCTTCAGGCGGGATTCAAACCCCCCGGCGGCGGGAGCGCGACCCGCCCGGAGCGCCCTACACGATATGCTTGAGGATGCCGTCGAGCTCGTCGAGGCTGTTGTAGGCGATGACGAGCTTGCCCATCCCCTTGGCCTTGTGGTCGATGCGCACCTTCGCGCCGAGCTTGTCCGCAATCCGGGCTTCGAGCCGGCGCACGTCGGCATCCGGCGCGGCGGCGGCCGGTGGCGGCGGCTTGCCGCCGGACAGGCGGCGCACGAGCGCCTCCGCGTCCCGCACCGACAGCCCGCCCTTCACGATCCGCTGCGCGGCCTCGAATTGCTGCCCCTTGTCGCTGAGCGACAGGAGCGCTCGAGCGTGTCCCATCTCGAGCTGGCGCGCTTCGAGCATGCCCTTTACCCTGGTGGACAGCTCGAGCAGGCGCAGCAGGTTGCTGACCGCGGCGCGCGAACGCCCGACCGCGTCGGCGGCCGCCTGGTGGGTCAGCTCGAACTCCCGGATCAGGCGATCGAGCGCCCGCGCTTCCTCCAGCGGGTTCAGGTTCTCGCGCTGGATGTTCTCGATGAGCGCCATGGCGATCGCGCCCTCGTCAGGCACATCGCGGATGACCGCGGGGATCTCGTCGAGGCCCGCCATCTGCGCGGCCCGCCAGCGACGCTCACCGGCAATGATCTCGTAGCGCGTCGTGCTGCCGTCGCCCGAGGCCGGCAGGGGCCGCGCGACGATCGGCTGCACCACGCCCTGGGCGCGTATCGAGCTCGCCAGCTCCTCCAGCGATTCCTGGCGCATGTCGATGCGCGGCTGGTAGCGCCCGCGCTGCAGCAGGTCGACCGGCAGGTTGCGCAGCCGGTCGCCGCCGGCCTCCGCTTGCGCGGCGGGCGCCCCGGCGGGTTCGGCGGCGGTTTTGCTCAGCAGTGCGTCGAGACCGCGTCCGAGGCGTTTTTTCTTGCTCATGGTCTTGTGGGCGCTTCCCTGTCGTTCAATCGTTCGTGATTCGGTCATGCCTGTGCGCTCGCCTTCCCTATAGCGCCGCCGTGCTGCGCTCGTCTTCGCGGCGCAGCACCTCGCCCGCCAGCGCGAGATAGGCCATCGCGCCGCGCGACATCCGGTCGTGGTACAACACGGGGCGGCCGAAGCTCGGCGCTTCCGCCAGCCTGACGTTGCGCGGCACGACGGTGCGGAACACCTTGTCGTTGAAGTGCTCCACCAGCTGGTCCGACACCTCGTTCGACAGGTTGATCCTCGGGTCCACCATCGTGCGCAGCAGCCCGTAGATCTCGAGCTCGGGGTTCACGGTCGTCCGCACCTGCTCGACGGTGTCCAGCAGCGCACTCAGGCCCTCGAGCGCGTAATACTCGCACTGCATCGGGATGAGGACACCGTTGGCCGCCGTCAGCGCGTTCACGGTCAGCATGTTGATCGACGGCGGGCAGTCGATGAGGATGAAGTCGTACAAGCCGCGGACCGGCGCCAGCGCTTTGCGCAGGCGCATCTCGCGGCCGATCTCCTTCAGCAGGCTTACCTCGGCGACCGTCAGGTCCTCGTTCCCGGGGAGCACCGCGAACTTGCCTTCCGGCGCCGAGACGATGGTGTCGGCCGCGGTTTCATCCCCCAGCAGCACGTCGCAGGCCGAGCGCTCGAGGTTCATCTTGTCGATGCCGCAGCCCATGGTGGCGTTGCCCTGGGGATCCATGTCGACCAGCAGCACGCGGCGCTGGGTGGCGGCCAGCGAGGCTGCGAGGTTGACGCAGGTGGTGGTCTTGCCGACCCCGCCTTTCTGGTTCGCGACGGCGATGACGCGGGACATTATGTTCAGGTGTCTCTCTTCAGGGTAACCAGGTGCCGTGAATGCCGTGCCAGGCCCGGTACCGCCAATGCTGTGACGCTGTATTTCCACGACTCGGACCCGTCCGCCAGCTCGCGAAGTTCGTCGGTCGGGTATTGTCCCTTGAGCGCCAGCAATACGCCATCGTCGGCCAGCAGGTGCCCAGCCATGCCCGTGAGCCGGTCGATCGCTGCGAGCGCCCGGCAGAGAACCGTATCAAAGCGTTCGGCAGGTGCATAGCTTTCGGCCGCGCCCTGTACGGCTGACGCGTTCTCCAGGCCCAGTGCGCCGATGGCGTGGCGCACGAACGCGACCTTTTTCCCGCTCCGGTCGAGCAGCACAACGGAGAGCGACGGCTCCGAGATCGCGAGCGGCAGCCCGGGGAACCCGGCACCGGTCCCGACATCGATCACTCGCGGCCCTTGCACGTGCCGCCGCACCGCCAGGCTGTCCAGCACGTGACGCGTCACCATCTCGCCGACGTCGCGCACGGCCGTGAGATTCATCCGCGCGTTCCACCGCTCGAGTTCCACCAGCAGCCGCGCCATCTTCCCGGCTGCGCCCTCGGGCAACGCCTGCCCGAGCGCCGCCACGCCCCTTTCAATCGCGGCCTGGATGTCAACCGGCGTCACGGGCGGACCTCAAGCGGCGTGGCTCGCCGCGGCTGGCGGCACCACGACCGGTACGTACTCGTCGCCGCCTGTAGGAGCGCGCACCGCGCGCGATGCCGAGTTCGCCGATCGTGGGCATCGCGCGCGATGCGCGCTCCTACAGCAGAATCGATGCCGCGCAACGCGTTCCGGAACTCCGGGAGCGGGCGGTGGGGCCGGCGGGGGGTGCCTGGGGGAAATAAAGCGGACCGAGAGGGCCCGCAGGGCCCCGA
>CAYRKH010000126.1:0-6456 GCA_964424805.1 uncultured Woeseiaceae bacterium
GACCTTCTTCACCAACCCCTAACCGCTAACCGCTTTTCACGCCCATGTCCTATCTCGCCCTGGCACGCAAATGGCGGCCGCGCAGCTTTGCAGAGCTGGCCGGCCAGGAACACGTCATGCGGGCGCTGGTCAACGCACTGCAGACGGGGCGGGTGCACCACGCGTTCCTCTTTACCGGCACGCGCGGTGTAGGCAAAACGACGATCGCGCGCATTCTGGCGAAATCGCTCAACTGCGAGACGGGCGTGACGTCGACGCCCTGCGGGACATGCAGCGCCTGCCGCGAGATCGATGAGGGCCGCTTCGTCGACCTGATCGAAGTCGACGCGGCGTCGCGCACCAAGGTGGACGACACGCGTGAGCTGCTCGACAACGTTCAGTACGCCCCGGCGCGCGGGCGCTACAAGGTCTACCTGATCGACGAAGTGCACATGCTCTCGACGCACTCCTTCAACGCCCTGCTCAAGACCCTGGAGGAACCGCCGCCGCACGTGAAGTTCCTGCTCGCGACGACCGATCCGCAGAAGCTGCCGGTGACGGTGCTGTCGCGCTGCCTGCAGTTCAATCTCAAGCGCCTGACGCCGAAGCTGATCCGGGAGCGGCTCGAGTACATCTGCGCCGAAGAGCCGATCGAAACCGATGCCGCGTCGCTCGCGATGATCGCGCAAGCGGCCGACGGCAGCCTGCGCGACGCCTTGAGCCTGCTGGACCAGGCGGTCGCACACTGCGGCGGCGCGCTGACCGGCGACGCGGTCGCTTCCATGCTAGGGACCATCGACCGGGAGCACGTGGCGAAGCTCCTGGACCTGCTGGCGGCGGGCGATGCCCCCGGGCTCCTGCAGACGGTGGCGGCCATCGACGAGCAGGCCCCGGATTACGCGCGCCTGCTCGAGGATATGGCCCGGTTATTGCAACGCGTTGCCGTGTACCAGGTGACCGGCGCCGCCGACAGCGAGGACGAGCTGGCCGGGCAGGCGATCGCGGAACTTGCGCAGGCCCTGTCACGAGAGGACGTGCAGCTGTTCTACCAGATGGCACTCATCGGGCGCCGCGACCTCCACCTGGCGCCGGATCCCAGGAGCGGCGCCGAGATGACGCTGCTCCGGATGCTGGCGTTCCAGCCGGGGAGCCGCACGGCCGATGCAGGCGCCTCCGGGGGCTCCGGCGCCAGCCGCCCCGTGGCCCGCGAGCCGGGCGGCGGTACGGCCGGGAGCCGCCGCCGTGCCGCTGCCCCTTCCGGCAGCGGCGAAACCGACAGCGTGCCGGTCCGGACGGCCTGGCAGGCGCCGGACTGGGCGCGGCTGATCCCGGAGCTCGAGCTGAACGGTGCGAGCAAGCTGCTCGCGAGCAACTGCGCCTACCTGCGGCGCAAAGGGGACGTCATTCACCTCGCGTTGGACAGCCGATCCGAGTCGCTGCTGACCCGCGCCCGCCAGAATGAGCTGGCCAATGCGCTGTCCCGGCACTTCGGCGAGCGCTTGACCGTTGACGTCGAAGTCGGGAGTGACGAGGTGGAGACGCCGATACAGGAACAGGCGAGACTCGACCAGGAGACGCTCGAGGCCGCGCGCGAGTCGCTGGAGGCGGACCCGAACGTCAAGGCGTTGCGTGACATGTTCGGCGCCCGGCTGAACCCCGACTCGATCGAACTTGTCAAAAGCCAGCGGCAGAACGGGAGTTAGCAGATGAAAGGTGGCATTGGCCAGCTCATGAAGCAGGCGCAGCAGATGCAGGCCGAAATGCAGAAGGCGCAGGAAGAGATTGCGAAAATGACGGTGACGGGCGAGTCGGGCGCGGGCATGGTCCGCATCACGATGACCTGCAAGCACGACGTCCGCGCGATCGAGATCGACGATACGCTGGTCGGCGACGACAAGGAGATGCTCGAGGACCTGCTCGTCGCGGCGTTCAACGACGCGGTGCGGCGCGTGGAGCAGACGGTGCAGGAAAAGCTTTCCGGCATGACCGCCGGCCTGAACCTGCCGCCCGGCATGAAGCTGCCTTTCTAACTCCTCGACCTTGGCATTTTCTCCGCTCCTGGTCCGCCTGATCGACGCGCTGCGGTGCATGCCGGGCGTCGGCCGCAAGTCGGCGCAGCGCATCGCGTTTCACCTGCTCGAACGCGACCGCGACGGCGCCTTGCTGCTGTCGAAGGCGCTTGCCGAGGCCGTTGCCGGCATCGGGCACTGCCGGCGCTGCCGCATGCTGTCGGAAAGCGAGCTTTGCAGCATCTGCGAAGCCTCCGGGCGTGACCGGTCATTGCTCTGCATCGTCGAGTCGCCGGCGGACGTCATGGCCATCGAGGACGCGACCGGCTACAAGGGCCACTATTTCGTGCTCATGGGGCACCTGTCGCCGCTGGACGGGATCGGACCGCGCGAGCTCGGGCTGCACGAACTCGAGCAGCGGCTGGCAAACGAGCAGTTCGAAGAAATGATCGTCGCGACCAACCCGACCGTCGAAGGCGACGCCACTGCCCATTTCGTGGCCGAGATGGCCGCGCGCTACAAGGTGCCGGCCAGCCGCATCGCCCATGGCGTGCCGCTCGGCGGTGAGCTGGAATACGTCGACGGCGGCACGCTTTCGCACGCCTTTTTCGGGCGGCGGATGGTGGACTGACTGACCGATCGAGGAGAATCATGCCGGACAACAACTGTATCTTCTGCAAGATTGCCGCGGGGAAGGTGGAAGCCGATATCGTCCACCAGACTGATCGCGTCGTCGCGTTTCGCGACACCAACCCGCAGGCGCCGACCCACGTGCTCGTCATCCCGCGCAAGCACATCGCGACGATCAACGACCTCGAGGAGCAGGATGCCGGCGACGTCGGCGGGCTGTATCTCGCCGCGCAGCAGGTCGCGAAGGACGAGGGGATCGAGCAGAGCGGCTACCGCACGGTCATGAACTGCATGGAAGGTGCCGGGCAGTCCGTGTTCCATATTCACCTGCACGTGCTCGGCGGGCGGGGCATGAGCTGGCCGCCCGGCTAGCGCCGCTCACCTTTTACCAGCCGTTCCGCGCTCGCCAGGAGCCGCCTGTAGCTTTCGTAGCGGCGTGCGGCGATCCGCCCGTCCCCCACCCGTGCCTTGACGTCGCAGCCCGGCTCGTGCCGGTGCCGGCAGTTGGCAAAGCGGCAATGTGCACCGGCTTCGCGTATCTCCCTGAATCCCTGCGCGACCTCGGCGGGCCCGGCGACCGCCGGGGCATAGTCGCGAACCCCCGGTGAATCGATGACCGCGCCGCCGTTCGGCAGCGACAGCATGACGGAGTTGACGGTGGTGTGCCGGCCTTCGCGCCGGCTCGCGGAGACGGCCGCGGTCGGCAGCACGCTGTCGTCGACCAGCCGGTTGATGAGGCTGGACTTCCCGACCCCGGACTGCCCGACGAGGATGCCGCGCCGGCCGGCGAGGAAGTCGAGCAACGCCCCGAGGTTGACGTTCTCCGCGGCGCTCAGGCGCAGGGTCGGGTAGCCGATGGCGCCGTATTCAGCCAGCGCCTGCTCCGACGCGGGCTCGATGCCTCCGCGGTCGATCTTGTTGAACGCTACCGCCGCCGCGGCGCCCATGAGTTCCGCGGCGCAAATGTAGCGGTCTGCGATGAACCAGTCCGTTGCCGGGAAATCCGCGGTCACCACGACCAGCGCGTCTAGGTTGGCGGCGAGTATCTCGACCCCGCCGCGCAGGTTCGGGCGCGCCAGCTCGTTGGCGCGCGGCAGCACTCGCGTGATCAGCCAGTCCGCTTCGTTCGGGAGCGGCCGGGCGATCACCCGGTCCCCGCAGACGGGCTGGAGCGCGCGGCCCTTCACCCGGGCGGCGGCTTCGCGGCCGTCGCCGAGCAGGAGGTCGAAGCGGCGGCCGAAGGTCGCGACGACCGTTGCCTGCTGCTCGGGGACCGATCCGGACTGATTTCGCGGCATGGGCGGGAAGTATGCCGGCAGACTCAACCGGTTGCATCCGGGACGCCGGAATCCGTTAAGATGTTCGACCCCATGAGTGAACCGCGCGCACCAACCTCCAATCCGCAGACGAACCTGATCTGGATCGACCTGGAAATGACCGGGTTGAACACGATGACGGACGAGATCATCGAGATCGCCACTATCGTCACTGACGACCAGTTGAACGAAATTGCCGAAGGCCCCGTGCTCGCGCTGCACCAGCCCCGCGAAGTGCTGGACGCCATGGACGAATGGAACACGCGCCAGCACGGTACCTCCGGCTTGACCGCGAGGGTGCTGGAGAGCCGCCTGACGATCGCCGACGGGGAGCGGCAGACGCTGGAGTTCCTGCGCCGGCACGTCAACGAAGGCGCCTCCCCGATGTGCGGCAACGGCATCTGCCAGGACCGCCGATTCCTGGCTCGCCAGATGCCGGAGCTCGAGGCTTTCTTCCACTACCGCAACCTCGACGTGAGCACGTTGAAGATCATCGCGCAACGCTGGGCACCCGACGTGGCGGCCGGGTTCAGCAAGGAGTCCACGCACCGCGCGCTTTCCGACATCCGGGACTCGATCGCAGAGCTCACCTATTACCGGCACGCGCTGTTCGATCCGCACGTGGTGCAGAGGGGATTGTGACCCCGCAGCCGCTGCCGAACGCGCCGGCGTGCGAGCGCAACCGGCAGCCCATCCTGGACGTACTGCGGGAGGAGCTCGAGGGCCGCTCCCGGGTGCTCGAGATCGGTTCCGGCACCGGGCAACACGCGGTCTACTTCGGCGCCGCCATGCCCGGGCTTACCTGGCAGACGAGCGATTGCCCCGGGCATCACGGGGGCATCCTCGCCTGGATCGAACAGTCGGGGCTCGATAACGTGTTGCCACCCCTGTTGCTCGACGTCGAGACGTTCGAACCCGGCTCGCTCTCCTTCGATGCCGTGTTCTCCGCCAACACCGCGCACATCATGGGCATCGAGGCCGTTCGCCGCATGTTCGCGCTCGCCGGCACGGTACTGGAGGAGGGCGGTGTCTTCTGCCTCTACGGCCCGTTCAATTTCGACGGGGCGTTCTCGAGCGACAGCAACGCCGCGTTCGACGCCTCCCTGAAGCAGCGGGACCCGGCGATGGGCATACGCGACATCGCGGAGCTGGACCGCTTCGCGGCGGCGGCCCGCCTGTCACGGGTCCGCTTGTATGCGATGCCTGCCAACAACCACCTGGCGGTATGGCAAACGGAACGCGCCCGGGCGCCGCAAGGCTGACGGAGGCGACGGTGTCGGCCCGGTTCTGCGGCCGGGTTGTGGTACGAGAAATCCCGTTGTCTTATAGTTGGCGCACAGAAGTTTGGGCGACTTGTAAATGATCAGGACGAAACTGCGGGCATTGCTGTTGCTTGGCGGTTTGCTGTGCGCGGCCGCCGGGCTGCGCGCGGAGCCGGTGTGGGTGAGCGACCAGTTCGAGGTCATGCTGCGCACGGGGCCGAGCACCTCCAATGCGATCACGCGGGTGTTGCGCAGCGGCACGCAGCTCGAGATGCTGGAGCGCGACGCCACGGAAGAGTATTCCCGCGTCACCACGCCGGGCGGAACCGAAGGCTGGGTCCTGACCCGCTACCTGATGAACGAGCCGTCCGCCCGGGAGCAGCTCCAGCGACTGACGGCGCAGCTTACCAGCGCTCGCTCGGAAGGTAACTCGCTGGGGTCGCAGCTCGCGGCGATTACGCGCGAGCACGATGCCGCGACGGCGCAGATCGCATCGCTCGAACGTGACAAACAGGTGCTCGAGAACCAGCTCGAGACCATCAAGCGGACCGCCGCGAACGTGCTGGCGATC
Organism: uncultured Woeseiaceae bacterium; assembly: GCA_964424805.1. Classification (GTDB taxonomy): domain Bacteria; phylum Pseudomonadota; class Gammaproteobacteria; order Steroidobacterales; family Woeseiaceae; genus IDS-8. The sequence continues at coordinate 5,768 of CAYRKH010000126.1, forward strand.
GACCAGCTGAACAAGGATCTCAGGCAGCAGCTCACGGACGCGGAGATCAGGGTCAGCACCCTGGAGCAGGAGAACCGCGAGCTTACGAGCCAGACGACGCGGAACTGGTTCCTCGCCGGGGGGCTGGTGCTGCTGGTCGGGGTGGTGCTGGGGCTGTGGCTGCCGCGGATCCGGTGGCAGAAGCGATCGCGCTACGATCGCTTCTGAGCAAACCGAACGTTTTTACCTGCAGGGACGCGCATTTTCGCGCCCCTGCAGGGCGTCCCTTCGCCGCTCGCCCGGGTGGCTACGCTACCGCTTCGCCCGCGAGGAACATCCAGGTTTCGACGACCGTGTCCGGGTTGAGGGACAGGCTGTCGATGCCTTGCTCTACCAGCCAGTGCGCGAGATCCGGGTGATCCGACGGGCCCTGCCCGCAGATGCCGACGTACTTGCCGCGAGCCTTGCAGGCCTTGATCGCGAGCGCGAGCATCGCCTTCACGGCCTCATCGCGCTCGTCGAAAAGGTCGGCGATCAGGGCGGAGTCGCGGTCGAGCCCGAGCGTCAGCTGGGTCATGTCGTTCGAGCCGATCGACATGCCGTCGAAGTACTCGAGGTAGCTGTCTGCGAGCAGCGCGTTCGTCGGCAGCTCGCACATCATGATGACCTTCAGCCCGTCCTCGCCGCGCTTGAGCCCGTTCTTCTCCAGT
>CAYRKH010000127.1:0-6384 GCA_964424805.1 uncultured Woeseiaceae bacterium
CAAGTGCAGCGGGAACACGTTCAGGCGGTAGTAGAGGTCCTCGCGAAAGCGGCCGTCGTCGACGTGGCGGCGCAGGTCCCGGTTCGTGGTCGCCAGCACGCGCACGTCGAGGCTGATGGTGCGGCTGCCGCCCAGGCGTTCGACCTCCCGCTCCTGCAACACCCGCAGCAGCTTCGCCTGCAGCCCGAGCTCCATCTCGGAGACTTCGTCGAGCAACAGCGTCCCCCCGTTCGCCTGCTCGAATTTCCCGGCGTGCGCGGCAGCGGCGCCGGTGAACGCGCCTTTTTCGTAGCCGAACAGCACGGCCTCCAGCATGTTCTCGGGGATCGCGGCACAGTTGATGGCGACGAACGGCTGCGCCCGGCGCGGCGACCGGGTGTGCACGTAGCGTGCGATCACCTCCTTGCCGCTGCCCGATTCACCGCTGATCATGACGGTGGCGGTGCTCGCGGCAACGCGGCCGGCGATGCGCAGGAGCTCCTTCGTCTTCGGGTCCTCGGCGACCGGTTCATCGGCGTTGGTCCCGGCGCGCAGGTAGCGTTCCACCAGGCCCACGAGCGCCTGTGCGTCGAACGGCTTGACCAGGTAGTCGGAGGCGCCTTCGCGCATCGCTTCCACCGCGTTCTCGATCGTGCCGTGAGCCGTCATCAGCACGGCGGGCAGGCACGGGTGCCGCCGCCGGATCTCGCCGAGGAGCTCGCGGCCGGACATCGGCGACATCTGGATGTCGCTCACGACCAGCCCTACCGGCCGGCGCTCCAGGATCGAGAGCGCGGCGTTGCCGCTGTCCGCGGTGTACACGGGATAGTCGCTGTCGACCAGCGTGTCCTCGAGCGCGGAGAGGAGGTCCGCATCGTCCTCGACGAGCAGGACACCGGCGCTACTCATCGCCCGCCTCCTCCCGACACAGGTCCGGCAGCGCGATCGAGAACAGCGCACCCGCCTCCGAGCTGTGCACGTGTACCTCACCCTCGTGCGCTTCGGCGACCGAGCGGACGACGGCGAGCCCGAGCCCGGTGCCTTGCGGCCGCGTCGTGAAGAAAGGCTCGAACAACCGCGCACGGACGTCCTGCGCGATCCCGGGCCCGTCGTCCGTTACCGTCAGGCATACCCGGTCGTCGACGATCAGCGCGGACAGCTCGATACGTCCCGCCGACCCGCAGGCGTCGACGGCGTTGCTGACCAGGTTGGACAGTGCGCCTTTCAAGGCGGCGCGATTGCCGCAGACCGCGAGTCCGGGCCGGCACACTTCACTCACCAGCGCCAGGCCGGCCGGCAGGCGCGGCGCGAACTCGTCGATGACGTCGCGAAACAGGTGCTCAACCGTAAACGTTTCGCCGGCCTGCTTCACGCCGCCGGCAAAACGCAGCATGTCGTCGACCATCTGCGCCAGCTCCCTGAGCTTGGCGGAAATCTTGTCGGCCGTCCCGGGCTCCCGGCGCTCGAGGCGGGTCGCGTGCAGCAGCGCGGCGCTGAGCGGCGTGCGAATCTGGTGTGCAAGCGTCGCCGTCATTTCGCCGATCGACGACAGCCGCTCGCGGCGGTGCAGCAGGTCGGACATGCGGCGGCTTTCCGTCACGTCGGACAGGAGCAGGATCTCGCCCGATTCATGCTCCAGCGGACGGCGCGCCAGGCTCAGGCGCCGGCCGTCGCGCAGCTCGAGTTCACCGTCCGCGCGCTTGCCGGGGCAGAACTCGCGCCGCACGACGTCCGACCACGGGCAGCCGGCCAGCGGGCGGTTCAGCATCTCCAGCGCTTTGCCGTTGTGCTCGCGGATGATGCCGGCGCCGTCAAGCACCAGCAGCCCGCCCGGCAGCACTTCCAGCAGGCCGGCCAACCGCCGGTCCAGCCGCTCCTTCGCACGCCGCTCGCGCTGCCGCGCGGAGCGCTCGGCCCGCAGCTCGGCGGCCAGCGAGCGCACCTGCGACTCGAGCTCGCGGTAGGACAGCTCCAGCGACCCGGCCTGGCGGTTGAAAGCCTCGAACGCGGCCGTCAGCGCCTCGGCGTTCATCACGGTAGCGGTCAATGTATTCTCCGTCGGTTCTTGCTCTTGACGACCCGTTAGCAAGAACTGTGCCAACGAAGAATTCGTTGCGCGTTCAGAGACTTAACAAGACCACTTCGTTGCGGCGTCAATATTCCGACGCCGGCGCGATCAGGCCGGGAGGCGGGAGAGCTTTTCGACCAGCGTGGTGCGGCGCATCTTCAGGAGGCGCGCCGCCTGCGCGACGACCCCGCCCGCGTCCTGCATCGCCTGGCGGATCAGGTCCTGTTCGACCTGCTGCAGGTGCGCCTTGAGGTCCAGGGAGGTCCGCAGCGCCTGCGGATCGGACGGGAGCGAATGCGCGGCGGCTTCGGCATCCCGCCGGTATTTCTCCGGCAGGTCTTCGAGCCCGATCTCGCCGGAGGGAAACAGGATGGCGAGCCTTTCGACCAGGTTCGAGAGCTCGCGCACGTTGCCGGGCCACGGGTAGGCGGCGAGCGCGGCAAGCGCCTGCGGGGTCACGCGCAGCCTGCCCTGCCCGTCGCCCTGGTGCTGTACCAGCAGCTCGTCGAGCAGTTCCGGCAGGTCGCTCTTGCGCTTGCACAGCGGCGGCATCTCGATCGGGAAGACGTTCAGCCGGTAGTAGAGATCCTCCCGAAACTCGCCGTTCTTCACGGCCGCCGGCAGGTCGCGATGCGTTGCCGCGATGATGCGGACGTTGCACTGCCGGGTGCGGTTGCTGCCGACTCTTTCGAAGGCGCGCTCCTGCAGCGCGCGCAGGAGCTTCACCTGCATCGGCAGGCTCATGTCGCCGATCTCGTCCAAAAACAGGGTGCCGCCCTCCGCCAGCTCGAAGCGGCCGGTGCGCGAGCTGATCGCGCCCGAGAAGGCGCCCTTGTCGTGCCCGAACAGCTCGCTCTCGAGGAGATCGGGCGGGATCGCGCCGCAGTTCAACGGTACGAACGGCCCGTTGCAGCGGGCGGACAGCTCGTGAATGGTGCGGGCGACGAGTTCCTTGCCGGTTCCGGACTCGCCGGTGACGAGGACCGTGGTGTCGAAGTCGGCGACCTGGCCGATCAGGCGCCGCACCTGGCGCATGGCCGCGGAGGTGCCGGTGAGCCGCTGCCGGCGTTCCGCGCCGCGATAGCGCTCGGCCCGGCGCAGCAGGCGCGCGAGCTGCGCGCGGCGCACGGGCACGTCGAGGGACCAGGTCGGATGCGTCTCCGCGACTGCGCCCGAGGTTTCCGGCCGGCCCCCGGAAGACAGCACCAGGACCGGCAGGTCAGGATGCGCGGCCGTCAGTTGCCGGAACAGGCGCTGCAGCTTGCGCTCGGCGGTAAGGTTCCCGAGCAGCGCCGCAACTTCGGCGCCCTCCGGCGTGTCGCCGTGGCCGGGCACTACGGGATCGTAATTCAGGAATCGCAGGCGTTCGCCAAGCGCGTCGCTACGCGTGGCATCGCTCTCGAAAACCAGGACTTTCGCTCGTTGCAGCGTGCTTTCCACCACCACTCCAGCCGGTCTGCTCCGGCATGTTATGTCGTATGTCGTCGCTGTCGCAGGATAGCGACAAAGCAGCGGCTGTGGTTGTGAACAAGCTCACAGATCATTTACTTACATGGGTCATGTAAAATCTTTCTTAACCGTGACGTAGCTCACGGCGGCGCGCGCCCCGGTTCTCAGTGCCGCGATCTCGCGCGCGCATTCGGCACGCGCCGCGCGGGCCAGTCCCTCGATACGGCGGGTGCAGCCAAGCGCCGCGGCGAGCGAGCGTGCCTTGTCGTCGGCATCCAGGTTTGCGAGCAGCGCATCGTGCTCCGGCAGCGACCCGGCAAGCGCCTCCCACTCGCCGCTTTCGGCGAGCTCGAGCAGCCGGCGTTCGAGATCCGATAATCGTGCGAGCGCAGCGCCGGCGCCTGTCATCCCGCCGGTGCCGCCAGGCCGCGCGCTGCGTGCGAGGACGGTGCCGATTCTCCGGCCACGTCCTCAATCGCGTCCCAGGCTTCCTTGAGTTCCCGCATCAGACCCGCCACCTCGTCGAGGAGACCGGGTTCGTTTTTCAAATTCGCCTGCAGCAGGCGGCGTTCCATGTAGTCGTAGAGCGCGTCGAAGTTTCCCGCCAGGCGCGCATCCGCCTTATGGTTCAGGCTGGCGCGCAGGCCGCCTACCACGCTGATGGCATCGCCTATGTCACGGCCCTTGTCGGCAACCGCGCCGCGTTCCATGTGCACGCGCGCGGCGCCGATCTTCATCAGCGCCCGTTCCATGAGGAGCTGGATCAGCCGGTGCGGGCTGGCGGACTCCACCTTGCCGCGCGCGTCCATCCGGCGGTACTCGCTCAAACCCCTTGCATTCATAGTCATCCTTTCCTGACTCAGTTGCGATTGCGAGCCGAGAGTGTCGGCAGGTTCGCCAGTTGCTGCGCAAGATAGTTGCTGGTGGCCGAAAGCTGGGCAACGAGCGCATCCAGCGCGTTGAACTTCCGCGTGAGCCGGGTCTCCAGCGCTTCCAGCCGCAGGCCGAGGGCCTCGCGCTGCTCGCCCAGCCGCTCGATGTGATCGTTGAGGCCGTCGGTGCGCGTCGCCAGCATGCCGTCGGAGGCCAGCAGCCCGTCGACGAAGCCGAACAGGCGGGTCGCGTAGCCGTCGACCGGGTTGGCAAACAGCTGCCCGACTTTCTGGAAGTCGCCGCCGAGCACCTCGGACAGGCGGGCGTCGTCGACCTCGAGCTTGCCGTCGACGTCGGTCCGGATGCCGATCTCGCTCAGCATGCTGAACGGCAGCTCCGGGGACTGGACGGCGGTCCCCAGTTCGCGGCGAATCTGCGTGCGCATCGCCCGAACGGAGGCGTCCCCCTGCAGGGGCGCGGCAACCCCCGAGGCGGCATCGAAGGCGGTCAGCTTGTCGAACGCCGCGATCAACCGGTTCCACGAGTCCGCGAAACCGGTGATGGTCTTCTGCACGGTGGCGTCATCGTTCTCGACGACGAGGTCGGCGGGCTCGCCCGGTGCGGCATTGACGAGGCCGAGCGTGATGCCGTCGATCGCCCCGCTGATGCTGTTGCTGCCGCTCACCACCTCGAGCCCGTCGATCAGCAGGTGGGCGTCCTGCGCCGCCACGGTTTCGGCCAGGGCCGCCAGACCGTTCGCCGGGTCGTAGACCAGCGCGCTCAGGCCCCCGTCGCCTTCCGCCTGGGTCAGGGTGAGCGCCCGGGCGCTGCCGGTCTCCTCGGCCGTCACGATGAGGTAGCTGCCGGCCTCGGCATTGACGATCGTGGCCGAGACGCCGGTGTTGTCGCCGGCCTGGTTGATGGCATCGCGGATGCCGGCGAGCGTGTTGTTGTCCTCGGTGATCTCGACGTCGAAGGATGCCGTGCCGGCGGCGATCGTCAGCGTGCCGGTGCCGACCACCGCGTCGGCATCCGCGAAGGCTCCGGACGTCAGCTTGTGCGCCTGCGCGAGCTGCAGGACATCGATACTGTATTCGGCCGCCACCGCGGAAGACCCCGCCGTGACCGTGAACAGCTCCTCGTTCCCGGAGCGAGCCTTGCGCACCAGGAAGGTTTCCATTTCCCGCATGGCGTCCAGGCTGTCCCTGAATTCCGCGAGCGCCGACTTCAGGGTGCCGAACGCGGAAAGCTGCGACTGCGTGCGCGCTTCCTGGCGTGCGATACGCGACTCGACGGGCATGCGCTCCGCGGCGACGAGCTGCTGCACGAGGCCCGCGAGGTCGAGACCGGAGCCGATTCCTGAAGACGTTATGGGCATGTTCTGTCCGCGTGTTGTCCGCTCCGCCGGAGCGTCGCCGAGGATTCGTTCACCAGCTGCTTACAAGTTCCGTGCCAGAAGCCGAAACCACCGTGGGTCCGGAAACGCGTTCATACGCGATCCTCTATCAGGTGCAGGTCGAGGCTGCCGTCCGGGCCCACGGCGTGGGTGATCTCATCGGACGGTATGCGGCGAATCAGCTCGCCTGTGGCGCGATCCAGCACGTAGATGACGGCCAGGCCGCCGTCGGGATCGGGCTCGAACCTCAGCCTGTGGCCGACCGTCCGGTTCGCGCTTTCGAGCGCCTGTGCCAGGTGGCGCGGATCCGCCGCGGGGCTCACCGGCAACCGGTCCGGCAAGGGCTTGCCGGCGGCGGGTGCGGAGTTGCCGCTCCCGGCAGGCGCCGCGCGGCTGGCAACGGGGCTCTCCGCGAGCACGATCGTGTCGGGAAATCCGGTAGCGCTGGAGGCCGTCATCATCCTCTCCCGGGAAAACCGGCGGGGCCGCCGTGGACCCCGCCGGAATCACCGCTGCCTTGCTTACTGCAGCAGGCTGAGCGCGAGCTGCGGCTGGGCGTTGGCCTGCGAGAGCACCGAGACGCCGGCCTGTTGCAGCACCTGCGCCTTCGTCAGTGCCG
>CAYRKH010000128.1:0-6235 GCA_964424805.1 uncultured Woeseiaceae bacterium
TGACGATGATGCCGCAGCGCGCGTAGGTGGATTTGCCGAGGCAGATCGTGAGGACATTGCGCGGGATGCGGAAATACTCGATAGTGCGCGCCAGAGCGAACGAGTTCGGCGGAATGACGCAAACGTCGCTGGTCTTGTCGACGAAGCTGGTCTCATCGAATGCCTTCGGATCGACGATCGCCGAGTCGATGTTGGTGAACACCTTGAACTCGTTCGAGCAGCGCACGTCGTAACCGTAGCTCGACGTGCCATAGGAGATGATCCGCCTGCCCTCCTTCTCGCGCACCTGCGCCGGCTCGAATGGATCGATCATGCCGTGCTCGACCGCCATGCGGCGAATCCAGCGATCCGATTTGATGCTCAACTGTTCTCTCCCCGGTGTGACCGTCGTTAATCGTTCTCGACGACGATGTTGGGGAAGCGGCGGCTGTAATCCTTCCCCTGCATCGCGAGGCGCGCGCTCATGCGCCGCGCCGTGCGGAGCCAGGCCTCGGCCAGGGCGCTGTCCGGATCGGCCACGACGGCAGGCCGGCCGCTGTCGGTTTGCTCCCTGATCCTGAGGTCGAGGGGCAGCTGCCCGAGCAGCTCGACCCCGTAGTCTTCGGCCATGCGCGCCCCGCCGCCGCTGCCGAAGATGGCTTCCTCGTGACCGCAGTTCGTGCAGATATGGGTGCTCATGTTTTCAACAATTCCAAGCACTTGCACGGAAACCTTGCGAAACATCTGCAGCCCCTTGCGGGCGTCCAGCGTCGCGATGTCCTGCGGCGTGGTGACGATCACCGCGCCGCTCACCGGCACCCGCTGCGACAGCGTGAGCTGGATGTCGCCGGTGCCGGGCGGCATGTCGACGAGCAGGTAATCGAGGTCCGACCACGCGGTCTGCTGGATCAGCTGGTTCAGCGCCTGGGTCACCATGGGGCCTCGCCACACCATGGGCTGGTCGGGGTCGATCAAAAAGCCGATGGATATCACCTGCAGCCCGTGCGCCGCGAGCGGTATCATCGTCTTGCCGTCACGGCTGGTCGGGCGCTCTCGCGCCAGCCCCAGCATCGCGGGCATGCTCGGCCCGTAGATGTCCGCGTCCAGCACGCCGACCGACGCCCCGTCGCGGGCGAGCGCCGCCGCGAGATTCACGGTGGTCGTCGACTTGCCGACGCCGCCCTTGCCCGAGGCGATGGCGATCAGGTTGGCGACGTTCGGGAGCGGCTTCAGGTTGGGCTGCACGCCGTGCGAGGCGATGCGGCTCTCGAGCACCAGGTCGTACCGGTCGATGCCTGCCTGGGCACGGATGGCCTCGCCGAAGACGGTTTCGAGCCCGGCACGAGCGCTTTCGAAGGGAAAACCGAGCTCGATCTCCACGGCGGCCTGCGCGCCTTCTACCTCGGCGCGCCGTACCTTGCCGACGCTGGCGAGCACCGCGCCGACATCGGGCACCTCGGTCGCCTCAAGTGCCTCTTTCAAGGCAGGATTTGCTGACACTGTCACATTCCACGCGGTTGCGTTAGGTTAAATTTCCCGGGTTCACGGCCCTTGGTCCGCCGCGGCCGATCGCGGGTCGTGTGCGGCCGCCATTGTAATCGGACCGGCGGCTGATTGCGGCCAGTGTGGCATAATGAGCCCGCCGGCGGACAGGAGAAATTGCAGCGCATTCGGGGATTTGCCGGCAGTTGCGGCAAAGCTCCGCGTGGTTTTCGGTTCGGCCGCGGCCGTCAGCGAATGATTTACGTGATAACGATCCAGGCACAGGTACAACGGGGGACAGCGAGGGAAGGCACGGCACGCGGTTTCCGGTCCCGCGCGAGCGCCGTCCTGCACTCGCCGGGGCGCGGCCGCGGGGTGTTATGGCGATACTAGGCGGCTTTCGCGCGGATCAGCTGATCACGCAGCTCATCAGCGAAAATGACACGGCGTCCGCCAATGCCCAGAGGCTGACCGAACGGCTGAAAAAGCTGGGACCCAAGGTCATCCCCAAGGCCATCGATGCGCTGGCGCTCTCCGATCGTACGCACCAGATGCTGTTCGTCGACATCCTGGCGAGCCAGGTCAGCGACAAGACCCTGAAGCTCTACAAGGAAGGCCTTGCCGACGGCGGCGAGCGGGTGGTCTCCGGTACGGCGTGGGCGCTCTCCAGCAGCAACAACTACAACGCCAATGCCCTGCTCGACTTCCTCGACGAGCCGGAGGTGTCGAGGCCGGCGCTGATCGAGATCCTGAAGGTGCACAAGAATAACCTCAGCGTGCACGATCTGCTGCGCCGCGCGTACGAGCTGGATTCGAAAGAAAAGGCGGCCCTGTTCAAGATCATCGAGGAGATCGTCTCCGAGGACATGGTGCCGGACCTGATTGCCCGCATGGGCGGCAAGGACCCCACCATCAAGATCCACCTGATCAACCTGCTCGCCCGCTTCCAGCATCCCGAGATCAACCAGGCCCTCGAGATGCAGCTCGGCGACGGCAACAAGCTCGTGCGGAGCGCCGCCCTCGGGGCGCTGGCGCAGCGCGGCGGCAGCGTCGACATCGCCAAGGTCGCGAAGCTCCTGCTCGACCCGGATCTCGACGTGCAGAACAAGGCGGTCGACGTGATGGTGAAACTGAATCATCCGGAGACGATCAGGTTTCTCGTGCCCGCCCTGAAGGACGAATCGGAGTACACCCGCCGCGCCGCGGTGGAGGTGTTGAACGAGATCGGCAACGTCAACGCCGTCAAGGACCTGCTGGAGGCGATCAAGGACGACGACTGGTGGGTACGCGCGCGCGCCGGCGATGCGCTGGCGGAGATCGGCGGGCCGAAGGTAGTCGATTCCGTGCTGAAACTCATTCGTGACAAGGACGAAGACATCCGCCGCACCGCCATCGAGATCCTGAACGCGACCAAGGATGAGCGGGCGGTGGACGAGCTCCTGAAAGCGACGGACGACAGCGACTGGTGGGTACGCGAGCGCGCCGTCGATGCCCTCTCCCGGATCGGCAGCAGCAAGGCGGTGCCGAAGCTGGTCAGCATGCTCGGCAAGAATCCGAAGACGGACACGGTGGTCGTGCGGGCACTCGGCAAGCTCGGCAATCATGAAATCGTCGACAAGATCGTGCCGCTGCTGAAGCGGCCGGAGCGCGAGATACAGGTGGAAGTCATCAAGGCGATTTCGCACCTGGCCGACGAAAAGCGCGCCGACACGGTGCGCAAGGTCCTGCAGAAGATCAAGCAGTCGGACGACTCCACGATCATCAACGTTGCGGACAAGGCGATCAAGGAGCTCGACGCGAAGTACTCCGCCACCGTGCTGGAGGAGAACGTCCGCGCGGAGAAGATGGCCGAGCACACGCGCACGCTGCTCATCGAGAGCGAGGACATCGACAGCATCATCGGCCCGCCGGAGGAAGAGGCGCAGATCCTCGACATCTCGAAGCTCGAGCCGGGCGACATCGTCGACGGGCGCTACAAGTTCGTCGAGAAGATCGGCAAGGGCGCTTTCGGGACCGTGCTCCTGATGCAGGACCAGGTCGTGGACGAGAACCTGATCCTGAAGTTCCTGAACCCGAACGTGTCCGCCGACGAGGAAATGATGAAACGGTTCGTGCACGAGCTCCGGTACTCGCGCAAGATCACGCACCGCAACGTCATCCGCATCTACGACTTCCTGCACCTGCAGGGCGCCTATGCGATTTCGATGGAGTATTTCCGGTCGCACACGCTTTCGGGCGAGATTCCCGATAACAAGCCGATGGCCTTCGACAAGGCACTTCGGTTTTCGCGTGATATAGCGACCGGCATGGCAGTGGCGCACCAGGCCGGCGTCATCCACCGCGACCTGAAGCCCGCGAACATTCTCGTGAACGACGAGGGCCTCCTGAAGATCGTGGACTTCGGCGTGGCCGCGGCGGCCAGCAGCGGCGACACGCAGCTGACGAAAACGGGCTATGTGATAGGATCGCCGAAGTACATGGCGCCCGAACAGATCCTCGGCAAAAAGGTCGACGAAACGGCCGACATCTACAGCGTCGGCGTGATCATGTACGAGATGGTGACGGGGGTCCCGCCGTACAGCCGCGGGGATCACATGTCGGTCATGTACCAGCACGTGCAGGGCAAGGCGAAACCCTGCCAGGAAATCAATCCCGAGATCCCGGACGATTATGCTGCCGTCATCGCCAAGGCGATGGCGGTGGACAAGACGCGGCGCTATCAGTCGATGGACGAGCTGATCGACGCGCTGGATGCGGTGAAGCTTTGATCCTGCCAGGATTTCGTCTGCCTGTAGGAGCGCGCACCGCGCGCGATGCCACCGTTGGCCGCCGTGGCATCGCGCGCAATGCGCGCTCCCACGAGATTAAACGCTGATGCCACGCATAGATGCATTTTTGAAGCTGGGCCTGGCCCAGGGCTGTTCCGACGTGCACCTCGCGGTTGGCGTGCCGCCGATGCTGCGCATGAACGGCGACCTCATGCCGATCAAGTTCCGCGAGCTGTCCGACACCGAGCTCGAGAATTACGTCCTGGAGATCCTCACCGATTCGCAGAAGGAAACCTTCGAAACGGGCCGGGATCTCGACTTCTCGTACGTCGGCGAGGACGGCGGCAGGTTCCGCGTCAACCTGTTCCGCAAGGACACGGGCGTGGGCGCCGTGTTCCGGCACATCCCCAACGAGGTACCGACGCTCGAGAAACTCAAGGTGCCGCCCGTCATCCGCGATTTCTGCGATTACCACCAGGGGATGGTGCTGGTGACCGGCTCGACCGGCACCGGCAAGTCGACCACCCTCGCCGCCATGATCGATCACCTGAACGAGAATCGCAGCCTGAACATCATCAGCCTCGAGGACCCGATCGAGTTCGTGCACCCCAGCAAGAACTGCCAGGTGATCCAGCGCGAGCTCGGTACGCACCTGACCAGTTTCGCCGACGGCGTGCGTTCCGCCATGCGCGAGGACCCGGACGTGATCCTCGTGGGCGAGCTGCGCGACGCGGAAACGATTTCCATGGCCATGACCGCCGCGGAGACGGGTCACCTCGTGCTGGGCACGCTGCACACCACCAGCGCGGTCAAGACCATCGACCGCATCGTCGACGCGCTGCCGGGCGAGCTGCGCGAGCAGACGAAGAGCTTCCTTGCGCAGAGCCTGAAAGCGGTGGTCACGCAGGTGCTCGTAAAGACACCGGACGGCCGCGGCCGCAAGGCGGTGCTCGAGATTCTCGTCAACAACCGCGCTATCGCGAAGCTGATCATGAGCGACCAGTCGCACCAGATCCCGGCGCAGCTGCAGACCGGGCGCGACGTCGGCATGCAGCTCATGGACCAGGCGCTGCTCGCCGCCATCGAGGCCGGCGAGGTCGATGCCGACGATGCCTTCCGCTACGCGCTGGACAAGCGCAAGTTCAAGCGCTACGTCACGGACACCGGCATCCTGCCGACGCTGGACATGGAAGAGAGCTGATGGCCCGAATCGATCAGTTCCTCAGGGATGCGCTGGTCAAGAACAGCTCGGACCTGCACTTCATTTCCGGCGACCCGCCACGGGTGCGCATCCACGGTGCACTGACGATCCTGAACAACGACGTGCTCACGACCGACACCGTGCGCGAGGCGCTCTACGAGATCATGTCGGGCACGGTGCAGCGGGATTTCGAGAAGCACGACGCCGCCGATTTCGCCTACGAGATTCCCGGCCTGTCCCGCTTCCGCGTGAACGTCATGCGCCACCTGAACGGCATCGGCGGCGTGTTCCGGGCCATTCCCTCGAAAGCGCTGACGCTCGAGGAGCTGAAGATGCCCGAGGTCGTGCACAATCTCTGCAAGCAGACGCAGGGCATGATCCTCGTGACCGGCAAGACCGGCTCCGGCAAGTCGACGACGCTCGCCGCGATGATCGATGCCATCAACAAGCGCATCAAGGGGCACATCCTGACGATCGAGGACCCGATCGAATTCGTTCACCAGCGCCAGAACTGTTTGGTCAGCCAGCGCGAGGTCGGGCTGCACAGCCCCTCGTTCGCCGACGCCCTGCACTCCGCCCTGCGCGAAGACCCCGACGTCATCCTGGTGGGCGAGCTGCGCGACCTCGAGACGATCGGCATCGCGGTCACCGCGGCCGAAATGGGCATCCTGGTCATGGGCACCCTGCACACGAGCGGTGCCGCCCAGACCGTCGACCGCATCATCAATTCGTTCCCGGCGGACAAACAGGGCCACATCCGCACCATGCTGTCGACGTCGCTGCGCGGCGTGATCTCGCAGCAGCT
>CAYRKH010000129.1:0-6213 GCA_964424805.1 uncultured Woeseiaceae bacterium
TCGTCTCGAGGCTCGCTTCCGCCGCCTGCGTGCGCTTGCACTCCTCGAGGAACGCGGCAAGCTTCGGGTTACCGGCTGCGGCCTCCACCGCCAGCGGATGCTCCGCGGCCACAGCCATGTAGGTGACGCCCATCAGCGTGTCCGGACGCGTCGTGAACACCGTGAGCGGCGCCCCGCCGCCTTCGACGTCGAACGACAGCTCCACGCCCTCCGAGCGCCCGATCCAGTTCCGCTGCATGGTCTTGACCGGTTCCGGCCATCCCTCGAGGCGATCGAGATCCTCGAGGAGCTCGTCGGCGTAGGCCGTGATCTTCATGAACCACTGCGGAATCTCGCGCCTCTCGACGAGCGCATCCGAACGCCAGCCGCGGCCGTTGATCACCTGCTCGTTGGCGAGCACCGTCTGGTCGACCGGGTCCCAGTTGACTACCGCGTTCTTGCGGTACACGAGGCCTTTCTCGAACAGCTTCGTGAACAGCCATTGTTCCCAGCGGTAGTACTCGGGGCGGCAGGTGGTCAGCTCGCGCCGCCAGTCGTAGCCGTAGCCGAGCCGCTTCAGCTGCCCGCGCATGTAGTCGATGTTCTTGTACGTCCATTTCGCCGGCGGGATGCCCCGCTGGATGGCCGCGTTCTCTGCCGGCATACCGAAGGCGTCCCAGCCCATCGGCTGCAGGACGTGCTTGCCCAGCATGCGCTGGTAGCGCGCGATGACGTCACTGATCGTGAACACCCGGACGTGGCCCATGTGCAGCTGCCCGCTCGGGTACGGGAACATGGTCAGGCAGTAGAACTTTTCTTTTGCCGGCTCCTCGTCCACCTCGAAAGTACGGTGCGTGTCCCAGTACTCGCGCGCCCTGCGCTCGACGGTGTCGGGATCGTAATGCTTGGTCATCGGTCCTGCGGCCTGGGTGAAAGGGCGAAAGCATAGCGGTTTACGGCCTCCGTCGCAGCCCTGCGGGCGGCGACGCATCCGGCCGCGAGGGGCGACGGGCATCGGCGGCGACGCCTCCGGCCGCGCCCTGTAGGAGCGCGCATGGCGCGCGATGCCACGGCCTCGGCACCGGCTACCCGGGCGCGGCACCCGCACGCCGTGGTATCGCGCGCGGTGCGCGCTCCTACGGGGTGCGGCGGGCGTAGAAGGCGATCAGCAGCAGCGCCAGGGTGATCACCGGCCAGTTGCCGGCCAGGGCGTAGGGCGTGGCGCCCTGCAGCGGGATGACCTCCGCGGTGAGCGTGGCGTAGCGGAACTGCGGCGCCGTCCGGAGCAGCTCACCCCCGGGCCCGATGAACGCGCTGATGCCGTTGTTGGTTGCCCGGATGACGTAGCGCGCGGCTTCCGCGGCGCGCGCACGGGCGATCTCGAGGTGCTGGTGCGGCGCAATCGAATCGCCGAACCAGGCGTCGTTGCTCACGTTGATCAAGATCCCGGCTTCCGGCAGGGCGTAGAGCTGCTCGGCGCCATAGGCATCTTCGTAGCAGATGGCGGCAGCCAGCTCGGTACCACCGGGCAACGTCAGGAGCGGCTGCGGTTCCTTGCCGGCGGAAATGTTGCCGGACGGCAGCTCGATCAGGGTCGTCAGCCACCGCCGCAGCAGGTCGGGCACCGGAAAGTATTCGCCGAACGGAACGAGGTGCCGTTTTCGGTAGGCTTCACGGTGGCTGCCGTCGAGCAGGAGCACGCTGTTGTAGACCTTCTCGCCTTCGCGCTCGAGGATGCCGAGCAGCAGCGACTGGCCGCGGCGGCGCAGGACGGTTTCAACGGCCTCGAGATACGGTTCGACGTCATCGACCGGTGCCGGGATCGCGGCTTCCGGCCAGACGATCAGCTCGCTGTCCCGATGTGAATCGAGCGACCTGCCGTAGAGCTCCAGCGTTGGCAGGAACTGCTCCGGGAGGTGTTTCTGCTCCTGCGGGATGCCGCCCTGCACGATTGTCGCGGTCAGCGCCCCGCCCGCCGGGCTGCTCCAGGGCAGCCACTGCAGCCCGAAGCCGGCCAGCCACGGCAGCACCGCAAGCCCCAGCGCCAGCCGGCGCGGCGTGCCGGTGAAGGACAGCGAGGCCACGAAGGCGCTCGCGCTCAGGACGACGAAAAAGGACGCGCCGTAGACGCCCAGCACCGGCAGCCAGCCGGCGAGCGGGGAATCGATCTGGCTGTAGCCGAGACTCAGCCAGGGGAACCCCGTCAGGAACCAGCCGCGAAACCACTCCACCAGCACCCAGGCGGCTGGCGCGGCAAGGACCAGCCGCAGCGGGCTGCCGCGGCAAAGGGCCGCGATCAGCCAGCCCATCACCGCGTACCAGAGGGCCATGACCAGCACCAGGCCGAGCATCAGCACCAGCGCGAGCCACAGCGGCGCCTGGCCAAAGACGTGGATCGAGATGTGCACCCAGTAGGTGCCGAACAGGAACAGCCCGACGCCGTACCAGAAGGCGTAGCGCGCGGCGACGCGCGGCGACGCGTAGAGACAAAGCGTCAGCACCGGCACGACGAACACCGGGGCAAGCGCCCAGCCGCCGAGCGGCGCGAACGCGAGGGTCATCATGGCGCCGCCGGCGAGGTAGGCCAGCCGGACTCCCACGGGGTGGACGTCCAGCAGTTGACGAAGCGGCGCGCGGGCGGTCAACGCACTAGTCGAGCTTGGATTCCCGTTGCACCTGCAACGTGTCGATGCGACGCCGATCAGCCTTCATGACGCGGAACTCGAAGCCGCCGAAGTGCAGCTTCTCGCCGCGGCGCGGCAGCCTCCCGAGCTCGTGCATCACGAGACCGCCGGCTGTGTCGTAATCGTCATCCGGGAGTTCGCAGTCGAAGAACTCGTTGAAATCGTCAATGCGCGTCAGCGCGCGCACGAGCCAGCTCGGGCGCCCGTCACGCTCCGGCCCCGCCTGGATGAACTCCGCTTCCTCCGGGTCGTGCTCGTCGTCGATCTCGCCCACGATCTCCTCTAGCACGTCCTCGATCGTCAGGAGCCCTGACACGCCGCCGTACTCGTCGACGACGATCGCCATGTGGTTGTGACTGTCGCGGAATTCCTTCAGCAGCGCATTCAGGCGCTTCGACTCCGGAATTACCGCCGCGGGCCGCAGGTAGTCCTCGATATTCAGATCGCCCCCGCCGGACCCGTTCTGGAAATGCCGGAGCAGGTCCTTGGCCAGCAGGATGCCGAGCACCTCGTCGCGATCGTCGCCGGTGACGGGGAACCTCGAATGGCCGGATTTGACGATGACCTTGAGCATGTCGTCCAGGCTCTGGTTGCGCTCGATCACCACCATCTGCGAGCGCGGGACCATGACTTCCCGCACCTGCGTCTCGGCGACCTCGAGCACGCCCTGGAGCATGGTCTGCTCCTCCGGGTCGAACGCGCTTTCGGCCTGCTGCAACAGCTTGTGAATTTCTTCGCGGCTCCAGGGGTCGCCCTTCATCGCACGCAAGACGCGCTTGAAGACTCCGGCCGATCCCGTGCCGCTGGTACTCGGAGGTTTGTCGTTCATCGATCCATCATTGTATCAGCCAGCCATGTCCTGTTCTGCAACCGGGCTAAGTGGGGCTCGCGTACGGGTCGGCGATACCGCGCGCGGCCAGTATCCCGGCCTCGAGTCGCTCCATCCGCGCCGCGCCCGCCTCGTCCTGGTGGTCGTAACCCAGCAGGTGCAGGGTGCCGTGCACGAGCAGGTGCCCCCAGTGCGCGGCCGCGCTCTTGCCCTGCTCCCGGGCTTCGCGCTCGAGCACCGGCGCGCACACCGCCAAATCGCCCAGCAGCCGCTGTGCTTCGGCGGGCAGCGTGTCGCCGCTCCCGCCCGCGAAGGCCGGGAACGCCAGCACGTTGGTCGGCCTGTCCTTGCGGCGAAAGCGGTTGTTCAGCGCGCGGCTTTCCCGCTCGTCCACGACGCGCACCACGATATCGTATGCCCCCTCGGCCGCGGCGCCGGACGCCCGAATGGCGTCCTCTATCCAGCGGCAAATTTCCTCTTTGCGCGGGATCGTCTCCGTCCTGCAGGCGACCTGCAGCTCCACGTTGACCGTCACGCTACTTCTTCTTGCCGTTCCCGTCCTTCTCGTAAGCCTCGACGATGCGCTGCACCAGCGGGTGCCGGACGACGTCCCCCGGCGTGAAGTACGTGAACGCGATGCCTTCCACGCCCGACAGTATGTGGATGGCGTTGATGAGGCCGGACTGGTTGCCGGCCGGCAGATCGATCTGTGTGATGTCGCCCGTGACCACGGCGTGCGAGCCGAAGCCGATCCGCGTCAGGAACATCTTCATCTGCGCGACGCTCGTGTTCTGCGCCTCGTCGAGGATCACGAAAGACTCGTTGAGCGAGCGACCGCGCATGAACGCGAGCGGCGCGACTTCGATTACGTTGCGCTCGATCAGCCGCCCCACCTGCTCGGGCCCGAGCATGTCGTAGAGCGCGTCGTACATCGGCCGGAGATAGGGATCCACCTTCTGCGACATGTCGCCCGGCAGGAAGCCCAGCCGTTCCCCGGCTTCGACGGCCGGCCGCACGAGGATGAGGCGCCGCACCTCGCCGTTCTCCAGCGCGTCGATTGCGCTCGCGACCGCAAGATAGGTCTTGCCCGTGCCGGCCGGGCCTATTCCGAACGCGAGATCGTGATCGCGGATGCCCTTGAGATAAGCACGCTGGTTGGCGCCGCGCGCCCGCACCAGCTTGCGCCGCGTCTGGATTTCGATCTGGTCGTCCACCGCACTGCCGGCGTCGTCGCCGGCCTCGTCATTGACTTTCTCGCCCTTCTGCATGACGGATTCCTGCAAGGCTATGTGCACGCGCTCCGGATCGATCCGCTCGTTGTCCGTAAGCTTGAACAGGGACCGCAGCACCTGCGTGCCGATCTGCGCGGCACCCGGTTGCCCGGTCACCCGGAAGCGGTTGCCGCGGCTGGCGATGTCGACGTTCAGCCGGCGTTCGATCTGTCGGAGGTGCTCGTCAAACTGGCCGCAGAGATTGGCCAGGCGATTGTTGTCGGCGGGCTCGAGGACGATGTCCTGGGATATTTTGACAGCGTTCAATGGAGGGTTGCCGGACCTCTGGTTGGCCTTAAGGGGAGCGCTCGATTACCTGCGGGACAAGACATTAGCCTACCTTGAAGACCGGAAACATGGAATACCGCAAAATGCTTGCCGGCGGGGCCATCAGCCGGCCGCGAGCGCCCGCGGTGCCTCTGCCACCAGCCGGCCCCGCAGTGAATTCGGCAGCGCCTCGGTGATGACCACGTCCACGAAGCGGCCGACGCAGGACGGGGCCGCGTCGAAGTTGACCCATCGGTTGTTTTCCGTGCGGCCGGTGAACTGGCGGCTGTCCTTGCGCGACCGGCGCTCGACCAGCACGGACTGGGTGGTGCCGACCATCGCTTCGCTGATGGCTCGTGCCTGCGCGGTGATGCGTGCCTGCAGGCGCTGCAGCCGCTGTTTCTTCACGTCCATTGGCGTGGGGTCCGCGAAGCTCGCCGCCGGCGTGCCCGGCCGGGCGCTGTAGATGAAACTGAAGGACTGGTCGAAATTCACGTCCTCGATGAGCTGCATGAGCGCCTCGAAATCCGCGTCGGTCTCGCCCGGGAAGCCAACGATGAAATCCGACGAGATCGAGATGTCCGGCCGCACTTCGCGCAGGCGGCGGATCTTCTGCTTGTACTCGAGCGCGGTGTGACCGCGCTTCATGGCGGAGAGAACGCGGTCGGAGCCGTGCTGCACCGGCAGGTGCAGGAAGTTTGCGAGCTGCGGGATTTCGGCGTAGGCCTGCACCAGGCTTTCGGTGAACTCCACCGGGTGCGACGTCGTGTAGCGGATGCGGTCGATCCCCTCTACCGCGGCGGCGTAGTAGACCAGCGTGGCGAGATCCGCGGTCGTTCCGTCGTGCATCGGGCCGCGGTAGGCGTTCACGTTCTGGCCGAGCAGGTTCACCTCGCGCACGCCCTGCTTCGCGAGCAAGGCGATCTCGGCGATCACGTCGTCAACCGGCCGGCTGATCTCCTCGCCGCGGGTGTAGGGCACGACGCAGAACGTGCAATAGCGGCTGCAGCCTTCCATGACGGACACGAATGCCGTGGGGCCTTCCGCGCGCGGCTCCGGCAGGCAATCGAATTTCTCGATCTCCGGGAACGATACGTCGACCACGGCCCGTCCCTTTGCGCGTACCTCCTCGAGCATCTCGGGGAGGCGGTGCAGCGTCTGCGGCCCGAACACCAGGTCGACG
>CAYRKH010000130.1:0-6207 GCA_964424805.1 uncultured Woeseiaceae bacterium
TGCCGCCCGCGAAAACGCAGCCACCCGTTCCCCCCAGCGCCTACGCTGCCGCCCGCGAAAACGCAGCCACCCGTTCCCCCCAGCGCCTACGCTGCCGCCCGTGAAAAACGCAGCCCCCGCGCGAAACGCGCCCGGTTCAGGAATAATGCGCACTTCACCCACCGGGGACACACATGTCAGGCAACACATTCGGACTCCTCTTCACCGTCACCACCTACGGCGAAAGCCACGGCCCCGCCATGGGCGGCGTCGTCGACGGCTGCCCGCCCGGCATGGAACTCTCGGAGGCGGACATCCAGGTCGACCTCGACCGCCGCCGCCCCGGCCGCTCCCGCCATACGACCCAGCGGCAGGAGCCGGACCGGGTGAAGATCCTCTCCGGGGTGTTCGAGGGCGTCACCACCGGCACGCCGATCGGCCTCATGATCGAGAACACCGACCAGCGTTCAAAGGACTACGGCGCGATCAAGGACAAGTTCCGGCCGGGGCACGCGGATTACACCTACCAGCAGAAGTACGGCATTCGCGATTACCGCGGCGGCGGCCGCTCGTCCGCGCGCGAGACCACGATGCGGGTGGCGGCGGGCGCGATCGCGCGCAAGTACCTGCGCGAGCGGCTGGGCGTCGAGATCCGCGGCTACCTGGCGCAGCTCGGGCCGATCCGGCTGGAGGCGGTCGATCTCGACCGCGTGGACGACAACCCGTTCTTCGCGGCGGACCCGGCGCGCCTCGGCGAGCTCGAGGCGTTCATGGACGAGCTGCGGGAGGCGGGTGATTCGATCGGCGCGAAAATCACGGTGGCCGCGCGCGGGCTGCCGGTGGGTCTCGGCGAGCCGGTATTCGACAAGCTCGAGGCCGATCTCGCGAAAGCGCTGATGAGCATCAACGCGGTGAAAGGCGTCGAGTTCGGCGCGGGCTTTGCCGCCGTGGCGCAGCGCGGGAGCGAACACCGCGACGAGATCGGTCCGGACGGCTTCGCGAAGAACGATGCGGGCGGCACGCTGGGCGGGATATCCTCGGGGCAGGATTTGCTGGCAAGCATCGCGCTGAAACCCACGTCTTCGATCAAGGCGCCGGGCAGGACGATCGACAGGGCAGGGCAGCAGACGGAGATCGTCACCGCCGGCCGCCACGATCCCTGCGTCGGCCTGCGCGCCACGCCGATTGCGGAAGCAATGGTGGCGCTGGTGCTGATGGATCACTATCTGCGCCATCGCGCGCAGAACGCGGACGTCATCGCACAGATGTGAGGTCCGTCACGCCGTCGATGGCTGAAAATGTCGACTCGTTTTCATTTCCTCCTGCCGCATGCTGCATAATCCGGCAATTCAACATAAGGATTGGCTGACAACAGGGATGCCGATAACAAATGAGTGAGCGATACGATGTGGCCGTCGTCGGCGCGACCGGGCTGGTCGGCCAGGCGATACTGGATGTCCTGGCGGAACGAAATTTCCCGGTGGACAGGTTGCATGCGCTGGCGAGCGCGCGGTCGGTAGGCCAGCAGGTCACCTTCGGGAACCGCAAGCTGGACGTGACCGATCTCGCCGAGTTCGATTTTTCCCGGGCCCGGATCGCCATTTTCTCGGCCGGCGGCTCGGTGTCCGGCGACTACGCCTCGAAAGCGATAGCAGCCGGCTGTGTCGTCATCGACAACACGTCGAAGTTCCGCTACGACGACGACGTGCCGCTGGTGGTGCCGGAAGTGAACGGGCACCGGATCGCCGAGGGCCGCGAGCGGGGCCTCATTGCCAATCCCAACTGCTCGACGATCCAGATGGTCGTCGCGCTGAAGCCGATCTACGACGCGGTCGGCATCCGGCGGATCAACGTGGCGACCTACCAGGCCGTGTCGGGTGCGGGACGCCACGCGCTGGAGGAGTTGGTGCGGCAGACCACGGCGCTGCTGAACGGCCGTCCGCTCGAACTGAACGGCGGAGCGGCACAGCTTGCGTTTAATGCGGTACCGCACATTGACGAATTCCAGGATAACGGTTATACGCGGGAAGAAATGAAGATGGTGTGGGAGACGCACAAGATCTTCGAGGACGAGCGCATCGAGGTGAACCCGACGACCGTCAGGATTCCCGTCTTCTACGGCCACTCCGAAGCCGTGAGTATCGAGACCGACAACAAGATATCCGCGGCGGACGTGCGTGACCTGATGCGCTCGGCCCCGGGGGTTCGGCTGGTGGATGACGACGCCGGCCGCCGTTACCCCACCGCCGTGAGCGACGCTTCCGGGAGGGACGCGGTGTTCGTCGGGCGGGTGCGGGAAGACTTGACCCGTCCGAACGGCATCAACCTGTGGATCGTTGCCGACAACATTCGTAAAGGTGCCGCGACAAATAGCGTGCAAATAGCTGAAATTCTAGCGAAAAGCGGTTTATAATGCCGGCCGGCCGAGGCTGCGGGTAAAGCACGGGCGGTCGCCTCTTCCGGATTGGGGTTGCCGGACGGCGGCCAGCCGCCGGGGGAAGCTTTCTCGAAACAGCGAGACTAGGGGAGCTGGAGAAAATCATTATGTCGTTACGACTCGGTCGTCTGTGGCTCATTCTCGGGCTGTTGCTCGCAGGCGAAACTTACGCCCTGGGCCTCGGGAACATCACCCTGGATTCCGCGCTCAATGAGCCGCTGCGCGCCCGGATCGAGCTGGTATCCGCGACGCCGGAGGACCTGGCCGAGCTGCGGGTCGGACTCGCGTCGGCCGAAACCTTCGAGCGCTACGGCATCTACCGGCCGCTCTACCTGACCCGGCTGGAATTCACCGTCGTGCCCTCCGGCCGCGCGGGCGGGAACGTCATCCAGGTTCGCTCCCAGGCACCGATCACCGAGCCGTTCGTCACGTTCCTCGTCGAGGCGTCCTGGCCGCGCGGGCGGCTGCTCCGCGAATACACCGTGCTGCTCGATCCGCCGACGTTCGCGCCGCAGCCGGGCTCGCAGGCAGCGGGCGCCGTGACGGCGCCGACGCGCGCGGCACCCGCCGATAGCGGGCGCATCGAGCGCTCCGCCCCGGCCGAGCGGCCGGCTCCGGCGCGCGCCGCGAACGAACCGTTCGACACCACCGCCGGCAGCGAGGTGCGGGTGCAGCGCGGCGACACGCTGTGGCACATCGCGGAGAGCGTGCGCCCGGATGCGCGGCTCAGCATGAACCAGACGATGCTCGCGATCTACGAGGCCAATCCGCAGGCCTTCGACGGCAACATCAACCGCTTGAACGCCGGCGCGGTGCTGCGCGTGCCGAGCGCCGACGACATCTTCCGCATCAGCCGCGGCGACGCGGCGAGCGAGGTGCAGCGGCAGAACGCCGCCTTCGGGGGCGGCTCTGCGGCGCCGCGCCTGACGCTGGTGCCGCCGGATTCCGCGCCCGGGGATCGCGCCGGCTCGACCGGCGGCGGGGCCGCCGCGGACAGCGGCCGCAACGCCGCGGCGCGCATCCAGGAGCTGGAGCGCACCATCGCGGAGCAGCAGTCGCTGATCGAGGTTCGTGACGATGAGCTGGCGCGCCTGCGCGACGAGCTCGCGCGGGTGCGTGAACAGGCGGCCACGGCGGCCGATGCTGCCCCGGCGGCCGACGTCGCCACGCCGGACGCCGTGCCGGGCGCCGAGCCGGTCGAGCCGCCGGCGGCGGTAGCCGACAGCGACCGCGTATTCGCCGACGACTCGGCCGCCGCACCGGAAGAGCCGCCCGCCGCCGAGGCTCCCGCGGAAGCGGCGCCGTCCACGGCGCCGGCGCGCACGCAGCCCGCCAGGGCAACAGAGCCCGAGCCCGGGCTCGTCGATCGTATTCTCGGCGTCCTGACCGGCTTCTGGGGCCTGCTGGGACTCGGCCTCCTGCTGGTGCTCGGCGTGCTCGTGTGGCTTGCCAAGCGCGCGGCGAGCGCGGGCAGCGAGGAGGAATCCACCGGCGTCTGGGACGCGCTCGACGCCGAAGAGGAGGTCGACAGCGAATCCCTGGCCTCGACCGAGCGCCTGCGCGCGCTCGCCCGCGACGACGACAGCTCGATCGTGGTCGTCGAGCAGGAGCACGCGGCCGAGCAGCGCGGCCGGGCGGAGGCCGCGCCGGAGACCCGGGACAGCACGGCGGAAACCGGCCGCCAGCCGACGCTCGAGGACACCTTCAGCAGCGAGACCGCGATCAACCTCGACCAGTCCGACCCGATCGCGGAAGCGGACTTCCACATGGCCTACGGCCTGTACGACCAGGCGGCCGATCTCGTCAACGGCGCGCTGGCCGTGGAGCCGGAGCGCCAGGACCTGATGGCGAAGCTCTGCGAGATCTACTTCGTGTGGGGCAATCGCGATTCGTTCGTCGACGCCGCCTCGCGGCTGCACGACCAGCTCGGCGGCGAATCGAGCCCGGACTGGGACAAGATCGTCATCATGGGCCGGCAGATCGCGGGCGACCACAAGCTGTTCGCCGGCGCCAGCGCCGGCAGCGCGACGCGCGCGGTCGACCTGACGCTGGACGACGAGGAGGGCGGCGCGCTCGACATGGACTTCGCGGGCGGCCCGGACGGTCCCGTCAGCGACATCGTCGACCTGTCGGGCGGCGAGGACGAGGCGACGGAGCAGAGCGGCATCGATTTCCTGTTCGACGAGGAGCTCGACACCGGCGCGTCCACGACGCGCGAGATGCCCTCGCGCGACGACCTGGATGCCACCGTCGAGAGCCCGACCGTGCAGGCGGAAGCGGCGCAGGAGGAGAGCACGGTCGAATCGCCTACTCTCGAGCAGCCGGCCTCGGAAGCGAGCGCCCACCGGGACACCCCGACCGACGCCACCGCCGAGATCGACCTGGACGATCTCGGCCTGGACCTCGACGATCTCACCGCTGCCGGCCTGGGGCTGGATGACGACGGCGCCGGGGGCACTTACGCCGACCTGGATGCCACCGCCGAAAGCGGCGTGCTCGCGGCCAACGACGACGAGGACGAAACCGGCCGCAACCCGAGCCTGGACGACTCGCTGTCCGCCATCGGCGAGCTGTCGTCGCCGGACGACGCCGTTGGCGGGAACGACGCCACCGGCACGAACGCCGCGCTGGTGGATGACGAGCACGCGGACACCGACGTCGACTTCGAAAGCTCGCTGCTGGATGCCACGGGACACACGCAGGTGCTGCCGGAGGACACCCTCAGCGACGACGACAGGACCATGCTCGCACCTCTCGGGAATGACGACGACAAGACCATGCTCGCGCCTTTCGGCGACGAGGACGGGGAGGACGAGTACGCCGCGACCGCGGCCCTGTCGCGGGACGACGTCGACCTCGACCTGGACCTGGACCGCGACTTCGCCAAAACCGAGGCCCTGCCGAAAAGCGCTTTCGACGGCGACGAGACCGGGCAGATGCCGAAGCTTCCCGGCGAATCCACCGATCTCGACCTCGATCTCGACGACCTGACGGCGGCGCTCCGGATCAGCGACGGCGATACCGTCGACCAGCCCCGCGACGATGCCACCGTCGAGCGGCCGCGTCTCAAAGCCGGCGACGGCGTCGACCTCGACCTCGGCGACCTCGGCGATTTCCTCGACGAAACGCCGACCGAGGCCCTGTCGCCCGAGGACTTCTCCGATGAGCTGCACGAGGCGCGCACGATGACCGAGGTCGGCACCAAGCTCGATCTCGCGCGGGCGTACGTCGACATGGGCGACCCGGAAGGCGCGCGCAGCATCCTCGAGGAAGTGCTGGAGGAAGGCGACGACGGCCAGCGCCAGCAGGCCCAGAAGCTGATCGAAACCCTCCCGGCCTGACCTGTAGGAGCGCGCATCGCGCGCGATGCTAGTCCCGCCGCCCGTGGCATCGCGCGCAATGCGCGCTCCTACTCGCGCGGGCGTACGTCGACATGGGCGACCCGGAAGGCGCGCGCAGCATCCTCGAGGAAGTGCTGGAGGAAGGCGACGACGGCCAGCGCCAGCAGGCCCAGAAGCTGATCGAAACCCTCCCGGCCTGACCTGTAGGAGCGCGCATCGCGCGCGATGCTAATCCCGCCACCCGTGGCATCGCGCGCACTGCGCGCTCCTACAGTCCCGCGCACCGCCGACGATCGCCCCACTCGTTCCATCCCCCCACCTCCACCCCCGCACCACGTGAGCGGTCGTCAGGGCCGGGTGGGGGGTGTTGGGGGGCAAAAAGAGGGCCCCCGGGGGCCCAAGCCCCCAACCCCCCCCCCCCGCCCCGGCCCCCCCCGGCACCAGCCCCCC
>CAYRKH010000131.1:0-6078 GCA_964424805.1 uncultured Woeseiaceae bacterium
CAGGGGGTCAGTTTTACTCCGACGATGGGGGTCATTTTTACTGCGGCGTTAACAGTTGGCGACTATGTCGATTTCCCAAATTGCTCAGCTGCCCTGACCGTCCGCTCGAGCGAAGGCGTCTTCAGTATCTCCGATCGCATAGAGAACGGTGCTGCAAAGCCTCAATCTGGCACACCTGCAGCCATACCGGCCACAGAATATTGTGGTGGCGTCGGTCATGACGCGTTTGGAGGTTGATTAGAACTTGCTCTCGGCAAAACTTCGCGAGCACCGTCACGCGTCGTATTCCGCGACGGGCTCAACCTGCACCGGCGGCTCCCGGAGAGCGAGGCTCCGAGCGATTGCGGGTACCTTCGGGTCAGCGAGGAATCCCTCGTAGTCTTCTTGCGTCCAGTCGAAGAACACCCACCCGGTGAGCATCGCTGGGATCCCGGACGACGCAGGCGCCCTTGCACCCATGTTCTCTTCTCTTCTCGACACCCTCGTTCGAGAAAGTCCGCAAGAATTGGTCCATGTCGGAAACGTTGGCAATCGTGACGATCATCGTACCTCCCTGGGGGCGAGCCGTGCCGGGTTGGTGCATGCGATTGTACTTCGGGATTGGGGTTGACGCCTGAACCCTGAAAGTAGTGCTTAGAGGGCGTGCCTGTACAATAGCCTCATGTGCAGCATGCTGACGATAGTAGTGGCAGCGTCCGATAGTAACGTGATCGGGCGGGAGGGCGGACTGCCCTGGCATATTCCTGAAGACCTGCGGCGCTTCCGCGAGCTCACCTGGGGGAAGCCTTTGCTGATGGGGCGGCGGACGTTCGAGGCGATCGGGCGGCCGTTGCCGGGGCGGCGGAACATCGTGATCAGTCGCCAGGCCGGGCTCGAGATCGAGGGCTGCGAGGTGGTGGCGTCCGTTGATGACGCGCTGGCGCTGGTGGCCGACGCTCCGGAGGTGATGATCGTCGGGGGAGGGGAGATTTATCGCGCGTTGCTGCCGCGGACGGATCGTATCGAGATGACGCGGGTCCACGCCGACATTGAAGGGGACACGTTTTTTCCGGAGCTCGAGCTGCGCGAATGGCAGGTGGTGGCGTCGGAGGAGCGTCCGGCGGGGGACGGGAGAGCGGTCGGGTTTACCTATGAAACGCTGGAGCGGGTTTCCCGGTGACCCCTAACGGTCACCCCGTTGGCAATCGACCTGCACGACCTTCGGCCGCTTGTTCAGGCGCACGGCCGTCAGTTCCCGGCCCCAGGCGCAGCCGGTGTCCACCCCGACCAGGTCGGGCCTCACGACCAGGCCCAGTGCGGACCAGTGACCGAACACCACGCGAGTCCCGCGCCAGTGGGCGTCCGGTGCGTCGAACCAGGGCAGCAGTCCCTTGCGGGCGCTTCCTGGCGGCCCCTTGTGCTCGAAGTCGAGGCGGCCGTCACGGTGCACCATGCGCATGCGCGTCAGGGCGTTCACGATGTAACGCAGCCGCTTGTTGCCGCGAAGGTCGCCGGACCAGCGGGCGGGAGCATTGCCGTAGAGCTTCCGCAGGAACTCGTCGCCGTCGTCACCGGTAAGCGCAGCCTCGACCTCGGCGGCGCGCTTCAGCGTCTTCTTCACCGTCCAGTCGGGCGGCACGCCGGCGTGCACCAGCAGCGTGTTGAGCTTTTCGTCGAAGTGCGCCAGCGGCCGGGCGCGCAGCCAGTCAAGAAGCTCGTCGCGGTCCGGCGCTTCGAGGACCGGCTGCAGCGACGGGTCGGGACTGCGGCCGTTGCCGACGCCGTGGGCCACTGCAATGAGGTGCAGGTCGTGATTGCCGAGCACCGTCACCGCCGAGTCGCCGAGGCTTCGCACCAGGCGTAGCACCTCGAGCGACTGCGGCCCGCGGTTCACGAGATCGCCCGTGAACCAGAGCCGGTCGCGGTCCGGGTCGGGCTCGAGTTTGTCGAGCAGCCGCCGCAGCGGCTCGTAGCAGCCCTGGATGTCGCCGATAGCGTAGACCGACATGCGCTACGCCAGGATCCGCTAGTGCAGTACGCCGGGTACCGCGAGGGTAAAAGGCGGAATGGGCGCGTCGAAACTGACGCCATTGTCGGCTTCCATGCGGTAGCTGCCCTGCATGGCACCGACCGGCGTCTCCAGGATCGCACCGCTCGAGTAGCGGAACTTCTCTCCGGGGTTCAGGTGCGGCTGCTCGCCCACGACGCCGTCGCCCCGAACCTCCTGCACCTTGCCGTTGGCGTCGGTGATGACCCAGTGCCGGCTCAGCAGCCTGGCGGGCTGCTTGCCGAGGTTGGCGATGGTGATGGTGTAGGCGAAGACATAGCGGCCGACATCGGGCTCGGACTGGTCGTCGATGTAGTCGGTGGCTACTTCAATACTGATCTGGAAGTCGGACTTGCTCATAGCCGGGCCATTCTAGCCGAAAGCCGGTTCGCCAGCGCGATCCACGCGCTGATGGGCACGGTTTCGGCCCGGGCAGCGGGGTCGATTCCGGCCGCTTCCAGCTCTTCGGGGCTTGCGACACCGTTCAATGCGTTGCGAAGCGTCTTGCGGCGCTGGCTGAACGCGCGGGCGACGAGCGTCGACAGCGTCGCCTCGTTCTCGACCGCGATGTCCCCGGCCGGCCTCGGCCGCAGGCGGACCACGGCCGAGGTGACCCTGGGCGGCGGCGTAAAGGCCTGCGGCGGCACCTCGAACAGCGGCTCGACCGTCATGCGGCAGCCGAGCATGATCGTCAGCCGCCCGTAGTCCTTCGTACCCGGCGAAGCGGCGAGGCGGTCCACGACTTCCTTTTGCAGCATGAAGTGCAGGTCGACGACGGCATTGCTGAAGTCGAGCAGGTGGAACAGGAGCGGCGTGGAGATGTTGTAGGGGAGGTTGCCCACGATCCGGAGCTCGTTGCCCAAGCTTGCGAAGTCGAAGCGCAGGGCGTCAGCCTGGATGATGGACACGTTCGCGGCAGCGAAACGTTGCCCGAGCCAGCCCGCGAGATCGCGGTCGAGCTCGATCGCGTGCAGGCGCGCTCCCGATTTCGCGAGCGGCTCCGTGATGGCGCCGCGTCCCGGCCCGATCTCGACCACCGTGTCGTCCGGCCGCGGCGCGATCGCGGCGACGATGCGCTCGATGTAATCAGGACTGGCGAGAAAGTGCTGCCCGAAGCGCTTGCGGGCGCGCCCCGGCGCCTTCACGGGCCGGTGAGCCGTGCCGCCAGCGCGACCGCGGCGAGCAGGCTGCCGGCGTCCGCCTTGCCGGTTCCGGCGATGTCGAGCGCCGTGCCGTGATCGACGGACGTGCGCACGATCGGCAGCCCCAGCGTGACGTTCACCGCGTGGCCGAAGCCTGCGTACTTCAGTACCGGCAACACCTGGTCGTGGTACATGCCGAGCACGGCATCCGCCGCTCCCGCGGCGGGAGTGAACGCGGTGTCGGCGGGTACCGGTCCGCGGACGTCGTACCCTTCCGCGCGCAGGCCCTCGATGGCCGGCCGGATGATGTCCTGCTCCTCGTGCCCGAGGTGACCGCCTTCTCCGGCGTGGGGATTGAGGCCGCAGGCGAGGATCACAGGCTTCGCGATGCCGAACTTCGCCCGCAGGTCGTCGTGCAGTACCCGCATCACCGATTGCAAAAGGTCGCGGGACAGCCGGCCGGGCACGTCCTTCAGCGGCAGGTGCGTCGTCGCGAGCGCGACGCGCAGTTCACCGGCCACGAGCAGCATGACCGGCAGCGGGGTGCCCGTCAGCTCGGCGAGGAATTCGGTATGGCCGGAGAAGGGTATGCCGGCGTCGTTGACGACGCTCTTCTGCATCGGCCCCGTGACGAGGGCGCGGAAAGAACCGTCGAGGCAGCCTTGAACGCCGAGGCGCAGACCGGTCAGCAGCGCCTCCGCGTTGACGGGGTCGGGCGTGCCGCACACGCCGGGGTTCGGCAGCTCGAGCGGTAGCACGCGGAGCTCGCCCGGTGCGCGGCGCGCGACCGGGTTGTCCGGGTCGACCTGGCGCAGGCGCACCGGACGCCCGAGCCGTTCGGCCCGCGCTTCCAGCATTCCGGGGTCGGCGATGACCACGACGTCGGCGGCCCGATCAGAGTCGGCGAGCTGCAGGCACAGCTCCGGGCCGATGCCGGCCGGCTCGCCGGCGGTGACCGCAAGCGGCGGTAATGTCACGGATGCACCGCGGCCGCCGCGCCGGCTACGACCGGATGTCGACGTAGGCTTCGTCCCGCAGCCGCCGTACCCATAGCTCGGTTTCCTCGGCGAGCTTGCTGTTGCGGACCCGCTGGATGCAGTTCTCTTCCTTGAGATCCTCGGTGTTGTCGTAGATGCGCCGGTCCTCGACCTCCAGGACGTGCCAGCCGAAGCGGGTCCGGAACGGCTCCGAGAGCTCTCCGATCTCCATCCGCTGCGCGATTTCCTCGAACTCCGGCACGAACGTGCCCGGTCCCCGCCAGCCGAGCTCGCCGCCTTCGTTTGCGGAGCCCGGGTCGTCGGACATGAGCTTCGCCACCTCGCCGAAGGACTCGCCGCCTTCGATGCGGCTGATCGCGGTCTCGAGCCGCTGCTTCGCCGTTTCGTCGTCGATGATCTCGTTCGGCGTGATGAGGATGTGGCGAATCTTCATCTGCTCGATGGTGCTCGTCTGGTTGACGCCGCGGATGTCGTTCACCTTCACGAGGTGGAAACCGCTGACCGCGCGGATCGGTTCGGAATAGCTGCCTTTCTCCATCGTGCCGACGACGTTGGTGAAGATCGTCGGTAGCTGGCCTCCGCTGATCCAGCCGAGATTACCGCCCTCGAGGCTGTTTTGGCTGTCCGAATACCGGACCGCCATCTCGCCGAAGTCGGCGCCGTTTTGCAGCTGCTGGTAGACGAAGGTCGCTTCCGTTTCCGCTTCCCGTAGCTGCTCGTTCGTTGCCGATTGCGGCACCGAGATGAGAATGTGCGACAGGTTGTATTCCGAGTTGACGACGGCGTTGTCTTCCAGGTCGGCAATGCATTGCTGGATTTCGCGCGGTGATACCGAGATGCGGCCGGCGACGTCGATGCGCCGGAGCTGCTCCAGCAGCAGCTCTTTGCGCATGTCGCGCCGGTACTCGGCGTAGTCGACGCCCTGCTGCGCGAGCACCTCCGGCAAGCGCTCGAACGGAATCTGGTTCTCGCCCGCGATCTGCGCGATCGCGGAATTCAGCATCTGGTCGGAGATCTGGATGCCGATGCGCCCCGCGAGCTGCAGTTGAATCTGCTCCAGGATGAGCCGCTCCAGCACCTGCTCGCGCAGCACGCTCGGGGGCGGTAGCTGCAGGCCCTGGTCGAGCGCCCGCTGCGAGATCAGCGCGGTCTGGCGATTCAGCTCGCTGGTCAGGACCACGCCCTCGTTGACCACGGCCGCGATGCCGTCGAGCCGCTCGCCGGACGTGGACAGGTCCTCGGCAGTAGCCGCGCCGATCCCCGCCAGGGTTGCGCAAAAAGCCGCCAGATATTTGATTTTACTCATAAAATGCTATTCGATATCGGGGGTATAGCCAAGAATACCATGTTCGAGCAGCTGGTCTGCAGCCGTGCCGACGCTGGTCATCCCCTTCAGTACCAGCTGGAGACCGAAGGAGGAATCGCGAGTTCCGTCGCGCGTGGAAATGTGCCGGCGCGAGACGATCCGCAGGCCCCAGCAGCAGCTCTCGTATTCCAGTCCGACGAAATGCTCGAGGGGCTCGTCTTCGCGGAAAGAGTAGTTGTAGCGCCCCACGAAGTTCCAGCGATCCGACAGCGGCCATGACCAGGAGACGTCACCCTGCTCCAGCGAGTTGCGGCGAAAGCGGTAGGCGAGGTTCAGGATACGGTTTGAGCGCGGTCGGTACTGCAGCCGCGCCTCGGACTTCACCGTGCCGCTGCCCTCGGTGCCCCACTGGTGCCCGATGTCGAAGTTGACGTGCTCCAGCAGCAGGAAACTGAGTTCCGCGATGTAGTCGGACGACTCGCTCGTCACCATCGGCTGGCCCGGCAGCGTCACCCCCTGCAGGCTCAGGTACCGCGCCTGGCCGATGGTGGCCGAGACCAGTTCCTCCCCGGAGGCACTGTCGAGGAGGCGAGTAGTGATGCCGAC
>CAYRKH010000132.1:0-5807 GCA_964424805.1 uncultured Woeseiaceae bacterium
CTTCCGCGGTGTGCGAGAACATCGGGTCGCCGTCGGGCACCTGCCGCTGCATGAAGCTCTCGAGGTCGCGCCTGACCGCGGGGTCGGCGTTCTCGCACAGCATGAGCGAAGCGCTGGTGTGGCGGATGAAGACGTGGCACAGGCCCGTGCGTATCCCGGAGGCGGCAACCGCGTCCTGGATACGGCCGGTGAGGTCGTAGGTACCGCGGCCGTCGGTGCTGATTTGCAGTTCCTGTTGCTTGAACATTATTCCACGGGTTCGCCGGTGTAGGGCTGGCCGTAGCGCAGCCGGATGGTCTTCGTCTTGCCAAACCAGGGGATCGATATGATGTAGATGTTGTCGTACTCATTCTCCGCGATCGGCGGGACTTTCTTGCTGGCGCCGAGCTCGGCGATCATCCCGGGAATGGTGTTGCTGTGCCCCACTACGAGGATGATCTTACCCTTGTGCCGGTCCACCATCCCTTCGAGGAAAGCCTCCAGGTCTTCGGGCTCCGGATCGTAGCGGTGTACCGGCAGGTCCAGCACCTCGGCCAGCGGGCGTACCGTCTCCAGGGCGCGCCGGTAGGGCGTCGAATAGATCGCGTCGACGCCGGCGACGACGTCGGCATCGCGCAGCTGCCGCGTCAGCTCCGCAACGCGTCGCTCACCGGCCGGCGATAAACCGGGGTCCTCCGCCGGAGCGGGAGCCTTCTCGGCGTGCCGCACGAAGATCACGGTCGTGGTCGCCTGCGACTCGAAAAACCAGGCAAGCCCGATCGCGATGGCGGTGTAGACGATGACGATCTGGATGCGGCGACGACGCCGCTTCTTTCGCCTTTCCCGGTCGGATTCTGGCTTCCCGTTTTGCATGTAGCGCGAGCTTACGGGGTTCCGCGGGCTTTGACTACGCGGCAAAGCGCCGCGGCGCCACGCTAACCCGGGCCCTGCCGTTCGCGTTCACGCTCCGCCGGCACCCGGCGATACTCCCCTTCGATCACCCGTTCGGCCCGGAAACGCCCGCGGCCATCCACCGGCGATTTCCGGAGCTTCCGCCCGAGCCACCACAGGCGCAGGCCCACGATGCCGGCGAGCACCACGAGAATGGCCGCCAGCACGAGGAAGGCCACGATGCCGAGCACGACCATTGCGCCCAGCGCGATGACGCCGACCACCACCATCAGGGCGTTGACCAGCGGGTTGCCGACGGAAGGAACTGAGAATTTGATTCTACGATGTGCCATAAATAGCTGATTTAACAAATCTAACGCGGTGGATGCTCCTCGGGCCAGGTCAGCATACCATCATCGGTCGTCGCGCGGCGAACGGAGGATCCGGCAGGCGGCGGTGGCCGCACTACTGCCCAAGGCCTGGGCGATTATTAGCGACATCATCGGGTTATGGTCCACTTCTACAATCGCACGCAAACCCCAGCGGCAAGGTGCTAATTCAGGAAGGTGAAATCGCGAAACCGGTTGAATCGTCACCGCGGCCGACGCAGAATGCCGTCCCCCGGAGAGGTGGCAGAGCGGTTGAATGCACTGGTCTTGAAAACCAGCAAGGGCTGACGCCCTTCGTGGGTTCGAATCCCACCCTCTCCGCCACCTAATCTTCCCGATAATCAAACCACAAACGCGACATCGTTCAAGCACCATCTTATCTCTACCAATCTCCTCCCGGATTGTGTTTAATGGCTTGGTGTAAACCCTGCGGGAGGCGTCAGTCACGTGCGGAATCCAGTCGTGCTGCGCACCCTGATGGAGCGGGTGGCCGAGGCCACTTCGCTGCCCGAGGTGTACAGTTGCGCACTCACCTGCCTGCAGGACACACTGGAGGTTGAACGGTCCTCCCTGCTCGTCTTCGACGAGCACAAGGTCATGCGCTTCGTCGCCTGGACCGGGCTCTCCGATCGCTACCGCGCCGCGGTAGACGGACATTCTCCCTGGGAACCGCATGACACCGACGCGACCCCCGTGCTCGTGCGCGACGTCCGGACGGATCCCGGCAGCGCGGATTACCGCGCCCTCATGGAAAGCGAGGACATCCGCGCCTGCGCCTTCATCCCGCTCCGCTTCGGGGGCCGCGTGCTCGGCAAGTTCATGCTTTACTACCGTGAGCCGCACGAGTTCACGGAAGAAGAAGTGGTCACGGCCGAAATCATCGCCGGTTCCGTCGCCTTTGCGCTGGAGCACTTCCGCAGTGCTGGCCAGCTCGAGGAGCGCGTCGCTCGCGAACGGCAGCTCGCGAGGGCCGCGGAAGAAGCCCGTGCCGCCGCCGAGCGCGCCCGCTCCCGGCTGCAGACGCTCGCGGAACTGCACGATGACCTCGCCTCCTCGCTCGAGCCCGACGCGGCCCTGCGCCTGCTTGCGAAGCGGCTCGCCGCCCGTACCGCCGATTATTGCTTTACCTATGCCTTCGACGGCCGCTCCATCCGCCGCGTGGGCATGGCGCACCGCGATCCCGGAAAGAAGCAGTACGTGGAGGCGCTTGCCGCGGCCGAGCCGCCGGCACTGTACGACGACTGGGGCGTCGGTCCGGTAATCCGTAACGGCGAACCGATGATCTCGAGCAACCTCGAGCTGGACGTGCTCGAAAGGAACCTGCGGAGCCGGTCGCAGCGCGAGGCCGTGCGCCGGCTGAAGCCGCGCTCGATATTGCTGGCGCCGCTGAAAGCCCGCGGCCACACCGTAGGCGCCATCGCGCTCGTCACCGATGCTTCGTCATCACGTGCGTTCGACGAAGGTGACCTGGAGCTGGCACGCGAGCTCGCGAGCCATGCCGCCCTGCTCATCGACAATTCACGCCTGTATACCCAGGCGACCTCGGCGATACGCGCACGCGACGACATGATCGCCGTGGTATCGCACGACCTCCGGAATCCGCTGCAGTCCATAGCCACCGCCGCGGCCGTGCTGGAGGTCGACGACTCGCGGGAGCGCCGCAGCGCGAGCGCAGCCGCCATTCGCGTCTCCACCGAACAGATGGATCGGCTGCTGCAGGATCTCCTGGACATCACGCAGATCGACGCCGGCCAGCTCTTCGTCAATCGCCAGGTGACCGAAGTGGAGTTCCTGGTGAGTGAAGCGCGCACGATGTTCCAGGACCTGGCAGGCGACCGCTCGATCGAGCTACAATGCTCGGTGCCTCCCGGTCTGCCCCCGGTGGACGTCGATCGCGACCGCATCCTGCAGGTCTTGTCGAACCTGCTCGGCAATGCCCTGAAGTTCGTACCTTCGGGCGGCCGCATCAAGGTATGGGCGGCCAACGACGCGGGGCGCGTGCGCATCGCGGTGACCGATACCGGCCCAGGCATCGAGGAGGAGAACCTGCCGCGGGTGTTCGACCGCTTCTGGCGAGCCGACCGGTGCAAGGATCGTGGCGCCGGGCTTGGACTCTCCGTCGCGAAGGGCATCGTGCAGGCGCACGGCGGCGAGATCGGCGTCGAAAGCCAAAAAGGCCGCGGCAGCACGTTCTACCTGCTGCTCGACCCGGCCAACAGCGCGGCCGCAAAAAAGTCGGCAGGCACGGGAATCGGGCCGATTCTCGTGGTCGACGACGACAAGCCCTTCCGCGACGAGATCGTGGAAGTGCTGCGGGATTCGGGCTACGAAGTCGTCACCGCCGACGACAGCAATGAAGCGCTCGAATACCTCTCCAGGGAAACGCCGCCGTCGCTGGTAATCCTCGACGGGCTGACGCCGCTGATGGACGGGCGGCAGCTCTACCAGGCGGTAAAAGACGTCCCGCAGCTGGAATCCGTGCCGATGATCCTGTCGTCCAGCCTTCGGGGTATCGAGCTCGACGAGACGCTGCAAGGCGCAGCCTGGCTCGACAAGCCGGTCCGCCCGAGCCAGGTGCTCGGTCTCGCCGCGGCCTTGTGCCAGCGCGGCGACAGCAGGGGTCACCCGGGCTGATGGCGAAAGGCATCAGCCGCAGGGAGTTCGTGATTACCGGCGCGGCCGCGGGGCTCGCGGCCGGCACGCCCGTCGCCGTGAAAGGCCAGCCAGCGCGGCCGAAAACCGGCAGTCGCGTCAAACCCGTCGTGATCTCGTCCAGCAACGGCTACACCATGAAGAACGGCGGCAAGCTGAACGCCGTGGAAACGGCTTTCGAACGCATTGCCAGGGGCGACGACGTGCTGGATGCCCTGATCGCCGGCGTCAACGTCGTCGAGCTCGACCCGGAAGACGCCAGCGTCGGCTACGGCGGCCGGCCGAACGCGGACGGGGTCGTGCAGCTCGACGCCTGCTGCATGCACGGCCCGAAGAAGCAGGCCGGGGGCGTCGCGGCACTGGAGGGTGTGCGCACGCCGTCGCTGGTGGCCAAGGCCGTAATGGATTACACCGATCACCACCTGCTGGTCGGTGAAGGCGCGCAAACCTTCGCCCGCCGCATGGGATTCGAAATCGAGGACGATCTCAACACGGAGAAGTCTCGCCGCCTGTGGCTCGAATGGAAGCGGCGCACCGACCCCGGCCACTACCTCGACCCTGCGGAACGCTTCGAGGCCGGGCGCCGCGCCGGCCTCGACATGGTTCGCGAGGGCCTGATCCCGGAAGACGAGTATTACGGCACGATCAACTGCAACGGCCTGGGCCCGCAGGGGCAGATCTGCGGCGTCACGACGACGAGCGGCCTCGCGTGGAAGATACCCGGCCGGGTCGGCGACTCGCCGATCCTGGGTGCGGGGCTGTACGTCGACGGCGACATCGGCGCCGCGGGCTCGACCGGCCGCGGCGAAGCCAACCTGTTCAACCTGTGCTCGTTCTTCATCGTCGAGGAAATGCGGCGCGGCCGCCACCCGCGGGATGCCGGCCTGGAAGCGCTGCGGCGCATCAGGAGCAACACCGTCGAGCCACGCCTGCTCAACGAGCGCGGCGAACCGAACTTCAACGTCAAGTTCTACATTCTCGACAACATCGGCCGCTACGCGGGCGTCGCGATGTACGCCGATGACGACACGCAGCGCTACGCCGTCTGCACCGAGAACGGCGCCGAGCACCCGATGCTCACGCCGCTGCTCGACGGCGCGGCCTGACGCGCGCGTGCTACCATTCCGCTTCAAAGGGGGGTCCACCTGATCGACGGCTCCCTGTCGTGTGGCCTGTTTGGAGAAGTACGCCCATGAACCAGAACGTGAACTACCTGGCGCCAGTATCCGAGCTGGCCGTTGAAGACCGCTCGAACTTCATCTGGCGCTGCTACGCGCACGTAGTAGGCGCGATCCTCGCCTTCGCGGCGATCGAGGTCTACCTGTTCCAGAGCGGCATTGCCGCCGCCATTGCCGAGCCCATGTTCAACAACTGGCTGCTGGTACTCGGCGGGTTCATGCTGGCCAGCTGGGGCGCGTCACACGTGGCGCACCGCGTCCAGTCGAAGCAGGCGCAATACGCAGCGCTGGCCGCATTCATCGTCGTCGAGGCGCTGATCTTCGCGCCGCTGCTGTACGTGGCAAACGCCATGGCACCGGGCGTGATCGACAGCGCCGCCGGCGTGACGCTGCTCGGCAGCATCGGGCTGATCGCGACGGCCATGATTACCCGCAAGGACTTTTCGTTCCTGCGCGGACTGCTGGTGTGGGGCGGTATTCTGGCGATGGTCGGCATCGTGGCGAGCCTCCTTTTCGGCTTCGGGCTCGGCACCTGGTTCTCGGTCGCCATGATCGGCTTCGCCGGCGCGGCCGTGCTCTACGACACCTCGAACATCATGCACCATTACCCCGAGGACAAATACGTGGCCGCCTCGATGGCGCTGTTCGCGTCCATCGCGCTGATGTTCTGGTACGTGCTGCGGCTGTTCATGTCCCGGGAGTAAGCTGTAGGAGCGCG
>CAYRKH010000133.1:0-5742 GCA_964424805.1 uncultured Woeseiaceae bacterium
CGCGCGCGATGCCCGTGCCGGTGAATCGTGGCATCGCGCGCGATGCGCGCTCCTACAGGTCGAGATCGACCCGGGTCAGCGGCTGCGAGGCGGCATCGAATTCCTGCCAGTGCTCGCGCATCGTGCGTCCGGTCTCGGGGTGCACCAGCTCCGGCGCAAGCTCCGCCAGCGGCCGCAGCACGAACGCGTACTCGAGCACGTCGCTCCGCGGCAGGCACCAGTCCGGTTCGTCGATGACGAGGTCGTCGTAGAGCAGCAGGTCGATGTCGATCGTGCGCGGCCGCAGCCCTCGTCCGCTGCGTCCGCGCCGGGCCGAGCGATGGATATCCTCGATTTCCTCCAGGATCGCGCCCGGCTCGAGCCCGGTGCGCAGCGCGACCACCATGTTCAGGAAATCGTCTCCGTCGAAGCCGATCGCCGGGCCGCTGTACACCGGCGACAACTCGAGCCGGCCGAACCGCCGCCGCAGCTCCGCGATCGCCAGCCGAAGGTTGTGGGCGGGCTCGATATTGCTGCCGAGCCCCAGGTAGACCCGGGCCACCGCGGTTCAGCCGCGAGCCTGCTCGCGGCGGATGGAGACGCCGACGTCGCGCGCCCCGCGGATGGCGCCGGGCTTGTTCACGGTTACCTTGACCCACGCCACGCCGAACTCCTCGAGCACGATGGCGGCGATGCGCTCGGCAAGCGTCTCGACGAGCTGGAAGCTGGAGCTGCCCACGAATTCCTGCACGCGCTTCGCCACTCCCTTGTAGTTGAGCGTGTCCTCGATGCGATCCGTCGCCGCCGCGCGAGCGATGTCCGCCGCCATCTCGAGATCGATGCTGACGGACTGGCGGATTCGCCGCTCCCACTCCCAGATACCGATGGTCGCCTCCACCCGCAGGTCGCGGAGGAAAATGCGGTCATCGAACGGGCGCTCCATCAGGCTCTCCCCGCGGCATCCGCCGCGCCCGGCGGCGCCAGCGAGTCGAGCGGCCAGCGCGCCCGGGCCGCCATGGCCCCGGCCGGCGCCGCATCCGCGAGCCTGAGCGCGCCCGCCACGGCGATCATCGCGCCGTTGTCGGTGCAGAAGGCCGGCCGCGGATAAAAAACACGGCCTTCGAAGCGCGCCGCGAGATCAGACCGCAGGAGCGTGTTCGCCCCCACCCCGCCGGCCACGACGATGCGCTCGGCGCTCTCCTGGCGCGCCGCCTTCAGCGTGCGACCGACCAGCGTGTCGATGGCCGCGCGCTGGAAGGAGGCCGCGATATCGGCCCGGTCCTGCTCCAGGTCGCCGGCCGCCTCGGACGAGCGCACCTGCAGCATGACCGCCGTCTTCAGCCCGCTGAAGCTGAAATCGAACCCGGGACGCCGCAGCATCGGGCGCGGAAACTCGAAGGCCGTGTCGGAGCCGTGCTGCGCCAGCCGCGCCAGCGCCGGGCCGCCCGGGTAGCCGAGGCCCAGCATCTTGGCGGTCTTGTCGAAAGCCTCGCCGACCGCGTCGTCCAGGGTGCTGCCCAGCACGCGGTAGCGCCCCAGCCCGTCCACCCCCACCAGGAGCGTATGGCCGCCTGACACGAGCAGCGCGAGAAACGGAAACTCCGGCGGCTCCGGCTCGAGCAGCGGCGCGAGCAGGTGCCCTTCCATGTGGTGCACCGGGATCACCGGGCAGCCCCATGCCAGGGCGAGCCCGTTGGCAAGCCCGCTGCCGACCATGAGCGCGCCGGCGAGACCGGGCCCGGCGGTGTAGCCGATCGCGTCGGGCCGCTCGAGGCCGGCTTCCGCCAGGACTTCCTGCACGAGCGGCAGCAGCCTTCTCAGGTGGTCACGGGACGCGATCTCCGGCACCACGCCACCGTAGCGGGCGTGCAAATCCACCTGGCTGTGCAGCCGTTCGGCAAGCAGACCGCGCCCGGTGTCATAAACGGCGACGCCGGTCTCGTCGCAGCTCGTTTCCAGTCCCAGCACCCGCATTGCGAAATTCATCCTCCCCGTCTTTTCAACGGCGCGCAGCCGGCCTATAATGGGCGGCTCCGTCCCGGCCCCGAGCCGGGTTTCTTTGTTGCCAACCGGCGCTGTCGGCCGGGTCAATTATCGAGGAAACAGAATACCGTATGCCGAGCGTCCGCATTAAAGAGAACGAGTATTTCGATGCCGCCCTGCGGCGTTTCAAGCGGGCCTGTGAAAAAGCAGGCGTGCTCACCGAGCTGCGCCGGCGCGAGTATTACGAGAAGCCGACCCAGGAGCGCAAGCGCAAGAAAGCGGCTGCCGTGAAGCGGCACCTGAAACGCGTCTCCCGCGAGGCGGCGCGACGCAAGCGCCTGTACTGACCCCGCGACCTCAGCGTCTCCTCCCCGCCAATCGGTCCGGCCGCCAATGTCACTGAAAGGCCAGCTACAGGATGACATGAAAGCGGCCCTGAAGTCCGGGGACCGTGACCGGCTCAAGGTCATCCGGCTGGTGCTGGCGGCCGTCAAGCAGATCGAGATAGACCAGCGCGCCGAGCTGGACGACGCCGCCGTGCTTGCGGTCGTCGAGAAGATGGTCAAGCAGCGCCGCGATTCGATCAGCCAGTTCCGCCAGGGCGGCCGGGAGGACCTGGCCGGCGTCGAGCAGGCGGAGATCGCCGTGCTCGAGGATTACCTGCCGGAACCGCTCTCGGAGGCGGAACTTTCGGTCCTGATCGACCGCGCCATCGAGGAGACCGGCGCGGCAGGGATGCGGGAGATGGGCAAGGTCATGAGCCGGCTGAAGAGCCAGGTCCAGGGGCGCGCGGACATGGGTGCGGTGAGCGCAACGGTAAAAGCCCGTCTCGCGGGCTGAGCAGCGGGGGCCGGTCCGGAAATTCCGCTGCCGGAGGCGGCGGCATTGGCTATTCTTGGACGCAAATGAGCGGCCTGATACCCCAGCATTTCATCGACGACCTGATCGCACGCGCCGACATCGTCGAGGTCGTGGGTGCGCGCGTCCCACTCAGGAAAGCGGGCCGTGAATACAAGGCCTGCTGCCCGTTCCACGACGAGAAGACGCCCTCCTTCACCGTCAGCCCGGCGAAGGGGTTCTACCACTGCTTCGGCTGCGGCGCCCACGGCACCGCCCTCGGGTTCCTCATGGAATACGAGCACATGGCCTTCCCGGACGCGGTCGACGCGCTGGCGCACATGCTGGGCCTCGAGGTGCCTCGCGAACAGGGCCAGCAGCCGGTTCGCCGCCACGACGAACTGTATGCGCTCATGAGCGAGGTGCAGCGCCACTTCGAGGCGCGGCTGAGGGAGCACCGGCCGGCGGTCGATTACCTGAAAGACCGCGGCGTGGATGGCGCCACGGCGAAGCGCTTCGGCCTCGGCTACGCGCCGGCGGGCTGGAGCGGCCTGCTGGACAAGTTCGGCACCGGCCGCGAAGCGATCGAAAGGCTGCTGGAGGCGGGACTCATCATCCGGAAGGACACCGGCCGCCACCACGATCGTTTCCGCGACCGCCTGATGTTCCCCATCCGCGATGCCCGCGGCCGGGTAATCGGCTTCGGCGGCCGCGTGATGGGCGATGACGAGCCGAAGTACCTGAACTCGCCCGAAACGGCGCTGTTCCACAAGGGGCGGGAGCTCTACGGCCTCTACGAGGCCCGGCAGGCCCTGCGCCACATCGAGCGGCTGGTGGTCGTCGAGGGTTACATGGACGTGGTCGGGCTCGCCAGGCACGGCATCGACTTCGCGGTGGCGACGCTCGGCACCGCAACCACCGAAGAGCACCTGAACCGGCTGTTCCGGCTGACGGACGACATCGCCTTCTGCTTCGACGGCGACCGCGCGGGCCGGGCCGCTGCCTGGCGAGCGCTGGAAACGACGCTGCCGCAGGTGCGGGAAGGCCGCCAGGTCCGTTTCGTGTTCCTGGCGGAGGGCGAGGACCCGGATTCCTTCGTGCAGCGGCAGGGCGCGCAGGCCTTCGAGGCGGAGCTCGACCGCGGCGTGACGCTGTCGGAGTTTTTCATCGACGAGCTCTCGAAGCAGTCCGACCTCGATTCGGTGGACGGCCGGGCGCGGCTGGCGGAGCTCGCGCGCCCGCTGCTGGCACGCCTCCCGGAAGGCGTCTTCCGGGAACTCCTGGTGAAGCGGCTCGCGGACACGGTTGGCCTCTCACCGGCCAAGCTCTCCACGCTGCTCGACAGCGGCGCAACCGGGAGCCGGCGCGACGGCCGGCAACCGGGGCAGCCGCCGCCGCGCCGGCCCGCCCCGCGGTTCGGGCCCGGCAAGCCGTCGGTGGTGCGGCGGGCGATTACGCTGCTCCTGCACCATCCCGGCGCGGCGCAGGACCTGGACGTGGAACGGCTGGGGGGGATCACGAGGCCGGGTATCGACCTGCTGCGGGACCTCATTGAAACCGTGCAGGCGCGACCCGATATCACGACGGCCGGTCTGCTCGAGCGCTGGCGGCAGCATGCGGAAGGTCGCCACCTCGGCAAACTCGCGGCAGTCGAGATGCCGCCGCCCGAAGAATTCGACCCGGCCGCGGAGCTGGCCGAATGCCTGGCCCAGCTCGCCGCCGCGGGACGTCGCGAACGCATCCAGTTTCTTATTGAAAAAGAAAGACTTGGATCTGCCTCGGACGACGAGCGATCGGAGCTGCGCACGCTGGTGGCGGAACGCCGGAGTGTGCTGAACTGAGGGATAATTCTGGATTGGACCCGGTCCAACCAGTATAATTGATTGTTTGCATTTTTTCCCCGGAGACCGTGATTCTTGAGCGAGAAACGCGCCAAACTGGGCGGCAATAAGCAGACCCAGCAGCTGAAGGATTTGATTGCCCGCGGCAAGGAACAGGGGTACCTGACCTACGCGGAAGTCAACGATCACCTGCCGAGCGGCATTGTCGATCCCGAACAGATTGAAGACATTGTCAACATGATCAACGACATGGGCATCGCCGTGCACGAGAAGGCGCCCGATGCCGAGTCGCTGCTGCTGTCCGATGCGGCCGTCTCCAACGACGACGACGACGCGGCAGAGGAAGCCGAAGCCGCGCTCGCCAGCGTCGACGCCGAGTTCGGCCGCACGACCGATCCCGTGCGCATGTACATGCGGGAGATGGGCACGGTCGAGCTCTTGACGCGCCAGGGCGAGATCGAGATCGCCAAGCGCATCGAGGACGGCCTCAACCAGGTCAAGTACCACATGGCGCATTTCCCGCCGACGCTCGAGCGCCTGCTCGAAGTGTACGACTCGGTTGCGGCGGGCGAGACGCGCATGCAGGACTTCGTGGTCGGCTTCTTCGATCCGAACGCGCCCGACGAGATCAAGTCGCCGGGTGCCAAGTCGGACGATGACGACGACGAGGAAGTTGTCGATACCGGACCGGACCCGGACGAGGTCGCCGCGCGGATGAAGACGATCCGCCGCCTGTACAAGCGCGCGCTGACCTTCCTGGAGAAGCACGGCGCCCGCGACAAGAAGACGGAGAAGGTTCGCGCCGAGCTCGCCGACCAGGTGATGGAGCTGAAGCTCGCGCCGAAGCTGACCGACGCGCTGGTCAAGAACCTGCGCTCGTCCGTTTCCGTCATCCGCACGCAGGAGCGGCAGGTGATGCAGCTTTGCGTCCGCGACGCCGGCATGCCGAAGAAGGATTTCCTGGCGAGCTTCCCGAAGAGCGAAACGGACCTAAACTGGATCGACAAGCACATCCGCGCCAAGCGCAAGCACTCCTCGACGCTCGCAAAGCTGAAGGACGACGTGCTGCGCGCGCAGCGCAAGCTGATCGCCGTCGAGACGC
>CAYRKH010000134.1:0-5696 GCA_964424805.1 uncultured Woeseiaceae bacterium
GCGGTCGAGGTCGTAGCGCGCCGCACCCGCGTGCATCATCTCGACCGCGCAGCAGGCCAGGCCAAAGGTCATCGGCCACAGCGAGCCGGTGCGCGCCCAGTTGATCACGCTGTCGACGCTGGACACGACGAAGCCGCGCTTCTGCAGGCTGATGCCGTCGCCGGCGGCCGGCTCCGGCACGTCGGCCCGCTTCTCGACGGCGTTACTCAATCCCACTCGAGAGCTCCCTTCTTCCACTCGTAGATGAAGCCGATCACGAGGAGGCCGAGGAAGATCGCCATCGCGACCAGCCCGAAGCCGCCAATCGTGTCGAGCGACACGGCCCACGGGAACAGGAACGCAATCTCGAGATCGAAGATGATGAAGAGAATCGCGACGAGGTAATAGCGCACGTCGAATTTCATGCGCGAATCATCGAACGCTTCGAAGCCGCACTCATAGGGCGACAGCTTCTCCGGATCCTTTTCCCCGCGGCC
Source organism: uncultured Woeseiaceae bacterium (assembly GCA_964424805.1). GTDB lineage: Bacteria > Pseudomonadota > Gammaproteobacteria > Steroidobacterales > Woeseiaceae > IDS-8. The sequence continues at coordinate 477 of CAYRKH010000134.1, forward strand.
GAACAGGAACCCGAGCGCCAGCAACAGCACGCCCACACCGGCAGCGACGCCGAGAAAAATCAGGATCGGCACGTAATTTTGCAGCATCGAGGATTGCCCTGCGGGGAACGGGTCGAATTAACCCGTTATTCTAACAGCCCGCGCACCGGCTTTGTAAGCCCGGTGCACGGTATCAACCTGGTGCCGACGGCCGGACTCGAACCGGCACAGCTTGCGCCACTGCCCCCTCAAGACAGCGTGTCTACCAATTCCACCACGTCGGCAAAGAATCTGTTGAGGCCTTACGGCTGCTCGTCGCCCTCCGGCTGCGACGGCGGGTCATCCGCCGGCTGTTCCGGTTGCAGCGCCGGCAGGTCGCCGGACCGGGGATCCGCCTGCTCCGGTGCCGCCTCCGGCAAAGCCGGCAGCGTCGGCGGCTCGCCCCGCTCCTGCGGCGCCTCGATTGGCGCCTGCTCAGGGGTCGCCGGTGCCGTGCGCTGCAGCAGGCTCTTCGGCGCATCCGCATCTTGGCTGCTCATATAGGCGAGCGCAAGGCTGCTGACGAAGAACGCCGTGGCCAGGACCGCCGTGGCCCGCGAGAAAAAGTTGGCCGACCCGCGGGCGCCGAACACCGTCCCGGACGCGCCGGAGCCGAAGGCCGCGCCCGCGTCCGCGCCCTTGCCGCGCTGCATCAGCACCAGCACGATGATCAACAGCGCGATCAGCGTGTGAATCATCAGTGTGACTGTTTCGATCGTACCCATCTAAAACCTCAATGACGCGCCGGCGCCGCGGCCGCAATCGCCAGGAATTCTTCCGCTTTCAGCGATGCGCCGCCAATGAGCCCGCCGTCGATGTCCGGCATGGCCATGAGCCCGGCGGCGTTATCACCTTTCACGCTACCGCCGTACAGGAGCTGCACCCGGTCGGCGACCGCCTCGTCGCGCCCGCCGAGCAGCGCCCGGATATGGCGGTGTACCTCCTGGGCCTGTTCCGGCGTTGCCGTGCGGCCGGTACCGATCGCCCAGACCGGCTCGTACGCGATGACCGCGCCGTCCGCGAACGCTTCGATTCCCAGGCGTTCCAGCACGGCGTCGAGCTGTTCGCCAACCACGGCCTCGGTGCGCCCGGCCTCCCGCTCGTCGAGCGTTTCGCCGACGCAGAGCACCGGCACGAGTTTTGCCGAGAGCGCGGCCTCGAACTTGGCGGCCACGGTCGCGCTCGACTCACCGAACAGCGCCCTGCGCTCCGAATGACCCACTATGGCGTACTCGCAGCCGACGTCCCGGAGCATACCCGCGGACACCTCGCCGGTGTAGGCGCCGGAAGCGTGCTCCGATACGGTTTGAGCGCCCAGCGCGATCCCCGTTCCCGCGAGTTTTGCCGCCGCCGCCTCCAGGTACGGAAACGGGGGGCAAACCAGCAGCCGGGTCGACCCGGCCTCCGCCACCCCGCCGATGAGCCCGTCCAGCAGTGCCGCGTTAGCCGCGGTGCTGCCGTTCATTTTCCAGTTTCCGGCTACGAGATAGTCCCGCATGACCCTTGCCCAGCGCCTGTCGAAAGGCGCGCAAGGATACCGGGAGTGAGAGCCCGTGACAATGCGGCCCCCGGTTCCGGGCCGGCGCCGCCCGGGTCTAGGTGGCGGCGGCGGCCACCACGGCGGCCAGGCGCTCCGCGAGGCTCAGCACCTGGCCCTCGTCCTCGCCTTCGACCATCACCCGGATGACGGATTCGGTGCCCGACGGGCGCAGCACCACGCGGCCCTTGGCGGCCAGCTCGGCTTCGACCTGCCCCACGGCGTCCCGGATCGTCTCGGACGCGCCGAGGTCGACTCGCTTTTCGGTGCGCACGTTGACCATCTTCTGCGGGTATTTGGGCATACCGGACGACAGCTCCGAGAGCGGCTTGCCTGTCTTTGCCATGACGGCGAGCACCTGCAGCGCGCAAATCAGGCCGTCCCCCGTGGTCGTCTTGTCGAGGCACAGCAGGTGACCCGAGGTCTCGCCGCCGAGCGTGCCCCCCTTCTCGCGCAGCGTCTCCAGCACGTAGCGGTCGCCGACTTTGGCGCGGCAGAACTCGATGCCCTGCCGGCCCAGGGCGTGCTCCAGGCCCAGGTTGCTCATGACGGTGCCGACCACGGGGCCGTGCAGCCGGCCCGTTGCCCGCATATCCGTGGCGAGGATGTAGAGCAGCTGGTCACCGTCCACGACCCGGCCCTTCTCGTCCACCATCACCACGCGGTCGCCGTCACCGTCCAGCGCGATGCCGACCTGCGCCTCGAGCGCCGGGACCGTCAGCTGCAGGAGGCCCGGCTCGGTCGAGCCGAAGCCCGCGTTGATGTTGCGCCCGTTCGGCGAGCAGCCGATCGGGATGACCTCCGCGCCGAGCTCGTTCAGGGTGCGCGGCCCGACCTTGTAGGCGGCGCCGTTGGCGCCGTCGAACACGATCTTGACGTTTTCCAGGCTGTAGCCCTGCGGGAACGTCGAAGCACAGAACTCCTGGTAGCGCACGCGCGCCGAGTCGATGCGTTTCGCCCGCCCGAGCTTGTGCGATTCGAGCGTGATCGCCGGGTGGGCGAGGTATTCCTCGATCTCGGCTTCCTGGCTGTCGCTCAGCTTGGCGCCGGCACTATTGAAGAACTTGATGCCGTTATCCTCGTACAGGTTGTGCGAGGCGCTGATCACGACGCCGATGTTGGCGCCGAACTGCTGGGTCAGGTAGGCGATGCCGGGCGTCGGCAGCGGCCCGAGCAGCAGCACGTCCGTGCCCGCCGCAACGAAGCCGGCCTCGAGCGCCGATTCGAACATGTAGCCGGAGAGCCGCGTATCCTTGCCGATCAATACCGTGCCGCCTTCCGGCGCGAGCACCCGCGCCGCCGCGCTCGCGAGGCGCAGCGCGAAATCGGCGGTCATGGGATCCTTGCCCACGCGGCCGCGTACCCCGTCCGTGCCGAAATAGCGCTTGAGTCCGGCTCGCCCCTTGTCAGGCTGTTCCGTGTGCATCGTTCTTCGTATTCCTGTTCTGCATGACGGCGCGGGCAATGGCGAGGGCGTCGATCGTCGGCCCGACGTCGTGCGTGCGCACTATGAGGGCCCCGCGCTCCACGGCCATCACCGCGGCCGCGATCCCGGCCGCCAGGCGCTCGTCGACCGGGCGCCCGGTCAAAAGGCCCAGCGTACTCTTGCGCGAGAGGCCCACCGTCAGGGGCAATTCTAACCGAAGCAGGCGGTCGAGTTCCGCCAACAGCGTCATGTTGTGGGCCGGCGTCTTGCCGAACCCGAACCCGGGATCGACGGTGATCCGCTCCCGCGCGATGCCGCCCTCGATGCAGGCCGCGGCGCGCTGCGCGAGAAAGTCGGCCACCTCTCCCGTGACGTCCCCGTAGACGGGGTTGTCCTGCATGGTCCGCGGCTCGCCCTGCATGTGCATCAGGCAGACCGCCACCTCCAGGCGGGCTGCCTCGGCCACGGCGCCCTCGGCCCGCAGCGCGTAGATGTCGTTGATCATGACGGCCCCGGCCGCGGCCGCCGCCCGCATCACCCCGGGTTTGGAGGTATCGATGGAAATCGCCACGTCGACGCGGGAACGGATGGCTTCGATGACCGGGATGACCCGGTCGAGCTCGGCCTGCAGCGGCAGCGGCGCCGCTCCCGGCCGCGACGACTCCCCGCCGACGTCGATAATCGCGGCGCCCTCCGCGGCCATACGCTCCGCCTGCGCCAGGGCCGCGTCGAGCTCGTCGAAGCGCCCGCCGTCAGAAAAGGAGTCCGGCGTCACGTTGAGTACGCCCATGACCGTCGGGGTGGAAAGGTCGAGCCACCGGGAGCCGAGACGGAGCTGCATGGCGGCGGATTCTACCTGGGTTGAAGGGCCGGGACCCGCGCGTGGTCCGCGGTGTAGCACGCGTCGCTGGCGTGGCAGCTTGGGCGCGCCGGGGCAGCTCGTGCGGGGCGTGGCATCCGTGCGCGCCTCGGCATCGGGCGCAATGCGCGCTCCTACGCTAGTGTTCGCTGGCCGGGCCGCCGATCACGCCGGGCTTCGGCTTGCGCTTGCGGCGGCCGCCGCCGCTCTTGTTGACGTCGTCCGGGTCGATCCAGTCCTCGGGGGGCGTCGGCTCACGGCCTTCCATGATCTCGCGCACCATCGACTCGCTGATGGTCTCGTAGCGCACCAGCGCTTTCGCCATCACGTGCAGCTTGTCCTCGTGCTCCTCCAGGATCGCTTTCGCCCGGGCGTAGTTGCGATCGATGATCTTGCGCACTTCCTGGTCGATCGTGTGCACCGTCACGTCGGAGACCTGCTTGTGCTGGGTCACCGAGCGGCCGAGGAACACCTCGCCGTCATCTTCGCTGTAGGTCAACGGGCCCAGGCGCTCGGACAGCCCCCACTTGGTCACCATGTTGCGGGCGATCTCGGTCGCACGCTCGATGTCGTTCGACGCGCCGGTCGTCACGCGCTCCGGCCCCAGCGTCATTTCCTCGGCCAGGCGTCCGCCGAACAGCGTCGAGATCGTGCTTTCGAGTCGCTGCTTCGAAATGCTGTAGCGGTCCTCTTCCGGCAGGTACATCGTCACGCCCAACGCGCGCCCGCGCGGGATGATGGTCACCTTGTACACCGGGTCGTGCTCCGGGACACAGAAGCCGACGATCGCGTGGCCCGCCTCGTGATAGGCGGTATTGAGCTTCTCCTGCTCGCTCATCACCATGGAGCGGCGCTCCGCGCCCATCATGATCTTGTCTTTCGCCTTCTCGAATTCCTCCATGGCAACGACGCGCTTGTTGGCGCGCGCGGCAAAGAGCGCCGCCTCGTTCACGAGGTTCGCGAGATCGGCGCCGGAGAAACCGGGCGTGCCGCGGGCGATCACAGCCGGCCGCACGTCGTCATCCAGCGGCACCTTGCGCATGTGCACCTTGAGGATCAGCTCGCGGCCGCGAATGTCGGGCAGGGGCACCACCACCTGGCGGTCGAAACGCCCCGGCCGCAGCAGCGCGGGATCGAGCACGTCCGGCCGGTTGGTCGCGGCGATCACGATGATGCCTTCGCTGCCCTCGAAGCCGTCCATCTCGACAAGCATCTGGTTCAGCGTTTGCTCGCGCTCGTCATGACCGCCGCCGAGGCCCGCGCCGCGGTGCCGGCCGACGGCATCCAGCTCGTCGATGAAAATGATGCACGGCGCCTGCTTTTTCGCCTGCTCGAACATGTCGCGCACGCGCGAGGCGCCGACGCCGACGAACATCTCGA
>CAYRKH010000135.1:0-5659 GCA_964424805.1 uncultured Woeseiaceae bacterium
CCGTGGGCGAAGCGGCCTGCGTCTCCGTGCACGGCGCCAACCGGCTCGGCTCGAATTCACTGCTCGACCTCGTGGTGTTCGGCCGCGCCGCGGCCCGGCATTGCGCCGAGACGCTGTCGCCGGGAGCGCGCCACCGCGCACTGGGTCCCGATGCCGGGAAGGAGAGCGCCGAGCGAGTCCGAAGGCTTTTGAATGCCGACGGCTCGCGGCCGACCGCCGAGATCCGCCTCGAGATGCAGAAGGTCATGCAGGACCATGCCGCCGTTTTCCGGACGGGCGAAACGCTGGAGGAGGGCGCGCGGCTACTGCGCAAGACGTGCCAAAGCTTCGCCGACGTGCGCGTGTCGGATCGCTCGATGGTCTGGAACACCGACCTCATCGAAACGCTGGAGCTCGAAAACCTGCTGCTCTCCGCGACCGCCACCATCGAATCCGCCGCCAACCGGCGCGAGAGCCGCGGCGCGCACGCGCGGGAGGATTTCCCGGAGCGCGACGACGTCAACTGGATGAAGCACACGCTGTGCCGGGTGGATGCCGAAGGTGAGGTCTCGTTCGACTACCGGCCCGTGCACCGCGAAACCATGACCGACGAAGTGCAGGCGATCCCGCCGAGACAGCGCACGTACTAGGACGCACCAGGAGAAGACCCCAGTGGCTGAATTTTTGTTACCGGCCAATTCAAAGATCGAGAAGGGCAGGCACTATCCGGCCGCAGAAGGCGCGACCAACGTCCGGCGCTTTTCGGTTTATCGCTACGATCCGGACAGCGGCGCGAATCCCCGCATGGACACCTACGACGTCGACATGGACACCTGCGGGCCGATGGTCCTCGACGTGCTGATCAAGATCAAGAACGAGGTCGATTCGACGCTGACGTTCCGCCGCTCCTGCCGCGAGGGCATTTGCGGCTCGTGCGCGATGAGCATCGACGGCAAGAACACGCTTGCCTGCACGCAGGCGGCCGGCGAGCTTTCGGACAACGTGAAGGTGTACCCGCTGCCGCACCAGCCGGTAGTCAAGGATCTCGTCCCGGACCTGACGCGCTTCTACGCGCAGTATGCCTCGGTAACGCCGTGGCTCCGTACCCGCACGACGCCGCCGCCGGACCGCGAAAGGCTGCAGACGAAAGAGGACCAGGAGAAGATCGACATGCCTGCCGCCTGCATCCTCTGCGCCTGTTGCTCGACCGGCTGCCCGAGCTACTGGTGGAACAGTGACCGCTTCCTCGGTCCGGCCGCGTTGCTGTGGGCGTACCGCTGGCTTGCCGACAGCCGTGACGAAGCGAAGGGTGAGCGGCTCGATGATCTCGAGGACCCCTACCGCCTGTACCGCTGCCACACCATCATGAACTGCACGCAGACCTGCCCGAAAGGACTCAACCCGGCGTATGCCATCGCCGAGACGAAGAAGATGCTGGTCGAGCGAAAGTATTGAGCAATTCGCAGCAGTCGGCCGCGCAGACGGCCAGGCTGCGGTGGCAATGCCGGCGCGGCATGCGCGAGATGGACGAGCTGCTGGTCGGCTATTTCGACCGGCATTACGCAAGCGCCCCGGAAGCGGAAAAGTCGGCGTTCCGCCGACTTCTGGAGCTACCGGATCCCCTGCTGATCGGTTATCTCCTGGGTGACGAACAAGCCGACCCGGAGTTTGCGCGTGTCATCGACCGCATACGAAGCGGAGCTCGTACCGGATAATCGTATCCGTGCCGGCCTGCTCGCATTCGCATGCGGCGCCGCGATTGCCGGGCTGCTGCTGCTGTTCCTGCTGCCCGTGCCACTGCCGTTGAAGGCCGCTCTCGGATCGTGCTGGCTGCTCGCGGCGGCCGCCGAGATCGTCTCCCTGCGGCGCAGCGTGCAGCGAATATACCGAATTCGTATACGCCCCGACGGGCGCGTGCTGGCGGTCGGCCGCGCGGGTGCGCTGCACGCGCTGGCGCTCCTTCCGGGGAGCGTCGTGCTCGACCGGCTCGCCTGGCTCAGGCTGCGTTTCGCGGACGGCCGTCGCGGCGGCGAATTGCTGGCCGGTGACGCGGCTGAAAACGAGCAGTGGCGCCGGTTTTTGGTGATCTGGCGGCAGCGCCCGGTCTTTGGCGGACCTTCGAGAAGCTGATAACATTCGCGCACCGTAGCTACCGACCGGCCATCGCCTGCGGCTGCCGCCAGTCACGCCGGAAGCAGTTCACATTCCTCGAGAAAGTGCCCATCATCAACGCCGTCACCCGAGAACTTTCCAACAGGGGGCCTGTCTATTGCGGTGTCGGTCGGGGCCTGTACGCCCCTCGCCACGCGCTGAGTGGGGCGTGCCGGTATGGCTCCTGATTCGACCGATGCCCAGCTGGTCCGGCGTGTCCAGAAGGGCGACAAGGGTGCTTTCGACCTACTGGTTCTGAAATATCAGCACAAGATCGTCAATCTGGTAATGCGTTATGTGCGGGACCCGGACCAGGCTCTGGATATCACTCAGGAGGCGTTCCTCAAGGCATACCGGGCGCTGCCGCGGTTCCGCGGCGACAGCGCGTTCTACACCTGGCTGTACCGGATTGCAGTGAACACGGCGAAGAATCACCTGGCTGCGCAGCGCCGACGCCCTATAGACGTCGAGCTCGACCTGCAGGACCCGGAGCAGTTCGACCTGCACGCGAAACTCAAGGACACCGATACCCCGGAGGGCGTCACACTGAGCCGTGAGCTGCACGAAACCGTCGAGCGCGCCATCGAAGCGCTGCCGGACGACCTGCGTACTGCCATCGTGCTGCGTGAACTCGACGGCATGAGCTACGAGGAAATCGCCCAGACAATGGACTGTCCGGTCGGCACGGTACGCTCACGTATCTTCCGCGCGCGCGATGCCATCGGCAAGAAAATCGCCAACCTCGTGGACCACAAAAGAATATGATCGGCACAGATTCGCGCTGGTGACTTATGAATGACGCCCTGAGAATGCAGGTTTCCGCCTTCGTCGACGGTGAGCTCGCGGAAAACGAATCCGAGCTGCTGGTGCGGCGGCTCAGCCAGGATGCCGCGCTGCGGCAGCTCGTCGCACAGTACCTGCGCATCGGGCGCGTGGTGCGCGGCGAAAGCGAAATCCCGGGCATGGCCAACCTCCGCGGCCGCATCGCGAGCGCGCTCGGTGAAGACCAGCCGACCGAAGCCGCGCCGGCACGCGACCGATCACCTTCCCGCTGGCTGCGGCCGGTGGCCGGAGTGGCCGTTGCCGCCACCGTCGCCGCCGTGGCGCTGGTCAGCCTGCAGACGTTCGAGGTGAACGCCCCCGATCGCCCGGAGGCGACCGTCGCCGGCCCCGCCGTCGAGAGCTATACCGAGCCGACCCCCGCGGAAGTGCTGTCGGGCAGTCCCGCCAGCGAGACGCTGAGGCAATACTACGTGCGGCACGGCGAGACCTCGTCGGACCTGGGCCCAAATGGTATTCTCACGCGGCTCGTGACGCTGGAGCTCAGGCGCGGTGAGCTGGTCGAAGTAGAGCCCGGCGCGATCATGGGCGTACCGATCGACAAGTCGGTCGACGGCCCGGTCGGGGTGAGCGAAAGCGCCGACAGTGAACGAGATCCAGATCAGACGCCCTGAAGAAGTGTCATGAGGGATTCCGGGGAAGGCAAAGCAGTATTGAAGCCCGCGTTACAGGTACTCGGCGCCTGCGTGGCCATCGTGGCCGGGGCGAGCACGGCAGCCGCACAGGCCGCAGGTCCCCTTGAATGGCTGGACCGGATGTCGCAGGCGATTTCCACGATCGAATATGAAGGTACGGTAACCCGCCGCCAGAACGGTGAATCGCAGGCACTCAAGGTCGTGCACAGGATCGTCGACGGCGTGGTGAACGAGAAGGTCGTCACCCAGGAAGGCGAAGGCCTGGAGATCATTCGCGTCGGCAACGAGGTCCGCTGTATCCTGCCGGATTCCAAGTCCGTCCTGATCGAGGAATGGAACGACCAGAGCGCATTATTCTCCGCGCTGCCCACCGGCGATGCCCAGTTCGGCAGCGCGTACGACCTGTCGGTCGTGCGGGAAGAACGGGTCGCCGGGCGCCCCTCTGTTCTCATCGCGATCCGCCCGCATGACACCTACCGGTTCGGTCACCGCCTGTGGCTCGATCGCGAAACCGCTTTTCCGCTGCGTACGGAACTCATCGGTACGGACGGGGTTCCCATCGAGCAACTCAAGTTCGCGGACATACGTTTCGTGAAGGATGGCAACGGCAGCCGGGTAGCGCCGTCGGTCAGCCTGGAGAACTTCACCTGGTACACCGATCCGCAGCGCGTGCAGACGACGGAGACCGAAACCGACTGGGTGTGCACCGACCTGCCGGCCGGCTTCCGGGTCATGTCCACGCGTCACGAACGGCTCCCGGGCGCTGACGAGCCGGTGACCCACATCGTCTATGGCGACGGTCTCGCCACGGTCTCGGTGTTCATCGCCGAAGGGGAGGACCAGAGCATCGCGCGCCGTTCGAACGTCGGCGCCTCGAATTCCTTCAGCATCCAGGTTGGTGACCACCAGGTCACGGCCATCGGTGAAGTACCTTCGGAGACGGTGCAACGAATCGCTACCTCCATGCAGCGTCGTTGAGCCCCGCGACCGATGCGCCCGAGGCGCGCGTCATTGCGGCCGGCCGGGAGCGCGCGACCGTCGCTGTCGATCCGCCAGCCGCCTGCGCGCGCTGCGCCGCCGGGCGTGGCTGCGGCGCGGGACTGCTCGGCCAGCGCCGAAAGGCCGCCGTTATCGAGGCGAGGGTGGCCGGCGGCATCACCCTCGCCGCGGGCGATCGCGTTTGCCTGGAGTTCGTGCCGGCCGAACTGGTGCGCGCCGCCTGGTTCGCGTACGGATTGCCGCTCGCCGGGCTCGTCGTCGCGGCCATCGTTGCCACCCGCCTGTGGCCGGCCCACGAGCTTGCCGCCGTCCTGTGTGCCGCCCTCGGGCTCGTCGCCGGCGCGGCCTACGGCCGGCGGGCGCTCCTGCGGAGCGGATGCCTGAGCCGCTGCGTGCCCGTTGTCTCCGGGAAACTCGACCCGAAACGCCCGTGACCCCGTCCGCGGTGATCGTCTACAGCCGTCCGGGCTGCCACCTCTGCGAGCAGCTGATCGAAGAGCTCGCGCCGCTGGTGCGGGGGCGCGTCCGCCTGGAGGTCAGGGACATTGACGGTCATGCGCCCTGGCGGCGCCAGTTCGGCACGCGCATTCCGGTGGTTGAAATCGGCGGGCGAGTGATTTGCGAGTACCAGCTGGACCGGGAGGCCGTCGAAAGGGCGCTGTCGGGCGGTTCATGAGGAGCGTTGGCGACCCCCCGGTGACACCCGGAATCCTCGTGGCTCTGCCTGGCGGTTATACTTCGCCGTTTGCCGGCCGGGGGCGGCGCCGGCGGCCTCACACGTTCCTATGAAGCACATTCGCAACTTTTCGATCATCGCGCACATCGATCACGGCAAGTCGACGCTGGCCGACCGCATCATCCAGCTCTGCGGCGGGCTCCAGGACAGGGAAATGCTGGACCAGGTGCTGGACTCGATGCCGCTGGAGCGGGAGCGGGGCATCACGATCAAGGCGCACAGCGTGTCGCTCAACTACCTGTCCAGGGACGGCAACACCTACCAGCTCAACGTCATCGATACCCCGGGACACGTCGACTTTTCCTACGAGGTGTCGCGC
>CAYRKH010000136.1:0-5530 GCA_964424805.1 uncultured Woeseiaceae bacterium
ACCACCAGCCGCCCCAGCCGAGCTCGTAGTAGGCCCACCAGCTGCCGAGCGCGATGCCGACCGTCAGGAAACACCAGGCCCACGTCGTCCACGGCCGCGTCCAGCGCGCCCACGCCCGGTCGAGATTGCCCGCGAGCATCGCGGCTACGGCGAATGCAAACGCGACGGCAAACCCGACGTATCCCGCGTAGAGCACGGGCGGGTGATACGCGAGCCCCGGGTCCTGCAGCAGGGGATTCAGGTCGGTGCCGTCTGCCGGTGCCGGGAAGATGCGCTCGAACGGGTTGGAGGTAAGCAGCATGAACAACAGGAAACCGCAGCTCAAAAGCCCCAGCACCGCAATCACCCGCGACGAGAAAACCTCCGGAAGGTCGTGGCTGAACCGCCCGACGGCAACCGTCCAGACGCAAAGAACGAGCGCCCACAGGAGCAACGAGCCCTCGTGCGCGCCCCACACGGCCGAGAACTTGTAGATGGCCGGCAGCGCGAGCTGCGAGTTGTTGGCAACGTAAAGAACCGAGAAATCGCTCTTCAGGAACGACGCGGCGAGGCTCGCGAACGCGATCAGGACGAACACGAACTGGCCGTTCGCCGCGGGACGCGCGACTGCCATCAGCGCAGCGTTGTTGCGGTGAGCCCCGATGAGCGGCAGCACGCCCTGGCACAGCGCCAGGGACAGCGCGAGAACCAGCGCGAAGTGCCCCAGCTCGGGAATCATTCCTCGAGGGCCGCCTTGCCTGCCGCCGCTTGCGCGTCGGCGTGTTTCTTCAGGGAGTCCGCCACTTCGGGCGGCATGTAGTTCTCGTCGTGCTTGGCCAGCACCGTATCGGCGACGAAGTGCCCCTCCTCGTCCAGCCGCCCGTGCGCGATGATGCCCTGGCCTTCGCGAAACAGGTCCGGCAGCACGCCCGTGTAGCTCACCGGCAGCCGGTTGGCGTTGTCGGTCAGCGTGAAGCGTGTTTCGAGCGTGCCCGGCGTTTGCGCGATGCTGCCCTCCACCACGAGCCCGCCGACACGAAAATTGCGCTCATCCGGCACGTTGCCGGCGACCACGTCGGAGATCTCGATGTAGAACATCATGTTCTTCTGGAACGCTTTCAGCGTCAGCGCGGTGGCGATGACGAGGCCGGCAGCGGCAAGGCCGACGGCCAGCAGGCGTTGCTGTCGGGGTTTCATTTTCCGCTCTCCGCGGCCTCGAGCCTGATCCTGATGTCCTGCAACACGCGCCGGTGGCGGCGCCGCGACTGTACCGTGCACAGCACGATGACGGCCAGGGTCAGCGCGTACGACGTCCAGACGTAGGCGCCGTAACCTCCCATGGACAACGTTTCCATCACGGCAGTTCCCCTTCAGGATACATCAGGTTCCTCACCCAGCGGGCCCGGCGCTCGCGAACCAGTACTTCGCTGCGCACGCGGTGGAGGAGCAGCGCCCCGAACAGCAGGGAAAATCCGGCGATCATGGCCAGGAGCGGCCACATCATGGCGGGGGTGATGGCCGGCCCGCCCGCGCGGATCAGGGTCGGCCCCTGGTGCAGCGAGCTCCACCATTCCACCGAGAAGTGAATGATCGGCAGGTTGACCGCGCCGACCATCGCGACCACGGCGCTCGCGCGATCGGCTTTCGTGGTGTCGTCGATCGCGGAGCGCAGCGCCATGTACCCGAAGTACAGGAACAGCAGGATGAGCTCGGACGTGAGCCGCGGATCCCCCCACTCCCACCACGTGCCCCACATGGGTCGCCCCCAGATCGAGCCGGTGAGCAGCGCCAGGAACGTGAACCAGGCACCGAGCGGCGCGGCGCTCGCGGCGACCGCGTGCGCAAGCTTCATGCGCCAGACCAGGCCGACACCGGCTGCCACCGCCATGACGAAATACGCGAGCATCGAGAGGTAGGCGGCCGGCACGTGCACGTAGATGATGCGGAAGGCATCGCCCTGCTGGTAGTCCGGCGGCGCGAAGAACAGCCCGGCGATCGTGCCGTAGCCCAGCGCCAGGACGGCCGCGCCGGCGAGCCATGGAATCAGCCGCGCGGCGAGCCCGTAGAAATGCGGCGGCGAGGCCAGCTTGTGCAGGAAAGTCCACATTACTCGTTACTGATCTTCAAAGCCGCGGCGGCCGCGAACGGCGCCAGGACTACTGCCAGTACACACCACGCGCCCAGGAACCACACGCCGCCGCCCACGGCATCGCCGGCCGCGGACAGGGATACGGTGCGGGCGCCGAAAATCAGGATCGGCATCGCGAGCGGCAGGATCAGGAGGCCCAGCAATGCCGTGCCCCGGTTAAGACCGACGGTCAGCGCTGCGCCGATGGATCCCAGCAGGCTCAGGCTGACGGTTCCAAGCGTCAGCGTGAGCATCATAACCCGGACCGCCGCTTCCGGCATCCCGAACGACAGCGCCGCGAAGGGCGAAACCAGGATCAGCGGCAGCCCGCTCGTGAGCCAGTGCGCGGCGGATTTTCCCAGCACGAGCCACGGCAGCGGCTGCGGTGAAAGCAGAAGCTGCTCGAGGCTGCCGTCCTCGTAGTCGCCCAGGAACAGCCCGTTCAACGACAGCAGCATCGCGAGCAGCGCCGCGACCCACACGACCCCCGGCCCGATCAGCATGAGCTGCCGGCTGTCGGGTCCCAGCGCCAGCGGGAACAATGTGGCGACGATCGCGAAGAAAATGAGCGGATTCAGCACGTCTCCGGGCCGTTTCCAGGCGAGCAGGAGCTCGCGCCTCAGGATCGCGGCCATGCCGCCGAAAAGCCCCGGCAGGCTCTCCCCGGCGTCGCTCATCGCAGTTCAACCCGCCGTGTCGGTGCATCGACGGTGAGCTCCTGGTGCGAGGCCGCGAGCGCGAGGCCGCCGCCCGCCAGGTGTTCGGCGATGAGCTCCTGGACCTGCTCGCGGCCGGCCGCGTCCAGGTTGGTGAAAGGCTCGTCCAGCAGCCACAGCCTCGCGCGGGACAGCACCAGCCGCGCCAGCGCCACGCGCCGCTGCTGGCCGGCGGAGAGGAGCCGGAACGGGAGGCGCTGCAGGCGCTCGAGTCCCAGCCGCTCGAACACGGTCTCGAGCGTCACCCGCGACGCGGCCCGCAGGCCGGCTTCGAAACGCAGGTTCTCGGGCGGGGTCAGGTCCCCCTTGAAGCCCGGCCGATGGCCCATCCAGGCCACCTCGGCGTGGTAGGCCTGCCGCTGCTGCCGTACCGGCTTCCCGCGCCAGCGCACCTCCCCCTCGTCGGGTTCGATGAGCCCGGCGACGACGCGCAGGAGGCTCGTTTTGCCGCTGCCGTTCGGCCCTTCGACCCGGAGCAGCTCGCCGGGCGCCAGCGCGAAATCGAGGTCGTCGAGAAGCAGGCGATCGCCGCGAACGATGGCGAGCCCGCAGCCCTGGAGCAGCGCCGTCACCGTTCGTATAACCCTGGGAGGCACATTAATGTTCTATTCATTATCCGCAGTTTGTGTTGTTATTTTAGTTTGTTTGTGAGAATCAATTTGTAAGCTATTGCAGCGTCGATCGTCCTTCCCAAGTGTTTACAATCCCGACACCGACATCTTAGACTAGGCGCCCAGATGCGTCGAAACATTAAAAAAAAACGAGAAGTGACTGTATCAACTGATTTTTTCCGAACAATCTGATCATTTAAGAGCAGGATCATGGAGCTGACCGCCGCCGGGCTGCGCGAACAACCGTTCCGTACGCAGGGTGATCCCATCACCATCGTGCCCTGGGAAGGGCACCTGGCCGCGCTCGATTTCTGCTCCGCGACCCTGGCCCACCGGGACGGGCTGGGCCTGCTCCACGGCCCGCCGCTCTCCGGCAAGTCCACCCTCCTGCGCGAGTTTACCCGTACCTCGCACGACGATGCGGCATTTGCCGTCGTCGATGGGGCCGGACTCGAGACCAACGCGCTGCTCAAGGATATCCTCGGCCAGTTCGGTTACGAATTCGAGTTCAACAGCACCAATGAGCTGATCAACATGCTCAAGGTGTTCGCGAGGCAGCAGGCGGCGGCCGGGCGCCCGCCCCTGCTGGTGATCGAGAATACCCACGCCATGGTTCCGGCGGCGCTCGGCACGCTGTGCGATCTCGTGTCGCTCCGGGTAAGGGACCAGAGCGCGTTGAAGTTCATCCTGGCGAGCGACCGCTCGCTGGCCGCGATGGTCAAGGCGCCGGCGATGGCGCCCATAGCCCGGCGACAGACCGGCAGCTTCGAGCTCGCGCCCATGACCGACTTCGAAACGAAAAATTACGTGTACACCAAGATGCGAGCGGGCGGTTGCTCGACCCCGGCGCGCGTGTTTCCCGAAGACGTCTGCCTCGAGCTGCACGCCGCGTCGAACGGCTGGCCGGGCGTGATCGAGCGCCTCGTGCTGCTGGCACTGTCGAAAGCCCCGAAGCCCCCGGTCACGTCGGAGCTCGTCGTGCAGCCGGACGCCGCCGGCGACCTCACGGCGCTGCGCGATCTCGAATGCGACTGGGCGATAGACCGGGAATCGCCGCCGCCGGTCCTGTACGTGAGCTACAACGGCGAGCTTCTGCGCGAGCTCGTGCTGGACCGTCCGCGCCTGCTCGTCGGCCGTTCGGAGCACAACGAGCTTCGGATCAGCAGCCGCTTCGTCAGCCGCCATCATGCGCTGTTCGTGCGCCACGGCAATGCGACGTTTCTCATGGACCTCAACAGCACCAACGGGACGTTCGTCAACTCGCGCCGGATCTCGAACCTGATGATGCGGAACGACGACGTCGTGCAGCTCGGCAACTACCGCATCAAGTTCGCCGATCCGACCGCGACCGAACGCGCGACCCTCGACGATCCGGGCCTGAGCGAAACCATCGTCATGAAAAGCCTGGACGACATGCGCCGCCTGCTGGGCGACGACGCCGACGCGCCCGGAGCGATGGAAGGCTAGTGTCCTGTCCCCTGTTCAGGACGAGGCGTGCACCACGCGGTTGATGCGCGCCTGCTGCGTCTGCTGGACGGTTTCCCGGTAGAAGGTCTTCCTGAAATGCTTGCGGCACATCGACACGTAGCGGTCATTGCCGCCGATCTCGACCTGTGAACCTTCGGTGACCGCGTTACCGTTCTCATCGAGCCGCACGACCATCGTGGCCTTGCGCCCGCAGTGGCAGATCGCCTTGAGCTCGTTCAGGTTGTCCGCCCACGCCAACAGGTACTTGCTGCCCTCGAACGGCTCGCCCTGGAAATCAGTACGAATGCCGTAAGCCAGCACCGGGATCTCCAGCTCGTCGGTAACCTGCCCGAGCTGGAACACCTGCTGCTTGGTCAGGAACTGCGCCTCGTCGATGAGCACGCAGTGCAACGGGTCTTCGCTGCAGCAGGCAACGACGATGTCGAAAAGGTTGTCCGCCACGGTAAACGTAGTGGCCCCGGCTTCGAGCCCGATACGCGACGTGATACGGCCGACGCCATAGCGATCGTCGAAGTGCGGCGCCAGGAGCAGCGTGTTCATGCCGCGCTCGCGGTAGTTGTAGCTGGACTGCAGCAGCGACGTCGATTTGCCGGCGTTCATCGAGGAAT
>CAYRKH010000137.1:0-5478 GCA_964424805.1 uncultured Woeseiaceae bacterium
AGAACCAGCCGGCCATTGCCGAGCCGAACAGGGCGACGCCGATCAGGCCGGTCCAGCCGAGCACGCGCCGTGCCCGCCCGCGCGCATCCTCCGTTCCTTCGCTGCGGATGATCTCGCCTATCCCCAGCGCTTCGCTCAGGTTGTCGACCACGATAGCGAGCGCGATCACCACGCCCAGCCCCGGCTGGATCGCGGCACCGACGCCGATGCTCAAGCCCTCTATCAGCTCCTCGGCGCTGGTGCCGCCGGCCAGCACCGTCACCTCGCCGCCGTGCGGGCGGCGCCATTGGTAGAACCGTTCAACCTGCGGGCGCTGCTCCGCGTCCTCGCCGGCGAGCTGCCCGCGGTGGACGAAGAGATCGAAGGCGTAAACGGCGGCGAAGCCCAGCGCGAAGCCGCCGACCGCGTGCGCCAGGGAGCCCAGCTCGCGGGCCTGCGGGAGCATCTCGAAGCAGATCGTCGCCAGCAGCACGCCGCTCGCGAAACCGAGCACGCACGACATGAACATCGTGGACGGCGTGCGCCACAGCGCCAGCAGCCCGCCCGCCGGCGAGGCCAGGGCCGCGGCGCCGGCAATCACTGCCACCGTGAGGAAATCACCCATGGCCTGGCGGTGTGCGCGGCAAGCCGCACATGACGGTCTCCCCATCGGGCGATGCGACGCCCAGTATCCCGCGGCCGCGGGCGGAAGTCAGGAAAAAAACGCGCTAGGGCCGCCGGGCCAGGACGTCGCGGACGAAGGGAATGGTGAGGCGGCGCTGGGCCTGCAGGGAATGGTGGTCGAGGCGGTCCAGCAGCGTGTAGAGGCTCGCCATGTCGCGGGCCGTTCGGCGGAGGAGGTACTCGGCGGTGTCGCCGGGGAGCTCGATGCCGCGGAGGGCGGCGCGGAGCCTGAGGGCCTCGACGCGGTCGGCTTCGGCGAGGGGGGCCACGCGGAAGGCGGGCAGTTTCGCGAGCCGGCTTGCGAGGTCCGGGAGCGCAAAACCGCCGTTGCGGGGCGCCTCGGACGCAGCGGCAATGAGGAGGCCGCCGCAGTCGGCGAGCTGGTTGCACAGGTCGAAAAGTGCCAGCTCCCAGGCTTCGAGGCCCGCTACCGTGCCAATGTCGTCGAGGCAGACGAGTCGCCGGTGGGCGAGCCCGTCGAGGACGGACGACTCGCCCGCCCCGAAGGCCTTCAACGGCAGGTACACGGCGCCGGTGCCGGCGCGCGCGCAGGTGGCCTGCAGGAGATGGCTCTTGCCGGTCGCCGGGGCGCCGCGCAGCCACGCGCCGCCGCCCTCCCCCGTGTCGGCGAGCTGCTTCAGCCAGGCGACCAGCGTATCGTTCCCGCGGCTCAGGAAGCTGTCGAAGACAGCGTGGTCGCCGAGCTTGAGCGGCAGCGCGAGCTGGGCGTTCATCCCTTCGGCGTCAGGCCGCCCGGCCCTGGGCGCGCCGCGTCCACGACCAGACGTAGTCGATGCCGCTCACCACGACGGTCACCAGCACGCCGGCGCCGAGGATGGTGGTGCTGATCTCCGGCGGCCAGTCGTAGGCGGCGCGGCTCAGCACGAACAGCACGTAAAGGAGCTCGAGCGCGGTGTTCAGCTTGCTGACGCGCGTCGGCTCGCCCTCGACCGGGCCGACGATGAAGTTGTAGGCCGCCGCCCCGCCGACGATGATCACGTCCCGCAGTACCACCACCGCGGCCAGCCACACCGGTACGTGCCCGGTGTAGACGAGCGTGATGAACGCGCCGGCGACCAGCAGTTTGTCCGCTACGGGGTCCAGCAGGGCGCCGAGCCGGGTATGCCAGTCGAAGCGCTTGGCGAGGTAGCCATCGACGCCGTCCGAGAAGCCGGCGACGAAGAACAGGACGATCGCCGGCTCGAAGCGGCCCTCCACCATCAGCCACAGGATCGGCGCGACCAGCACGATGCGCATAATCGAAATGGCATTAGGTAACCAGCGTAACGTCATGTTTTAACTCGCTATCGAGGGGCTCCTCAGGGGCGGTACCGGAACTCGAGCGCCCCCAACCCTGGAACCGCGCCGGGCCGTCCGAACGGGTCCACCGGTTCCAGCCGGCCGCTCGTTTCGAGCACGCGCCTTAGCCGTTCCGCGCCGCCGTGCGCGCGCACGCGGTAGCGCATACTGTCGCCCGTCACGCGGTCGATGGCGAGCGTGTCGATCACGTCGAGGCTCTCCATGTAACTCTGCACCGCACCGTAGGCGGCCACGGAATTGATGCCCGAGATGGTCAGCTCGAAGGTATCGAGCGGCTCGTTGCCGGCGATCGCGAACTGCGATGCCAGGGTATTGGCCAGCAGGTGGATCACTTCTTCGGGCTGCCCGGTCCACTGCTGCTGGTCGCCCCCGAAATACCAGGACCACCGGTTGCGGTCGAGCGCCTCCGGCCGGATCCGCCCGACGAGGACCGAGTTGGCGCCGTAGCGCTTCGAAGCCAGCAGCAGGCGGTCGTCGAAACCGCCCCAGACGTCGCTGAAGCTGACGTTCTGCAGGTCCGCGGCGTCGAGCAGCGGGAAGGCGATCGGTATGCCGCGGCGCTGCGCCGCCTCGGCCACGTGCTCGCGCAGCAGCCGTTTGCGCTCGCGCAGCGGCGTCGGCTCCGCCGTGTCGCCGTCGCCGGCCGCGACGATCTCGCGATCGCCCTGTCCCCAGTCGACCGCGAGCCACACCAGCGTCAGCGGGCGGTCGTTGCTCCAGATGGTGACGTTCGCGGCGCGCAGCGCGCGCTCGAGCGCGGGCCCGTCGAAGGTGACGGAAAGGCCCGGCTCTTCCCCGGTGTGGAACTGCATCCGCAGCACGTAACGGTCCGGATCGGGAAACAGCGCCGCAATCTCCGGCGACTGCAGCGGCTCCTCGAGGCCTGTGATGCGGGAAAGCACCTGCGAGAGCGCTTCCGTGTACGCCTCCTGCCGGTGCGCCGCGTCATCCCGCACGAGCGGCGCTTTCGCCGTGTACAGGGACCCGACCTCGACAGCGGCCGCCGGCAGGGCCGCGACAAAGGTGGTAAATCCAATTATAATCAATGCACAACAGCGAATACTGCAGGCGGCTTGTAATATAGTATTCATGTGCTCCCGGAGCATCGTCGCCCCTTCTGCCGGGGTCAGAGCTGACAGATGTTCTGTCCTTTGCTGCCGGGGTGCAATCCCGGAGCAGGAACGGCAGACAAGAGCCGCGCTGCTATTATATCGCGCCACTCCGTTCGCTCCCGGAACCGCATGAGCAATAAATCACTCACGTACAAAGATGCCGGCGTCGACATCGACGCCGGGAACCGCCTGGTCGATCGCATCCGCCCGCTCGTGGCCCGAACGGCCCGGCCCGAGGTGCTCGCCGGCATCGGCGGCTTCGGCGGGCTGTTCGCGCTGCCCGAAGGGCGCTACCGCGAGCCGGTGCTCGTCGCCGGCACCGACGGCGTGGGGACCAAGCTCAAGCTGGCGCAGCAGGTCGGGCGTCACGACACCATCGGCATCGACCTCGTCGCCATGTGCGTGAACGACGTCGTCGTGCAGGGCGCCGAGCCGCTGTTCTTCCTCGACTATTTCGCCTGCGGGCGGCTGGACGTGGACGTTGCCGCCGCCGTCGTCGGCGGCATTGCGCGCGGCTGCGAGCTCGCCGGCGCGGCGCTGATCGGCGGCGAAACCGCCGAGATGCCGGACATGTACGCCATCGGCGAATACGATCTCGCGGGTTTCTGCGTCGGCGCCGTCGAGAGACGCGATCTCGTCGACGGCCGGGACATCGCCGCCGGCGACGTCGTCATCGGCCTCGCCTCCAGCGGGCCGCACTCCAACGGCTACTCGCTGATCCGCCGGGTGCTCGAGCGCGCCGAGCAGGCCGGCGGACCCTCGCCGCCCGCTATCGAGGGCACGCCGGCAGCCGAGCGGCTGCTCCAGCCGACCCGCATCTACGTGAAGCCCCTGCTCGCCCTGATGCAGCGGGTGACGGTCAAGGGCATGGCCCACGTCACCGGGGGCGGTATTACGGAGAACCTGCCGCGGATGCTGCCGGACGGCGTGCACGCGGAGATAGACGTCAACAGCTGGCAGCAGGGCGCGGTATTCGACTGGCTCGCTTCAACCGGGCATATCGCCGCCGACGAGATGCGGCGCACGTTCAACTGCGGCGTCGGCATGGCGGTGGTCGTGAGCGCCGGCGACGCACAGCGCGCGCTCGACGAACTGGAAGCACTGGGCGAACGCGCCTGGCGGCTGGGCCGGATCGTGCCCGGCGCGGGCGGAGTGCACTACGTTTGAACACACCCGTTACGGCGGCGGTGCTCGTCTCCGGGGGCGGCACCAACCTCCAGGCTTTCATCGACGCGGCGCGCGACGGCCGGCTGGACCTGGAGCTCCGCGCGGTCGTCAGCGACAACCCGGACGCGAAAGGATTGCAGCGGGCGCGGCTTGCAGGACTGCCCGCGGAGTGCGTGCCCCGCGCGGATCATGCCGACGCGCCGGCGTTCGAGGAGGCGCTCGCGAACCGGCTGGCCCGCTACCGGCCGGACCTGCTGATCCTCGCGGGATTCATGCGCATCCTGAGCGGCGCGTTCGTCGCCCGCTACGAGGGCCGCATCCTGAATATCCACCCGTCGCTCCTGCCGCGCTTTCGGGGACTGAACACGCACCAGCGCGCCATCGACGCCGGCGACCGGTGGCACGGCTGCACCGTGCACTTCGTGACCGAGCGCCTGGACGGCGGACCCCGCATCGCCCAGGCCCGGGTACCGGTGCTGCCGGGCGACACCGCCGCGACGCTCGCCGCGCGCGTGCTCGAGCAGGAACACCGGATCTACCCGTGGGCCGCCGGCCTCGTGGCCGCGGGCCGGGTCCGCTACGCCGACGGCGCCGCCTGGTACGACGGCGAGCCCCTGCAAGACCCCCTGCCATTCCCCCCCGCGTAGGAGCGCGCATTGCGCGCGAGGCTGAAGCGGTGGACGGTGGCATCGCGCGCGATGCGCGCTCCTACGCGGCCGGGGGATCGCCTGTGGGATGCGCGCATTGCGCGCGAGGCTGAAGCGGTGGACGGTGGCATCGCGCGCGGTGCGCGCTCCTACGGGGCCGGGGGATCGCCTGTGGGAGCGCGCATTGCGCGCGATGCTGGGATCGCCTGTTGGGATGCGCGCATTTCGCGCGGGGTCGGGGATCGCCTGTGGGAGCGCGCATTGCGCGCGAGGCTGAGGCGGTGGACGGTGGCATCGCGCGCGATGCGCGCTCCTACGGGGTCGGAACGCATCGCGGGCGTGGCCAGCGTTGGGCGCATTACGCCTTCGGGAGGGTGACGCCGGTCTGCCCCTGGTATTTCCCGCCGCGGTCCTTGTAGGACACCTCGCACTCCTCGTCGGATTCCAGGAACAGCATCTGCGCTATCCCCTCGTGTGCGTAGATCTTCGCCGGCAGCGGCGTGGTGTTCGAGAACTCGAGCGTCACGTGCCCTTCCCACTCCGGCTCGAGCGGCGTCACGTTGACGATG
>CAYRKH010000138.1:0-5458 GCA_964424805.1 uncultured Woeseiaceae bacterium
CGTCGCGCGCAGTGCGCGCTCCTACAGGTCGAATTTGCCGCGTTTCAGGAAGGCGGCAACCTGGTCGGCTACGGCGGTCGACCAGACGAGGCCGGTGTGGGTGACGGGCATGACGAGATGGCTCTTCGCGTCCGGCAGGCGCGTCTCCGAAACGGCGACGGTGCCGTCGTTGTCCTCGTCGAAGCCGGCGAGCAGCCGGCCGCCGCCGATCGGGCGATTGCCCGCGATGACGCCGACCTCCCGGTCCGCCGTGACCGGCACGCACCACCGGCTCGCGGGCTCTTCGAGCACGCCGGCGGTGAGGGTCCGGCCGAGCATCTGCTCGCCCCAGGACCAGCGCTTGAGCCCGATCGCCGCGCGCGAGCCGCACAGCGGCGAGCCGAGGCAGACCACCCGGCCCTCCGGGGCGTCCGGATGCTTCACCAGCATGCGCAGCGCGAGCACGCCGCCGAGGCTGTGCCCGACGAGGTGCACGGGTGCGCCCGACTCGCGCCCTGCCGCCGCCGCGAACGCCGCGAGCTGCGCCGCGTTCTCATCCAGGCCGACCCGCACCGAGCGGTAGTCGAACAGCCGGCCGGCAAAGCCGTGCCGGGTTTCGAGCTGGTGCTTCAGCCAGGACATGACGGAGCCCGGCATCCAGATGCCGTGCACGAAGACGATCATCCCGCGGCTCACAGGGTGTTCCTCAATTCCTCCAGTGCTACGCGATTCGTCCAGGACCAGACCGTTTCGACCGCGTCCGGCAACGGGAGCCAGCGGAACGCGGAATGCTCGTGCGCGTCCAGCGTGACCTCCCGGGGCGCCGGCAGGCGGTAGCGCCATTCGTACTCGACGTTCTCCGTGACGCCGGGCGCATAGCGGTTCCGCCAGCGTGGATCGATGACGAACGTGCGCCGGTTGCCGCTGAAGGAGAGCTCCCCCTCGTCGGTCAGCCCGGTCTCCTCCTGGAGCTCACGCACCGCCGCTTCGGCATCGCTCTCACCCTCCGTGAGGCTGCCGGTAACCGACTGCCAGAAATCGAACGGGCGATGGCGCCTCAGCAGCAGGACGCTGCCGTCGTCGGCGTAGACGACGACGAGCACCGACTCCGGGCGGCGAGCCGCCACGATGGCCGGATCGCCCGCCGCGGACACTTACTCGCTCCGGCGTGCGCGCACCCGCAATCCCAGTTCGCGCAGCTGTTCCTCGGAGACGTCCCCCGGCGCGTTCGTGAGGGGACAACTGGCCGACTGCGTTTTGGGGAACGCGATGACCTCCCGGATGCTGTCCTCGCCCGCCATCAGCATGACCAGCCGGTCGAGCCCGAACGCGATGCCGCCCATGGGGGGACAGCCGTACTCGAGCGCGCGCAGCAGGAAGCCGAATTTCTCCCGGGCTTCCTCCTCGCCGACGCCGAGCAGCTCGAACACGGCGGCCTGCATCGCGGTGTCGTGGATGCGGATGGAGCCGCCGCCGATCTCGTAGCCGTTCAGCACGAAATCGTAGGCGCGCGATTTCAGGCCACCGGGGTCGGCCTGCAGGCCGGCGGGATCGTCCGACGACGGCGCGGTAAACGGGTGGTGCAGTGCCGTCCAGCGCCCGGTCTGCCGGTCGCGTTCGAACATCGGGAAATCCACGACCCAGAGCGGCTGCCAGCCCTCGGCGACGAGGCCACGGTCCTCGCCGAGCTTGACGCGCAGCGCGCCGAGGGAATCCGCGACCACCCGCGCCTTGTCGGCACCGAAGAACACCAGGTCGCCGTCGCCTGCGCCCGTGCGCTGGATGATGCCCTCCACCGTCGCGTCCGGCAGGAATTTGAGGATGGGCGACTGCAGGCCGTCACGGCCGGCGCTCACGTCGTTCACCTTGATGTAGGCGAGGCCCTTGGCGCCGAAGCGGCCGACGTAAGCCGTGTAGTCGTCGATCTCCTTGCGCGTCAGGGTGCCGCCGTCCGGCAGGCGCAGCGCCGCGACCCGGCCTTCCGGATCGTTCGCGGGGCCGGAAAACACCTTGAACTCGACCGATTGCATGAGGTCGCCAACGTCGACGAGCTCCAGCGGGATTCTCAGGTCCGGCTTGTCCGTGCCGTAACGCCGCATGGCTTCCGCGTAGGCCATGCGCGGAAACGGCGACGGCAACTCCACGGCCAGCACCTGCCTGAACACCTCCCGGATCAGCTCCTCCATGAGCCCGGTGACGTCGGCCTCGTCGACGAAGCTCATCTCGACGTCGAGCTGCGTGAACTCCGGCTGGCGGTCCGCGCGCAGGTCCTCGTCGCGGAAGCAGCGCACGATCTGGTAGTAGCGGTCGAGGCCCGACATCATCAGCAGCTGCTTGAAGAGCTGCGGCGACTGCGGCAGCGCAAAGAACTCGCCCGGGTAGGTGCGGCTCGGCACGAGGTAATCGCGGGCACCTTCCGGCGTGGTGCGCGTGAGCATCGGCGTTTCCACGTCGATGAACCCGTGCCCGTCGAGGAAGGCGCGCAGCGCCTGCGTCACGCGGTGCCGCAGCCTCAGGTTCTCGAGCATCGGCGCGCGCCGGAGATCGAGGTAGCGGTACTTGAGGCGCAGTTCCTCGTTCGCATGCTCGTCGTGATGAAAGGGCGGCGTCGCCGACGTGTTCAGCGTGGTGAGCTCGTGCGCGAGGAGCTCCACCTGGCCCGTGCGCATGTTCGGGTTGGCGGTGCCCTCCGGACGGCGCCGGACCTTGCCTTTGACCGCCAGCACGTACTCGCTCCGGATGCGCTCGGCTTCCGCGAAAACTTCCGGCCGGTCAGGATCGAAAACGACCTGCAGCAGCCCTTCGCGGTCCCTCAGGTCGACGAAAATGACGCCGCCATGGTCGCGGCGGCGGTGGACCCAGCCGGCGACGGCTACGTCCTGGCCAACGAGGGACTCGTCTGTTTCTCCACAATAGTGGCTGCGCATGGTGTTCCGGGTCGCCGAAAAGAGGCGGAATGGTACGGCGTGCCAGGAATAGCCGCAAGCCGTGGCATGGCGCGGGGTGTGCGCTGCTATTGGCGCCGTGGCATCGCGTGCGGTGTGCGCTCTTACGGGCGCCGTGGCATCGCGCGCAATGCGCGCTCCTACGGCGCCGTGGCATCGCGCGCGGTGCGCGCTCCTACGAGGCGACCGGGTCGCGGGACGGTTTCAGGGGCAGCTCCCGGGCCTCGTCGGGGGTCCAGGTCGGGACCACGACGCCCAGCGAAACGATCATTTTGACCGCTTCGTCTACCTGCATCTCGAGCTCTACAATCTCGTCCTTTGGTACCAGCACGATGAAACCGGAGGTCGGATTCGGCGTCGTCGGGACGAAGCAGCAGATGACCTCCTCGCCGGTGCGGGCCTGCACCTCGCCGAGATCGGCGCCCGACTGGAACGCCAGCGTGTAGATACCCTTGCGCGGATACTCGATGAGCAGGACCTTCTTGAAGGACTGGCTGCTTTCCGAGAACACGATCTCCGCGAACTTCTTCGCCCCGGAATAAACCGAGCGCACGTAGGGAATCCGCTCCAGGATCGATTCCCAGAACGCAATCAACCGGTGGCCGATGAAGTTCGCGGCCAGCAGGCCCGTCGTGAGCAGCACGACCAGCGTGAGAACGATCCCGATCCCCGGTATCGCAAAGCCCCGCCACGCCTCCGGCAGCAGTTTGAACAGCAGCAGGCTCTGGTTCATCAGCCGGATAACCAGGCTGACGAATAAGACCGTGATACCGATCGGGATCCAGACCAGCAGGCCGGCAACGAGGTAGCGGCGAAGTCGCTTCATTACGGGTCCCGGCGGTCGGCGCCTCAGCCCGTATCCACCGTCTTTTCCCTGGCGGCGGCCGTCGTGGCGGGCTTTTCTTTCTTGCCGGTATCGGCCTTCGCATCGGATTTGTCAGTCTTGCTGCCTTCCGACTTCGGCGCCTCGCTGTCGGAAGTCACGAGGTTGCGCCGGTTCTTCTTCTTGAAGTCCGTTTCGTACCAGCCGTCGCCTTTCAACCGGAATCGCGGGGCCGAGATGAGCCGCCGCAGCGCGGCCTTGCCGCATTCAGGGCAATCGGTGAGGGGCGCATCGGCCACCTTCTGCAGCGCGTCCAACGTATGTCCGCACTCCTTACAGGCATACTCGTAAATGGGCATGCTTACATTGTCTCCGTCAGGGTTGATGAAACAGGGCCACTCCCCGTTCGCCGGGGATTATGCCGCCAGTTCGAATTCGAGTCGCGTATCTGCCGCACCGACCTCGATGGTGTCGCCGGCTTTGAACCGGCCTTTGAGGATTTCCTGGGCCAGCGGGTTTTCGACCTGCTGCTGGATGGCACGTTTCAGCGGCCGCGCCCCGTATACGGGGTCGAAGCCCGCCTCCGCCAGCCTGTCGCGGGCGGCGTCGGACAGCACGAGGCGCATGTCGCGATCCGCGAGCCGCTGGTGCAGGTAGCCGAGCTGGATATCGACGATCCGCCGGATGTGCTCGCGGCCCAGCGGGCGGAACACCACCAGGTCGTCTACCCGGTTGATGAACTCCGGCCGGAAGTGCTGCGACACGATCTCCATTACCGCGGCCTTCATGGCGTCGTAATTCTCCTCGCCTGCCATCTCCTGGATCACCTGTGACCCGAGGTTCGAGGTCATGACGATGACGGTGTTGCGGAAATCGACCGTGCGGCCCTGGCCGTCGGTGAGGCGGCCGTCGTCGAGCACCTGCAGCAGGATGTTGAACACGTCCGGGTGCGCCTTCTCGACCTCGTCGAGCAGGATCACGCTGTACGGGCGGCGACGGACCGCTTCGGTCAGGTAACCGCCCTCCTCGTAGCCGACGTAGCCCGGCGGCGCGCCGATCAGGCGCGCGACCGAGTGCTTCTCCATGAATTCGCTCATGTCGATGCGCACCATCGCGTCGCTGCTGTCGAACAGGAATTCGGCCAGCGCCTTGGTCAGTTCGGTCTTGCCCACGCCGGTCGGGCCGAGGAACAGGAACGAGCCCGAGGGGCGGTTGGGATCCGACAGCCCGGCACGCGAGCGCCGCACCGCATCGGACACGACCTTGATCGCCTCGTCCTGGCCGACGACACGGGCGTGGAGCTGCTCTTCCATCTTCAGCAGCTTGTCGCGCTCGCCCTCGAGCATCTTCGACACCGGGATGCCGGTCCAGCGCGCGACGACCTGGGCGATTTCCTCGGCGGTGACCCGGTCCTGCAGCAGGGTGAAGCCGCGGTTCTCGGCCTCCTGCGCGGCGGCGAGCTGCTTTTCCAGTTCCGGGATGCGCCCGTACTGGATCTCGCTCATGCGCGCGTAGTCCTGGCGACGCTGCGCCGCCTCCAGCTCCAGCCGCGCCGCCTCGATCTGCTCCTTGAGCTTCGTCGCACCCTGCAGGGTCGCCTTCTCGGCCTTCCACACCTCCTCCAGGTCCTTGAACTCGCGCTCCAGTTCCGCGATCTGCGCTTCCAGTTCCTCCAGCCGCTTGCGCGATTCCGGATCCTTTTCCCTCTTCA
>CAYRKH010000139.1:0-5415 GCA_964424805.1 uncultured Woeseiaceae bacterium
CTGATGTAGAAGTGTTCGCAAACGCGTCCCCACAGCATGGCCGTCGGAACGTTCCGGCCGTTGCGCTCCGCCTGCGATTCCCGGAGCACGTGCAGCACGATTCGCTCCTTGCGAGTAAGTCCGTCGCGCGTGTCCGGCAGGGCGTCGCCAGAATTGCTCATTCATCGTCCCCAGTCGTTTGGCGATATGATACGCAGCGATCCGAGTGCCGCCGACCGCTCCCGTTCGCCACTCCGTCCCTGTGGCACGGTCATTGCACACTTGCAGAGCCGCCGTGGACGATCCGCGGCGATTTCTGCACCAACCGGAGGACAAGCAATGGTCAATGCATCGCAGATCAGGGAGCACGTCGAAGTCGTCGGATCGGATGGCAAGCATGTCGGCACGGTCGACCATATGGAAGGCCCGGACCAGATCAAGCTGACGAGGACCGATGAAGATGCCGGCGGAGAGCATCACTACATCCCGCTTGCCTGGGTGTCCTCCGTCGACGGTGACCGCGTGAGGCTCAACAAGCCGGCGGCCGAAGCCGAGCGGAGCTGGAGGACGGCTCCCTAACGCCGCGAAGCCGGAGCTGGGGAAGGTGCGCTCGGCCGGCTGAAAGGTGAATCGGTCGGGTTGCGTTTAAGACGGAACGATTGAGCCTGATGTCACTCCCATCGTGGAGATAGTGGGTTCCAGCTTCCGTTGCGTGACGCGGAGAATGTCTTCCCTGAGCTCAGGCAAGGAGTAACTCCGGCTCGCGCGCACCCTGAGCAGCGGAAGATCGACATTGCGGCACAGTTCCGTTACGAAAGCGTCACGCTGCTGACGTGAACTCCTGGTGTGCGACCTGTCGTCGAGCTCGATCGCGCACACAGGGGAGAGATCTTGCTTGTCGCAAAGCAGGAAATCGAAATGCTTGGCCCTGATGCGATTGAAGGCAGCCTGCCGATGGCCGCCGCTCAGTCCACGTGTCGTCTCCACCACGTCGGCGACGCGAACCTTGGCGAAAATGTAATGGTGAGTGCCGACCGCCTGTTCCAGAACGCCGAAAAAAGAGCGCTCCGCGGGTGAGAGCAGAGCGGCCGACTTCTTGTAGGGAAAAACCGCAGATCGCCCTTTGGGTACCACCAAACGGAGGACGACTACCGCGAACAGTATGAGCCCAATTGCTATCAGCGTGGGAGAAGCCATGGCAAAGATGGTGGCAGGCTTGGGTGCACGATTATGTGAACCACTGCTCTTTACTCACCTGTACGGACAGCAAGTAGCTTATCTATCCTCAACCGTGACAATTGCGGGGACCTGGAATGGGGGAAAAGCGAGCTGCCACGGAGTACGTGCTCATCGACTTGGAGACGTGCAGCCAAAGAACCTGGAGCTATTGAAGGAGCACCCGTTCAAGGTCCTCGTCTTCTGCGGCGCGAATCAAGTTCGAATACAGTTGGCGGCGGCGGCGGCACGCATGCAGGAGCTGGGCACCAAGGCTTGCTACATCGAAATGTCCGGCAATGCTCGACTCGTATTCCGAGGAGGTGGAAATCCCTTCGCAGAAAGCATTTGTGGCGCGGCGAAGACAAGCACAATGAAGACTGACCTAGTGCGTGAAGGTTTTCAGAGAATTACTGACTCGACCTGGCATGACAATAAGATTCGATTGTGTTCGCTAGGACAAAGTGAATTTCGTTCTTGTTTCCACGCAGAAGAGAAAGAAAAAAGCGGAGTTGTTTTTAAAATTTGATTAGGGATCTTGGCGTGCCAAGTGATTAACGTCCGCAGCGTACCGCCGGGGGATCGCATCCCCGCCCGCAAACTTCCACACGGGTGAAAACTTAATCGGGCTGCATGGCGGACATATAACTACATGCTGTGTTTCTATCCAGAGTATATACTTGACAAACCAACGCAGCCGGGGCAGAATGGCCGCAAGAACGGAGAAAAACCCATGTCCTGCGACCTCTCGAACCCCATCTATCACGACGCCGACAAGGCCCGTGAGCACCTTGAGTCCATCCGCTGGCCGGATGGCCCCATCTGCCCTCACTGCGGCTCCCTGAACAACGCCGCCAAGCTGGAGGGCAAGGGCGGTGCCAAGGGTACCAAGGCCCGTCCCGGTCTCTACAAGTGCCGTGACTGCCGCAAGCAGTTCTCCGTGACGGTCGGCACCGTGTTCGAGCGCTCCAAGATCCCGCTCAACAAGTGGCTTCTGGCGACCCACCTGATGACCTCCAGCAAGAAGGGCATCAGCAGCCACCAGATCCACCGCAACCTGGGCGTGACCTACAAGACCGCGTGGTTCATGACGCACCGCATTCGCGAGGCCATGAAGGACACCAGCACGGATCAGCTTGGCGGCCCCGGTACCTCCGGCATCGTGGAAGCCGACGAAACGTACTACGGTCCCAAGACGCGCAAAATCAAGGGTGAAAAGCTGGCCAAGAAGCAGAAGATCGTCGCCCTTGTTGAGCGCGAGGGTCGCGTGCGCGCCTTCCATGTGGCGAACATCACGGCAGAGACGCTAAAGCCGATCCTGACCAAGCAGATCGCCAAGTCCGCCCGCCTCATGACGGATGGCGCTGGCCTCTACATCAAGATCGGCGAGAACTTCGCCAGCCACGAATCCGTGGACCACTACACGGGCGAATACGTGCGCGGCGACGTGACCACGAACACCGTTGAAGGCTACTTCGGCATCCTCAAGCGCGGCCTCAAGGGCGTCTACCAGCACGTCTCACCGGCGCACCTGCACCGCTACGTGAACGAGTTTTCGTTCCGCTACAACAATCGCGTGGCGCTGGATATTGACGACCGCGAGCGCTGCCGCATCGCCCTTGAGGGTATCAGCGACAAGCGTCTCACCTATCGGAGGTCTGATGGCGCACACGCCTAAAAGCCAGTCTCGCGAAGCCTACGAGACGGCGCTAGCCGTTTTGCGGGAAATCGACTGGAACTGGCATCAAGACGAGTAAATCGCCTTGATCAATCCTGTATACCTCGCTTGAGCTTCTTGAGCTGTAGGTTCACCCAACTCTCAAGATCCTCATAACTGGCCTTGCTAATCTTCGCTGGATATTGAAGAACCACCGGACCTTCATCCAAATTCCAGATATCTTGACGAACCCCCGGGACCATTGGCGTCACCGTGCCTAGCGGTGGAGCACTTAGCGGCTGTTTTGGCGGCTGATCCTGAGTCGCATGTTGCATGACCTTAACCTCGTTGATCGGCAGCCCTGAAAAGCTTCCTTCAACAAATACAAACTGATCGAGGACAGCAGTAACCCGCTTGGGCTCAGGGAACTGAAGCACCCCTTGCGGCTCCCACTGCACAAGGTCCCCGGGCTTTACGTGAGCCTCGGGGGGCTGCTCGAACTCGTCTGACCCTTTGTCGGAATCGCTATCGTTCCCGGTCAGCTTAGCATAGGCCAAGGTATCGTCATACACCCGAAGTAAGCGCTTGGCGGCATCCTCAGTGTAATGGCCGTCAATGTGCAATTCGCTAATGCACTCTGCATCCGGCGGCCGATCGGCGCCCCACTTCTCCCAAAGCTTGGCGATCGCCTTCGAGTTGAGCGCGGCCTTTTTTAGGGCCTCCTCCCGCTTCCCCGGGCGGCTGTCTTTGAGGATCTGTATCGCCAGGTCACTCAGCTTGACCTTTCGGTCCGACCCGGCCCCCTCATCCTCTAGAAGGCCAAATCCCTTAAGTGCGCCCACGGTTTGCGCGCCGCCGCTACTCTTAGCGGTGTAGTTCCAAACCCCTAGAACATTGGCGACCCGTCCAGCGGAGCGCTTGTACGCCGCCTCAAGCTGCTCGGCCCGCTCAACAGCCTTCGCGAGCGAAATAAACGGGAACGGCGGACTGCGATCCCGCGATCGCGCGCCAGTGACCGCTGCGCTGGTCTTATCTGTGGTCATGCCCATCTCCCTGTCTGGTCTGTGCTGATAGTCTATATCAGGCCATGCAGATAAGAAAGGAGATAACGCTTGACAGTGTTCTGCGCCTGCTCCAGTATCAGGGCTCGACCTGAAAGGGAGGCGCAAGATGCTCAGAAGGGTCCAGGGCTCGATTTCCCCGTCTACCGGAATCGGAGCCCGCTGAACAAATAGGAAGGCCCATGCAGAGGGCTAGACGTGACGGTCAACCTCTGCATGGGCCGTGGTAGGCGACGGGGCGGGCATGGTTGCGGTGCCGGATTCCTACCTGTGCACACCCGGGGGTTCGATTCCCCTCCGCTCCACCGCTTGTCCGGCCCGATTCTAGCTGCCTAAGGTCTGGATCGGGCCTTTTTCTTTTGACCCCCGACGCCCTTCTTTTGTTGCTTCTTGTGCGGGGTCGGCGGCGTACCTAAAAGCCGCCTCAACACTTCGTCGCGCTTTCGGTCGTCTGGGTCGCACATGCACGCATTATAGCCTACTTACCTGTATATACAGGCAGACCCTACCCGATCGGGTGGTCTGGTTTGTCAAGTATATAATCTGGGTTTCTACAGGCTGACGGCAGCATCGCTTCGAGCTGGATGGTGACGGCCCATCATCGGCAGCGGGGCGGAGCGGACAAATTTCTCAGGATCTATGCGCGCTGATTAGATGATTGAATTGTGTCTACAGGCAAGCTGGTTGGCGCGGGTGTTGATGGGACTTCGACGGGCAGAACTGATTTGTTCTCAGGATAGCTACAATTGTAGCGATTCTGAGGACAGACGGTGCCTGCCCCGACCCAGCCAATCAACCTGATGTTCAGTGCCTATCGCCGCAAGGTGCTTGCGGTGCTGCTGTTACGCCCGGAGCAGGATTTCACGTCCGGGAACTCGAGCGCTTGACGGGGGTGCCGGCCGGTTCGCTGCACCGCGAATTGAAAGCGTTGTCGGCCGCCGGCCTGCTGACGCGTGCGCAGCGCGGGAATCAGGTCCATTACCAGGCCAATCGGTCCGCACCAATCTATGAGGAACTGGCAGGCATCTTCTGCAAGACCTCCGGCTTGGCCGACGTGCTGCGGGAATCGTTGCGGGGTCTGGCCGACCGGATCGACGTGGCGCTGGTGTTCGGCTCCATGTTGAGCGGTCAGCCGCGCGCCGGAAGCGACGTGGATATCCTGGTGATCGGCTCAGTTTCGTTGCTCGACGTGGTAAAGGCGCTCGGGCAGGCTCAGGAGCAGTTGGGACGTGAAATGAACCCGGTCGTGATGTCGGAGGAAGAAGCTTCTGGAGCCAAAGGAAAGTGGCGATCGATTCGTGCGACGGTTGATGAAGGAACCAAAGCTCTTGGTGATCGGTGATGCCGCCCGCCATGGAAAATGGTTAAGGTCGGTCAGCTCGTCGAGCACGACGCGAAGCTCAGCCGAGCCGCCGCGCATGTCCGTTGTTTGAGACCCGCTCCGGCATGTCATCCGCCCGCTGGCTTGCCCGGAACTCGATGATCCGAAAGTCCGCGAGCCCG
>CAYRKH010000140.1:0-5407 GCA_964424805.1 uncultured Woeseiaceae bacterium
GCGACAGCGGCAGTCACGGCATCGGAATTGTCAACGACGACGCCGGCAGCGGGCAGGATTTCCACTGTCCGGTTGCCCACCTGGAAAGGCCAGCGTAACAACTGGCCGGAGTTGGGGTATCGGACGTTGACGCAGTCATGCCCCTCAAGATCTTCGATCCCGCGGGGGACGCCGCGCTTTGCCAGGTAGGCAGGCGAAGCGAAGGCACCCGCTTTATTCGGACCCAGCCTGCGCGCGATAAGGCGTGAATCTTCCGGGTTGCCAATCCGGATCGCTACGTCGATACCTTCCTGTACGAGGTCGCTCATCGTATCGCTGATCCGCAGGTCGACAGTGACCTTGGGGTAGCGTTCTCGGAACAAGGCCAACTTCGGCGCAAGGATATGCAACGCGATCGGAACGGGAGCGGCGAGCTTGATGCTGCCTGAGGGTTCTCCGCGGACGGATGCGGCAACCAGCTCAATTTCCTCGGCGGCAAGCAACAGCCGGATCGCCCGGTCGTGTAGAACGCGCCCCTCGGGGGTCAGGGCCAGCGAACGCGTAGTGCGAGCGAAGAGCTTGACGCCCAGCCGTTCTTCCAGTCGCTGAATGCTCTTGCTGACCGCTGAGGGCGAAATCGACAGCGCGCGCGCAGCAGCCGTGTAGCTTCCGAGTGAGGCCGCGCGCGAAAAAGCGATCAGCCCCGTCAGCCTGTCGATGCCTATTTGTTCCATTACGGCACAATAATAACTCCAAATGCCCCCATTATGAATCTCCGGGAAGGTTGCTATCCTGATCTCCGACAGTGGCCACCGGCCCGGAAATCGGAGAACGCCATGCAGGAAGACACAGCCTTTGCCGAAGCGCCTGGTCCAGCCCCATCCCTGGCTGGAAAATCCGTCCTGGTCTTCGGAGGCACATCCGGCATCGGCCTGGCCACCGCAATGGCTGCCAAAGCGTCCGGCGCGGCCGTCACCGTCGCGGGGCGCGACCGCGACCGAGCCGCACACGTCGCCCATACCCGCGGGTTCGCAGGTTCGTTCGGAGCCGAGATCAGTGACCCTGAAGCGATCCGGCAAGGCCTGTCGTCGATCGAACGGGTCGATCACCTGGTGCTTCTGGCGGGCTCACTGACGATCGGCAAGATCATGGAGGCCGACGTCAGCTTGCTCCAGCGCGCCTATGACGAGCGCATCTGGTCGGTCGTCCATGTTCTGCGCGCGCTGGGCGAAAGGCTGGCAACGGATGCCTCGATTACGCTGGTGTCAGGCGCGCTGACTCATCGCCCTGAAGGCAATGGCACGGCGATCGTGGCCAGTGCCTGCGCGGCGTTGGAGGTGCTGGCGCGCGGTCTTGCGCTGGAACTGGCACCGCGCCGGGTAAACACGCTTTCGCCCGGCCCCATCGATACGCCGCTGATCGGCAAAGCGATGGGCGATCAACGCGACGCCTATATGCGCGGGGTAGCCGAGAGCCACCCTCTCCGCCGATGGGGCAGCGCGAATGAAGCCGCTGGTGCCGTGCTGTTCCTGATGGCCAACCGCTACATGAACGGCGCGGTTCTTCACATCGACGGCGGCTCTCGTCTCTGAAGGAAGAAAAACATGATTACCCTCTATTATCACCGCGGCGCCTGCTCGACCTCGAACCACTTCGCACTCGAGGAAGCAGGTGTCGACTACCGGGCGATTGAGGCTCACCTTGATCGCCGTGACGACCCGGCTGCGATCAAAGTACGCGAACTGAACCCGATGGCAATGACCCCGGTTCTGGTGCTGGAAGACGGAACGGTCTTGACCCAGAACGCTGCGACGTTGGCCTATATTGCCGATCTCGTGCCGGAGAAAAAACTGCTTCCTGCCCGAAACACGATTGACCGGGCACAGGCGGAAAGCTGGCTCTCGTTCATTGCGTCGGACCTGCATCCGACCCTTATCGAATACATCTACAAGGCGCTGCCCGCGACCGAAGAGGAGAAGGAAAAGACAAAAGCCCTTTATGACAAACGCGTGGCGCGGCGCCTGAAGGTCCTGGAAGACCGGCTGGCGGAACGAGACTACATATTGGGCGATCAGTATTCGGTCATCGACGGCTACGCTTTGATTGTGCTGAACTGGTCCGTCCCCGCGCAAGTTGCCCTGGATCCCTATCCGAACATCCGCGCCTATATGGAGCGGCTGGAAGCGCGCCCGGCAATCCGCCGCGTGCGTGAAGCCGAAGGGCAGATTAGCTGGTAGGTGCGAAACCCATGCGACGAGGCCGTCAGCCGCACTTCGAGTCGCCGCAGTTCAGGCAGGTCATGCAGCCGTCCAGGACGACCAGCGCCGTCGTGTTGCACTTGGCGCAGAGCTGCGCGCCCGCCGGAAACTCGGTTTTCGAGAAGGCATCCTGCTGGCGGGTGCTGGCTTCGTACTCCTCGCGCTTCTGCTCGACGAGCTTCTGCTGGTTTTCGTCGAGGCCGGGCGGCGCCATCAGGCCGATGGCGATGAGGTGCTTTTCGACGATATGGCCCAGCTCGGCGATGATCGAAGGCATGAACTTGCCGCCGGGCTTCCAGTAGCCGCCGCGCGGGTCGAACACGGCCTTCAGCTCGTCGACCAGGAAGGCGACGTCGCCGCCCTTGCGGAACACGGCGGAGATGATGCGGGTCAGCGCCACGATCCACTGGTAGTGATCGAGGTTCTTCGAGTTGATGAAGATCTCGAAGGGGCGGCGCTTCTCGAATTCCGTGCCCTCGTTCAGGATGATGTCGTTGATGGTGACGTACATGGCGTGATCGGAGACCGGCGTCTTGACCTTGTAGGTCGAGCCGATGAGCATCTCCGGCCGCTCGAGCTTCTCGTGCATGCGGATCACTTCCGCCGGGCGGCCGCTGCCCTGGCTGCCGCTCCGTGGCTCGGGCTTCGTCGCCTCGGCGGGCTTCGCGGCCGGCTGCTTCACGCCGTAGCCGACGATCTTCTTTCCGATTTTGGTCCTGCTCATGTCAGTCATCCCCGCGCGGGCCGCTGTGCCCCGCGCCTTTAGAATTTGCCGTAATAACCTTCCTTCAGGGCATCGAACAGGTTGGCGGCGGTGTGTACCTCACCATCGTACTCGATCTCCTCGTCGCCCTTGACCTCGACCTCCGTGCCGTCCTCCAGCTTGAACGTATAGACGGTGTTCTTCAGGTCGCTTTCCTTCACGAGCACGCCCTGGAACGCCTCCGGGTTGAAGCGGAACGTCGTGCAGCCCTTCAGGCCCTGCTCGTAGGCATACAGGTAGATGTTCTTGAAGTCCTCGTACGGGTATTCCGTCGGCACGTTCGCGGTCTTGGAGATCGACGAATCGATCCACTTCTGTGCCGCGGCCTGGATGTCGACGTGCGCGGTCGGCGTGATGTCCTCCGCGGTCAGGAAGTAGTCGGGCAGCGCGTCCTTCGATTCCGCTGCGCCTTTCTCCAGCGTGACGTCGCCCGGCGGCAGCGCCCGCGGGTTGACGAGCTCCCGGTAGGCGAGCAGCTCGAAGGAGAACACGTCCACCTTTTCCTTGGATTTCTTGCCCTGGCGGATCACGTTGCGGAAATAGTGATGCGCGAAGCTCGGCTCGATGCCGTTGCTGGCGTTGTTCGCGAGCGAGAGCGAGATCGTGCCGGTGGGCGCGATCGAGCTGTGATGCGTGAAGCGCGCGCCGACCTCGCTCAGGCGCTCGACCAGCTCCGGGGCTACCGAAGCGATTCGCTGCATGTAGCGGCTGTAGCGGCTGTGCAGGATGCGTCCGGGAACGCGGTCGCCGACCCGGTAGCCGTCGGCGGCCATCTCCGGGCGCTTCGCCAGCATTTCCGCGGTGACCTCGAATTCCTCGGACATGATCGGGGCCGGGCCTTTTTCCTGCGCGAGCTCGAGCCCCGCTTCCCAGCCCGCGATGGCGAGCTGCTTGGACACTTCCTCGGTGAATTCGACCGACTCCGGCGTTCCGTACTGCATGCGCAGCATAGTGATCGTGGATCCGAGGCCGAGGAAGCCCATCCCGTGCCGGCGCTTGCGCAGGATCTCGTTGCGCTGCTGCGGCAGCGGCAGCCCGTTGATCTCCACGACGTTGTCCAGCATGCGCGTGAATACCTTCACCACCTGCCGGAACTCGTCCCAGTCGAAGCGCGCCTTGTCGGTGAACGCGTCAATTACGAAGCGCGTAAGGTTGATCGAACCGAGCAGGCAGGAGCCGTAGGGCGGCAGCGGCTGCTCGCCGCAGGGGTTGGTGGCGCGGATCTTCTCGCAGAACCAGTTGTTGTTCATCTCGTTGACCCGGTCGATCAGCACGAAGCCCGGCTCCGCGAAATCGTAGGTCGACGCCATGATCAGGTCCCACACCCGGCGGGCCGGGACGCGCTTGTACACCCTGCAGGCGACGTGGCCTTCGGCGTTGCGGAGGTAGTTTCCAGGCTCCGGCCATTCGCGCCAGACGAACTGGCGGCCGTCACCGGCACCCAGGCTGTCGACGTCGAGGCCCTCCTCCGCGGCTTCCTCCGCGGTCACGGGGAACGCGAGCTTCCACTCCGCGTCGTCGATCACCGCCTGCATGAACTCGTCCGTGACGAGCAGCGACAGGTTGAACTGGCGCAGCCGACCATCTTCCCGCTTGGCGCGAATGAAGTCGAGCACGTCCGGATGACCGACGTCGAAAGTGCCCATCTGCGCGCCGCGGCGGCCGCCGGCCGACGACACCGTGAAGCACATCTTGTCGTAGATATCCATGAACGACAGCGGGCCGGACGTGTAGGCACCCGCTCCCGAGACGTACGCGCCGCGCGGCCGCAGCGTCGAAAATTCATATCCGATTCCGGATCCCGCCTTCAGCGTGAGCCCCGCCTCGTGCACGCGCTCGAGGATGTGGTGCATCGAGTCCTTGATGGTGCCGGATACGGTGCAATTGATCGTGGACGTCGCTGGCTTGTGCGCGCCCGCGCCTGCGTTCGAGATGATCCGCCCCGCCGGAATCGCGCCGCGCTGCAGCGCCCAGACGAAGCGGTCATGCCAATAGCTGCGCACGGGCTCGTCCTCGACCTCGGCGAGGGCGTGCGCGACTCGCTCGTGGGTCCCCTGGATGTCGCGATCGAGCGCCTCACCCGACTTGGTCTTGAGCCGGTACTTGGTATCCCAGATGTCGAGCGACGCGTCTTGCAGCGGAATGTCGGCCAATCGGCGCGCTTCGAGATCGAACGCCATACTCATCGTCGTGTCACTTCCCTATCGTGGAGCCGTGAAGCTCGAAGCGACGGACGCTGGCGCGACCCGCAAGACCCGGCGCGAGCATTCCCCCAAGCGCGAACGACCGCCCCCAAAACCGCGCCTTCGAGCTTTTTGAATCCGACACAAGATGTTGTGTCCCCCAGTGAGGGAGCCTAGGCCCGCCGTCGACTCCTGTCAAGCGTTATGTAGAGCCGGTGCACGCA
>CAYRKH010000141.1:0-4035 GCA_964424805.1 uncultured Woeseiaceae bacterium
CTCGCGCCGCGCGGCGTGCGCGTGAACGGCATCTCCGCCGGGCCGATCAAGACGCTCGCGGCCGCCGGCATTGCGGGCTTTCGCAAGATGCTCGCGCACGTCGAGCAGGTCGCGCCGATCCGCCGCAACGTCACACCGGAGGACGTGGGCAACGCGGCCGCGTTCCTGTGCTCGGACCTGGCGGCCGGGATCTCGAGCGAGATCCTGTACGTCGACGGCGGCTACCACACCATCGGCATGCACCTGGACGACGAAGACCGCTAAGCTGTAGGAGCGCGCACCGCGCGCGATGCCACCAAGCGCAGAACTACCACCCACCGGTGCGTATTCATCCGTCGTGGCATCGCGCGCGATGCGCGCTCCTACAGGGGCCGCGTGCGCTGCCACGGAGCGGCCTGCAGGATGTCGCGGTAGATCGACTCGTAGGCGGTGGTCATGCGGTCGGTGTCGAATTCGGCGGCGCGGGCGCGGTTGGCGCCGGCCATCGACTCGCGCAAGGCGGCATCGTCCAGCAGGCGCCGTAGTGCGGCGACCAGGGCCGCCGGGTTTTCCGGCGGGACGAGCAGGCCGTTCACGCCGTCCTCCACCACCTCCGGTATGCCGCCTACCTTCGACGCCGCGATCGGCAGGCCAAAGGCCATCGCGTCCAGCAGCGACGATCCCAGCCCTTCGTGCAGCGACGGGTAGACGAACACGTCGAAGGCCGCGAGATAGTCTTCCACGTTGTCGACGAACCCGGTGAACGCCACGTTGCCGAGGCCCGCCGCGGCGCGCCGGAAGCGCTGCTCGTCGCGGCCCTCGCCCACCAGGACGAAGTGCACGCCCGGATGGGAGTCGTGCATCGCCCGCGCCGCCGCGATGATCGTGCCCTGCCCTTTATGGCTGTGGTCGAGTTCGCCGACGTGGCCGATCACGATCTTGCCGCCCAGGTCCGGCAGCACGCGGCGGGGCGTCCTGTGGCCGTCCGGCATACCCGCGTGCGCGTCGAGCACGACCCGCACCGCCATGTCGGCGTGACGACAGGTAACGGACCGCGCGATGGACTCCGAGATCGCCACCACGCAGTCGGACGCACGGTAGGCGCGGGTGCGAAGCGCCGAGCCGCTCTCCGCGTGGTGCAGGCGCCGCGTCAGCACGTAAGGCGTTCCGGCGGCCATCTTCAGGAACCAGCCGGCGTACACGGCCCTCGCCTCGTGGGCGTGCAACAGTGACGAGCCGTGCGCCGCGAGCGCGGCATTCGCAGGGTTCGGCAGGACATCCGCTACCTGCAGCCCCGGCAGGCGGCGGCAGCGTTCGATCAGTGCGCTGCCCCGCCGCACGACCAGCCGCTGGGACCAGCCGCGGGCGGCCAGGTCGCGCACCAGCAGTTCCGTCTGCCGCTCGCCGCCGCGGAAACCGGCGGCGAGGTTGACGTGGCAGATGCGCGGCGTGCTCGCCGTCACACCGCGCGGTCGGGCGCGAGTTTCGTTTCCTCGCCGTCCAGGCGCGCCACGATCACCGCGGCGCAGGCATCACCAAAGATGTTGACGCTGGTGCGCGCCATATCGAGCACGCGGTCGAATACCAGCAGTACGCCGAGCGCCTCCAGCGGCAGGCCGATGGCGGTCAGGATGACGGCAATCGCGACCAGCGACGCGGCCGGAACGCCCGCGACACCGATGGACGTGAGCAGCGCCATGAACACGATCGAGAACTGCACGCCGAAGCTCAGCTGCAGCCCGTAGGCTTGCGCCAGGAAGATCGCCGCCGTGCACTCGTAAAGCGCGGTGCCGTTCATATTGACGGTTGCGCCGAGCGGCAGCACGAAGCTCGAGATCTTGTTCGACACGCCGGCCTTCTTCTCCACGCAGTCCATGGTGACCGGCAGCGTCGCGGAGGACGAGGCGGTGGAGAACGCCGTCAGCATCGCCGGCGCCATCGCCGGGTAGATCTTCCACGGGTTCACGCGCCCGAAGAAGCGCAGGAACAGCGGCATCGTGATGAAGGTGTGTCCCGCCAGGCCGACCAGGACCACCAGGGCAAACATCACCAGCGGCTGTGCGGCCGCGAAGCCGGTTTCCGCCACTACCGCCGCGACCAGGCCGAACACGCCGATCGGCGCGAACATCATGATCCATTCCGTCATGCGCGTCATGACGTTGAAGACCCCGTCCCAGAACTTGTACAGGCCATCCGCGAGTTCGTGGCCGATGCGGGTCATGAAATAGCCGAACAGCAGCGCGAAGAAGATGAGGCCGAGCATCTCCCCCTCGGCAGCCGCAAAGACGATGTTCTCCGGGATCATGCGCAGGAACAAATCCGCCACGTCTCCCGCGCCGCGATCGCCGACCTGTTCCGCGACCTGCGCCGCCGAGGCGTCCAGCGCGAGCAGGTCGCCCGCCGGCTCGCCGTCGATGATGCCCGGCTTCACCAGGTTGACGAGCACCAGGCCGAGCAGGATCGCCGTCACGCTGGTTGCCAGGTAGAAGGCGAGCGTGCGGCCGCCGAGCGCGCCGAGGTTGCCGCTCGAGCCGATGCCGGCCATGCCGACGATGATCGACGACATGATCAGCGGCACGATGATCATCTTCAGCGCGTTCAGGAACATCGCGCCGAGGTAGTTGCACACGGCAAGGAAGGACACGCCGAAGAGGTTCGGCGCGGTCGGATCGCCGGCCCCGGCGACGTTGATTGCCCAGCCGGCAAGCACCGCCAGGCCGATGGCGATCAGGATCTGCCAGTGCAGCGCGAGTTTCGTCACGTCGTCCCCTCTTTCTTATTGCACCATTTATTGTCGCCGCGGCCGCACGCGACCGGACCATCGTTGCGATGCACCGCGTGATGATACGCGCCGGCTGCCGCCATGGCAGGCTCCTGCATGTTCGTTCGGCCAGGAGGCGCATAGCCATGCCGCCGTGGCCTCGCGCGCGATGCGCGCTCCTACTGTGATGCCGTCAGGCCGAAAAGGCGTACGTCAGAATCCCGGCTCCAGGGCCATGGGGTCTTCCGAGCGTACGATGTCCGCGCTGCGCTCCAGCTCGAGCAGCAGCGCCACAAAATCGGCCTGGCCGGATTCGGCCGCGAGTTCCAGCTTGCGCGCGTCGCGTTCCGCGAGCGGGATCGCCTCCGGACGGCCCGGCTGGACGGCCGCAACGCTGTAGATGACATAGTCGCCCGCCTCGGTCACGGCCTCGCCGATGGTCGGGTGGTCTTGCGCCGGCTTCGGCGCGCGGAAAATCGCGTCCAGGACTCGCGGGTCGACGTTCTCGTCCTGCCGCCGCAGCATTGCAGAAGCGGTGACCCGGGCGCCGGCGGCCTCCGCGGCTTCCGCGAACCCGGCCCCGTCCTCCAGGGCGGCCTGCAGCTCCGCGGCGCGCTCGCGCACGATCCGCTGGGCCTCGTCCGTGCGCAGGGTGGCAACGATCCGGTCGCGTACTTCCTCGAGAGGCCTGACGGCGGCGGGATGATGCTCCCGGACTTCGAATACCGCGGCGCGATTGGCGTCCAGCTCGACGATCTCGCTGATGCGGCCGTCCTCCAGCACCATCGGGTTGAACACCGCGTCGATCGCGGCCTGGTTGTTGCCGAAGGGTGCGCCGCCGGCACGCGTAAAGCCGGACGCCGTCTGCAGCTCGAGGCCGGCCGCCTCGGCCATCCCCTGCATGTCCTGCGCGTCGAACAGCGCGTCCGAGAGCTTGCGCTCGAGCGCGCGGTATTCGTCGGCCACCATCTCGTCGCGCAGCTCGCGCAGGAGCTCCGGGCGTACCTGCTCGAGCGGCAGCGGGCCGCCTGCCTGGATGTCGTCGAGGCGAACGATATGGAAGCCGAATTCGCTGCGCACGGGTCCCGCGATGTCGCCTTCCTGCATCGAGAAGATCGCGTCGCCGAGCGCACCGGGCATCTGTGACTTCAGCACGGGGCCGAGATCGCCGCCCTGCTCCGCCGTGCCGCCGTCGTCGGAATACTGCCGTGCGAGATCCTCGAACGGTTCGCCGGCACGCGCACGCTCGGCGAGCGCCGCGGCCTCCTGCTGCGCCGCTTGCTCGTCGCCATCGG
>CAYRKH010000141.1:4135-5271 GCA_964424805.1 uncultured Woeseiaceae bacterium
CGGGCACGATGAGGATATGGCGAGCATGGCGCTGTTCGTCCTGCAGGTAGCGGCTCTTGACCTGCTCGTAATACTCCCGCAGCTCCTCGTCGGTGACCTCGACCTTGTCGGCGAGCGCACGCCGGTCGATCTCGATGTAGGCGAGGTCGACGGATTCCGGCGCTTCGAATTCCTGCGGGTGCGCCGCGTAGTACTCGGCCACCTGTCCGTCTTCGATCTCGATGCTCTCCGCGACGGCCTGCAGGTCGAACGTCGCCAGCGCGGCACGACGCTGTTCGCCGTAGAGATTCAGGTAGCGGCGGTATTCCGCCGGGGTCACGAACGCGGTCGCCGCGATGCCGCGCTGGAACTGGTCCGCGCGCATCGCCTGCCGGCGGGACTCTTCGAACTGCGTCGGCGTCATCATCTGCTGGGTCAGCCACGCGTTGTACAGGTCGAACGAGAACTCGCCGTCCTCCTGGAAGATCGGCACCTGCCGGATGAAATCCGCGATCATCTGGTCCGTGACGCTATAGCCCTCGTCGGCCAGGTGAAGGTTCACCAACGTCTCGCGGATGATGTCGTTCAGCACCGCGTTGCGGATGACGCCGTGCAGCTCGGGAGGGATATCCGCGCCGCTCTGGGCATAGCGCGACAGCGCCAGCTGGTAGGCGTTCTGCAGCCTGTCGAGCGAAATCTCGACGCCGTTCACCTTGGCCGCGGTACCACGGCTCATGAAGTCGGTCGGCATGCCGAAGAACGCGAACGGAACGGTGAGCAGCAGCAGGATGGCGAGCGCGAACTTGCCGGTAAAGCGGTCTCGTATGTTTTGCAGCATCTACTTCAAGTCTGGCTGGAAGCAACCGGTTTGAGCGTGCGCCAGTGGACCGCCGCACGCTCGAAATGTTCTGGCGGATCGCGCCGCATGATATCAGAGCTCCCCTGTAGGAGCGCGCATCGCGCGCGATCCCCCGCCGGTACAACCACACCCGCCGGCGATACCTCGCACCGGGTTGCCCCCGGCCCACGCTCGCGTCTCCCCCGATGCGTGCCCGGCAACAAGGCAAAAAAAAAGGGCTCCGAAGAGCCCTTTTCTCGTTCAATGGCGGAGTGGACGGGACTCGAACCCGCGACCCCCGGCGTGACAGGCCGGTATT
>CAYRKH010000142.1:0-5266 GCA_964424805.1 uncultured Woeseiaceae bacterium
CGCCGCTGTCGCTCGGCATCGAGACGCTGGGCGGCGTGATGACCAAGCTCATCGAAAAGAACACCACTATCCCTGCGAACGCGGAGCAGGTGTTCTCGACCGCGGACGACAACCAGACGGCCGTGACCATTCACGTGCTGCAGGGCGAGCGCGAGCGCGCGGCCGACAACAAGTCGCTCGGCCGCTTCGATCTCGCCGACATTCCGCCGGCGCCGCGCGGCATGCCGCAGATCGAGGTCACGTTCGATATCGACGCCAACGGCATCCTGAACGTGTCGGCAAGGGACAAGGCTACCGGCAAGAGCCAGAACATCGTCATCAAGGCGTCGAGCGGCCTCTCCGAGGACGAGATCGAGGCGATGGTGTCGGATGCCGCGAGCCACGCCGAGGAAGACCGGAAGTTCCGCGAGCTGGTAGACGCGCGCAACCAGGCCGATGCGCTGATCCATGCGTCCGAGAAATCGCTGAACGAGCTGGGCGAGAAGGCTTCCGGCGAAGAGCGCCACGCCGTCGAATCCGCGATCTCGGACCTGAAGTCCGCGCTCGAGGGTGATGACAAGGACGCGATCGAGCGCAAGACGAACGCGCTGGCGCAGGCGTCCGCGGCGGTCGCGCAGAAGCTGTACGCGGAGGAAGGCCGCCCGGGCGCGTCGGACACGGCGGGCGAAGGCGACGGCGGCGGCGCATCGTCCGAGGACGTCGTGGACGCGGAGTTCGAGGAGGTGGACGACGACCGGAAGTCGAAGTCCGGTTAGACTACAAGGACGGGATAACGCCTCGCAGGAGCGCGCATCGCGCGCGATGCCACGATCCGGGCGGGTTAGCATCGTGCGCCGTGCGCGCTCCTGTGGGAAAAACTCCAAACTCCTATGGCAAAACGCGATTACTACGAGATCCTGGGGGTGGCCAGGACGGCAACCGAGCCGGAGATCAAGAAGGCATACCGCCGCCTCGCCATGAAGTACCACCCGGACCGGAACAAGGACGACGCCGACGCATCGCGCAAGTTCCGTGAGGTCCGGGAAGCCTACGAAGTCCTGAACAACGCCGAGAAACGCGCCGCCTACGACCAGTTCGGCCACGCGGGGCTGGGCCGCGGCCGCGCCGGCGCGGGCGGTTTCGGCGCCGACGGCTTCAGCGACATCTTCGGCGACGTATTCGGCGACATCTTCGGCGGTGGACGGCGCGGCCGCGCGCAGGTGTTCCGTGGCGCCGACCTGGCGTATGAACTCCGGCTCGACCTCGAGCGCGCGGTCGCCGGCGACGACGTCACGATCGAGGTGCCGACCCAGGTGACCTGCGAGCAATGCGACGGCAGCGGCGCCAGGGAGGGCTCGGAGCCGGCGAAGTGCACGACCTGCGGCGGCATGGGCCAGGTGCGCATGCAGCAGGGATTCTTCTCGATCCAGCAGACCTGCCCGGCCTGCAAGGGCGCCGGCACCGTGATCACCGACCCCTGCACCGGCTG
The DNA here is from genome assembly GCA_964424805.1 of uncultured Woeseiaceae bacterium. Classification (GTDB taxonomy): domain Bacteria; phylum Pseudomonadota; class Gammaproteobacteria; order Steroidobacterales; family Woeseiaceae; genus IDS-8. The sequence continues at coordinate 1,469 of CAYRKH010000142.1, forward strand.
CCACGGGCGCGGCCGCACGGCCAGGGTCAGGAAGCTGTCGGTGAAGGTGCCGGCCGGGGTCGACGACGGCGATCGCATCCGCCTCACGGGCGAGGGCGAGGCCGGCCGCAACGGCGGGCCGCCCGGCGACCTGTACGTCGAAATCCGGGTCAACCCGCACAAGATCTTCGCGCGCGACGGCGCGGACCTGACCTGCGAGGTCCCCGTGACCTTCGCAACCGTGGCCCTCGGCGGCGAAGTCGAGCTGCCGACGCTCAACGGCCACGTGTCGCTCAAGGTGCCGGCAGGCACCCAGTCCGGCAAAGTGTTCCGGCTGCGGAACAAAGGCGTGACCACGGTGCGCGACCCCCGCCAGGGGGACCTGTTCGCGCGCGTGGTCGTGGAGACGCCGGTCGGGTTGACCGACCACCAGAAAGCGCTGCTGCGCGAGTTGGACGAGTCAGTGAGTGCCGGCGGCGACAAGCACAACCCGCGCGCGAACGGCTGGATGGACGGCGTCAAGCGCTTCTTCGATCGCATCAGCCCCTGAGCTGCCCACCGTGGCGGCAGGTTCAACGGTTACCCTCCGCATCGCACTGCTCGGCGCCGGGCGCATGGGCAGTGAGCTGCAGCAGGCAATTGCCGCGGACGCCGGGCTGGCGCTGGCAGGCGTGTGGACCCGCGGCAAGGACCTCCAGTCCGTCCTGGAACCCGCGGACGTCGCCGTCGATTTCACGCTGCCGCAGGCGACGATCGCGATCCTCGACGCCGTCGTTCGGTTGAACAAGCCGCTGGTCTGCGGCGTCAGCGGCCTGGACGAGGAGGCGCTCGCCCGGATGCGCGCGGCGGCCTCGTCGGTGCCGGTCTTCTACGACCGCAACATGAGCTTCGGGATCGCCGTGATGACCGAGCTCGCGCGTCGCGCCGGCGCGGCGCTCGGCCCGGAGTTCACCGCCGGGATTCTCGAGACGCACCACGTGCACAAGGTCGACGCGCCCTCGGGGACCGCCCTGAAGCTGGGCGAGGCGCTTGCCGACGCCCGGGGGCAGGACTTCGCCAGCGTCTACCGCTACGGCGGGAATGAGCCGCCGCCGCGCAGATCACCCGATGAAATCCTGTTTTCCGCCGCGCGCGAGGGCGAGAACCCGGGCGAGCACACCGTGGTGTTCAGCTCCGGAGCGGAAACCCTCGAGCTCGCCCACAAGGTGCGAAATCGCCGGGTATTCGCGCTCGGCGCGCTGCGGGCGGCCCGCTGGCTCAGGCGGCAGCAGCCGGGGCTCTACGGTATGCGGGATCTCGCCGCCGCGGGGTAGCGCTGCCCGCAGCGGTAGCACGCGGGAGCCGGGTTCAGTAAAATGTCCACTCGCCGAGTCCTGGCGACGCAAAGCGGGAGGGCCGCCAAGTCCTTCCGCTTTTGTGCATCTACCCTCGGTCGATTGCTGCCCGTCCATTTCCAACGAGAGGATGTTCCTTGACGACACCCGCTGTCCTGGCGCTAGAAGACGGAACGGTCTTTCACGGTACGTCCGTCGGGACGGACGGGAAGACCATCGGCGAGGTCGTGTTCAACACGGCGATGACCGGCTACCAGGAGATCCTTACCGATCCGTCCTATTGCCGGCAGATCGTGACGCTCACCTATCCGCATATCGGCAACACCGGCGCCAACAGCGAGGACATGGAATCGTCGCGGATTTTCGCCTCCGGCGTGATCATGCGCGACAGCTCGATGGTCACCAGCAGCTGGCGGGCGGAGCGCAGCTTCACGGATTTCCTCATCGGCAGCAACACGGTGGCGATTGCCGACATCGATACGCGCAAGCTCACGCGCATCCTGCGTGAGAAAGGCGCCCAGTCCGGCTGTATCATGACCGGCAACGCCGATCCGCAGGTTGCCGTGCAGCACGCGCGCAAGTTTCCCGGGATTTCCGGCATGGATCTTGCGAAGTTCGTCACCACGGACCGGCCCTACCAGTGGTGCCACGGCACCGAGTTTGCGAGGCGGGGCCGGATCATGAGCCGGCGTATCGCGCCGTATCACGTCGTGGCCTACGATTTCGGCATCAAACGCAACATTCTCCGGATCCTGTCGGACCTCGACTGTCGTATGACCGTGGTGCCGGCGACGACGCCGGCGTCCGAGGTGATGGCAATGGCGCCGGACGGCATCCTGCTGTCGAACGGGCCCGGCGATCCGCAGCCCTGTACCTACGCCATCGAGGCGACGCGCGAGTTCCTGGAGGCGTCGATGCCCCTGTTCGGCATCTGCCTGGGCCACCAGCTGCTCGCGCTGGCCGTCGGCGCGAAGACCGTGAAGATGAAATTCGGGCATCACGGCGCAAACCACCCCGTGGTGGACCTGCAGACGGGGCAGGTGATGATTACCACCCAGAACCACGGTTTCGCCGTGGACGAGGCATCGCTCCCGCCCAACGTGCTGACGACGCACCGGTCGCTGTTCGACGGCAGCCTGCAGGGGATTGCGCTCAAGGATCGTCCGGCGCTCTCCTTCCAGGGACACCCGGAGGCAAGTCCCGGTCCCCACGACCTGCTGCCGCTCTTCGAGCGCTTCATCTCGGACATGGAGCAGGCGAAGCGTGAGCCCTCTGCCATGGCTTTTGGTGGAAATCGATAGATTAAAATCAGTAGCCTGCAGGTTAATGTTAATTTTTCTTATCACCGGACCGTCCGCGTCCGCTACCTGACGACAGCACCTTGCCAAAACGCACCGACATTGAAAGCGTCCTGATCATCGGCGCCGGCCCGATCGTGATCGGGCAGGCCTGCGAGTTCGATTATTCCGGCGTGCAGGCCTGCAAGGCGCTGCGCGAGGAGGGCTACCGCGTCATCCTCGTGAACTCCAATCCGGCGACGATCATGACCGACCCGGAAGTTGCCGACGCCGTCTACATCGAGCCCGTGCACTGGACGGCGCTGGAACGGATCATCGCCAAGGAGCGGCCGGACGCGCTGCTGCCCACCATGGGCGGCCAGACGGCGCTCAACTGTGCGCTGGACCTGGCCCGCGAAGGCGTCATCGACCGCTATGGAGTGGAGGTGATCGCGGCCTCGCGCGAGGCGATCGACATGGCCGAGGACCGCGAGAAATTCAAGGATGCCATGACGGAGATCGGCCTCGAAGTGGCAAAGGCCGAGATCGCGCATTCGCTGGAGGTGGCGATCGAGAAGCAAAAGGAGATCGGCTTCCCCGTGATCATCCGGCCGTCGTTTACGCTCGGCGGCACCGGCGGCGGCATTGCCTACAACCGCGAGGAGTTCGAGCAGATCGTCGCGCACGGGCTCGAGATGTCGCCGACCAACGAGGTGCTGCTCGAGGAGTCGGTGATCGGCTGGAAAGAATTCGAGATGGAGGTAGTGCGGGACCGCAAGGACAACTGCATCATCGTCTGCTCGATCGAGAACGTCGACGCTATGGGCGTGCACACCGGCGATTCGATCACCGTCGCACCGGCGCAGACGCTGACCGACAAGGAATACCAGCGCATGCGCGATGCCTCGATCGACGTGCTGCGCAAGATCGGGGTCGAGACGGGCGGCTCCAACGTGCAGTTCGCGATCAATCCCGAAGACGGCCGGATGATCGTCATCGAGATGAATCCGCGGGTGTCGCGTTCGTCGGCGCTCGCCTCGAAAGCGACCGGTTTCCCGATCGCCAAGATCGCGGCGAAGCTCGCCGTCGGCTACACGCTGGACGAGCTGGAGAACGATATTACCGGGGGCGCGACCCCGGCTTCCTTCGAGCCCACGATCGACTACGTGGTGACGAAGATACCGCGTTTCACATTCGAGAAATTCCCC
>CAYRKH010000143.1:0-5198 GCA_964424805.1 uncultured Woeseiaceae bacterium
ATGCCACGGTCCTACGCCGCAGCATCGCGCGCAATGCGCGCTCCTACAGGAACAGTACCAGCGCGGCGCGGCGCTCTTCCTGCACCAGGATGTTGAACGTTCGGCAGGCGGCGGGTGTGGTCATCGTTTCGAAACCCACGCCGCGGCGGGCCATGGCGAACACGAGCTCACGCGGCGGGGCTACCGGCTGCCAGCCCGTACCCAGCAGGATTACCTCGGGCTCGAGTGCCAGGAGGGTCGAGAAATCGCTTTCCGCGAGCTGCTGCACCTCGGCGGCATCCCAGTCGAGCACGTCGTGGTCCGGCGTGATCATGACGTCCTGCGTGATGGTGCGGTCGCCGATTCGCACCTCGCCCGGCTCCACGTGGCGCACCGTGACGGACGTATTCGGGTCTCTTGCGATTTGCATCGTGCTTTCTTCCCGTCCGATTACAATGTTCCCGCAGGAGCATGCTCCTGCACGGGCATTCTCCCTGTTGCAGTTTGACAAGGATAGTGAAGAATGGTGCGCGTGAGGGGGATCCGGCGCTGAAGCAAGACGAACGACATGCAATCGTAGCGCTGGACGCCGTATTCGAGGATGCCGCCGCGCCGCCCGTCCGGCGCTGGCTGGGCCGGGCGCGCCTGCATCGCCGCGCGCAGCGGGAGCACCCGCTGCCGCGTATCCTGGATGCCCTGTCGCTGCCGCCGCCGGAAGGCGGGCTTGCCGCGCTGCGGCTCTGGGAAGCATCCGGCGAGGCGCCCCGGGGCTGGATCGCGGCGGCCGACCCGGTTTACCTCGAAACCCGCATGAATCACCTGCGGCTGCGCGCTTTTCCGTGCGGTGAAGTACCGGCCGGCGACGTGCAGGCCATCTTCGAGCTGCTGCAGGCCGAGCTCGGTGAACCGTCCGCCCCGACCTTCTCCAGCATCGGCGAGACGGGCTACCTGCACCTTGCGTCCCCGATTGCGACCGCGCCGGTGCCGCCGGCCGTGGCGGACGGCGCGTCGCCGGACCGCTTCCTGCCGCAGGGCGAGGAGGCCGCGGGCCACGATCGCCTGCACAGCGAAGTGCAGATGTGCCTGTACGAGGCGCCGCCCAACGCGAGACGCATGAGCGCGGGAAGGCTGCCGGTCAACGCGCTCTGGTTCTGGGGCGGCGGCGTGGCGCCCGCGCCGGCGCGGCGCCCCCTGCCGTTCTTGTTCGCGGCGGACCAGGTCGCGCGAGGCTACTGGCAAAGCTCGATGGCAGCGGCGGAAGACTGGCCCGGCAGCGTCCAGGCCTGCGCCGACCGTGCCGGCGGCAGCTTCGTGGCCGTGGTTCCCGCGACGCCGGAACTGCCGGATCTCCTTGCGGAGCTGCGCGGGCTGCTGGCGCGCGGGACGATCCGGCGCCTGACCCTGCTGTTCCGGGACGGCCTCTCGGCGGACGTCCGCCGCCACGACCGCCTCCGCTTCTGGCGGCGGGCAGCCCACCTGCCGGCGGAGGGCGGCCAGCCGTGAGCGTGGCGTCGGCCCGGCCGCTCAGGCGCCGCGTGACACCAGGCGACACGGCCGCGGCGGCGCTGGCAGCGCTCGATCCCGTGCTGGCGGGCCTCTACGCCGCGCGCGGTATCACGGATCCGGAGGAGCTGGACTACAGCCTGCGGCACCTGGTGCCGGTGGGCAGCCTGGGCGGCGTTGCGGAGGCCGTGGAGCTGCTGTTGACCTGCAAGGAACGCCGGATCGTCGTTATCGGCGACTTCGATGCCGACGGCGCGACCAGCACGGCGCTGGTCGTCCGCTGCCTGCGCGACTTCGGGTTCGCTGCCGTCGACTACCTGGTTCCGAACCGCTTCGACTACGGCTACGGCCTGACGCCGGAGATCGTCCGCGTCGCTCTCCGGTCACGACCGTCGCTGCTCGTCACCGTCGATAACGGCATCTCGAGCGTCGAGGGCGTCGCCGAGGCGCGCCGCCTCGGGATCGCGGTGCTGGTTACGGATCATCACCTGCCGGGGCGGCAGGTGCCCGACGCCGACGCGATCGTCAACCCCAATCTCGGCGCCGCGGACGGCGGCGCGGCGTTTGCCAGTCCGCACCTTGCGGGGGTCGGGGTTGCCTTCTACGTGATGGCGGCGCTCGGGCGGGCGCTGGAGGAACGGGGCCGCGCGGGCGCGGCAAAGGTCGCGGCGCGGTACCTCGACCTGGTAGCGCTGGGCACCGTCGCGGACGTCGTGACCCTCGATCGCAACAATCGTATCCTGGTGGCGCAGGGGTTGGCGCGGCTGCGCGCCGGTCGCGCGATCCCGGGCATCGGCGCGCTCTTGCGCTGCGCGGGACGGGACCCGGCGCGTGCCTGCAGCGCCGACCTCGGATTCGCGGCCGGGCCGCGCCTCAACGCCGCCGGCCGGCTCGAGGATATGTCGGTCGGTATCGAGTGCCTGCTGGCCGACGATCCCGCAGAGGCGGCGCGCCTGGCGTCACGGCTGGACGGCATGAACAGCGAGCGTCGTGACATCGAGCAGGCGATGCGGCGCGAGGCGTTTGCGTTCGTCGATGCCCTGCAGCCCACCGGGTTGCCGGATTGCGTGTGCGTGTTCGAGAGGTCCTGGCACCAGGGCATCGTCGGGCTGGTGGCGGCGCGGGTGCGCGAGCGCACTCATCGCCCGGCGATTGCGTTCGCCCGCGAGCAGGGCGGCCTGCTCAAGGGCTCCGCGCGCTCGATCCCCGGCGTGCACATCCGCGACCTCATCGAAGCGGTGGCGACGGCGGCGCCGGGGCTGGTTTCCAGGTTCGGCGGCCACGCGATGGCCGCCGGCCTGAGCCTGGAGGAGGAGCACCTCGACGCTTTTTCCCGCGTCGCCTGCGAGCAGCTGGCGCGGCTTTACCCGCAGGCGGATTTCAGCGGCGCGATACTCACGGACGGCCCGCTGCCGGCGGCCGCGATGAGCCTGTCCTTCGCGCGCGTGCTGCGGGAAGCCGGGCCGTGGGGGGCGGGCTTCCCGGAGCCCGTGTGGAGCGGCGACTTCGAGCTCGTCGAACAGCGGACGGTGGGCGAGCGCCACCTGAAGCTCAGGGTGCGCCCGCTCGGGGGCGGGCCGACGCTCGACGCGATCGCCTTCCACCAGTCCGGTAGCGCCTGGCGCGGCAAGCTCAAGCTCGCCTTCCGCCTCGACGTCAACGAATGGCGCGGCATGGAGTCGCCGCAGCTGGTGGTGGAGCAGATCACCCCCCTGTAGGAGCGCGCACCGCGCGCGATGCCAAGGCGCAGTGGAACCCTGGAATTGCCGACCGGCGGAACGTGTCACCCGCCGTGGCATCGCGCGCGATGCGCGCTCCTACAGGGTCGTGGCGGCGTGGTAACATGCCGCGTTTTTCGCCGCAGCACACCGATGGAACCGAACCAGATCAGGCAGCAGATCACCGACCTCGCCGAGCGCGTCACTGCGCTGAGGAGGTATCTTTGACTTCGATACGCGCGCGGAGCGCCTGACCGAGGTCGAGCGCGAGCTCGAGCAGCCGGGCGTATGGGAGGACCCGGACCGGGCGCAGGCGCTGGGGCGGGAGCGCGCATCGCTGGAGAAGATCGTTACCGGCCTGCGGCAACTCACCTCCGGGCTCGCGGATGCCGAAGAGCTGCTGGGACTCGCGCTGGAGGAAGACGACCGCGGCACCATCGCCGAGCTCGAGTCCGACGTCGCCGGCTTCGAGAAGCGGGTCGAGGAGCTCGAGTTCCAGCGCATGTTCAGCGGCGAGATGGACGAGGCCAACGCGTTCCTCGATATCCAGGCCGGGGCCGGCGGCACCGAGGCGCAGGACTGGGCCGGCATGCTGCTTCGCATGTACCTGCACTGGGCCGAGGCCCACGACTTCGAGACCGAGGTGATCGAAGCGTCGGCAGGCGACGTCGCCGGGATCAAGAGCGCGACGCTCTGCATACGCGGGGACTATGCCTACGGCTGGCTGCGGACGGAAACGGGCGTGCACCGGCTGGTGCGCAAGTCGCCGTTCGATTCCGGCAACCGCCGCCACACCTCCTTCGCGAGCGTATTCGTCTCGCCGGAGATTGACGACGAGATCGACATCGAGATCGACCCGTCGGACCTGCGTATCGACGTTTACCGCGCGAGCGGTGCCGGCGGGCAGCACGTCAACCGCACCGAGTCTGCCGTGCGCATCACGCACCTCCCGACCGACATCGTCGTGCAGTGCCAGAACGATCGTTCACAGCACAAGAACAAGGCGACGGCGATGAAGCAGCTGAAGGCGAAGCTCTACGAGCTCGAGCTGCAGAAGCGTCGTGCGGAGGCGGCGGTGGTCGAGGACAGCAAGGCCGACGTCGGCTGGGGAAGTCAGATAAGATCGTACGTGCTGGACCAGAGCCGCATCAAGGACCTCAGGACCGGCGTCGAGACCGGCAACACGCAGGCGGTGCTCGACGGAGGACTCGATCGCTTCATTGAGGCGAGCCTGAAGCAGGGCCTGTAGAGCGGACGGTGCCGGTAAAGGGAGCAAAGTGAACGAAGCCAAGCACAACACCGGGGAAAGCGCGCTCATTGCCGAGCGGCGCCGCAAGCTCGCGGCGCGCCGTGCCGAGGGTAACGCGTTCCCGAACGACTTCCGCCGCAATGCGCTGGCCGAGGAGCTGCACGTCACGTACGGCGCCCACGAGGATGAGCACCTGCGGGAAGAGCGCGTCCAGGTGCGCGTTGCCGGGCGCATGATGGTCAAGCGCGTCATGGGGAAGGCCAGCTTCATCAAGCTGCAGGACCGAACCGGGCAGATCCAGGTCCGTCTCGAACGCGACCACCTCCCGGAAGGTACGTACCAGGATTTCAGGAAGTGGGACGTCGGCGACATCGTCGGCGCGACGGGCACGCTGTTCAGGACCCAGACCGGTGAGCTCACCGTCATGGCCGACGAGGTGCGGCTGCTCACCAAGTCACTGCGCCCGCTGCCGGAAAAATTCCACGGGCTTGCCGACCAGGAAACGCGCTACCGCCAGCGTTACGTCGACCTGATCGTCAACGAGCAGAGCCGTGAGGTATTCCGCACGCGCGCGCGGATGGTGACGTATATCCGCGGGTTCCTCGAGTCCCAGGATTTCCTGGAGGTCGAGACCCCGATGATGCAGCCGATCCCGGGCGGCGCGCTCGCACGGCCGTTCGCGACGCATCACAATGCGCTCGATATGCCGCTCTACCTGCGGGTCGCGCCGGAGCTCTACCTGAAGCGGC
>CAYRKH010000144.1:0-5068 GCA_964424805.1 uncultured Woeseiaceae bacterium
GCGCAGCACGTTGATGATCTGCGGCAGCTCGTCCATGCGCAGCTTGCGCAGGATCGCGCCGACTTTCGTGATGCGCGCGTCGCCCTTCTCGCACCAGCGGGCCTCGCCGTCGGCTTCGGCGGATTCGATCATGCTGCGGAATTTGAGCACGTTGAAGGTCTCGCCGTGCAGCCCCACCCGCTTCTGCCGGTAGAGCACCGGGGCCAGCGGCCCGTCTTCCAGCTTGATCGCGAGCGCGGCCAGCAGCATCAGCGGCCAGGCGCCGAAGAGCGCCATGAGGCTGACGGTGAGGTCGAGGGCACGCTTGGTGCAGCGGCGGAACGCGGTGATGCGAAAGCCCGAGGAAAAGATCATCCAGCTCGGGTTGACCAGGTCGATGCGGATCTTGCCCGTTTCACGCTCGAGGAACGCGACGAGGTCCAGCACGTCGATGCCGCGCACCTTGCAGGCGAGCAGCTCGTCCACCGGCAGCGCGCCGCGGCGGTCGTCGATGGCGACGACCACTTCCCCGGCGTTGCGTTCGACCGCGATGTCGAGCAGCGACCTGTCGTGCTCCAGGCTGTGCTGGGTCGCGAGGAGGTTGCGCCCGCCGCGCTGGCTCACGCTGCCGACGATCTGGAAGCCGCGGCGGTCGGCGCGCCGCCGGATGTCGTGGATGGCGGCGGCTTTGTCGCCGGTGCCGTAGACGAGCGTGCGGCGGCGGAAGATGTTTTCGTCCACCGTGCGCATGAAGAACAGGCGCACGCCGACCAGGCCGGCGAACGCGACCACGACCGCGACCTGTGCGTCGGGGCGGCCGAGCGCGAACTCGGGGAGCGCATACCAGATCGCCGCGAGCGGGATGCTGGCGAGCACGAAGGCGACGCCCAGGCGTGCGAGCGCGTCCTTGAAGTACAGGCGCTGGTGGAACTGGTAGAGGCCGAGCGCGAGCAGCGACACGAAAACGGTCAGCGTGACGACCGCGGCCTTCGGCCAGATGGCGGTCGACGCGATGATGGCCGCGTCCTGCTCCTGCTGCCAATGCAGTGCAACGGCGATGAATACTGCGCCGAAGATCACGCCGGCCTCGGCGAGCCCCAGCAACAGCACGGGCGGCCGCAGGTAATTGTTGAAAAGTTTGAAGAACATGCCCCGTCCGGGCGGTGTTGTTTATTCGTTGATGCCGCCCCCGACCGGCCGTCACGAATGCCGGTGCGGGAGTTCCCTATTATAGTTCAAAACCCCGTGTCAAGGCGTGATGTGCATCGCTTTTCCCCGCTATGACCCGGGCACTTTGTTTTACATAATCAACTGCGCACTCCTGTAGGAGCGCGCATTGCGCGCGATGCCACGATGGGTGCGTCCCCGCACAACGCCTGTTCTTCCGACGCCCGGGCATCGCGCGCGGTGCGCGCTCCTACATGGCGTTCCGCGATCGGTGCGTCTCCGCACAACGGCTGTCGTTCCCGCGCCTGGGCATCGCGCGCAATGCGCGCTCCTACATGGCGTTTCGGGAGTAGCCTTCCGCCGAGAGTCCGTACTTGTCCATCAGGTCGTACAGCGTCGGCCGCGTGATCCCCAGGAGCTCCGCGGCGCGCGAGATGTTGCCGTAGGTCTGGATCAGCGCGAGCCGCACCGCTTTCGTTTCCGCTTCCTGGCGGACTTCGCGCAGGTTCAGCGACGGCAGCGCGGCCGCCTTGTCGCCGAGGCCCATGTCCGCCGCCGTCACCTGCTTGCCTTCGGCCATGATGACGGCGCTCTTGATCTTGTTCTCGAGCTCGCGCACGTTGCCGGGCCAGTTGTGATTCTGGATCGCGGCCTGCGCGTCGGGGCTGAAGCCCCTGAGCGGGCGCTTGTGCTGCTTCGCGATGCTCTCCAGGAGCTTGCGCGCGAGGATCAGCCGGCCGCCCTCGCGCTCGCGCAGCGGCGGGATGTTCACGGTTATCTCGCTGATGCGGTAGTAGAGGTCCTCGCGGAAGCGGCCTTCCTCGATGAGGTTTGCCAGGTTCTGGTTGGTGGCGCAGACGACGCGTACGTCCACCGGGATCTCCTCGCGGCCGCCGACGCGCTCGACCACGCGTTCCTGCAGGAAGCGCAGGAGCTTTGCCTGCAGCGCCAGCGGCATGTCGCCGATCTCGTCGAGGAACAGGGTGCCGTTGTGTGCGATCTCGATCTTGCCGGGCGTGGTCTTGACCGCGCCGGTGAAGGCGCCTTTCTCGTGGCCGAAGAGCTCGGATTCGAGCAGGTTTTCCGGGATAGCGGCACAGTTGATGGCGACGAAGCGCTGCTCCTTGCGGTTGCTGAGCGAGTGCAGCGCGCGGCTCAGGAGCTCCTTGCCGGTGCCGCTCTCGCCGAGCAGCAGCACGGTCACGTCGGTCGGCGCGACCTTCTCGATCATGCGGCAGACCTGCAGCATGCCCTCGCTCGCGGCGACGATGCCGTCGAGGGGCGAGACGGCTTCGCTGGCGACGAGCCGCCGGTTCTCCGCTTCGAGGTCGTGGATGTGGAAGGCGCGCTCGACGAGGAGCTGGAGCGTGTCGGTGTCGACCGGCTTCTGGTAGAAGTCGTAGGCGCCGAGGCCGATGGCCTTGACGGCGTTCTCGAGGTCGCCGTGGCCGGTGACGACGATGACCTTCGTGTGCGGCGCGAGGCCGACGATCTCCTCGAGGCACGCGAGGCCCTCGGTGACGCCCTCGGCATCCGGCGGCAACCCGAGGTCCTGCAGCACGACCGCCGGCTCGTGCCGCCGCAGCTCGGCGATCGCCGACGCACGGTCCGCCGCCGTCAGCACCTCGTAGTCCTCGAAACACCACTTGAGCTGGCTCTGCAGCCCGGGATCGTCCTCGACGATCAGCAGTTTGCGCGCATTCTCGTTCACGCCCCGATATTGCCACGCCCACACATTTGCGGGCAGTGGCCCCGTCACACTCTCCGCTGTGATGGGGGTCGGACCTTCGCGTCGCATTGACGGGAAGGCGGAAATACTTCAGGAATGATCCCGTGGCGGGCTTGAGCGGGCCATTGGTCCGGCCGTATGGGCGCTTTTAGCCGGCTGCCTGAACGCCGCTTTTCGAGGGCAGAATGGGGCGATCCAGGGGGACAAAGAGCTGAGGAATCGTATGCATTGGCAGCCCGCTCAACGGGTTGTGCTGATCCGACCCCTCCTGCTCCTGCTGTTAGCGGGCTGCGGGGGCTCCGGGGTTTCGAGCCCGGGGGAGATCGAGGCGCTGCTGGCGGCCGGTGAGGTGGCGGCAGCGGACCGCGAAGTGAAGGCGGCGCTGCAGCGGAATCCGGAGGACGCGGAGCTGCGGCTGCTGCGGGCGCAAATTCACCTGGCGCAACAGGACGGGGCCGCCGCGTACGCGGCCTTCGAGCGCGCGCGCACGCTGGGGGCGGAGGGTCCGGAGCTGCTGGGCGGTATGGCCGAGAGTCTCATGCTGCAGCGTCGCTACGTGGACGCCGTGCGGCTGCTGGCTTCGCCCGCCTCCGCGGAGGCGCTCGACCTGCTACGGCTACGCCTGGCGGCGCGGCTGCGGGTGCCGCTGGCGCGCCCGGACGACCTGTTCGGCGATGCCCGGGAGTGGCTGGCGCGCGCCCCGCGGGAGGCGGCCACGGGGCTGGAAGCGCTCGCGTCGCAGCCCGGCGTGCTCGCCGACAACGCCGCGCACGTGCGGCGCGCCCTCGCCTACTGGTCCTGCCAGCAGCCTGCGCCGGAAAGTGAAGCCCCCATGCGGGACGGCTTCGCCGTCTACGAGCCGGCCTGGGCAAACCTCGAGGAGGACGGACGGCGCATCCTCCGCGTCGGACCGGCGGAAGCGCTGAAGACGCCCGGTGCCGCCGCGCGCGTCGCCCGAGACGGCGACATCGTCGTCATCGCCGCCGGGACGTATCGCGGTGACGTCGCCACCTGGGACGCAAACGGCCTCTGGCTGCGCGCCGACGGCGGCGACGTGGTCCTCGATTCGGGCGGCGCCACCGCCGGGAACATGGGCATCTGGGTCGTTCGCGGCGACAACGTGCTGGTCGACGGCATCCGCTTTACGGGCGCCCGCTCGACCGACAAGAACGGCTCCGGCATCCGCTTCCTCGGGCACAACCTGTGGGTGCGGAACTCCGGTTTCCACGACAACGAGGACGGGCTCCTGACCGCGGGCCGGGACGACAGCGAGATCCTGGTGGAGCGCTCGACCTTCAAGTCGAACGGCGCCAGCGACGGCTATTCGCACAACGTCTACGTGGGCCGCGAGGCGCGCCTGATCTTCCGGTTCAATTATTCGGCCGGCGCTAAAATCGGTCACCAGCTCAAGTCGCGCGCGTTCGAGAACTACATCCTCTACAACCGGCTGACGGACGGCACCGAGGGAGACAGCAGCTACACGATCGACCTGTCCGAGGGCGGCTTCGCGCTCATTCTCGGCAACGAGCTCCAGCAGGGCCCGCGCACCGTCAACCGGCACATGATTTCGCTCGGCGCCGAAGACCGGCAGGATCGCGAGCACCGCTTCATCTTCGCCTACAACACGTTCTACAATCACACGTCGCCGGCAACGTTCATCCGGGATGCGACGGACGCGGGCATCGCGCTCGTGAACAACGCGTTCGCCGGCGCCCCGGCCAACCTCGACGCCATGGTGACAACCCGCACCGGCAACGCGTTCGACGCCTCCCCCGGCCTGCGGGACGGCGGCAGCGGCGATTTCGGGCTGGAGCCGTCGGCAACCTTCATCGATTCCGCCGACCCGCGGGCGACCCTCGACGACACGCCGATCCTCCCGCAGTTCGAGTACGTCCACCCCGCCGACGCCCGCCCGCGCACCCTGGTATGGCGCCCCGACCCGGGCGCCCACGAATTCTGCGGCTGGCCTGCCGGGCCGGCCGGGGGTCGGGCCAGCTCGACTCGCTGATCCCGGCCCACAAAAATCGGCTATTCTCTAGACGATTCAGCCGCTTACGAAGGCCCGACCCCCTCCGCGTCCAGCAGCGCCAGGAGTTCGCGCGTTTTGTCCTGCATGAGGGCCTTGTCGCCGCGGCTTTCGACGTTCAGGCGGATGACGGGCTCGGTGTTCGAGGAGCGCAGGTTGAAGCGCCA
>CAYRKH010000145.1:0-5063 GCA_964424805.1 uncultured Woeseiaceae bacterium
TCTCCGGCGCCGAGATGGGCTGCCAGGGCGAAGTCGGCGTCGCCTGCTCGATGGCCGCCGCGGGGCTGGCCGCGGCGCTGGGCGGCACGAACGCGCAGGTCGAAAACGCCGCCGAGATCGGCATGGAACACAACCTGGGATTGACCTGCGACCCGATCGGCGGGCTCGTGCAGATCCCCTGCATCGAGCGCAACGCGATGGGCGCGGTGAAAGCCATCAACGCGGCGCGCCTCGCGCTCCAGGGCGACGGCTCGCACAAGGTCTCCCTGGACCAGGTCATCGCGACCATGCGCCAGACCGGCCTCGACATGTCCACCATCTACAAGGAAACCTCCCGCGGCGGCCTGGCCGTGAACGTACCGGAGTGCTGATTAATTTAATGTAGGAGCGCGCATCGCGCGCGATGCTACACGGGGCAAGGTTTGCTTTATCGCGGCGGTTTGCCCACGGGGCATCGCGCGCAATGCCTCCGCGGGGCAATGTTTGCTTCATCGCGGCGGTTTGCCCACGGGGCATCGCGCGCGGTGCGCGCTCCTACAGCGTACTGTTGGGGGAATCGCAGAGGCCGAGCTCGACCGGGCTCCTTTGCCACAGGTCCCAGGTGTCGGTTTCAATGTTGAGGGAGACGATGCCGCAGGTCGGGATGGAGTCGGTGACGCCCGGGAGCAGGTGGTTGGCGAGGTCCGTCAGGCCGGGGTTGTGCCCGACGACGACGATGCTGTTGAAGGCGGGATCCTGTTCCGCGATGACGTCGAGCAGCTTGTCCACGCTCGCGAGGTACAGCCGGTCTTCGCGCTGCAGGAACTCCACCGGATAGGAGATTGCCCTCGCGACCAGCTTCGCCGTGCCCCAGGCGCGGGCGGCGGGGCTGCTGACGATCAGGGACGGCCGGATACCGGCCTCGGTGAGCCGGTCGGCCATCACGGGCGCGTCCGCTTCGCCGCGGGGCGCGAGCGGCCGTTCGTAATCGGACCGGCCGACGTCGTTTTGGGTGGCCTTTCCGTGGCGCAGGATCGTGAGCGTCTTCATCGGCAGGAGTTTACCTTAGGACCTCCCCTGCGGGAGCCCGCGGTTTGGGGCATGCAGGGGGATTACATCATGCCGGTCTGGAGTTTGGCCTCGTCCGACATCATGGAGGCGTTCCACGGCGGATCGAAGACCAGCTCCACCTGCACCTCGGCGACCGTGGGGACGATGCCGATTTTCTCCTGCGCGTCCTGCACGAGAATTTCGCCCATGCCGCAGCCGGGCGCGGTGAGCGTCATGTCGACGCTGACCGAGCGCTGCCCGTCGGCGAGCGACCTGACCTCGCAGCGGTACACCAGCCCCAGGTCGACGATATTGATCGGGATTTCCGGATCGTAGCAGGTCTTCAGCTGCTGCCAGACGACTTCCTCGATGTCGTGGTCGGTGGGATTTTCGGGGACGGCCGGAGGCGGCACCGGCTCCTTGCCCAACGCGTCGGCATCGAGCCCGGCGATGCGGAACAGGTTGCCCTCGATGTAAACGGTGAAGCTGCCGCCGAGCGCCTGGGTAATGAAGCCGGGGGTACCCTCGCGCAGCGTCACGGTTTCGCCGGCCGGCACGATGACCGCCGATACGTCCCGCATGAGCACGAAAGGTTCCTGGGTATGTCCGAACATCTTGTTACTCCGTCGATACGCGCGCTTCGCGCGTGCGCAGCGCCGAGTTCAGGGCGTGCCAGGCCAGCGTCGCGCACTTGACGCGCGTCGGGAAGTCCTTTACGCCTTCGAGGGCTTCCAGCTTGCCCAGGTCGAGATCGTTGGGAGCGGCCTCCGCGGAATCATCCGCGCGGCTCGCAAGCCGCGCGATCATGGCGGCGAAGAATGCCAGGGCCCTGTCCGTCTTCAATCCGATCACCGTCTCCATCAGGAGTGACGCCGATGCCACCGAGATCGCGCAGCCGGAGCCTTCGAAACGGGCGTCGTTGATGCGGTCTTCCTCGTCGATGCGGAAGTACACCTTCAGCTTGTCGCCGCAAAGGGGGTTGACGCCCTCGGCGCGGTGCGTGGCGTCTTCCAGCGCGCCGAAGTGGCGTGGGTTCTTCGCGTGGTCGAGGATCAGCTCGCGGTAGAGCTCCCGCAGCTCATCGGACCTGCCCGTTGCGGCGCTCACGCAAACACCTCTTTCGCTTTCACCAGTGCCTCGGCCAGGCGGTCCACGTCGTCCCGGTTGTTGTAGAGGGCGAGCGAGGCCCGCGCGGTACCGGGAATCTCGAAGCGCTCCATCACGGGCATGGCGCAGTGATGGCCGGTGCGGATGGCGACCCCTTCGTGGTCGAGGATGGTGCCGAGGTCGTGCGGGTGGATGTCGTCCAGCAGGAACGACTGCACGCCCGCTTTCTGCGCCGCGGTGCCGATGAGGCGAAGGCCGTCGATCGTGCGCAGGCGCTCCGTCATGTAGCCCAGGAGGTCGTGCTCGTGCGCCGCGATGCGGCTCATGCCGATGGACTGCAGGTAGCCGACGGCAGCGCCCAGCCCGATGAAGCCGGCGATGTTCGGCGTGCCCGCCTCGAACTTGTACGGCAGCTCGTTGTACGTCGTGCCCGTGAAGCGCACCTCGAGGATCATGTCGCCACCGCCCTGGTACGGCGGCATGGCGTCGAGCAGCGCTTCCTTGCCGTAGAGGACGCCGGTACCGGTCGGGCCGAACATCTTGTGGCCGGAGAACGCGTAGAAATCGCAGCCGAGCGCCTGCACGTCGACGGGCATGTGCGGCACCGCCTGCGCGCCGTCCACCAGGACCGGGATGTCGCGACGATGCGCCTCGGCAACGATATCGGTGAGCGGCAGGACGGTGCCGAGTGCGTTCGAGACATGGGCGACGGCAAGCATCTTCACCCGCTCGTCCAGCAGCGCCGCCAGTTCCGTCGCGTCGACCTCGCCGTTGTCGCTGACCGGGCAGACGCGCAGCTCCGCACCCGCCTGTTCGCACACGAGCTGCCACGGCACGATGTTCGAGTGGTGCTCGAGGTGTGTAATCACGACCGCATCGCCCGGTGTGAGGCGCGGGCGACAGTAGCTCTGTGCGACGAGGTTGATGGCGCCTGTGGTACCGCTGGTGAAGATCACCTCGCGCCGGCTGCCGGCGTTGATGAAGCGGGCAATCGCGTCGCGTGCGCCTTCATACGCCTCTGTCGCGCGGTGGCTGAGGGTGTGCACGCCGCGATGCACGTTCGCGTGATCCTGGCGCTGGTAGGCGGTTACCGCTTCAATCACCGCCTGCGGCTGCTGCCCCGAGGCGGCACTGTCCAGGTAGGCGAGGGGACGGCCGTTGACGGACTGGGACAGGACGGGGAAGTCGGCGCGCGCCGCCTCGACCGCAGAGGGCGCCGTGCTGTCTTTCCGCAGCTCGTTGGAGGCGGTGCTCATGAGGTTTCCCGGTCCTGCGGGCGCGCCGTGCGCACTTCCGCCGGGGTTGCGTCCGGCAGGGTGCCGATAAGGGTTTGCAGCCGGGACTCGACGGCCTGCTCGACGTAGGCGCGCGCGGCGGCTACCGGTGCGCGAGCCACGATGGTCGAGGCGAACGCGCGCGTCAGTGCGTGCGCCGCTTCCTCTTCGCTCAAACCGCGCGTACGCAGGTAGAACAGCGCGGTGCGATCGAGCTGGCCGACCGTCGCGCCGTGGCTGCACTTCACGTCCTCGGCGTAGATCTCGAGCTCCGGCTTGGTATCGATCTCGGCGCGGTCCGACAGCAGCAGGTTGTGGTTCGCCTGGTGGGCATCGGTGCCGTCCGCGGCCACGTGCACGACCGCTTTGCCGTTGAAGACGCCGTGTGCGCGATCACCGAGGATGCCGCGGTACTCCTCCGCGCTGTTCGCCGGGCCCACGCGATGATCGATCCGCGTGTGGTTGTCGATGTGCTGATTGCCGCCGGCGAGATACAAGCCGTCCAGCGAAACGAAGGCGCCCGGTTCCGCGATGTCCGCGGCGATGTCGTTCCGGATGAGTTTGCCGCCGAGGTCGAAGGCCGCGTGCTCCAGGCGCGCGTCGCGCTCCAGCCGCACCGTGAGCCGGCCGACCTGGTAGTGCTCCTCGTGCCGCTCCTGCAGGCGGACGTAGCCCAGCGCCGATCCCGGGCCGAGGGATGCTTCCGTCACAACGTTCGCGAACTGTTCGCCTTCGCCGGTGGAGGCGTGGACTTCAACTATCTCCGCACGGGCGTTGGCGCCGGCTTCGATCACGATGCGCGGCTGGCTGACGGCTGCCCCGGGTTCATCGAATACGAGCACGCCCAGCGGCCTGTCGAGCACCGCGCCGGGCGCGATGCGGATGTGCAGGGCATCGCGCAGCAGCACCGTGTTGAACAATGACATGGCATCCGAGCCCGCCATCGGCCCTGCTTCGGCGTCCTGCGCGGCGGAGGTCACCAGGAGCCCGGGCAGGTCCAGGCCCGCGAGCGCGGCCAGTGGATCCGCCTGCACGAGGCCGTTTGCAATGACCAGCCAGTGCGCCTCGATGCGCCGCGCCAGTTTTTCGGCGAAGGCCGCGGCGGCGGGGCTGAGCGCCGCCTCGCGCGTGACGGCCGCCTCGCGCAGCCAGCGGTTGCTCAGCTTGGCGGCCGGCGCCAGGTTGGTGTACTTCCAGTCCTCCTGGCGCGGCGTAGGGAAGCCCGTCTGCCGGAAACGCGACAGCGCTTCGCGTCGCGCCGGTGCGAGGGCGTCGCGCGGGAATTGCCGCACTACCTGCTCGAGCAGGTCGGTATCGATCGCCGCGGCGGTCATGCGTTCGCGGCCTCGCGCAGCCAGTCGTAGCCCTTCTCTTCCAACTCGTGGGCCAGGTCCTTGTCGCCGGAGCGCACGATGCTGCCCTCCGACAGGACGTGCACGAAGTCCGGCTCGATGTAGCCCAGCAGCCGCTGGTAGTGCGTGACGAGCACGATGGCGCGATCGGGAGCGCGCAGCGCGTTCACGCCGTGGGCAACGGCCTTCAGCGCATCGATGTCGAGTCCCGAATCGGTTTCGTCGAGGACCGCAAGCTTCGGTTCCAGCACCGCCATCTGCAGGATCTCGTTGCGCTTCTTCTCGCCGCCGGAGAAGCCTT
>CAYRKH010000146.1:0-4431 GCA_964424805.1 uncultured Woeseiaceae bacterium
TTACGAGCTCGGCTGGGGCGGCTGGTGGTTCTGGGACCCGGTCGAGAACGCCTCGTTCATGCCGTGGCTCGTCGGCACCGCGCTCATCCATTCGCTCGCCGTGACGGAAAAGCGCGGGCTCTTCAAGAGCTGGACCCTGCTTCTCGCCATTGCGGCGTTCTCGCTGAGCCTGCTCGGCACGTTCCTCGTGCGCTCCGGCATCCTCGTGTCGGTGCACGCCTTCGCGACCGACCCGGCGCGCGGCATGTTCATCCTGATGTTCCTGGCGGTCGTGATCGGCAGCGCGCTCGCGCTCTACACCTGGCGCGCCCACACGCTGGACGCCGACGCCGGCTTCAAGCCGCTGTCGCGGGAACTGTTCCTGCTGCTGAACAACGTGCTGCTCGTGGTCGCGGCGACGCTCATCTTCATGGGCACGCTCGCGCCGCTGGCGGTCGAGGCCACGGGCGGGGGCAAGATTTCGGTCGGTCCCTCGTGGTTCGAGTTCGCATTCCTCATCCCGATGCTGCCGCTGGTATTCCTGATCGGCGTCGGCATGCATACCGCGTGGCGGCACCAGCCGCAGGGGACGCTGTGGCGGCAGCTCAGGGTGCCGGCGGTGCTCGCGGTGCTGGCAGGCCTCGCCGTGCCGACGCTGGTGTACGGGGGCTCCGGCCTGCTCGTCATCGTCAGCTCGATCGCGGCATTCTGGATCATCGCGACGAGTCTCGTGCACCCGATCCGGTCATGGCGGCGCGCCCCCGGCACGCCGGGGATGACCCGCGCGGTCGCCGGAATGTCGATCGCGCACTTCGGCGTCGGGCTTTTCGTGCTGGGCGTTGCCGTCGTGTCGGCGTTCGGCATCGAGAACGACCTCCGGCTGGTTCCCGGCGAGCCCGTCGAGCTGGGCGACTACCAGTTCGAGCTGCAGGGTATGTCGAACGTCCAGGGGCCGAACTACAGCGCGATCGAAGCGGAAGTCGAGATTCGCAAAGCCGGCGAGTATGTCGCCACCGTGCGGCCGCAGCAGCGCACTTACCTCGTGCAACAAAGCCCCATGACCGAGGCCGGGATCGACCCCGGCTGGAACCGTGACCTGTTCGTGGCGCTCGGGCAACCGCTCGGCGACGGCTCCTGGAGCGTGCGGCTGCAGTACAAGCCGCTGATCCGCTTCATCTGGTTTGGCGCGGTGATCATGGCGCTCGGCGGCGCCGTCGCGGCGAGCGACCGGCGTTACCGGCTGTATGCGCAGGCGCGCGAGCAGCGGCCGCTGACGGTGGAGAAACCGGCATGAAGCTCCGTTTCCTGGTGCCGGCGGTGCTGTTCGCGGTGCTGCTGCCGCTGCTGATCTTCGGGCTGAGCCGCGACCCCTCGGTCGTGCCCTCGCCGTACCTCGGCAAGCCCGCACCGCCAATGGACCTGCCGAACCTCGAGGACCCGGAGCAGCGCGTAACCAGCGCCGACTATGCCGGCCAGTTTACGCTGGTCAACGTGTGGGCAACGTGGTGTGTCGGCTGCCGGCACGAGCACGGGTTTTTGGTTGCGCTTTCCGAACGCGGCGAGGTCCCGATCTACGGGTTGAACTGGCGCGACGAGCGCCCGGCCGCGCTGGACTGGCTGCGGCGGCTGGGGGATCCCTACGCCGCCACCGGCTTCGATCCCGACGGCAGCGCCGGCATCGACTGGGGGGTTTACGGCGCACCCGAGACCTTCCTGATCGGCAGCAACGGCCACGTGTTGCAGAAGCATGCCGGACCGCTGGATGAAGCAATCTGGCAGCAGAAGTTCGCGCCCCTGATCAAAGGCAGCGGTGTCGAGTGACATGACGAGGATACTTGTTGGCGTGCTCCTTGCCCTGCTGGCAGGCGCGGCGTTTGCCATAGACGCCAGCAAACCGCTGGCCGACCCGGCGCTGCAGGCCCGCTATGAAGCGCTCATTGCCGAAGTCCGTTGCATGCAGTGCCAGAACCAGAGCATCAAGGATTCGAACGCATTCCTGGCGGCGGACCTGCGACGAGAGATCCGCGAGCTGCTCGTTGCCGGCAAATCCGACGCGGAGATCAGGCAGTTCCTGGTAGAGCGCTACGGTGAGTTCGTGCTGTACCGGCCCCGCGTGGGGGGAAGGACGCTCGTGCTCTGGATTGCGCCGCTGGCGCTGGTGCTCGCCGGTGCCGTAATCGTGACGCGCATCGTGCGGGGACGCGCCAAACTGCCGATCGAAGACACATGATCTGGTTCCTGTTCGGCGTCATGCTGCTGGCCGCCGCGCTGTGCGTGGGATGGCCGCTGTACCGGCATGAACGCCGCCTGTCGGCGGGTCTCATCACGGGTGTCGGCACGGTGCTGCTCGTTTCCGCCGTCGTCTATTCCCGGGTCGGCACGCCGGTGCCGCCGGAGATGCCGGACATCGGCGAGATGATGGCGTCGCTCGAAGCGCGCCTGGCCGAGAATCCCGAGGACGTCGACGGCTGGAAGATGCTCGGCCGTTCCTGGATGCACCTCGAGAACTACCCGGAAGCGGTGCGCGCGTTCGAGAAAGCCGTCGAGCTGGAACGGCCGGTCAACCCGCAGACACTCGTCAGCCTGGGCGAGGCCGTGCTGGGCACCGACCGCAACGCGATCGTCGGACGCGCGGGCAAGCTCTTCGAAGACGCGCTGGCCGCCGGTCCGGGGCACCCGAGAGCGCTGTTCTATGCCGGCATCGCGGCCGCGGCGCGCGGCGATACGCCGCTCGCGGCCGACCGCTGGGAGGCGCTGCTCGCGCAGTCGCCGCCGCCCGAGATAGAGGCGGTGCTACGTGAACGCGTCGCGGCCTGGCGCGGGGAGGAGGCCGTCGTGGACGCGCGGACCGGCGAGCCGGTAGTGCAGGTCGACGTCTCGCTCAGCGACGACGCTCGTGCGGCCGTCGGGGCGGATGCAACCGTCTTCATCATCGCGCGCGATCCCGCACAGCCGTCGCCGCCGATCGCCGCGGTGCGCCGCAAAGTGTCCGAGCTGCCGCTGACCGTCGCGCTCGCCGATTCCGACTCGATGATCCCCGGCCGCCTGCTGTCGTCCTTCGAACGCGTCGAAGTCGTGGCGCGTGCCTCGCTTTCCGGCCAGCCGCTGGAGCAGGCAGGCGACTGGTACGGCGAGCAGACGATTGCCGCGGGCGACACTGTGCAAATCCGCATTGAACGAAGAGTCCCCTGATCCTGTCGCAGAGTGAATGAGCACCAGTCCCCGCAAGGTGGTTGGCGACATCCGGGAGCTGATCGGGATTCCGTCGATCAGCAGCTCCGACGAAGCCCTGGACATGTCGAACAGGGCCATCGTCGAACGCCTGTCGGACATGCTTCAGTCGATCGGCTTCGCGGTCGAATGGACCGAAGTCGATGGACGGCCCGACAAGTTCAACCTGGTCGCGACGCTCGGTGACGGTCCGGGCGGACTCGTCCTGTCCGGCCACACCGACACCGTGCCTTTCGATGCGGAGGCCTGGAGCAGCGATCCCTTCGAGCTCGCGGAACGTAACGGCAGGCTCTACGGGCTCGGCACCGCCGACATGAAATCGTTTTTCGCGCTGTCGCTCGCGGCGGCCGCGCGCTTTTCGGTAAGGGACCTGGACCGGCGCTTGATCGTCGTCGCGACCGCCGACGAGGAGACCGGGATGAACGGCGCCCGCTCGCTCGCCCGCGGCCGTGACAAGCTCGCCGACTTCGCGCTGATCGGCGAACCCACCAGCCTGCGGCCGATACGCGTGCACAAGGGCATTCTCACCGAGCGCATCGTCCTCGAGGGCCGCTCCGGGCATTCCAGCAATCCGGCCCTCGGCGTCAGCGCGATCGACGGCCTGCGCGCGGTGCTGAACGAGCTGACCGGGCTGCGCGTCGAGCTGCAGACCAGGTTCTCCGACGACGCGTTCGAGGTCCCGTACCCGACGCTGAACTTCGGGCGCGTGCAGGGCGGCGACAACCCCAACCGGATCTGCGCCGAATGCACGCTGGACCTCGACTGCCGCTTCCTGCCCGGCATGCCGCTCGACGACATGCGCCGCCGCATCCACCAGCGCGTGCGCGACTGCATCGAAGGGTCCGGCCTGGGCGTGTCCTTCGAGCCCCTTTTCCACGGCATCGACGCCATGAACACCCCCGCCGACGCCGCGCTCGTGCGCGCGGTCGAGGACCTCACCGGCACCGAGGCCGGCGCCGTCAACTTCGCCACCGAGGCGCCAATCTTCGCCGCCATGGGCACCCAGGTGGTCGTCCTCGGCGCCGGCAGCATCGACCAGGCCCACCAGCCGGACGAATACCTGGAACTCTCCGCCATCGATCCCGCCGTATCGATGCTGGAACGCCTGATCGCAAAATACTGCACTCCGTCCCCGTAGCTGCGACGCCCAACCACGGAGCGTTCTGCAGGGGTGGCCGGGGGGTGGTTGGGGGAAATAAAGCGGACCGAAAGGGCCCGAAG
>CAYRKH010000147.1:0-4241 GCA_964424805.1 uncultured Woeseiaceae bacterium
TGTGGCACTTTCCATGGGCTCGCGCCCTCCAGGCGTTACCTGGCGCCCTGTCCGATGGAGCCCGGACTTTCCTCCGGCACGTGCGAAACGCACCGGCGATTGCCTGGCCGGCTCCTGCTTCCTCGAACCGCCATTATACCTACTCGCCTCGCGCGCCGGCGCCACGTTGCGCGGGGAGATCCAGCAGGCGGCGGTAGAGGTGGGCGCGCGGCTTGCCGGTCACCGCCGCGGCAACGGCGGCGGCCTTGCTGGCCGGCAGCGCCGACGCGAGTGCGGCAAGCAGGCGGTCTTCCGACAGCTCGCCCGCGGTTTGTGCGGGTGCATCGGAGCCGCCCACCACGAGCACGAACTCGCCTTTTTCCGGAATGCGCCCGTCTTCGAGCAAGGCGCTGAGCTCGCCCAGCGGCGCCGCCGCGACCTGCTCGTAGCGCTTCGTCAGCTCTCGCCCGATGCACGCCGGGCGCGACGCGCCAAAGGCCTGCACACAGTCGGCGAGCGCGTCCCGGATGCGGTGGACGGAGGCGTAGAAGATCATGGTGCGCGGTTCGGCTGCGAGGGATTCCAGCCGGTCGCGGCGGGCCTTGGCGCGCGCGGGAAGAAAGCCTTCGAAGCAGAAGCGGTCGGTCGGGAGCCCGGCGACGGACAGCGCGGCCAGCAGCGCACTCGGTCCCGGCAGCGGCGACACCGGGATACCGGCACGATGCGCCGCCCGGACCAGCCGGAACCCGGGGTCGCTGACGAGCGGCGTGCCGGCGTCGCTGACGAGAGCCACCGACGTGCCGGCGCGCAGCCGCTCGATGAGCGGTGTGACGACGTCCTCTTCGTTGTGCTCGTGCAACGCCAATTGAGGCGTTTCGATGCCGAAATGCGATAGCAATCGCCCGGTGTGCCGGGTATCCTCGGCAGCGATCAGATCCACTTGGGCCAGCACTTCCCTTGCGCGCGACGACAGGTCGGCGAGATTGCCGATGGGCGTGGCAACGACGAACAGCGTGCCCGTGGTCACCGTGGAAGGATTACTCGACGACCGATCGCCGACACATTCGTCAACCTGCATACATTTGCGCCCGTAGCTGCAATCCGACCGCCAGATGAAACGACGCCCCTCCTCCATTGTTGCATGTAAGCTGCTGGCCACGCTCCTGCTCGCCGCCTTCACGGGCTGCGCGACGACCGGGCAGCCCGGCGGCGGGCCGGATAGCCGGGCGGTCGAAGCGGCGGTCGGCGGCGACCACCAGCTCGCGGCAGAGCGATATATCGCGCTCGCGCGCGACGCCTCGGGTCCGGAACGCGACCGCTACACCCTGCTCGCGGTCGAACAGTGGCTCGAAGCGGGCGACGGCCGGCGCGCCCGCAACGTCCTTCGCAGCGTTGCCAGGCCCGCCGACGGCGAGCTGCTGTGGCTCTGGACCACCGACGCGGCCGCGCTCGCGCTTTGGGAAGGCGAGGCGGATGACGCCCTGCGGCTGCTGGAGCCGCTGAGCCGCCAGCCGCTGCCGCTGGCGTACCGGTCACGGAGCGAAGCGCTGCGTGCCGACGCCTGGTTCCAGAAAGGTGAGCCGGTGCGCGCGGTGGAGCTGTACCTGCAGCGCGAAGCCTGGCTGGACGGCAGGCCGGCGATCGAGGCAAACGCGCGCCGCCTGTGGGCCGGCCTGCTGGTCAGCGACCCCCGGATACTGCGGGCGGCGGCCGACCGCGTGTACAACCCGCTGGTCAAGGGTTGGCTGGAGCTGGGCGCCCTCGCCACGTCGACCGGGCGCCAGGGCATCGGCTGGGCGAACGGTGTCGCCCGCTGGGCGGACGAGTACGGTGACCACCCCGCGCACGGCGTGCTGGCCGGCCTGCCGGTCGCCGATCGCGGCGCGCTGGAGCTCCCGGGCCAGGTGGCGCTGCTCGTTCCACTGAGCGGCGACAATGCCAGCGCGGGCGCCGCCATCCGCAACGGCTTCCTCGGCGCGTACTTTGCCGAGGCCAGCGGCTTCAACGACGAGCAACAGGTGCGGGTCTACGATGCCGCGGGCGCCGGCGGCGCCGTCGCGGCCTACGAGCGCGCGGTCGAGGACGGCGCCGAGTTCATCGTGGGCCCACTGCTGCGATCCAGCGTCACGGAGCTGGTGTCGGGGTCGCTGCTGCCGGTGCCCTTGCTGACGCTGAACTACCTGCCCGACAGCGTGACCGCGCCGCCGGGTGTCTACCAGTTCGCGCTGTCGCCCGAGGATGAATCGGCCTCCGCGGCGCACCGCGCGATCGCGGACGGCTACAGCCGTGCCGTCGCATTGATCCCGAACAACGACTGGGGTCGGCGTGTGCTGTCGAGCTTTGCCACGGCCTTCGAGAACGAAGGCGGCACCCTGCTCGCCTTTCGCACGTATCCGCCGCAGGAGCAGGATTTCTCGATCGAGATCGAAGGCCTGCTCGAGCTGTCCGAAAGCGTGCAGCGGTACCGGCGCTTGCGCGCCAACCTCGGCGCGCCGCTGCAGTTCGATCCTCGGCGCCGGCAGGACGCGGAGATCGTGTTCCTGGCGGCGGACCCGGGCGCCGGACGGCTGCTGAAGTCGCAGCTCAAGTTTCACTACGCCGGCGAGCTGCCGGTCTACTCGACGTCGTTCATCTACGCCATGGACGGCCGCCCGGACTCCGACCTGAACGGCATCATGTTCGCCGACACGCCCTGGGTGGTGTCGCCGCACGCGTGGTTCGCCGAGCTGCCCGCGCTGTACAACCGGTTCTGGCCGGCGGACCGGCGGCTCGGGCGGTTGCACGCGATGGGCTACGACGCCTATCACCTGATATCCGAGCTGTACAACGCGCGCACCGGCCCGATGCCGGAGTTCGCCGGCGCGACCGGGCGCTTGTACCTCGACGACAACGGCCGCGTGCACCGGCGCCTCGCGTGGGCCAGGTTCGTCCGCGGCGAACCGGTGGCGATGCGTCCGGCTCAAGGGCCCGATCGCGGGCCGCTGGAAGAAGACGAGCTGCCGGGGGACGAAACGATCGGTGCACCGAGGCAACCGTAGGAGCGCGCATCGCGCGCGATGCCCGAGCGGCGAATTGGGCATCGCGCGAGATGCGCACTCCTACGCCGGTCCGTCATGGAATGACAGGAGCCAAAGCAATTGCCGGCCAGGCGGCCGAAGACAGGGCGCTGGCGCACCTCGTCGCCCACGGCCTCGAGCCCGTGGCCCGGAACTTTCGCTGCCGCGTTGGCGAAATCGATCTCGTCATGCTGCACGGGCAGAGCCTGGTGTTCGTCGAAGTGCGCTCGCGCAAGCACAGCCGCTTCGCCTCGGCGGCCGAATCGGTCGACCTTCGCAAGCAGCGCAAGCTGGCGCGCGCGGCCGCCTTCTTTCTCCTGCGCAAGCCGGCGTTTCGCCATCATCCCGTGCGCTTCGACGTGGTGGCACTGGACGGCCCGTCGCCCGAGCGATACGCGATACAATGGCTGCGGGATGCATTCCGCCCCGGGGGGTGACCTGGTGCACTTGCCGGCCGCGAGAACCCTCAAACGACACTACGGCGCTGCCTGGAAGCTACAGCGCCATTGACGAGACAGCACACCAGTGGACGCCGAAACCAGAGTAAAAGAACACTTCGCCGAAAGTATCGCGATCAAGCAGGCCGCGGCCGGGGAACTCAGCACCAGCATCAGCCGCGCGGGACAGCTCATGAGCCAGGCGCTGCTCGAGGAAGGCAAGATCCTCTCCTGCGGCAACGGCGGCTCCGCCGGCGATTCCCAGCACTTTTCCTCGGAGCTCCTGAACCGCTTCGAAATGGAACGCCCCGGCCTGCCGGCCATCGCCCTCACCACCGACACCTCCACCCTCACCTCCATCGCCAACGACTACGCGTACGAGGATATCTTCGCCAAGCAGGTTCGCGCGCTCGGCCGCCAGCACGACGTGCTGCTCGCCATCTCCACCTCCGGCAACTCGGAGAACGTCTGCCGCGCCATCATCGCCGCGCACGAGCGTGCCATGAAGGTCGTGGCCCTCACCGGCCGCGACGGCGGCCGCATGGCAGGCCTCCTCGCCGAGGACGACGTCGAAATCCGCGTCCCCGCCAACCGCACGGCGCGCATCCAGGAAGTCCACCTCGTGGTCATCCACTGCCTCTGCGACCTCATCGACACCACCCTCCTCGGCACGTCGGACTAAGCGCTGGCTAACGTCCTCTTGGGCCGGGGCTTGCGGAGCCGCGACCGGGGGGTGGTCCTTTGCGGAATGGCTCCCTCGGGGCCCTGC
>CAYRKH010000148.1:0-4181 GCA_964424805.1 uncultured Woeseiaceae bacterium
TGAGCTACTTCTTCCTTTTCGCGCTGCTAACGGGCGGCATGAACCTCGCCATCGACAGCACCGCGGGCGAGCGCGAGCGCGGCTCGCTGGAGCCGTTGCTCACGCTGCCGGTGTCCCGCGACCGCCTGATCATCGGCAAGATCCTGTCCGCCTGCCTGTTCATGGCCCTCTCCCTGGCCATCTGCCTCGTCTCCTTTCACGTGGTGCTGAAGTTCATGCCGCTCGAGAAGCTCGGTATGACGCCAAACTTCGGGCCGGGCGTCGTGCTGCTCGGCTTCCTGCTGCTGCTGCCGTTCGCGCTCCTCGGCTCGGCGCTCATGACGCTGGTCGCGTCGTTCACGAAGAGCTACAAGGAAGCGCAGACCTGGGTGAGCCTGATGCTGATCGCGCCGACCATGCCGATAATGGTGGTCAGCCTGCTGATGGTCCGCCCGAGCGCGGCGCTCATGCTGGTCCCCAGCCTGTCGCAGCACCTGCTGCTGGTCGGGCTGATCAAGAACGAGCCGGTGAACGGGCTGCACGTGCTGCTTTCCGTGACCAGCACGCTCGTCATCGGCGCGCTGCTTGCCTGGGTGTGCGCACGGCTCTACAGGCGGGAAGGGCTGCTGGGTTAGCGCCTGGCTGAAAAAAATAACCCCGCCAGGGGCGGGGTTCAGTGTTTTTTGTTGTAACGCTTCTTATTGGCCGAACGAGAAGCGCCCGCACGGGTGCTGATGTCGTCTCCCCAGCACGCCGGCGATGCCTGGGCGCAGCTTAGCCCGAACGCCGGCGTCGCATTCGCGACCCACGTCACAGTTCCGCACAAAACTTCCCCGCGGGTTCGAATCACGGACCGTGACGACGCCGCTTACTTGCCGATACAGAACTCGGCGAAGATGCGCCCCAGCAGGTCGTCGCTCGTGAATTCGCCCGTGATCTCGGCCAGCGCCTGCTGGGCGTACCTGAGCTCCTCCGCCAGCAGCTCACCCGCGCGGGTGCGCTCCAGCGCTTCGCAGCCGGCGAGAAAATGCGCTTGGGCACGCTGCAGGGCCTCGACGTGCCGCTGCCGCGCCGTGAACGTGCCCTCGCCGGCGTCCCGGTAGCCCGCCAGCTCCTTGACGAGGGTCTTGAGGGCGTCGACCCCCGCGCCGGTATGCGCGGAGATCGCCACCGCGGGCGGCTCGCCCGGCGAGCGCCCCGGTGCTTCGCCCGTCAGGTCGATCTTGTTCCGGACGCGGACGACCGGCACCTCGGCCGGCAGCGCCTCACCGGGATCCTCCTCGTTACCCGCTCCTGCGCTCGCGTCCTGTATCCAGAGGATGGCGTCGGCGGACTTCAGCGCCTCGCGCGCGCGGCGGATGCCTTCGGCTTCGATGCGGTCCGGATCGCTGCGCAGGCCCGCGGTGTCGACCAGCTCCACGATGAGCCCGTCCAGGTTGATGCGTTCCCGCAGGATGTCGCGCGTCGTGCCCGCGACCTCCGTGACGATGGCGGTTTCCTGCCCGGAAAGCAGGTTCATCAGGCTGGATTTGCCGGCATTCGGCCGCCCGACGATCACCAGGCGATAGCCGTCCGTGAGCACGCGGCCGGCCGTCGCCTGCTCGAGCAGCACGCTAAACGCGGACTTGCAGTCGCGCAGCCGCTTCAGCAGCGCGTCGTCCGAGAGGAAGTCGATCTCCTCCTCGGGGAAATCGATCGCCGCCTCCACGTGCATGCGCAGGCGCACAAGTTTTTCGATGAGCGCGTCAACGGCCCGGGAGAAGGCGCCGGACAGCGAGCGCAGCGCGGCGCGCGCCGCCTGCGACGAGCCGCTGGCCACCAGGTCTGCAATCGCCTCCGCCTGGGCCAGGTCCAGCCGCTCGTTCAGGAATGCGCGCCGCGAAAACTCGCCGGGCTCGGCGCGCCGGGCGCCGAGCCGCACTACGGCGTCGACGAGGTCGGCCACGACCACGGGCCCGCCGTGTCCCTGCAGCTCCAGCACCGCCTCGCCGGTAAAGGAATCCGGCGCGGGGAAGTAGAGCGCAATTCCCCGGTCGAGCAGCAGTCCCTCGCCGTCGCGAAATCCGGAAAGGGTCGCGTGCCGCGGGACCGGAAGCTTGCCGAGCATGACCTCTGCGATCGCCGGCACGTTCTCGCCGGAAACGCGCACGACGGCGACGCCGCCGATGCCGGGTGGCGTCGCCGCGGCAACGATCGTATCGTGCGGGTAAGCAGGTATGGCGTTCATAGCGTTCCGGCCGCGGCTGTTTGCAGGCCGCCTCTCGCGCCCGGCGTCGAGGCGCCGGCGGCATCGCGCGCAAGGCGCGCTCCTACAGGACGACGGTCATGTTGCATCATCAGGTCAGGTTTGAGAACGAGGAAGGACAGGAGCTCGCGGGCGTGCTGGACATGCCGGACCAGGGCCCGCGTGCCTGGGCGCTGTTCGCGCACTGCTTTACCGGCTCCAAGAACCTCAAGGCAACCCGGCACATCAGCCGGGCGCTGACCGATTCCGGGATCGGCGTGCTGCGCTTCGATTTCACCGGCCTCGGCGACAGCGAGGGTGAGTTTGCCGACACCACGTTCTCGAGCAACGTAGCGGACCTCGTCGCGGCGGCGGAATTCCTGGCGCGCGACCATCGTGCACCGGGCCTGCTCGTCGGGCATTCGCTTGGCGGCACGGCCGTGCTGCGCGCGGCAGCGGAGATCCCCTCGACGCTGGCCGTCGCAACGATCGGCGCGCCGTCGCATCCGGCGCACGTCATCGAGCGCTTCGAGGACGCGCTCGCCGAGATTCGCACCCTCGGCCAGGCGACCGTCGAGCTGGCCGGCCGCTCGTTCACCATCCGGCGCCGTTTTGTCGAGGATCTCGAGCGGCACCCGCTCCCCGAAAGCCTTGGTGCGCTCAGGGCAGCGCTGCTGTTCATGCACTCGCCGCTGGACGGCGTCGTTTCGATCGACAACGCGAGCGACCTGTTCCTGGAAGCAAAGCACCCCAAGAGCTTCGTCACCCTCGATTCGGCGGATCACTTGCTGACGCGCGAGGACGATGCCCGCTACGCGGGACGCGTGCTTGCCGCCTGGGCGGAGAAGTACCTGTTCGGCGTCGACGAGGCGGCGGAGGGCCTCACCGCGGAGGCCGGGGAAGCGATCGCGCGGACGCGCTCCGCATCACTCACGACCGAGTTGAACGCGGCCGGCCATCGACTGATCGCCGACGAGCCGGAGCAGTACGGCGGCGACAACCTGGGCCCCACGCCTTATGACCTGCTGTCGGCCGGGCTCGCCGCCTGCACGACCATGACGCTGCAGGTGTACGCGCGGCACAAGCAGCTCAAGCTTGCATCGGCGACCGCCCGCGTGCGGCACGGCAAAACCTACGCGGAAGACTGCGCCGACTGCGAACGCAAGGGGACCCGGATCGACGAGTTCCGGCGCACGATCGTGCTCGAGGGTGAGCTGACCGATGCACAGCGCCAGCGGCTGCTCGAGATCGCGGACCGCTGCCCCGTGCACAAGACGCTGCACGGCGAAGTGCGTATCCGGACGGAGCTGGTGGAGGATCACCTGCCGTGAAAGTCACCGGGCGGCGCAGGCCGCGCGCGCCCGAACCCTTGGCGCTCAGGCCGCGTCCGACTTGTCCTTGCCGCCCTTCTTCTTCGCCGGCGTCTTGCTCGAGCGGCGCTTGCGAGCTTCTTCCTCGACCACCTTGTTGATTCGCCACTGCTGGGCGATCGACAGGATGGTGTTGGTCACCCAGTACAGCACGAGCCCCGCCGGAAAGAACGCGAAGAACGCGGTGAAGGCAATCGGCATGATCTGCATCACCCTCGCCTGCATCGGATCGGCCGGCTGCGGGTTCAGTCTCTGCTGCAGGAACATCGCCGCGCCCATGATCAGCGGCAGGATGAAATAGGGATCCCGTGACGACAGGTCGGTGATCCAGAGCGCGAACGGCGCCTGGCGCATCTCCACGCTCTCGAGCAGCACCCAGTAGAACGCCAGGAAGAACGGCATCTGGATCAGGATCGGCAGGCAACCCGCCGCCGGGTTCACCTTCTCGCGTTTGTACAGCTCCATCATCGCCTGGCTGAGCTGCTGGCGGTCGTCCTTGTAACGCTCCTGCAGGGCTTTCATGCGCGGCTGGATCTCGCGCATCTTGGCCATCGAGCGGCCGCTCGCCTGCGTCAGCTTGTAGAACACGAGCTTGATCAGGATCGTGA
>CAYRKH010000149.1:0-4132 GCA_964424805.1 uncultured Woeseiaceae bacterium
GCGGTCGAGCAGCCACGGCACGTGGTCCGACGGCCCGACGTGCACGTCCGACGCCGGCAGCTCGTAGTCCAGCTGCGACGTCACCGCGCCCGTCTTCGAGATCTTCTTCGACTCCAGCCGCTCGCGCTCCAGCATGTTCAGGAAGTCCGTGTTACCGCCGAAGTTGAGCTGGTAGGTGCGATCGAGGCGCACGCCGCGATCGCGGAAGAGCCGTGCCAGCATGCGGTGCGTGATGGTCGCGCCGACCTGCGATTTGACGTCGTCGCCGATGATCGGCAGGCCGCGCTCCCGGAAGCGGCGGCTCCATTGCGGGTCCGAGGCGATGAACACGGGAATGCAGTTGACGAACGCGCAGCGCGCCTCGAGCGCCTGCTCCGCGTACCACTTCGTCGCGGCTTCCGAGCCGACCGGCAGGTAGGAGACGAGCACGTCGGTCCGCGTGCGCTTCAGTACTCCGGCGACGTCGGCGGCACTGCCGGGCGCTTCGGCGATCCTGTCGCGCAGGTACTTGCCGAGCCCGTCGTGCGTCATGCCGCGTTCTACCTCGACGCCGAGCGGCGGGACCTCGGCGAAGGTGCAGGTGTTGTTCGGCTCGGTGAATATGGCTTCCGCGAGGTCTTTGCCGACCTTGCCGCGGTCGACGTCGAAGGCGGCACAGAACTCGATGTCCCTGACATGGTAGCCGCCGAGATTCACGTGCATGAGGCCCGGCACGAAGTCGTCCGCGGCGGCCTCCCGGTAGAAACTGACGCCCTGCACGAGCGCCGACGCACAGTTGCCGGCGCCGACGATGGCGACGCGAACCTTGCGATTGTCGGGATCCGGTGTATACGTTTTCATAGCTTGCTGTGCCTCACAGTGCGACGTTCTGGGCCGCCACACCCGGCGCGTAGCGGCGTACCATGCGCGCGCAGAACTCGGCGTACTCCTCCGCCACCTGCGGCGGGCTCGTGTGGTGCGGTTCGATGCCGCGATGCTCCGGCGTAAAGCAGAACGTGAGCGTCACGTCGAAGTCCGACAGCGCCGCCATCTGGCGGTCGAACCACGCGTCGGCGTCCGGGCGGAAGCTGTCGGCCCAGCTCAGTCCCGTGCGCAGGTAGGTCACGCCGAGCCGCTTCATCCAGGCGACGGCGTCGTCGAGACGATGGTCCTCGAAGTTGAACCACTGGCAAATGCCCATATCGGGCGTGTGCCGCGAGAAGAGCTCGGCGGCGGGCTTGGGTGAGCCGTCCTCGCGCAGCAGCCCCATGTAGAAGTGCCGGTAATAGGACGAGCCCTCCGCTTCGCGGTGCCGGGTAGTGGCCTCCCAGGCCTTCGGCAGGTCGTAGAGGCTGTACCAGTGGATTCGCGGCACCGCCCCGATGAGCTGCGCGGCAATGCGTTCGAGCCCGAACGCCTGGATCTCCTCGGCGCCGAAGGTGGACACCCCGACCTCGGACACCCAGATCGGCAGGTCGGTCACGGCCCGGATCTGCGCGATCTGCTCCAGCCACTCGTCCAGCTTCCACAGGTTCCAGTCGAGCGGGAATCCGTGCAGGGCCACGACGTCCATGTGCTCGAGCACGCCCTGGCGCTCCATGCGCTGCACGAACAGGGGATCGATGGGCGAGATGCCGCCCAGCACGCGGGTCAGTTTCGGGTTCTCGGCGTGCACGGCCTTGCTCGCGCGAATCACCATGTCGCTGAAGGCCTGCCACTCGGTGTCGATGAGGAAATCCCAGTGCGACTTGTTGTTCGGCTCGTTCCAGAACATCACGGCCTCGACCCCGCCGGCCGCTTCGGCGGCCATGCGCGTTTGGCGGCGCGACTGGCGGCGCGGTGCCGCGGAAACGGCCCGGAGAGGACCGGCGGCCAGCGCGTATTCCGCCCTCGAGTGGCCGAGCTCGACCGGCGGGGCGGGCGCCTGCTCGTCCAGCAGCATCAACCCTTCGCGATAACCGTGCACGGTGCCGACGTCGACGTAATGCTTGCCGGCGAACACGCCGGTTGCGCGGCCGCCGCGGGCGAGCCAGGCGTTCACGAGCGTGCCGACGTATTGGTCCCGGCGCCCCGGTTCCTGCCACAGCTCGTGGAGCTCGTGGAATACCTTCCCCGGCATCCTGATCGCGCCCCAGATCCAGGAGGAGGCCGCATCCTGCCGCTTGACCTGGATTTCGCGCACGCGGCCGTCGGGATCGGCGACCACGGCGTCGAACAGCTCCGGCTGCGCGACCGAGAACAGGAGGAAGGAGAGCCGGTCGTCCGGCAGCTTGCAGAAACCGTCCACCGGGAACCAGATCGTGTCCGGCAGGCCGATGAGCACGGGCTCGTCGGGCGTGACCAGGGAGGCGCCCTGGAACAGGGCGTCACACAGGCCGGCGGGGCTGGGCTGCACGACGTACACGGCATTGGCGGGTCCAACCCGGCCGCCGTAGTAGCCGAGAATGTCGGATTTCCCGGGCGAGATCACGAAGCACAGGCGCGTGGCGCCCGCCGCGATCATGCGTTCGACGAGGTATTCACTCACGGCACGCGGCCGTTCCATCGGCCCGTCGCGGCGGCTGCCGACGGGCAGGAGCTCCTTGGAGAACGCGAGCGGCTGGATGCGATTGCCGGCGCCCGCGGCCGGAATGATGCCCCACATGGTCAGACCTCCCTCAGCGATGCCGGCGCCCTGGACGGGGCGGGACGCACAGCGAGGCCGGGCGCGTCCATGTCCAGCGCCGCCATCAGGTCGCGGACCCGGCCCACCGCCGTGTGCTCGTCCAATACCCGCTCGCGGGCCCGCTGCGCGATCACGGAAAGCGTTTTGCGCGACAGCCGGAGCGCTTCCACCGCGTCGTCGGTGGTTTCGGCAACCAGCACCTCCGATCCGGGTTCGAAAAAGGTCTCGAGCCCTTCCCACGAGTCGGTCAGGATGGGCACGCCGCAGGCGGCGGCCTCGAACAGCCGGCCCGACGGGCAATAGCCCATGTCCCGCATGGCGCGCCGGGTGACGTTGAGCGTGAGGCGGCTCGAGGCGTAGAAGGCGGGGTGCTGCTCGGGGGCTACGTGCTGCACGAAATACGTGTTGGCGGACCACGGGAACGCCTCCGGGTATTGCGCGCCGCCGATCAAGAACCGCCGCTTCGGGAGGCGCCGCGCCGGCTCGACGAACAGCGTCTCCAGGGCGTCCTGCCGTTCCTCGGCATAGGTGCCGAGCCAGGACAGGTCGGCGGCAAAGCAGGCGAGCGGAGCGGCCGGGCGGTGCACGTCCGGGTCCACGCTGCCGTAGAGCGGCGCCACGCGGCGGGCCCCGAGCCGGGTGCGGAGCGCGTCGAGCGCGCGCCCGCCCGTATAGCTCAACACCAGGTCGAAGTCGCGCAGGCCGCGGCTGCCGAGGTAGGCGACGTCACGGCCGGCCTGCAGGTGGTCGAGCGTGACGGGTGTATCCATGTCGTAGAAGACCCGCGCCCGGGCGTTCGAGCCCAGCACGAGGTCGGCGGCGGCGACGCCGTCGGCGCAGTACGACGTGACCATGCCGACGTCGGCGCCGGCGAGCTCGCGCCGGGCGAGCGGGGCCGCCGCGTCCCAGTCCCGGTACAGGTGCAGCGCGCCGCCGCCGGGCAGCGTCTCCAGGTCGCGGTGGCGCGCGTACCACGGCACGTCCCGCTCGAAAAACACGACGTCGTGCCCCGCCGCCGCGAGGGCACGGCACAGCCCCCGCCACAGCGTGGCGTGCCCGTTCCCCCACGAGGAACTGACGGTAAGCCCGAATATCACCAGCTTCATGGGCGGGGCCGGTCCTTTGCCGCAGCACGGCTGAAGGTACTCTGGATAGTCACGCCCGCAGACGAACAGCGCGGGACCGTGGGCCAGCTCGTACGTGAATGTAGGGTTTAAAGCGCAGGCCGCGGAAAAGACGAGGTGCCTGCGCCGACAATCGGGGGCGCGGAAGGAGCGTCGCGCCCGGTAGGGGCTAGATTCGGGGAGACCCCGGCCGGTGTCAAGAGCAGAGGCGGCCGAGGGCCGCTCTGGAAGGTGCCGGGGACGCGCGTGAGGGTTGCAAATGCCCCGGGCCCCTTGTCAGGTGGTCGCGCCTTTCTGTATCATGCCCAGCCTTCCAGATGCGGGGTGGAGCAGTCTGGCAGCTCGTCGGGCTCATAACCCGAAG
>CAYRKH010000150.1:0-3928 GCA_964424805.1 uncultured Woeseiaceae bacterium
CGGCGGCGATCGGGGGCATCGCGCGCGGTGCGCGCTCCTACCGGGTCGATCAGGGCCGTGCGGCGGCACCTGTGGGAGCGCGCAGTGCGCGCGAGGCTACGGCGGCGATCGGGGGCATCGCGCGCGGTGCGCGCTCCTACAGGGCGGATCAGCGTCGCGGCGGCGGCGGCTGTGGGAGCGCGCAGTGCGCGCGAGGCTACGGCGGCGATCGGGGGCGTCGCGCGCGGTGCGCGCTCCTACAGCGGGCTTTTCAAAGGGGCCGGGGCGATGGGAGAATGGGACCGTCGTCAGGGACGGGCCCGCAACCCGTCTTCACGTCCTCGATCGGAGGCTCCCGGAACGTTGGGCGCGCCGTTGGAAATTCACGTTCTCGGCAACTTCGCCGTGACCCGCGACGGTCAGGCAGTGTCCCTGCCCCCGTCGCGCAAGACGCGTGCGCTGCTTGCCTACCTGGCCGTCGTCGGCCGGCCGCAGAACCGCGAGCACCTCTGCGCAATGTTCTGGGACGTGCCGGACGATCCCCGCGGCTCGCTCAGGTGGAGCCTGTCCAAGCTGCGCCGGGTCGTCAACAGCGACGGCTATGAGCCCCTCGTCGCCGACCGGACCTTCATCGAGCTTCGCACCGGTAGGGGTGTCACCGTCGACTGGCACGAGCTGAGACCGCTGTCATCAGCCGATCCCGGCGCCCTCGCCCTGGCTGACCTCGAGAGCTGGGCGGGCAGGCTGGACGGCTTCCTGGACGACCTGTCGCTGCCCCGCTGCCCGGCTTTCGAAGCCTGGCGCATCGCGCTGGCGAGCGAATTCGAGGTGCTGCGATGCCGGATCCTTCGCACCGCCGTCGACCGGCTGCGCGATGACCCGGCGCGGGCGCTTCCCTTTGCGAGCGCGCTTTGCACGCTCAATCCCGACGACGCCTCACTGGGCCGGGAACTCGCGGCGCTTACCCGGGCCGCCCGCGGGCAGGCGGTGCAATCCGGCGATTTGCCCGCGCCCCGTTCGCCGGTGCCCGATCCGCCCGGCGATGCGGCGGCGCCGGCCGCCAGCGCGCGGCAGGAAATCCGCTTTTGCATGACCCACGACAACGTCCGCATCGCCTATGCAATGACGGGTCAGGGCTACCCGATAGTCAAGGCGGCCAACTGGCTGTCGCACCTCCATTACGATTCTGTAAGCCCCGTCTGGCGCCACTGGGTCGAGGGCCTGTCACAGCGCAACCGGCTGATTCGCTACGACGAACGCGGCAACGGCCTGTCGGACTGGACGGTCGAGGACCTGTCCGCAGAAGCCATGATCGCCGACCTCGAGGCGATTGTCGCCGCGTCAGGCGTGGAGCGTTTCGCGCTGCTCGGCATTTCGCAGGGCTGCGCCATCTCGGTGATGTACGCTGCCCGGCACCCCGAGAGAGTGAGCCACCTCGTGCTGTACGGCGGCTACGTCCGCGGCTGGCGCGCGCGCGGCGACCCGGCGGAGATCGCGAGGCGCAGCGCCATGGGGATACTGATCCGCCGGGGATGGGGCCAGAACAACCCGGCGTTCCGCCAGATGTTCACCAGCCTGTTCATCCCGGGCGCGACCCAGGAGCACATGAGCTGGTTCAACGAGCTGCAGCTCAAATCGGTCTCGCCGGACAACGCGGCCCGGCTCCACAACGCTTTCGGCAACATCGACGTCACCCACCTGCTCCCGCAGATCGGCACGCCGACGCTCGTCCTGCACGCCCGGGATGACGCCGTCGTACCGTTCGAGCAGGGCGTGGAGTTCGCCGGCGGCATCCGCAATGCCCGCTTTGTCACGCTGGACAGCGGTAACCACATCCTGATGGACACCGAGCCCGCGTTCTTCCGGTTCCTGGGCGAGGTGCACCAGTTCATCGGCTAACGACCCGCGGCCTGCCCGGGAGAGACTCCGGCGGGTGAGTAGCTGCCAGCCGGTGCAAATACCACGCCCGCTGCCACGCCGAATCCCACGCCGTTCCCCGATCGTTGCTGCACCCGCAGAACGCGGACTGGACATGAGGAGGATTAAGCGAATGAATACACAGGAAGCAACCGTCGACAACGGTGTCGACGTGGGGGCGCTGCTCGGCGCGCGCGAAGCGCTGACGGAGGCGCCGGAGGGCGCGAAGTTCACCTGGCGCGCATCCTGCGACTGGATCAACGGCACGCACAGCGCGACCACCGTCAAAGGCTTCTTCGGCCTCGGCGAGGAGCAAAGCCACCGCACCGAGTTCCGCTTCGACAGCGATCACCCGGAGCTGTTCGCGTCCAAGGACAACGGCGCGACGCCTGTCGAAATCGTGCTGGCCGGGCTGGCCGGCTGCCTGACCGCCGGCATCGCCTCGGTCGCGCAGAACCGGAACATCCAGCTGCGCTCGGTCAAGGCGACACTCGAGGCGGGCATGGACCTGCAAGGCATCCTCGGGATCGACAGCGACGTGCGCAACGGCTTCGACGGCATCAAGGTGCATTACGAGATCGACGCGGATGCGTCGCGGGAAGACATCGCCGCACTGGTCGCCCAGTCGCAGAAGCGGTCCGCCGTCTTCGACGTCATCACGAACCCGACCGACGTCACGGTCACGGTCGCGTGACACCGGGGCCCGGCACGCGGCAGTCCTGCGTCACCACTGGCGTAGTCGTCATCGGTGCCGGCCATTCCGGCCTCGCCGTCAGTCATTTCCTCACCGGGCGCTCGATCGAGCACGTGGTGCTGGAACGCGGCGAGGTCGCCAATTCATGGCGGCGGGAACGCTGGGACTCGCTCCGGCTGCTGACGCCAAACTGGCTCTGCACGTTGCCCGGCTACGATTACCGCGGGGACGATCCCCACGGTTACATGACCATGGACGAGGTGATTGCTTTCATCTCCGGTTACGCCGCCGCCGTGGACGCGCCGGTTTCGACGGCAACGACGGTCGAATCCGTCGCCCCGTGCCCCGGTGGTTACCGGGTGACGACCAACCGGGGCGGCTGGCAATGCCGCGCGGTGGTCCTTGCGACGGGCCCCTGCAGCCTGCCGGCGGTGCCGGCCGTTGCGGCCGCGTTACCGCCAGGCCTCCGTCAGCTCACGCCCGCGAACTATCGCAACCCGCGGCAGCTGGACCCGGGCGGCGTGCTGGTCGTCGGTGCGTCGGCCACGGGGGTACAGCTCGCCGACGAGCTTCAGCAAGCCGGGCACGAGGTGACGATCGCCGCCGGCGAGCACGTGCGAATGCCCCGCGTCTACCGCGGCCGCGACATCCAGTGGTGGATGCGGGCGGCCGGTATCCTCGACCAGCGCTACGACGAGGTCGACGATATTCGCCGCGCCAGCCGGGTGCCGTCGCCGCAGCTCATCGGGTCCCGGGAGCGGCGGTTCATGGACCTCAATACGCTGGCCTCGAAAGGCGTTCGCCTGGTGGGGCGCCTGGCGGGCGTGCGCGGCGGCAGGGCACAGTTTTCGGGCGCGCTGCACAACGTGTGCGCGCTCGCGGATCTCAAGATGAATCGACTGCTCGGGGCAATCGACGAGTGGGCCCGCGTCCAGGGTGACGCCGGCGAACTGGAGCCCCCGGAACGCTTCGAGCCGACGCGGGTTCCGGAATCGCCCTGCCTGGAGCTCGACCTCACCGGGGTGCGCACGGTCATCTGGGCCACCGGGTACCGGCCCGACTGGTCGTGGCTCGACGTCCCGGTGCTCGATCGCAAGGGATCGATCCGGCAGACGGGCGGGATCACCGAAGCACCGGGCCTGTACGTCACCGGCCTCCCCTTCCTGCGCCGCCGCAAGTCCAGCTTCATCCACGGAGCGGCCGACGATGCGCGGGACATCGTCGACCACCTCGCGGCCAGGCTGGCCTCAGCGGGGGCGCGTGCTGTGGGAGCGCGCACTGCGCGCGATGCTGAAGCGGCCATCGGTGGCATCGCGCGCGATGCGCGCTCCTACGGGG
>CAYRKH010000151.1:0-3910 GCA_964424805.1 uncultured Woeseiaceae bacterium
GCTAGTTTACGGCATCCTTCAGGGCTTTGCCAGCCTTGAACCCGGGCACGTTGCTCGCCGCAATCTGGATCGCTTCGCCCGTACGCGGATTGCGGCCGGTGCGCGCTGCGCGCTTCTTCACCGTGAACGTACCGAAACCGACCAGCGACACGGAATCGCCGTTCGACAGCGAGCGCGTGACGGCATCGATGACGGCATCGACCGCCCGGGTTGCATCGGCACGTGAAAGGTCTGCCGACGCGGCAACCGACTCGATGAGTTCTCCCTTATTCATGCACACACCTTCTGAGGATTGATGTTGGAGTTCAATATGCGGTTTACCCGCACCCCGGTACCCAGCCCGCACAGCTTATACCAAGCGTCCAAAACACCGTCAACAATCAAGCGTTTCGGCGGATCGGCCGGATGCTAGTGCGGGCGCACCACTGCCGGCCGCTTCTCGTCGTCGGCGGGTGCCGCGGGCTCCCGCTTCTGTGCTTTGCCTTCCGCTTCGGGCAGCGGCATGTGCTGCAACGCCAGCTCCAGCACACTGTCGATCCATTTGACCGGAACTATGTCCAGCTTGTCTTTGATGTTCTTCGGTATTTCAGCAAGGTCCTTTTCGTTCTCCTGCGGGATCAGCACCGTGCTGATACCGCCGCGATGAGCGGCCAGCAGCTTCTCCTTGAGCCCCCCGATCGGCAGCACTTCGCCGCGCAGCGTAATCTCGCCGGTCATCGCGACGTCGCTCTTCACCGGCACGTTGGTCAGGGCCGATACGAGGGCGGTGCACATGCCGACACCCGCGCTCGGTCCGTCCTTCGGCGTGGCGCCTTCCGGCACGTGCACGTGCACGTCGTATTTCTGGTGGAAGTCTTCCTCCACCCCGAGGAGCTTCGAGCGGCTGCGCACGACCGTCATGGCGGCCTGGATGGATTCCGTCATCACCTCGCCGAGCTGGCCGGTGTGCGTGAGCTTGCCCTTGCCGGGCACGACCGCGGCCTCGATGGTCAGGAGCTCGCCGCCGACCTCGGTCCAGGCGAGGCCGGTGACCTGCCCGACCTGGTCGTTCTCCTCCGCCTTGCCGTAGCGGAAGCGGCGCACGCCCAGGTACTTCTCCATGTTGCGCGGGCTGATCGTCACCGCGGACTTGCGGGGCCTCAGCAGCAGCTCCTTCACCACCTTGCGGCAGATCTTCGAGATCTCGCGCTCGAGGTTACGGACGCCGGCCTCACGGGTGTAGTGCTGGATGATGTCGACTA
Source organism: uncultured Woeseiaceae bacterium (assembly GCA_964424805.1). Lineage (GTDB taxonomy): Bacteria > Pseudomonadota > Gammaproteobacteria > Steroidobacterales > Woeseiaceae > IDS-8. The sequence continues at coordinate 1,242 of CAYRKH010000151.1, forward strand.
CCGCCGCACGGGTCACGGAGATGTCGGACTCCTCGAGCCCGTTCTCGCGCATCTGCTTCGGGATCAGGTAACGCTGCGCGATGTTCAGCTTCTCGTCTTCCGTGTAACCCGGCAGACGGATCACTTCCATGCGATCGAGCAGCGGCGCCGGGATGTTCAGGCTGTTGGCCGTGCACACGAACATCACGTCCGACAGGTCGAAGTCGACCTCGAGGTAATGGTCGTTGAACGTGGAGTTCTGCTCGGGGTCGAGCACCTCCAGCAGTGCCGACGACGGGTCGCCGCGGAAGTCCATCGCCATCTTGTCGATCTCGTCCAGCAGGTACAGCGGATTGCGCACGCCGACCTTTGAGAGGTTCTGGATGATCTTGCCGGGCATCGAGCCGATGTAGGTACGGCGATGGCCGCGGATCTCCGCCTCGTCGCGCACGCCGCCGAGCGACATGCGCACGAACTTGCGGTTGGTGGCCCGCGCGATGCTCTGACCGAGCGAGGTCTTGCCCACCCCGGGCGGGCCGACGAGACACAGGATCGGACCCTTCAGGCGCTTCACGCGCTGCTGCACCGCGAGGTACTCGAGGATGCGTTCCTTGACCTTGTCGAGCCCGTAATGGTCCTCTTCCAGCACTTCCTCGGCGCGCGCGAGATCGTGCAGCACCTTGCTGCGCTTCTTCCAGGGCGCCTTCACGAGCCAGTCGATGTAGTTGCGCACGACGGTCGCCTCGGCCGACATGGGAGACATCAGCTTCAGCTTGTTGAGCTCGGAGCTGGCCTTCTCCTTCGCCTCCTTCGGCATGCCGGCCTGCTCGATCTTGTTCTCGAGATCCTGGAGCTCGTTGGGCGCGTCTTCCATCTCGCCCAGTTCCTTCTGGATCGCCTTCATCTGCTCGTTGAGGTAGTACTCGCGCTGGCTCTTTTCCATCTGCTGCTTCACGCGGCCGCGAATGCGCTTCTCGATCTGCAGCACGTCGATCTCGCCCTCGATGATGCCGAGGATCTGCTCGAGCCTGACCTTCACGTCGCGAATCTCGAGGATGCGCTGCTTCTCGGCGAGCTTCAGCGCCATGTGCGCGGCCACGGTATCGGCCAGCCGACCCGGCTCCTCGATGCCGGAGAGCGAGGTCAGGATCTCGGGCGGTACCTTCTTGTTCAGTTTCACGTACTGCTCGAACTGGGCGATGATCGAGCGCACCAGCACGTCGATCTCGCGCTCGTCGTGCTCGGTCTCTTCGCGCAGGATCGAGATATCGGCCGAGAAATGATCCTCCATCGTCATGTCCATGACGCGCGCGCGCTCGCCGCCCTCGACGAGCACCTTGACCGTGCCGTCCGGCAGCTTCAGGAGCTGCAGGATCGTGGCGACGGTGCCGACCTCGTACAGGTCGTCGGCCGCCGGATCGTCCAGCTCGGCTTTCTGCTGGGCAATCAGGAGGATCTGCTTGCCGGTCGACATGGCGCGGTCCAGCGCCACGATCGACTTGTCCCGCCCGACGAACAGCGGGATCACCATGTGCGGATAAACGACCACGTCGCGCAGCGGCAGGACGGGCATGCCCTGGCCACCGTTGCGGCCGACCTCTTCCACCTCGCCGGCTTCGACGGGGGTAGCGGCTATGGATTCTTTCTCAGACACGAATGCTGGCCCTCGGTGTTGCTAGGAGTTGATGGCGTACCAGACGAAGTGCGCCCGCCGGTCGTGAAATCAAGCCCGCCGCACGCTGCAGTAGGAGCGCGCATCGCGCGCGATGCCACATGCCGTGGAACCGGCCAGCGCGGCCGACGGAGCCACCGCCGTGGCCCCGCGCGGCGCAGGCGGGAATGCGGCCGTCGGCCCGCGCGTTAACGATCGGAGCCCGTCGGCCGGCGCTGCTGCTCGATGGTGACCGTCGGCGGCTCTTCCGACTCGTAGATGATATAGGGCTTGGTTTCCCCGGTGACGACGGACTCGTCCAGCACGACCTTCTTCGCCGTCGTGCTGGACGGCAGGTCGTACATGGTGTCGAGCAGCACGCTCTCGAGGATCGTGCGCAGGCCGCGCGCGCCGGTCTTGCGCTTCATGGCGCGCTTCGCCACGGCCCGCAGCGCGTCGTCGCGGAATTCGAGATCGACACCTTCCATGTCGAACAGCTTGCGGTACTGCTTCGTCAACGCGTTCTTCGGCTCGAGCAGGATGCTGACCAGCGCGTCTTCGTCGAGCTCTTCCAGGGTCGCCACGACGGGAAGCCGCCCGACGAACTCGGGGATCAAGCCGAAGCGGATCAGGTCTTCCGGCTCGACCTCGTGCAGCACCTCGCCGATGCTCTGCTCCTTCTCGCCGGACTTCAGCTCCGCCACGAAGCCGATACCGCTCTTCGACGAGCGGTTCAGGATGATCTTCTCGAGCCCCGCAAACGCACCGCCGCAGATGAACAGGATGTTGCCCGTGTCCACCTGCAGGAACTCCTGCTGCGGGTGCTTGCGGCCGCCCTGCGGCGGGACCGAGGCAATCGTGCCCTCGATCAGTTTCAGGAGCGCCTGCTGCACGCCTTCACCCGAAACGTCGCGCGTGATGGACGGGTTGTCGGACTTGCGCGAGATCTTGTCGATCTCGTCGATGTAGACGATGCCGCGCTTCGCCTTGTCGACGTCGTAGTCGCAGTTCTGCAGCAGCTTCTGGATGATGTTCTCGA
>CAYRKH010000152.1:0-3904 GCA_964424805.1 uncultured Woeseiaceae bacterium
CCGCTTCGGAACGGAAGCACGGCGTGTGCGCCACGTAGCGCCGCGGCAGCGTCTCCGCGGCCACGATGCTGTCGCAGAGCAGGTTGGTCAGCGGCACTTCCGCGGTCGGAATCAGGTAGAACGGGGTTTCCCCTGCTGTCCTGAACAGGTCCTGCTCGAACTTCGGCAGCTGCCCGGTGCCGAGGAGTGCTTCCGGCAGCACGAGGTAGGGAACGTAGGTTTCTTCGTAGCCGTGCTCCTGTACGTGCAGGTCGAGCATGAACTGGATCAGCGCGCGCTGGAGCCGCGCCAGCGCGCCGCGCAGCACGGCAAAACGCGCGCCCGAAATCCGGCTCGCCGCGTCGAAATCCAGCAGCCCGAGCGATGCCCCCAGGTCCGCGTGATCGCGTGCCTCGAACGCAAAAGCCGGCGGCTCGCCCCAGCGCCGCACCTCCACGTTGGCGGATTCGTCAGCGCCATCCGGCACGTCGTCCAGGAGCAGGTTCGGCAGCCCGAGCTCGATTGCCCGGAGCTGCTCCCGGACCGCCTGCAGGTCCTGCTCCGCCCGGTCGAGCTTTGCACCGGCGTCTCCGGACGCCGCGAGCAACGGCGCAATGTCCTCGCCGCGGGCCTTCGCCTGCCCGATCGCTTTGGCACGGCTGTTCTTTTCCTTGCGCAGCGACTCCGTCTCGACCTGTAGCGACTTGCGCCGGTCCTCGAGCGCCTGCCACCCCGCGGCGTCGAAAGCGAAGCCGCGCCGTGCCAGGTTGGCCGCTACCTCTCGGGTCGACTGTCTTAAGAGCCTCGGGTCTATCATTGTGCGTTAATCGTTTTGCGCCTGGTCTTTGCTGCTCTTGTTCCTGCCGCGGGCTTCGCGGTTGCGGTCGGCGATCTCGTCGAGTTTCTCGCCGATCCTCCGTTCGAGCCCCCGGGGGACCGGATGATAATACCTGCGCTCCGGCATGTCGTCGGGAAAGTAGCGTTCGCCGGCGGCCAGCGCGCCTTCCTCATCGTGCGCGTAGCGGTAGCCCGTGCCGTAGCCGAGATCCTTCATCAGACGCGTCGGGGCATTGCGAAGGTGCAGCGGCACGTCGAGCGAGCCGAACTCCGCAACGTCGGCGCGCGCCGCATTCGCGGCCCGGTACACCGCGTTGCTTTTCGCCGCGCAGGCGAGGAAAACGACCGCCTGCGCAAGCGCCAGCTCACCTTCCGGGCTGCCGAGCCGCTCCAGGGCATCCCAGGCATCCAGCGCGATCCTGAGCGCCCGCGGGTCGGCGTTGCCGATGTCTTCCGAGGCCACCCGGACCATGCGCCGGGCAACGTACAGCGGATCGCAGCCGCCGTCGAGCATGCGCATCAGCCAGTACAGCGACGCGTCGGGGTCGGTGCCGCGAATCGACTTGTGCAGCGCCGAGATCTGGTCGTAGAAGTATTCGCCCTGCCGGTCGAAGCGGCGATGACCGCCGCGCGCGACTTCGGCGGCGGTGTCATGGCCGATGTGCCGCGCGCCGTTCGTGTCCGGTACGAGGTCCGCCGCCAGCTCCAGCAGGTTCAGTGCGCGGCGCGCGTCGCCATCGGCCGCATCGATGAGGAGCTGCAGCGCCTCGTCGTCCGCCGTTACCGCCTCGGCCGCGAAGGCGGCGGGTGTTTCCAGTGCCTGCTGCAGGATGCCCTTCAGCGCGGCGTCGTCGAGCGGCTTGAGGACGTAGGTGCGCGCGCGGGACAGCAACGCGTTGTTCAACTCGAAAGAAGGATTCTCGGTGGTCGCCCCGATAAACGTCAGCGTGCCGTCCTCGACGTACGGCAGGAACGCGTCCTGCTGCGCCTTGTTGAAGCGATGCACCTCGTCCAGGAACAGGATGGTCGGGCGCCCGGTCTGCATCCGGTGCTGCTCGGCTTCCTTGACCGCCGCGCGGATATCCTTCACCCCGGCCATGACCGCGGACAGCGCGATGAAGTGGGCGTCGGACGAACGCGCAATGATACGCGCGAGCGTCGTCTTGCCGGTTCCGGGCGGCCCCCAGAAGATCATCGAATGGGCGCGGCCCTGCTCGATGGCCTCGCGTAACGGCCGGCCCTTGTCCAGCAGGTGCGCCTGGCCGAAGAAACCGGCAAGTGAGCCGGGGCGCAGCCGGTCCGCCAGGGGCCGTCCCTGGGCCGCCCTTTCCCTGCACTCGTTCTCGAACAGATCGGCCAATCCTGGTCCCTCACCTCGCCCGCAGGAGCGCGCATCGCGCGCGATACCCCGTCTGCGGAGATTAGCATCGCGCGCAATGCGCGCTCCTACAGTTCAGCGCCGGCGCCAAGCCGGCGGTTCAGCGCCGGCGGCAACCGGCGGTTCAGCGCCAGCGGCAGTCGGCGGTTCAGCGCCCTGGGGCAGGCCGGCGGTTCAGCGCCGCGACGCCAGCCATGTTTCGACCCGCAGGCTCCAGCCGCCGGCGCCGGCCGCGGCAATCGCGAGCCCCACGGCAATGCCGATCGCATCGGCCAACAGGTCGAGCGATTCCGCGCTGCGGTAGCTCACCAGGCGCTGGCACAGCTCGATGAAAGCCCCGAACGCCAGCATTCCGAGGGCGACACGCCAGTAGCTGCGCGGCCGGTACTGACCGGAGAACCATACCGTCAGGAATGCAAAGGTGATGGCGTGCAGCCACTTGTCTGACGGCATGCTTACCATGTCGGGCATGTCGGTATCGGGCGCCAGCGCGAAGCCCAGCACCAGGACGAGGACGGCGATGCCGGCAGCTTGCCAGCGCCGCGCGTAGCGCAGCGGCAGCATCAGCGCGTGTACGCCGACGGCACCGCGGGCCGCCCGACCAGGTCGACACCCTGAGGCGGCGAAAACTCGAACGTCGCGGGATCGATTTCTCCGTTGACCTCGACGTCATGGAGCGCAACCAGCGTGGTCTGCTGCAGCTCGTCCGACAGGATCATGCGCGAGAGCACCTCGTTCGTGAAGCCGAGCTCCACCGATTCGAAGCTGGTGTCGCCGCCCTTCGGCTGCAGGCGCACCCAGACCGTACCGCGATCCGTAAAGGTATCCACGACCTCGAAATTATCCAGCACCGCCGCCGAGCCGCCGAGCAGCGCGGCCGGCGTGCTCCCCAGCACCTCGGCCTGGGGCTTCACCGTCACCTGCTCGAGGTCTACGTCGTAGCTCCAGACATTCGTCCCGTCGGCGACCAGCAGCTGCTCGTAGGGCTCGGTGTAGGACCAGCGAAAGCGGCCCGGCCGCATGATCTGGAAACTGCCGCTGGAGCTCCCCGTTACCGCGTCGTTCTCGTCGACGACCTGCTGCTCGAAGCGGCCGCTCAACGTGTGCACCTCGGTCACGAACTGCCGGACGAGTTCGCGGCCGGGGCCGCCGGCCGGCTCGGCAGCGGCGGCAACGCCGGCGGCCAGCAACAACAGCGCGCCGGCCGCCCGTGAGAAGCCCGACCGTGCCGTGCAGCGGTGCCTGCATACACCGGGCTGACGACGAGCGCGGATCGAGTGCGCCGGGCCGGGGGACGTGCTTTTTGCACCTGGATACTTCTGCGACATCAAGGCTAATCCTTGGCGGCCGGCGGGACGAGTATTTCCCGCGAACCGTTCGACTGCAGCGGTCCGACGAGGCCCGCCTGCTCCATGCTTTCGACCATCCGGGCCGCCCGGTTGTAGCCAATCTTCAGGCGGCGCTGGACACCGGAGATCGAAGCCTTGCGGGTCTCGATCACGACCTGCACCGCCTGGTCGTACAGCGGGTCCTGCTCCGCGTCGAATTCGTCCGCGGAGGCGGGATCGATGCCGGTGAGCCCCGGGGTTGGACCCGCGGGAGTCTCCAGAATTTCGTCGATATAGCGCGGGGCCCCGCTCTTCTTCAGGTGACGCACGACCGCGTGCACCTCGTGATCCGCGACGAAAGCGCCGTGGACGCGCGCGGGCA
>CAYRKH010000153.1:0-3892 GCA_964424805.1 uncultured Woeseiaceae bacterium
GCGCGCGATGCCACGATCGCCTGCATGGGCATCGCGCGCGATGCGCGCTCCTACATGGCAATTCGCGCCCGAATCACGGCTTCGGGCGGCCGGTCCACAGCGCCGCGCTGCCGGCGAGGAGGAGCAGCGAGCCGGCGAGGGCAGCGTCGGCGAGGGTCAGCACCAGCACGCCGGAGATGAAGCCGGTGAAGCCGAGTGCGAGCCAGAAGCGCTGGCGCCGCGTCGTGCGCAGGCTTGCCTCGAGGCGCTCGACCTCGGGCGCGCGCACCTCGAAGCTAAGCCGGCCCCTGGCCGCCTGTTCCGACAGCAGGCGCACCGCTCCCGGCAGCTCGCGCAGCGCGTCGCGGAGCTGCGGCAGGTTTTCGCGCATGCCGGCGAGCACGGCGCGCGGGCCGATCTGCTCGTCCATCCAGCGCCTGAGCACGGGCCGGGCCGTTTGCCACAGGTCGAGCTGCGGGTAGAGCTCGCGCCCGAGGCCCTCCACGTTCACCAGCGTCTTCTGCAGCAGCAGGAGCTGGGGCTGTATCTCCACGTTGAAGCGGCGTGCCGCTTCGAACAGGCGCGAAATCACCTGCGCGAACGAGATCTCTTCGAGCGGCTTGCTGAAGAACGGCTCGCAGACCGTACGCACGGTCGATTCGAGCTCGTCGACGCGCGTATCGCGCGGCACCCAGCCGGAGTCGACGTGCAGCTTCGCGATCTGCCGATAGTCCCGATCGAAGAACGCCATGAAATTGCCGGCGAGGTACTTCTTGTCCTCCGCGCTCAGGGAGCCGACGATGCCGAAATCCACCGCGGCGTATTTCGGGTGCTCCGGCTCGTCAACCTGCACGAAGATGTTGCCGGGATGCATATCGGCGTGAAAAAAGTTGTGGCGAAAGACCTGCGTGAAGAAGATCTCGACGCCGTTCTCCGCCAGCCGCCGGATGTTGGTGCCGGCCGCTCGAAGCGCCGGCATGTCGCTGATGGGGATGCCGTAGATGCGCTCCTGCACCAGCACCTCGGGGCGGCTGTAATCCCAGTACACCTCGGGGACGTAGAGCAGGTCCGAGCCGGCGAAATTGCGCTTGAGCTGCGCGGCGTTCGCGCCCTCGCGGAGGAGGTCCAGCTCGTTGATGATGGTTTTCTCGTACTCCGCCACGAGCTCCAGCGGACGGAGGCGCCGCGCCCCGCGCCAGTAGCGCTCCGCGAGCTCGGCCAGCGCGTACAGCACGGCGAGATCCTCTTCGATCTGTTCGCGCACACCCGGGCGGAGCAGCTTGACCACGACTTCCTTGCCGCCGGGGAGGCTTGCCGTGTGCACCTGGGCAATGGACGCCGCGGCGAACGGTTCCCGGTCGAAGCGCTCGAAAACCTCCGTGACCGGCCGGCCGTAGCTGCGGTCGAGTATGTCGATCGCGACCTCCGCGGGAAACGGCGGTACGCGATCCTGCAGCCGGGCCAACTCGTCCGCGAGGTCCGGCGGCAGCAGGTCGCGCCGGGTCGAGACCGCCTGGCCGAACTTGACGAAGATCGGCCCCAGCTCCTCGAGCGCGAGTCGGATGCGTACCCCGAGCGGCGCCGAGCGATCGACCTGGCGGGGCGCGAAATAGAACAGGTATCTCAGCGGGCGCAGGAGATGCGTCGCGCTGATGACGTCATCGAGGCCGTGGCGGACCAGTATGCGCTGGATGCGGAACAGCCTCCGCCATGTCGCCCGCCGCCACAGCACGATGGTCAGCCGGAGGCTATGCCGGCGCGCGACTCGAGGCGCTTCAGGCGCGCGTCCAGCCGTGCGGCGTCGTCCCGGAGCGCTTCCACGCGTTCGTGGAATTCCTCGACCTCGTAGCGGGTGGGCAGCGCGCGGCTCTCTTCCTGGAGGTACTCCGAGAGATTCTGCCGCATCGTGTCCCGGGCCTGCTCGCCCCAGCGGCCCAGCCGCCTTGCAAATTCGCCGATCTCGTGCGCGGCGACGTCGCCTACCAGCCCCGAGAGCTCTTCCTCGACGTCGGGCCTGCCGTACTCCAGCAGCCGCTGGAACGCGCGCGCGACCTCGGCGTCTCCCGTGAGCTCGAGCGAGCCATCGCGCACGGCGGCTTCGCCCGATTCACCGGCCAGCCGTGCAAGCGAGAGCAGCGAGCCCGTGATCGCGGCATCCGGTTCTGCATCGTACGAGCCCAGCAGCGACAGCTCGCCGGCGTCGACCCGCACGTACATTGCGAGGCCGGTGTTACGGACGCGGACGGCAATGACCCTGCCCTGCAGATCACCGCACAGCTCTCGTGCCGGTGTCGTCGCGGCGATCCGCCGGTTGATCAGCCGGGTAAGCGGCCGCAGCAGGGTTTCGAGTGCGTCCATCGGGGTAAGCTTTTCAGAGCCGCCAGCCGACGTGCAGCGCCACGATGCCGCCGGCAAGGTTGTGGTAGCGGCAGCGCTCGAGGCCGGCGGCTTCCATCATGTCGAGCAGCGTTTGCTGGTCCGGGTGCATGCGGATCGACTCGGCAAGATAGCGGTAGCTAGCCTCGTCGTCGGCGACCAGCCGGCCGAGGGCCGGCAGCACGTTGAACGAATAGAAATCGTAGGCGGGCTTCAGCGCGGCCAGCGGCTTCGAGAACTCGAGGATCAGCGCTTTGCCGCCCGGCTTCAGCACGCCGAAAATCGAGCGGAGCGCGCGCTCCTTGTCCGTGACGTTGCGCAGCCCGAAAGCCATGGTCACGCAGTCGAAGCTGCAAGGCGTGAACGGCAGCGCTTCGGCGTCGACCTGCACGGCGGAAAAATTGCCCGCGACGCCGGCGTCGATCAGTCGGCTGCGACCGCGCTCCAGCATGCCGGCGTTGATGTCCGCCAGCACGACGTGTCCGCGCTCGCCGACCCGTCGCGCGAATGCGCGGGCGAGATCGCCGGTGCCGCCCGCCAGGTCGAGCACGAGCTGACCCGGACGCACCGCTGCCTGCTCGATGGTAAAGCGCTTCCACAGCCGGTGCAGGCCGCCGGACATCAGGTCGTTCATGACGTCGTAACGGTCGGCGACGGAGTCGAACACGTCGCGAACGCGGCGGCTCTTCTCGCTGACGGGTACCGTCTCGTACCCGAAATGCGTGTGCTCCGGCTTGTTATTCATGCTCGCGAGGATAACCCGCGGCCGCCAGGCGGTCGAGATAGCGCTGCCACTTCGTCTCGCGCTGCTCACCCAGCTCGTAGAGATATTTCCAGCTGTAGAGACCGGTATCGTGGCGATCGTCGAAGATCAGGCGGATTGCGTAATGCCCTACGGGCTCGATACGCACGACGTTCACGTCGCGCTTGCCGGTGACCAGCACCCCTTCGCCTCCTCCGTGGCCCTTGACCTCCGCAGACGGCGAGTGCACGCGCAGGTATTCGAACGGCAGCTCGAAACGTTTGCCGTCGTCGAACTCGATTACCAGCAGGCGAGATCCTTTCCGGATGCGGATCTCGACCGGGGTGTGCTCTACCGTGCTCACAGGATGTAGCGGCTCAGGTCCTCGTCGCGAGAGAGTTCCGCGAGGTGCTCGTCGACGTAACCCGCGTTGACCTGCACCGCGTGACCGGACCTGTCCGACGCTTCGAACGACACGGTTTCGAGCAGGCGCTCCATGACCGTGTGCAGGCGCCGCGCGCCGATGTTCTCGGTATTCTCATTGACGTGGTAGGCGACTTCCGCGATACGCCGGACGCCGCTCTCGGTGAACTCGAGGTCTACGCCCTCCGTCTTCAGCAGCGCCGCATACTGCGCGGTGAGCGAGGCATCCGGCTCCGTCAGGATGCGCACGAAGTCCTCCGTTTGCAGCGAGTCCAGCTCGACGCGAATCGGGAAACGGCCCTGCAGCTCCGGGATCAGGTCGGACGGCTTCGACACGTGGAAGGCGCCCGAGGCGATGAACAGGATGTGGTC
>CAYRKH010000154.1:0-3756 GCA_964424805.1 uncultured Woeseiaceae bacterium
GGCGCGCTGGCGATGAACGCCGGCGCGCACGGCGGCGAGACCTGGGAGCGGGTGCGGCGGGTCCGCACGATCGATCGCCGGGGCGACATCCGCGAACGCGGCGCGGCCGAGTACTCGGTCGGGTATCGCTCAGTGGCCGGTCCGGCCGGCCAGGCTGCCGGGGCGGCCGGTGAATGGTTCGTCGAAGCCACCTTCGAGTTCGAGCCGGACGTCGAGCCGCGCATGGAAACGCTGAAGGCCATGCTCGCGCGCCGCAAGCACACGCAGCCGCTCGGCCTGCCGAGCTGCGGCTCCGTGTTCCGCAATCCGACCGGCGATCATGCCGCCAGGCTCATCGAGTCTGCGGGGCTCAAAGGTCATCGCATCGGCGGTGCGGAGGTTTCGGACAAGCACGCAAACTTCATCATCAACCGTGACCGGGCAACGGCAGCGGACATCGAGGCGCTGATCGATCACGTGCAGGCCACCGTGGCACGTGTCCACGGCATCGAGCTGGTGCACGAAGTCCGCATCGTCGGCGAGGAGCCGGCATGAGCACGGCGCGGGAACGGCGAGCCGCTGTCACCGACGCCGGAACGTTCGGGCGCGTGGCGGTGTTGCTCGGCGGCCACTCGAGCGAGCGGGAAGTGTCGCTCGCGACGGGCGCGGCGGTGCTCGCGGCACTCGAATCGCGAGGCGTCGATGCAAGCGCGTGGGATCCGGCCGAGCGCGGCTGGCGCGACTTCGCGGCGGCCGGCTTCGAGCGCGCCTGGATCGCCCTGCACGGGCCGGGCGGCGAGGACGGTGCGCTGCAGGGCGCGCTGCAATGGCTCGACGTGCCGTACACCGGCAGCGGCGTGCTGGCATCGGCGCTGGCGATGGACAAGGTTCGCAGCAAGAAGCTGTTCAGGGCGGCGGGCATCGATACGCCGGATTACGTGGTGGTCGAGGAGGCTGCCGACGCGGCGCGCGTTGCCGCGGAGCTGGGCTTCCCGCTGGTGCTGAAGCCCGCGAGCGAGGGCTCCAGCGTCGGCATGACGCGGGTGAGCGCGCCGGGTGAGCTCGCGGCGGCCTGCGAGCTGGCGCTCGGCTTCGGCGGCGTCGCCCTCGCCGAGCCCTGGATCACGGGTTCCGAGATCACGGTGGCCATATTGCAGGGCGAGGCGCTGCCGAGCATCCGCATCGAGACGCCCCGCGTCTTCTACGACTACGAGGCCAAGTACGCGGCGGACAGTACGCGTTATTTCTGTCCGGGCACGCACGACGAGGAGGCCGAGCAGCGCTGGGCGGAGCTCGCCCTCGCGGCCTTCCAGGCACTGGGCTGCTCCGGCTGGGGGCGTGTCGATTTCATGGTCGACGCACAAGGCGTGCCCTGGGTTCTCGAGGTGAACACCGTCCCCGGCATGACGAGCCACAGCCTCGTGCCGATGGCGGCAAAAGAAGCGGGCATCGACTTTCCCGAGTTGTGCTGGCGAATCCTGGAAACGAGCGTAACGGGAAACGAAAGGCGGACGGCGGCAAATGGCGCGTAAGCAGGCAAAAAAGAGAAAGCAGCGGAAACAGCGGAAGGTCAGGTTCAAGCTGCCGAAGATCGCGATCGGGCGGCTGTCGGTCGTGCCGGCGGCGTTTCTCGTGGTGTTTCTCTGCTTTGATGCAACCTCGGCGCTGTTCGATCGCTCGATCGAGAAGATTGCGATCGACGGCCCCTTCGAGCGCGTGAGCGCGCTCGAGATCGAAGCCGCGATCGGCGACGAGCTGGAACGCGGCTTCCTGAGCGCCAATCTCGAGGAAATCCGCGAGCGCGTCCAGGACCTGCCGTGGATCGACCGCGCCAACGTCGTCAGGCGATGGCCGGATACGCTGGAGATCAGCGTGACGGAGCAGGTCCCCGCGGCCTGCTGGGGCGAGAGCGGCCTCATGAACACGCGCGGCGAGCTGTTCGTGCTGAACGCCAGGCACGTGCCGGCGGAGCTTCCGCGGCTCTCGGGCCCCGACGGCCACGCGGCGGAAGTCGCACGGCGCTACCTCGACATACGCCGCCAGCTGATCCCGCTGGGGCTGGATCTCCGCCGCGTGCACCTGGATGCGCGCGGCGCCTGGAACCTGACGCTGGCGAACGGCGTGGAGGTTCGGCTCGGACGGCGCGACACCGAGGCCCGCACCGGCCTGTTCCTCGACGTCGCGGCGAATATCGTCGCGCGCCGGGAAGGCGACATCGACTTCGTCGACATGCGCTACAGCAACGGCTTTACGATCGGCTGGGACGAGGGCAGCAGCGCCACGCCGCCAGCGCCCGTGGTTCCCGGCGCGGAGGCGCCTGAAATGGTGGCCGGTGACCTCCCGGTGGGAGCGCGGGGGGCGCGCGATGCTGCGGGAGGCGATGGGGGCATCGCGCGCAATGCGCGCTCCTACCGGAGCGACCTTCCGGTTCCTTTGCAGACCATCGCGGATCGCAACGAATGAGCAAGCGCGGCGACAAGAATCTCATCGTCGGCCTCGACATCGGGACGTCGAAGGTCGTGGCAATCGTGGGCGAAGTGAACGAGGGCGGCGGCATCGAAGTCGTCGGCATCGGGTCGCACCCGTCCCGCGGCCTCAAGAAGGGCGTCGTGGTCAACATCGAATCGACCGTGCACTCGATCCAGCGCGCGGTCGAGGAAGCGGAGCTGATGGCCGGCTGCGACATCCATTCCGTCTACACCGGCATTGCCGGCAGCCACGTGCGCAGCCTGAATTCGCACGGCATCGTGGCGATTCGCGACAAGGAAGTGAGCGCCGGCGACGTGGACCGGGTCATCGATGCGGCGCGCGCGGTCGCGATCCCGGCCGACCAGAAGATCCTGCACATCCTGCCGCAGGAGTTCGTGATCGACAGCCAGGAGGGCATCCGCGAGCCGATCGGCATGTCGGGCGTGCGCCTCGAAGCGAAGGTACACATGGTGACGGGCGCGGAGAGTGCGGCCCAGAACATCGTCAAATGCGTGCAGCGCTGCGGCCTCGAAGTGGACGACATCGTGCTGGAGCAGCTCGCGTCCAGCTATTCCGTGCTCACCGATGACGAAAAGGAACTGGGCGCCTGCATCGTCGACGTGGGCGGCGGCACCACCGACCTCGCCGTGTTCCTGGGCGGCGCGATCCAGCACACTGCCGTCATCCCCATCGCGGGCGACCAGGTGACGAACGACATCGCGGTATCGATGCGTACGCCGACGCAGTACGCGGAAGAAATCAAGATCAAGTACGCGTGCGCGCTCTCGCAGCTCGCGAATCCCGACGAGACGATCGAGGTGCCGAGCGTGGGCGAGCGCCCGCCGCGGCGCCTCGCGCGGCAGACGCTCGCGGAGATCGTCGAGCCGCGCTTCGAGGAGCTGTTCGGCCTGATCCGCGACGAGCTGCGGCGGTCGGGGTTCGAGGAGCTGATCGCAGCCGGCGTCGTGATCACCGGCGGCAGCGCGAAGATGGAGGGCGCCGTCGAGCTGGCCGAGGAGGTGTTCCACATGCCGGTGAGGCTGGGCGCTCCGCAGTACGTCGAAGGCCTCTCGGACGTCGTGCGCAACCCGATTCACGCGACGGGCGTAGGGCTTTTGCTTTATGGGCTGGAGAACATGCGCCGCCGCGGCCGCACGCGCACGCCGGTGGGCGGCAACGTTTTGGACGTATGGAACCGCATGAAAGCCTGGTTCCAGGGCCAGTTCTGATGATTTCGACAAGGGCAACCAACCCTGTAGGAGCGCGCATTGCGCGCGATGCCACGATTTTACGGCGGTGGCATCGCGC
>CAYRKH010000155.1:0-3742 GCA_964424805.1 uncultured Woeseiaceae bacterium
TGATCATCGTGATCCTGTTCGTGCTGTTCCTTCGCCAGGCGCTGCAGGTATTCTCGGCCGTCGACACACCGCTCACCTGGCGCGGAGTGGCAAGCCTGGCGATAGTGCCGTTCAGCACGCTGCTGCTGGGCATCGCCCTGAGGCTGGTGGAACTGCACCCCAAACCTCTGAAGCCGGCGATCAAATCCGACGAGCAAGCGCCTCCAATCTGACGCGTTGCGCGGCGCAGGGCAGCAGCACCTGGCGCACCGCGAGCCACAGCCACTGGAGGGCATCGAACAGCCGTAGCTGCTGCTCCAGCCGCTCCCGCAACGCCAGGTCGCCCGCGTACGCCCGTAGCAGCATGCCCTGCTGGCGCGCGTCCAGGTCGTGATACCCGATCACCGACGCCAGGTCGAACAGCGGCTCGTTGTCGCAGGCGTACTCCCAGTCCAGCAGCCGGAGCGCCGGTATCGCGACCACGTTCGCGGCCACGACGTCGTTGTGGCAGCAGGTGACTTCGGCCGGCGCCGGGATGCTCTCGATGACGGTGCGGCAGCGCTCCCCGATCGCCGACAGCGCGGCGTCGCCGCGGATGAGCGCCAGGTAGCGTGCCGCCGCGCCGGCCGCATCGAACGGCACGCTGCAAAGCGGCAGCGCGTGCACGCGGCGAAAGACCGCCGCGAGCGCCTCCAGGTTGGCCTCGTCCTCCAGGTCCTCGCGCGTCCAGCAGCGCCCGGGAAGGTACTCGTACACCAGGATGCCGGCGCCGGTATCCGCGTACACCACGTCCGGCGCAATGCCCTGCTCCGCCGCCCGCTCGAGGACGGCCAGCTCGACGTGCCGGTCGAGCCCGAGCGCTCGCGACAGCGGCCCGTCGAGCCGCAGCACGAGCCTGCGATCGTCCGTCTCCACCAGCCAGCTGCGGTTGCCGAGCCCTCCGCCCAGCGCCCGGTAGCGGGCCTTCGCCGGCTCGATGCCCGGGATGCGGGCAATCGCGGCCGCCGCGGACAGCGGGTCCGTCATGCCGCGGCCGTAGCGTGCTGCTGCTCGGCGTACGCGCGGCGCCAGGCGACGAGCCCGATCGGGATGAGCGCCACGTAGAGCACGAACAGCAAAGCCGTGAGCTGCAGTTCGCGGGACCAGTAGAGATAAATGGAGACGGTGTCGATCGCAAGCCAGTACCACCAGTTCTCCAGCACCTTGCGCGCGACCAGGAAGGTGGTCCAGATCGCGGCAATGGTGGTGGCGGAATCGACGTAGGGAAACGCCGCATCCGAGAATCGATCCAGCAGCAGGCCGATGAACATCGCGCCGGCGGCGATCGCGGCCACGGCGCGCAGGTGGGTGGCCAGCGGCCAGCGGGTCACCGGCAGGCCCGAATCCCGCGCGCCCGCGGTGTGCCAGGCGTACCAGCCGTAGAACGCCATTCCGAGGTAGAAGACGTTCAATACGGACTCCATGTAGAGCTTGGCGCGTATGCACAGCGCGACGTAGCTCGCGGTGCTGACCACGGCAAACAGCCAGCACCAGATGTTCCGGCGTATCGCGAGCACCAGGTAGCCGATCGCCGTGATCACGGCAATCACCTCCAGCGGCGTCAGCGCGCGGAGCTGGGACGCGAGAAGTTCCGGAAAGACGTTCAACTATTCACTCACCGAGCGGGTTGTTCAGGATACGGATCGCGAACACCGCTTTCGGTACCTGCTCGAACGTGCCCCTGATCTCGTGCTGCAGCACGTTCATGACGTCGTCGTATTCGCCGCGGAGCTGGGTACTCATCGCGTTCGTTTCGACTTCCACCGAGGCGTGCTCGTTCAGGCACCGGATCACGTCCTCTATGGGCGGCAGGAATTCTTCCGCCAGCGGGTACAGGCTGATGTCTACGGCTACTCTCATGTCTAGAACCTCATCTTGAACGTAACGCCGAGCTGGCGGGGATCGCCGCGGCGGATGTAGAGCTCGTTGGCAAAGTCCGGCGGCTCGTTACCGAAGAAGAAGCCGCGGACGGCATAGGCTTCGTCGAACAGGTTGCGCGCCCAGAGCTCAGCCGACCAGCTTTCCGTCTCGTAACCGACGCGGGCGTTCGCGAGTCCGTAGGCCTCGGAGCGCTGGTCGTGACTCACGTCGAAATAGAACGCGTCGCGTGCGGACAGGTCGAGGTGAGCGAAAAATCCCCCCGGGTGCCGGTACGCGCCGCCGAGTGCCAGCGTATAGCGGGGCGCGTGCGCCTGGTCGCGGCCGCCCAGGTCGAATGCGTCGCTCCTGAACTCCTCGAACTCCGCGTCCAGCAGCCCCACGCTCGCGTAGAGCTCAACGCTGTCGTTCACCAGCCAGCGTAGCTCCGCCTCCGCACCGATGCTGCGTCCTTCCGCCGCGTTGTCGGTGAAGAAGACGAAGGAAGCCGGGTCGTTGGGATTGAGCTGCACCGAGGTCCTGACCTGCTGGTCGGTGCGCCGGCTGTAGAAAAGCGTGCCGTCGAACGCGAGCGCGCCGTCCAGGAGCTGCGCCTTGATGCCGGTCTCGAGGCTCCACAAGGACTCCTGCCCGAACTGGCGTGCCCCGGCCGGTACCGGCCCGAGGTTGAAGCCGCCGGCCTTGTATCCCCGCGACAGCGACACGAACGCGGTCAGCGCGTCGTCGAAATAGTGGCGGTAGCTCAGCTCGCCGCCGACCATGGTTTCGTCCGGGTCCAGCCGCAGGCCGCTGGAATCGGCGTAGTCCGTGCGCCGCGTCTCGACGCGCAGCCCGATCGCAATCTCGCCGTTCTCGAACACGTCCGTGCCGAGCTGGCCGAACACGGCGGCGTGAGTCGCTTCGAAGCGGCTCGACAGCGCGTCGTCCAGGTGGTCGGCGAAACCGGACAGCGGGTCGAAATACACGCCCTGGTTCAGGGTCGAGAGCGTCTCGTCCAGGTCCAGCAGGTAGACGCCGACGAGCCACTCGGTCGTGCCGTTGAAAATCCGCCCCTCATCGGTCGAGGTGAGCCGGAGCTCCTGGCTGAGCGTCTGTCGCTCGCGGGCGTTCCGGGAGATGAAATCGTAGGTGAACGGCGCCCAGGCCTGCGGGTTGCCCCAGTCGGCGTCGAAGGAAAAATCCCGATCGGAGTCCGCCAGCGCGGTGATGGAGGTGAAAGCAAAGCGCTCTGCGCCCCTCCACTCGACCTTGAGCGAGGACCCGAGGCTCCGCTGCGCGTCCCGGCCCGGCTGGTCGGAAAGCATGGTGAGCGAGTTGTCGATAGCGAACCCGTCGTAGCCGTTGTCCACGTCGGCCAGCAACGCGGTCCACAGCACCCGCCAGTCCCCGGAGGCGTCCCAGAGGAGCTTGCCGCGGAAAGTCGTCTCGTCGCGGCGGTTGGTATCGTCGCGGCCGAGGAACGCGTTGTCGCGGAAGCCGTTGCTTTCATAGTGCTGCGCGCTCAGGCGGAACTTCAGCGCCTTGCCTGCCGTGAGCGGGCCGCCGAACGCGAGGCCGCCGGAGAGCGCATCGTCCTGGCCGGCCCCCAGTTCCACCAGGCCCGACCACTCTTCCGTCGGCGCGGTGCTGCGCATGTAGATCAGGCCGCCGATCGCGTTGGCGCCGTAGCGCGTGCCCTGCGGACCGCGCAGGACCTCGACCTGCTCGACGTCGAACAGCGTCGCGACGGTGCCGATGCCGCTGAAATCGATGTCGTCGATGAGCAGGCCGACCGACGGGTTCGGCGCGCCTTCGTACTGCTCCAGCTCGCCGACGCCGCGAATCTGGAAAAAGCGCGCGCGGTTGC
>CAYRKH010000156.1:0-3618 GCA_964424805.1 uncultured Woeseiaceae bacterium
GGCTTCAGCAACGCCTCGCGACTCGCGGTTAACTTCATCGATACCACCTGTTAATAAATACTGGAAATATTGCTTTACTTGTTATTGTTAGGCAGCACCGGTCCTGTGTATAACTTTCAAATAGCCTTACAAAACCGATACTTACGCTTCTTTTCCGCCCCGGCAAACCGCTGTATGCCGGGCGGTTTTCCTGTGTATCTCCTGTGGATGAAATCACCGCGCTCCGTTCTCCACGGGTTATCCACATTATCCTGTCAGAGTTCTCAACAAATTCAAGTAATCTTCGTCGACCCTTTTCTCGGTTTCCCGCAGCGCTGAAATCCGCCGGCAGCCGTGCAGCACCGTGGTGTGGTCGCGGCCGCCGAAAGCGTCGCCGATCTCCGGCAGGCTGTGGTTCGTGAGCTCCTTGGCCAGCGCCATCGCAAGCTGCCGCGGCCGCGCGATGGAGCGGCTGCGCCGCTTCGACAGGAGGTCCGCGACGCGAATCTTGAAGTAGTCCGCCACCGTCTTCTGGATATTCTCGATTGAGACCAGGCGGTCCTGCAGCGCCAGCAGGTCCCGCAGGGCCTCCTTGGCGAACTCCAGGCTGATGGGGCGTCCCGTGAACTGCGAATTCGCCATCACCCGCCGCAGCGCTCCTTCGAGCTCGCGCACGTTGGAGCGGATCCGCTTGGCGACGAAGAATGCCACCTCCTCGGGCAGCTCCACGTTTTCCGCCGCCGCCTTGCTCATGAGAATGGCGACGGAGGTCTCGAGCTCCGGCGGCTCGATCGCCACGGTGAGCCCCCAGCCGAAGCGCGACTTCAGCCGCTCCTCGAGCCCGTTCACTTCCTTCGGGTACCGGTCGCAGGTCAGCACGATCTGGCGCTGGCCTTCCAGCAGCGCGTTGAACGTGTGAAAAAACTCCTCCTGGGAACGTTCCTTGCCGGCGAAGAACTGGATGTCGTCGATGAGCAGGGCGTCGAGCGAGCGGTACGAGCGTTTGAAATCGGAGATCGTGTTGTGCTGCAGGCCCTTCACCATGTCGCCGACGAAGCGCTCGGAATGCACGTAGCTCACCCGCGCTGTCGAATCGCGCGCCAGCATCGCGTTGCCGATCGCCTGCATGAGGTGGGTCTTGCCGAGACCCACGCCGCCATAGATGAACAGCGGGTTGTAGGATTTACCGGGGTTCTCGCCCACCTGCAGCGCGGCTGCCCGCGCCAGCTGGTTGCTTTTGCCTTCGACGAAGCGTGCAAACGTGAAGCCCTGGTTCAGGCGGCTGACGACCGGCGTCGCCGCCGGCGCGCGTGCCGGCCGGGGTGTGCTCACGATGGTTGCGGCGTCGGGCTGTCGCGACCCGACTTCGATCACCACTTCGCTCGCGCCGCCGGCACCGTCCACCAGCTGCATGATGCGTTCGATGTAATGCTGCTGCAGCCAGTCGACGACGAAGCGGTTCGGCGCGAGCAGGCGCAAGACACGGCCGTCTTCGACGGCTTGCAGCGGGCGTATCCAGGTATTGAACTGCTGCTCCGGGAGTTCCGCCTGCAAATCGCGCACGCAGCGGTTCCACAGATTCGTCTCGGCCTGCAACGAAGTCCCCAAAAAAAGTGGCGTGTCGGTATTCGAGTGGAGCAAGCCAGTCTATAACTTCCACGTAGGTTCGCCAACATCGCGCCAGGGAGGCAGCAAGTCGCGTTTGTCCGTGTGCCGTTGGCGGTCATTTCGCGCGGGCGACGGTGCCGGACGAGCAGGCCTTCGTTCCCGTATTGACAGTGATTTTGGGCCCGCGTACCCTTGCCGGCTTTCTTTTGGCCGGGGTGAACCGCGGCCGCAGCAGACAGGTCAGGCCGATGAAACGCACTTTCCAGCCCAGCAAGATCAAGCGGGCCCGCAATCATGGCTTCCGTGCGCGCATGGCGACCAAGGCCGGGCGGCTGATCCTCAAGCGCAGGCGCGCCAAGGGCCGCGCCCAGCTCGCGCCGTAAGGGACGCGGTCGAGCTCGAGCTAAACGGGGCGGCGACGACGGAACAGAAGCGAGGACCGGCCAACAAGAATACCCGTCGGCTTTACCGGCTCCGTGCCGCCGATCGCCTGTCGGACAGCGCCGATTTCGACCGCGTCTTCAGCGGCGCGCACAAAAGCCGTGACCGATACTTTACCGTCCTGTCAAAGCCCAACGACCGGAGCTCGGCGAGGCTCGGCCTGGCGATCTCCCGGAAACATTGCCGTCTCGCGAGCGGCCGCAACCGCCTGAAGCGGATCGTCCGCGAGTCCTTCAGGCGGCATCGGTCGGAGCTCGGGAGCATCGACATCGTGGTCCTGGCCGTGCCCGGTACGGCGGGCGCCGACAATGCGACGTTATTTGACAGTCTGGACGGGCACTGGCGAAGCATTCGCCGCACCCGAAGCCGAATGGACAGTGAAGGCTGAATGGACAACCAACGACTGCTGATCTGGGCGACTTTCGGGCTCTTGCTGTGGTTCACCTGGCAGACCTGGGTGCGCGACTACTCGCCGGAACCCGCGGCGCCGGTTCCGCCCGCCGCTGAGCAGGGCGCGGACCGCGCCGGAAGCCGGCAGGCCGGCGACGAGAGCTTGCCGGCCCTTCCCCAGCCCTCGGCGAGCGCGCCGGCTGAAGCACCGGGTCCCCAGGTCCCCGCCGGGGAGCAGGCAGGCGCTGCACCGGCGAGCAACACGATTCACGTTCGGACCGACGTACTCGACGTCCGCATCGACACGCGCGGCGGCACGCTCGACCACGCGGTGCTGCTCGACTATCCCGTGCACAAGGACCAGCCCGACAATCTCGTGACGCTCCTGAGCCTCCGCCCGGCAGATTTCGGGCTGGTGCAAACGGGCTTGCGATCGCAGGGCGACGGTCCCGAGGCGAACCACCTCGCCGTCTTCGAAGCTCCGCAGACCGAGTACATCCTTGGCGACCGGGACGAGCTGTCGGTATCGCTCACCTGGAACGACGGCAACGGGGTCGGCGTCGTCAAGCAATACACCTTCGAGCGCGGCAGCTACATCATCCGGCTGCAGCAGACGGTCACCAACGACAGCAGTGCAGCCTGGCAAGGCGCGCCTTACGTGCAGATCAAGCGGCATTCCTATCCCCAGGATCGCTCGATGTTCGACGTGGACACCTATTCGTTCCACGGCCCGCTTTTCTATGACGGGAAGAAGTCCTCGAAGCTCGATCGCGACGATCTCCTCTCCGACGGGCCCTTCAACGCGACGGCCAGGGACGGCTGGGTCGCCATGATCCAGCACCATTTCCTGGTCGGTGCCGTGCCGACCGCGGAAACGGAACAGCATTACAGCGTCAACGTGCGCGACGACGTCGCGACGGCCAGCTTCATCGGCGCCGCGCAGGCGGTGCCTGCGGGCGCCGGCGAGACCTTCAGCACCGTCCTTTTCGTCGGGCCGAAGCTGCAGGAGCAGCTCGAGCAGGTAACGCCCACCCTGAAACTCGCGGTCGACTACGGCTGGCTCACGATCCTCTCCGAGCCGCTGTTCTGGCTGCTCTCCTGGGTGAACGGCTTCGTTCACAACTGGGGCGTTGCGATCATCATCGTCACGATCCTGATCAAGCTCGTGTTCTACAAGCTGACGCAGGCGAGCGGCCGCTC
>CAYRKH010000157.1:0-3615 GCA_964424805.1 uncultured Woeseiaceae bacterium
GGCACGCGGCGAGCCAATTGGGTGCGTTCATACGCAAGCAGAAATAGGATTCTTATAGCGCATCCGAAGCCGGTTCGTGAATAAGGTCGCGCGCGCCCGAGCCCGCGTCGAAGGGTTAGCCGGAGTGCTTAGCCGTCGATGCTGCTCAGCCGGAGGTACAGATTCGCCGGCAATTCGAGCAGCGACACTTGGGAAAGGTTGACAAACCGGTCGCGATAAAAGCCTTCCGATTCGACCCTGATAAAGCGGTTCGCAGGGATATGGCTGGTCGCTTCCAGCTCCAAAGTCCAGTATCCCAGCGCGTCGTCCGGCTCCAGCATATAGTGCCATGACTCCTCGTTCTTCCGAGACACGATGCGCGCATAAGTCGCTTGCCGGATTGCGTTCTCCTTCCCGAATGTATCGAACATCGCATTGCAGCGTTCCGCAATCCGCTCACCGAGTTCATACTCAGGCGCATCCCAGTCTTCCAGCGCCTGGTAAACCTCGGGATGTTCGAACGGCGGCATGGCCTCGACGTCATCGCCGATCAGATCGATCTGTTGCAAGCATTCGGGGTTTGTGAAGATGATCTTGTTGTCGAGCGACCAACAGTAGATCCACGGGGTTAGTTTGGCGTCGCCCTGGACGTCGAACTCATCGAGCTGGTGCAGCAGCGATTTTCGCGCGCGTTCGTCAATCGGAT
Source organism: uncultured Woeseiaceae bacterium (assembly GCA_964424805.1). Lineage (GTDB taxonomy): Bacteria > Pseudomonadota > Gammaproteobacteria > Steroidobacterales > Woeseiaceae > IDS-8. The sequence continues at coordinate 686 of CAYRKH010000157.1, forward strand.
ACTCGACCTGACCTGTGGAGAGACTGAGTCGCAGCGTGCCGTAAGGAACGGCGGCCTCTCCCGAATCGAACGCGAACGGCGACGCTTTGCGTTTATCGGGCGGCGTCTCGATGCCGAGGATAGTGTCGACCGAGACGTCGAAGAGCACCGCGAGCTCTTTCAATTGCGTCACCGGAACATCGTTCTTGCCTTGTTCCCAGCGGGCGACTGTCTGCTGAGTAGTTTTCAGCCTGTCGGCGAGCTGCTGCTGGGTCAGGCCTTTCGCGGTTCGGATCTTTTTGAGGGTGTTGAATTTTAACGTTTCTGCGGACATATCAACTCCGGGCTGAACACGGTAGCCGTTTATTATACACGATAAGAGTGTATTTACGTGCCACTCAGAAACAGGAAAGCATATATACAGATATATGCGTCCGTGCTAAACTGCGCGACTCTCCCGGCTAAATCCCCACATCATGAATCGACTCACTATCAATCTGCCCCCTGAGCTACATGCGGCCCTCAAAGCGGCGGCGGCTCGTCGCGGCACGACCATCGGCTTCCTCGTCCGTGAAAGCCTCGAAGCCTATGGGATCAAGCCGGAGCGGGAAGTTCGAGAGCTGGTCGCAGCCGCCCGCGCTCGCTCCGGATTGTCGGCCGCGGACGCGGAGCGGCTGGCGCTGGAAGAGACCCGCGCGGCACGCGACCGGTGAGCGATACCACCATCCCCACACCCGTGTGGGTGGTGGATACCAGCGTGGTGGTGGCGGGGCTACTCACCCCCGATCCACAGTCCCCGCCAGCCAGAATTCTGGATGCCATGTTCGGCGGGCGGGTGCGATTCCTGATTTGCTTGGAATTGCTTGCTGAATATCGTGACGTGCTGCTGCGCGAGCGAATCCGGGCGCGTCACGGTCTGGCGGCTGCCGAAGTCGACGCCTTGCTCGAAGCGTTTGCAACCGATGCCGTCGTTCTCGACATTGCCGATCGGAGCGAAACGGCGCCCGATCCAGGCGACGACTTCCTGTGGCGACTGCTGGCTGCCCGGCCTGGAGCGGGACTGATCACGGGTGATGCTGCGTTGCTGGACCGACCGCCGCCTGGTGCACGTGTGATCTCGCCGCGCGCCTGGATCGACGAGCAGAACCCGCGCTGAAATTACGACATCAAGCACTAAGCTGCGCGTTTCGGTGTGAACGGCTCGACCGCCGCCCGGCCGTGCGGAGGTTCGCGACCGCCCGGTCCCACGTGGCCAGTGCCTCGGCCGACATCGCCTCGCGCCTCGACAAACCTGAGCCGGACCCCGTCCAGCGCATCGTCGCGCAGCCCCGTGTAGGAGCGCGCATCGCGCGCGATGCCAAGGTGCCCAAAACCATTCGCCCCACCGCCAGAAAAAGAATCCAGACGGATCGGCCCCAGCAATAACGGCAAGCAACCGTGCCGCGTCGCCGACGCTGCGCGCCAGCGGCCCGTGCGTATCGAGATACGGCCAGGTCGGAATGACCCCGGTCCGCAGCACCAGCCCGAACATCTAGCTTCATCCCAACGACGCCGGTGAACTGCGCGGAATCCGGTTGGACCCACCGTCATCGGTGCCGAGCGCGGCGAACGCGATCCCGCCGACGACGGCGACGGCGGAGCCCGCGCTCGAGCCGCCGAGCGTGCGCGTGCCGCTCTCGTCGTACGGGTTCAGCACCTGCCGGTGTGGCTGCTGGTGCCGTTGCCACGGTAGGGCGAAATCGTCGGCGGCGGTCTTCCCGAGCACGATGGCGCCGCCGGCGCGGAGCGGCGCCACCTCGAGCGCATCCCGCTCCAGGGGCTCGGGAAAGAGCCGCGCCCACTCGGCGCTCGAGGCCGTGGTGGGGAGGCCGCGCATCGGCGGCACGGGCGGCAGCGAGGGCGGTGTCCGAGTCGAGGAGGTCGATGGCGCGCCACGCCGCGCCGTGCGTGCGGCAGCGCTCCAGGGCGAGGGCGGTGATCTCGGCGGCCGTCCAGTCGCCGGCGTCGAGGACTGCGAGGTAGTGGACGATCGTGCCGGCGAGCGGGTCGGCCGGGGCAGAGGCGGCCAGCGTCCGTGGCGGAACGGCACTCGCGGCGGGTCAGGGGTATAGCGTCACTCGTCGGTTACGTTTGGATTAGGATTCTGTTGCCGCTGCATGAGCCGCCAGGCGCTGCCTGAGTTCGTCGATGGCTAGTTTGCGCATACGTGCACGTCCGCCGCGGAGTGCATCGAGGATAACCAGGAGCTCGTACAACCTGGAGTCGGCTTTCGCTGCTTTCGGCGCCAATTTGTAGAGCGGACTAAAGGCAACGCCTCTTGTGTCGCCCTCGGGATCGGGCCAGACAGGCGGCGGCTCAGCGGATGGATGAAAATGTCGGAGCAAGGGAGGCGCAGCGTGCAATGTCGGCATTCCTCTTGTCAGCTCACCGCGTTCGGGGACGAAAACGTATTTGACGCCATGGATCAGCAGCTCCTCCAGATTGTGGCTATGAGGTACAACCGTGCCTTCTCTGCGAAAAGCGAGCTGGGCAGCCAGTGCTCGCCTCACGGCGGAGTGGAGCTGCGAGGGGCTCATGCCGAGCTGCACCGCCAGCCAAGCATAGGACCACTGCTGTCCTCCCAGAGCGACCAGCTTCAGCATGACCAGCACATCTTGCGGCTTGAGTATCACGTCCATTCTCAATTCTAGATTCTAGAATGTAAAATAGGCCCGTTGCCTCCTTAGAGCAATAGCCGCAGTAGGGCAGCCAATGATCCGAACAACCGTCCCACTGGCGGTTGGGTTGGCCACGAGTGCTCGCGCGGTCGGCCAATCGAAATCACCCGCGGGAGGTCTTTCCGCCGGGTGGCTGCTGGGCGCCGAGGCGTGTCAGCATGGCCGAGAGCTCTTCGGGACTGATGTAGAAGTGTTCGCAAACGCGTCCCCACAGCATGGCCGTCGGAACGTTCC
>CAYRKH010000158.1:0-3604 GCA_964424805.1 uncultured Woeseiaceae bacterium
TGCACGGGTCGTCGCTGGCCGGCGATTGCGCCGGGGCGCTGGAGGCGTTCGGCGAGGGGCTGGCGCGGCAGCGGCTGGCGCCGGCCGCGGTCTGATACCCGCCGCTCACAGCAGCTTCGCGCCCAGCGGGACGGCTTTGTCGGGCACGCACAGCGCCACGCGGCCGTTCTCGTCGTGGAACCCGGTTACCAGGCACTCGGACATGAACGGCCCGATTTGCTTCTTCGGGAAGTTCACGACGGCAACGACCAGGCGGCCGAGCAGCTCGTCGGCGCCGTAGAGGTCGGTGACCTGCGCGCTCGACCGCTTTACGCCGATCGCCTCGCCGAAATCGACGGTCAGCTTGTACGCCGGTTTGCGCGCTTCCGGAAAGGGCTGCACGTCGACCACCTTGCCGACGCGAAGCTCGACTTTCACGAAATCATCCCACGCAATTGCTTCCACTTCGTTTCTCCCCGTTGGCGCCTGGCCGAGCATTCGATTGTCTCAGCAACGCCGCGACGCGCGAAGCGTTGACTCGAGGGCACGCTTCGCAGATGCTCCGCGGGATGTGCGTGGCTGACCGGAGCGAGTGACGATGTCGGCAGCAAAACGGGGCGGGCTGGCCTGCCTGGTCCTGCTGGCCTGCGCGTGCGGTCCCGCGGAAGACCGGGTCGCGGGGACCGCGGCTCCGGCGGGCGCGGAGGCAAACGCGGCGGCAGCGGACGGTCATTCGAGCCGGAACGCCCTGGACTGGGCCGGCACGTATTCCGGCGTCATACCCTGCGCCGATTGCCCGGGGATCCGCGAGACCGTGACCTTGCATGCCGACGGCCGCTTCGAGCGGACGCTCGTCTACCTCGAACGGAGCGTGCGGCCGCACGTCGAAAGAGGATCGTTCTCATGGAACGCTGCAGGCAGCCGCGTGACGCTGCGCGAAACCGGCGGCGCCGGCCAGCCGTTCAAGGTCGGTGAGAACACGCTCATCCACCTCGACGGGGACGGCAACCCGATTACAGGGGAGCTGGCCGGGCGCTACGTGCTCCACAAGCACCTGCACGATCCCGGGATCGAAGGCAGGAAGTGGATGCTCGTCGAGCTCCGGGGCAAGCCGGTCGATGCGGGATCCGGGGCCCCGTTCCTCCTGCTGGATGCGGAGAAGGCAATCGCGAGCGGCAACACCTCCTGCAATTCGTTCTCCGGCGGCTATGCGATCAAGAGCGGGGGCAGGATCAGCTTCGACGAGCATCCCAGGGTCACGATGATGGCCTGCCCGGGCATGGCGATCGAGCAGCAGTTTCTCGAGGCGCTTCGGGATGCCGACAGCTATACCGTCGGCGACGGTGTCCTCAGCCTGAATCGGGCCCGCATGGCACCGCTCGCGAGGTTCGAGCTGCCGGAGCAGAGCGGCGAACCCGGCGGCGGTACCTGACGGCGGCTTCGCCGCACGGGACTGAAGCGTCCCTGTGCCATATTGTGAGCCGGCGCCTTGCCGTTGGTTGACACCTCTCTTCGCCGCCTCCTATCGTGCCGGCATTCCCAACGCTGCCGATCGTCAAGGGGTCCTCATGCACGTCACCCGGTATGTCACCGCGGCCGTCCTGCCGCTGCTCGTCACCGTCGCGTTCGCCGCACCGCCGCCGTCCGGGACGCAACCGCTCCGGACGCAGGAGTCCGCCCGGTACGCCCGCGCGCCGGGCCAGGCGATCGACGAGACCTACACGGCGAAGATCCGCGAGTTCACCACCGATCCGGCCTTCAATTCACCCCTGACCGATTACCTGCCGGCCTCCGATACCGTGCCCACGCCGCTCGCCGTGGTGGGGCACGTCGCCGGCGCGCCCGACTACCTGCCGTACTCCGCGGACGTCTACCGCTATTTCCGCGCGCTCGCGGAGGCCAGCCCCCGCGTGCGCGTGTTCTCCATCGGCGAGACCGAGGAGGGGCGGGAGATGATCGCGGTGGCAATCGCCGACGAGCAGCTCCTCGACGACCTCGACGCCAACGAAGCGCGCCTGGCGCAGCTCGCCGATCCGCGCCGCATCGGCCTCGACGACGAGAAGGCCGACCGGCTGATCGCGGAGTCCACGCCGGTGTATTACATCACCGGCGCGATCCACTCCCCCGAGACCGGGTCGCCGACGGCGCTGATGGAGCTGGCCTACCGGCTGACCGTGGATGATGCACCCTATATCAAGGACATCCGGGAGCGCATCGTCACGCTGATCACGCCGATCGTCGAGGTCGACGGCCGCGACCGCATGGTCGACGTCTACAACTGGCACCTCGCGCATCCGGACGAGAACTATCCGCGCCTGCTTTACTGGGGCCATTACGTCGCGCACGACAACAACCGCGACGCGATGACCATGACGCTCAACCTGACCCGCAACGTCGCCGACACCTTCGTCGGCTGGCACGCGCAGGTGCTGCACGACCTGCACGAGTCCGTGCCGTTCCTGTACGACAATACCGTCGGCGACGGGCCCTACAATTCCTGGGTCGATCCCATTCTCGTCGGCGAGTGGCAGCAGCTCGGCTGGAACAACGTGCAGGAGATGACCCGGTTCGGCATGCCCGGCGTGTTCACGCACGGCGACTTCGACACCTGGAGCCCGGGCTACCTGATGTTCATCGCCGCCATGCACAACGGCATCAGCCGCCTGTACGAGACCTTCGGCAACGGCGGCGCCGATACCGTCGAGCGCATCCTGGAGCCCGGCGAGTACCAGCGCACCTGGTACAAGCCCAACCCGCCGCTGCCGGTGGTGACCTGGTCGCAGCGCAACAACAACAACTACCAGCAGACCGGCATGCTGACCACGCTCAGCTATTTCGCCGACAACGGGCCGATGTTCCTCAGGAACTTCTATTTGAAGAGCAAGCGCGCGGTCGAGAAGCCGCAGCGGGCCGGGCCTGCCGCCTACGTGCTGCCGGCCGGCGAGGAACGCGTCGGCTCGCAGGCCTGGCTGCTGGAGATCCTGCAGCGCCAGCACGTGGAGATCAGCCGGACCACGCGGCCGGTCACGGTGAAAGTGCCGCCGCCTCGCGACGCTTGCGCGCAGGATGACGACGACGACTGCGCCGCCCGGGACGACGAGGACGACAAGGACGACGCGCCCGTATCCCGGCGCTTCGCCGCCGGCAGCTACGTCGTGCGCATGGACCAGCCGTATTCGCGCATTGCCGACACGCTGCTCGACCACCAGTACTGGGCGCCGGACGATCCCCAGGAGAACGCCTACGACGACACCGGCTGGACGCTGGGCGAGCTGTTCAACGTCGAGGTCGTGCGGGTCACCGACCCGGAAATCCTGGAGGCGCCGATCGCGCTCGTGGATACGCCGGTCGAGGTGCCGGAGGGCCTGGCCGCCGTCGACGCGCCGGAGGGCAGGCTGCCGCGCATCGCGGTGATGCACACCTGGCTCAGCACGCAGACCGAGGGCTGGTGGCGCATGGCGCTGGACAAGCTCGGCGTGCCCTACGACTACATCAGCACGCAGGACGTGGCCGAGGCCCGCAACCTGCGGCGGCAATACGACGTCATCCTGTTCGGGCCGGTGACGGGCGGCACCGACGCGCGGCGCATCATCGACGGCATGCCGATGTGGGGCAACCCGATGCC
>CAYRKH010000159.1:0-3426 GCA_964424805.1 uncultured Woeseiaceae bacterium
TGCCCTCGATCAGTTTCAGGAGCGCCTGCTGCACGCCTTCACCCGAAACGTCGCGGGTGATGGACGGGTTGTCGGACTTGCGCGAGATCTTGTCGATCTCGTCAATGTAGACGATGCCCGTCTGCGCTTTCTCGACGTCGTAGTCGCACTTCTGCAGCAGCTTCTGGATGATGTTCTCGACGTCCTCGCCGACGTAGCCGGCCTCGGTCAGGGTCGTCGCATCGGCAATCGTGAACGGCACGTTAAGCAGGCGCGCGAGCGTCTCGGCAAGCAGCGTTTTGCCGCAGCCTGTCGGGCCGATCAGCAGGATGTTGCTCTTGGCGAGCTCGGTGTCGTCCTTGCTGCGATCGGCGTTCCGGTCGTCCAGCCGCTTGTAGTGGTTGTAGACGGCAACGGACAATACTTTCTTTGCCCGCTGCTGCCCGATGACGTACTCGTCGAGCACCGCCTTGATCTCGTGCGGCTTCGGCAGCTTGTCGCGCCCGGTCTCGCCGGAATCCTCGAGCTCTTCGCGGATGATGTCGTTGCACAGCTCAACGCACTCATCGCAGATGAAGACCGATGGCCCCGCGATCAGCTTGCGAACTTCGTGCTGGCTCTTGCCGCAAAAAGAACAATAGAGGAGCTTGCCGTCCTCGTTCTTGCCGCGGGTATCATCGCTCATACCAGGCCTGCCTCTGTAACTCGAAATCGGTCACTGCCGGACCGGGGTTTATATAACACGCACGCCCTCGCAGGTGCAAAGCAGTGGACGGCACTTTTGATGGGACCGAGGAACGCGTCTCGAAATCTCGTCCCGCTGCGTAACGACATGATATTACCGGGATTCTCCCTTGCTTTCGGTGCGCATCTCGGTGCGCTTTTCCAGCACCGTGTCGATGAGACCGTAGTTGACGGCCGCCTCGCTGCTCATGAAATTGTCGCGGTCCAGGTCGCGGTCGATTTTCTCGAGCGTCTGGCCCGTGTGGCGCGCCATGATCTCGTTCAGCCGCCGCTTGAGCTCCAGCACTTCGCGCGCGTGGATGTCGATATCCGTCGCCGTGCCCTGGTAGCCAGCACTCGGCTGGTGCACCATGATGCGCGAGTGCGGTAGCGCGAAGCGCTTGCCTTTCGTGCCGCCGCCGAGCAGCAGCGCGCCCATGCTGGCCGCCTGGCCGACGCAGATCGTGCTGACGTCGCACTTGATGAACTGCATCGTATCGTAGATCGACAGTCCCGCCGTCACCGAGCCGCCCGGCGAATTGATGTAAAGCTGGATGTCCTTGTCCGGGTTCTCGGATTCCAGGTAGAGGAGCTGGGCCACGACCAGGTTGGCCATGTGGTCCTCGACCGGCCCCACGATGAACACCAGGCGCTCCTTCAGCAGGCGCGAATAGATGTCGTAGGCACGCTCGCCGCGGGCCGTCTGCTCGACGACCATCGGAACCAGGTTCAGTGCTGTTGGTTTCATTAAAATTCCTTCGTCAATCCACCCGTAGGAGCGCGCATTGCGCGCGATGCCCCGGCAGTAGTCGCCGGGGTGCCCCGGCGATTTAGCGTGCGAGGCATCGCGCGCGATGCGCGCTCCTACAGGGGCGGTTTCATGTATTCCTTGAAGCTGACCTTGCGTGTGCTGGACTTTCCGTGTTCGACCAGCCAATCGACCGCTTGTTCTTCCAGGACGAGCGGCTCGAGGCGGGCCATGATCTGCGGGTTGCCGAAATAGGCCGCGGCCATTTCCTCGGGCTGCTCGTAGCTCGAGCAGATGTCCTCGACCTTCTGCTTTACCCGCTCGGCGTCGACCTTCAGCTCCTGGTCCTCGATCAGCTGCCGCAGCAGCAGGCCGAGCCTGACGTTGCGCTCCGCCGACTGCCGGAAGTTCTCGGCGGGCGGTGCCTTGTCGTGATCCTCGATGCCCAGGCGGCGCATCGCCTCGTGCTGCTGCGTATGCATTTCCTGTGCGACCAGCGCCCCCGGCACCTCGATGGGGTTGGTCTCGAGCAGCCCCTTCAGCGCCTGGTCCTTGACGTCGGCGGCGATCTTGTCGTCCGCTTCGCGGCGCATGTTGGCGACCACGTCGGCGCGGAGCTGCTCCAGCCCGCCCTCGGTCACGCCGTAGGTCTCCGCGAGACTGTCGTCCAGCGGCGGCAGCTTCTGCTCCTCCACGCGGTGTACCTTGACGTGGAAATCGACCTTTTTGGAGGCGAGATCCTCCGCGCCCCCCGATTGACCATAGTCCTTCGGGAACTTGACCTTGAAGTCCTTCTCGTCGCCGGCCTTGACCCCGAAGAGCGCCTTCTCGAAGTCGGGCAGCATCTGCCCCTGGCCGAGCACCACCGGCACCTCGGTACCCTTACCGCCCTTGATCGGCTCGCCCTTCAGCGTGCCTTCGAAATCGACGATGACGCGATCGCCCTCCGCCGCTTCGCGCTCGACCGGCTCGAACGTCGCCTTCTGCTGGCGCAGGTTCTGCAGCATGTCCTCGCGGTCCTCGTCCGTGATCTCGACCTCGGGCCGCACCACCTCGATCTTGTCGAGGTTCTCGAGCTTGACGTCGGGCAGGACCTCGAAGGTCGCCACGTAGGCGAAGTCGCGGTCGTTGTCGGCCTTCTCGGGCTCGATCTTCGGGCCCGCGGCGGGATTCAGCTTCTCCTGCTCGACCGCGTCGCTGTAGCTCTTTTGCATGAGGTCGGAGAGCACTTCCTGGCGGATCTGCCCGCCGTAGCGCTGGCGAACCACCTTCTTCGGCACCTTGCCGGGCCGGAAACCCTTTATTTTCACGGATTTACCGACCTGTGCCAGGCGCGATTCGACCTCGCTCTCAATACGCTCGGCCGGGAGCTGTACGCGCATGCGCCGCTCGAGTGTGCCCGTCGACTCGACAGTGACCATCATTTGTCGTGCATCCTCGGAAATCCTGCCCCGTTACAGGGGACAGATATGCTTACTGGCTGGTTGGTTTTCAATGGGTTATATTAACGGAAGGACCTGGTGCGAAAGGAGAGACTCGAACTCTCACGGGTTGCCCCACAGGATCCTAAATCCAGCGCGTCTACCAATTCCGCCACTTTCGCGTGTTCCGGCCGATTGTTTCGGCGCCTGCCGTCCAGCGCCCAATTATAACGCGGTGGTGGGCCCCCGGGGACTCGAACCCCGAACCAATGGATTAAGAGTCCACTGCTCTACCAATTGAGCTAGAGGCCCGCTGCTGCAAGATTTCAGATAAGGTGGGGTGAGCGATGGGATTCGAACCCACGACGACCGGGATCACAACCCGGGGCTCTACCAACTGAGCTACGCCCACCACTGTTTTCGTTGCCGACCGGCACCAGCTCCCCGCCGGTTCCGACCGCAAATCATATCCGATATTTCCCGTCCCTTGTTGGCGATATTGGCGCGCCCGGCAGGACTCGAACCTGCAACCCTCGGCTTAGCTTACCCGCTACC
>CAYRKH010000160.1:0-3399 GCA_964424805.1 uncultured Woeseiaceae bacterium
GTCGGGTCGAACTTGTTGAAGGTGTTGGCCCAGATGACGCCCGCGCGCACGCCGCGGGTCAGGTTGAAGATCTTGGCGCCCTTGTCCGTCCAGACGCCGCCGGAGAGGCCATAGGGCGTGTTGTTCGCCTTCGCGAGGCCTTCCGCCTCGGTGCGGAAGGTTTGCACGGCGAGCACCGGGCCGAATATCTCCTCCTGCACGACGCGGCTCGACTGCGAGACGCCGGTAAAGAGGGTCGGGGGACACCAGTAGCCGCGCTCCGGCACGCGGCAGGAGGCCTGGTGTATCTCCGCGCCTTCGGCTTTCCCCAGCGCCAGGTAGGACCGGATGCGCTCGAGCTGCTGCGCCGAGTTGATCGCGCCGATATCGGTGTTCTTGTCGAGCGGATCGCCGACGACCAGCGTCTCCATCCGGTCCTTCAGCTTCGAGACCACCTCGTCGGCCACCGATTCCTGCACGAGCAGCCGCGAGCCCGCGCAGCAGACGTGCCCCTGGTTGAAAAAGATGCCGTTGACGATGCCTTCGACGGCCTGGTCGATCGCGGCATCGGCCAGCACGATGTTCGCCGCCTTGCCGCCGAGCTCCAGGGTGTAACGCTTGTTCGTGCCGGCGAGCGCCCGCTGGATGCCGCGGCCGACCTCCGTCGAGCCGGTGAAGGCGATCTTGTCCACCTGCGGGTGCCGCACGATCGCGGCGCCCGTCTCACCCGCGCCGGTCACGATGTTGACCACGCCCGGCGGCAGGCCGGCGTCCTGCACGGCTTCGGCGAACTTCAGCGCCGTAAGCGGCGTGGTCTCCGCCGGCTTCAGCACCACCGTGTTACCGCAGGCAATGGCCGGCGCGATCTTCCAGGCCAGCATCAGCAGCGGGAAATTCCACGGGATCACCTGTCCCGCGACACCCAGCGGCGCCGCCCGGCGGCCCGGGAAGGCGTAGTCGAGCTTGTCCGCCCAGCCGGCATAATAGAAGAAGTGTGCGGCGGCCAGCGGAATGTCGATGTCGCGGGACTCGCGTATCGGCTTGCCGCCGTCCAGCGATTCGATGGCCGCCAGCTCGCGCGAACGCTCCTGCAGGATGCGCGCGAGCCGATACACGTACTTGCCGCGCTCGAGCGGCTTCATCTTCGACCAGGGACCCTCGTACGCCCGGCGCGCCGCCTTCACGGCGGCATCGACGTCGGCCTGCGTCGCGAGCGCGACGTGCGACAGGACCTCTTCAGTGGCCGGGTTGACCGAGGGAAAATACCCGCCCTCGGCGGGCTCGACGAACTCGCCCCCGATGAAGAGCCCGTAGCGCTCGTCAATGCGGATATGGTCCGTGCTTTCCGGCGCCGGCGCGTACTGCCAACCGACATCGAACGCGAGATCGCCGGCGCGGGCTGCCTTGTCCACGGGCTTCACCATCCTCCTCGGCGCGCGTCCCCGCGCCCCCCCGCGCCTGTGGGAGCGCGCACTGCGCGCGATGCCACGGCGCGGGCTGCGCCTGCCACGCCCGGCCCCGGCAAGGCCGTGGCATCGCGCGCGGTGCGCGCTCCTACACGGGTCGTTGCTGCAACTGCGCTCATCTCAATCCCGGGAGAAGTAGTCGGCGGACTGGTAGCGGCCGGTAAGCTGCTTTTCGATCTGCATCAACACGTCGTTCGCGAGCGAACTCGCGCCGAAGCGGAAACGCTCGGGTGTCATCCACGCGGCGCCCAGGGTTTCCTTCAGCATCACGAGGTAGTGCACCGCGAGCTTCGCCTTCGAGATGCCGCCGGCGGGCTTCATGCCGACCGCCCGCCCGGTCTCATAATAATAGTCGCGAATGGCCTGCAGCATGACCAGCGTCACGGGCATGGTGGCCGCGGGCTGGATCTTGCCGGTCGAGGTCTTGATGAAGTCGGCGCCGGCGTGCATCGACAGCACGCTGGCACGGCGCACCTGGTCGAGCGTGCCGAGCTCCCCCGTTTCCAGGATGACCTTGAGGTGAGCGTCGCCGCAGGCGTCCCTGACGGCCATGATCTCGTCGAACACGAAGCCGTAGTCGCCCGCGAGGTACGCGCCGCGCGAGAGCACCATGTCGATCTCGTCCGCGCCTTCGGCGACCGCTATCTTCGTTTCCTCCAGCTTGACCTGGCGCGGCGCAAGTCCGCTCGGGAAGCCGGTGGCGACCGAGGCGACCCTGATGCCGGAATCGCCGAGCGCCTTTTTCGCCACGCCCACCAGGGTCGGGTAGACGCAAACGGCTGCCACGTGCGGCAGGTCGGGGCGCCTGTCGTGGAGGCGCATGGCCTTCTGGCAGAGCTGGCGCACCTTGCCGGGGGTATCCTGCCCTTCCAGCGTCGTCAGGTCGATCATGCCGAGCACCATTTTGAGTGCCTGCAGTTTCGACTCATTCTTTATGCTGCGGGACTGGAAGCGCGCGACGCGCTCGTTGATCCCTACCTCGTCGACGCGCGTGACGCTGGCGAGGTCCGGCAGCCGGGCGGCCCGGCGCACCGCGGACAGGCTGGACAGGCTCGGGGCGTTCATGCGGGCCCGCTGCGGCGCGCCGTTTCTAGCGCCACCCGGATCATGTCGTCGAAGGTCGTCTGCCGGTCCTCGACGGACAGCGCCTCGCCCGAGGGGATGTCGTCGCTCACCGTGCAGATCGCGAGCGCCTCGGCGCCGTGCTCCGCCGCGATCGGGTAGATTCCCGCCGCTTCCATTTCCACGCCGAGGACGTCGTAGGCCGCGAGCGTTTCGAACATCGCCGTGTCCGGCGTATAGAAGAGGTCGGCGGAGAAGATGTTGCCCACGTGATACGGCACTCCCATCTCTTCCGCCGCCTGCACCGCGTTCTTCACCAGGCCGAAGGTCGCCAGCGCGGCGAAGTCGTAGCCGCCGAAGCGCATCCGGTTCACCCCCGAATCCGTCGACGCTCCCATCGCGATCACCAGGTCCCGAAGCTTCACCCTGGGATGGCTGGTGCCGCAGCTGCCCACCCGGATCACCCGCCTGACGCCGTAGTCCCGCATCAGCTCGGTGCAGTAGATCGAGGCCGACGGGATGCCCATCCCGTGCGCCATCACCGACACCGGCATGCCCTCGTACTCGCCGGTGAAGCCCCACATGTTGCGGACGTCGGTCACGCGGCGGGCGCCATCGATGAAGTTTTCAGCGATGTACTGCGCCCGCAGCGGGTCGCCGGGCATCAGGACCGTGCCGGCGAAATCGCCCGGGGCGGCGTTCATGTGTTTGGTCGACATCGTGACGGCAGTTTACCACCGCAGGATCGGGGGCCATGGGGCTGTTTCCGCACTATTCATGAACGCTGGCCGTCGTGGCTGGCGAAGCCGCGACCAGCGGGAGCCGCTGCCACGGACGAGCTATTCCTGAACCCGCATCGCCGACGAGCGGGGCCGTCACCTGGGAACAGGGG
>CAYRKH010000161.1:0-3373 GCA_964424805.1 uncultured Woeseiaceae bacterium
CGGCGGTGGCGGCCGAAAGCTGCGCGCCGGGGATTGGCGGAGCCGCAACCGGGGGAGCCATTCCGCCAAAGGTCCCCCGGTGGCGCCCGGAAGCCGTGGTGGGCAAGCTCCGGCGCAAGCCGTGGTAGGCAAGCTCCGGTGCAAGCCGTGGTGGCCCGACTCCCAAAAACGCAATGAAGCCGCAACAACGCTGTCCGACCGAATGCGATGACACGAGACACTGACATCACCAATCTCCTGGGCCTCCCGCAGCCCCGCCTGGAGGCGTTCTTCACGGCGCTCGGGGAGAAGCCTTATCGCGCGCGGCAGGTGATGCAGTGGATTTACGGGCGCGGCGTCGACCGCTTCGCTGACATGACCGATATCTCCCGGGCGCTGCGCGCGCGCCTCGAGCTCCTGGCGGAGGTGAGACTGCCGCCGGTGATCTCCGAGAGGACGTCGACCGACGGCACGGTGAAGTGGCTGTTTGCCTCCGGCGGGGGACAAGCGGTCGAGACAGTGTTCATCCCCGAGCCGGGGCGGGGCACGCTGTGCATTTCCTCGCAGGTGGGCTGTGCGCTGGACTGCGCGTTCTGCGCGACGGGCGCGCAGGGATTCAACCGGAATCTCGCCGCGGCGGAGATCGTCGGGCAGGTGTATCACGCCAACCGGGTGCTGCCGCGCCGCGCCAACGGTGACCCCGCGGTCACGAACGTGGTGTTCATGGGCATGGGCGAGCCGCTGGCGAACTACCGCAACCTGCTGCCGGTGCTGGAGCTGCTCGTTTCCGAGCTCGGCTACGGGCTGTCGCGGCGGCGGGTCACCGTCAGCACCTCGGGGCTCGTGCCGCAGATCGAGCGCCTGGGCCGGGAGTGCAACGTCTCGCTCGCCGTTTCCCTGCACGCACCGGAGAACGCCCTGCGCGACCGGCTGGTGCCGATCAACCGGGTGCACCCGCTGGAGGAATTGCTGGACGCCTGCTGGCGCTACGCGGCCCTGAGGTCCGGCCGCTTCATCACCTTCGAATACGTGATGCTGGACGGCGTCAACGACGCCCCGGAGCAGGCTTCCCGGCTGGCGGCCCTGCTGCGGGATCGGCCGGCCAAGGTGAACCTGATACCCTTCAACCCGTTCCCGGGCAGTGCTTTCCGGCGCTCGGCCCCGGCCTCGATCGACCGTTTCCAGGCGCGCCTCAGGGAGGCCGGGCTGGTGACCACGATCCGCAAGACCCGCGGCGACGACATCGACGCGGCTTGCGGCCAGTTGGCTGGTAAAGTACGGGACCGGACCAAGGTTCGCTTGGGCGAGAAGAACTCGAAGGTGGCGACAGCGTGATTACAACGGGGAGACGGCCCATCCTGGGGCTGGCGGTGCTGGCGATGCTGGCGATGACGTCCTGCATCTCGACGACCACGAACGTCGCGCCGAAGACCGACGACGCGGACGCGGCGCGCAAGTATTACCAGCTCGGCGCCCATTACTTCCACAACGGCAACTACGAGCTTGCGCGCGATCGCCTGCAGCGCGCGATCGGTTTCAATCCCAACCTGGCGATTGCCCATTCGGTGCTCGCGCTTACGTTCGAGCGGCTCGGCAACGAGCGGCTTGCCGCCGAGCACCACAGGAGAGCGGTGCGTGCGGAGCCGTCGAATCACATCGTGCGCAATGCCTACGCGGTGTACCTGTGCGGGCGCAAGCAGTTCGAGGACGCTCGCGAGCAGTTCGACCGCTCGGCAGCCATAAGGGACAACGACGATGCGGAGATGACGCTCACGAATGCCGGCGTCTGTTTCTCCAACAAGCCGGATCTCGCGCAGGCGGAGGCGTACTTCAGGCGGGCGCTGGACGAGAACCCGCGCTACGGCGAGGCGCTGCTGCAGATGGCGGCTTTGATGTACCGGACCGAGGAGTACCTGCAGGCGCGGGCGTTCATACAGCGCTACTTCTCCAGCAACCGCGCGACGCCGGAGGCGCTTTACCTCGCCGTGCAGATCGAAACCTCGCTGGGCGACGACGACGCCCGCGGGACCTACGAGACCCAGCTCCTGCGGGAGTTCCCGCGCTCGGCGCAGGCCCGGCAGGTGCTCGCGGCGAGCTGACTGCCGCGTGTTCCCGCAAGCTGTGTGAAAACCGCCAGGTGAGCGAGCAACCGGAAAACGCGACCGTCGAGGAACGCCAGCAGCCGCTTGCCGGCGAGCGGCTTGCCGAAGCGAGGCGGCTGCGCGATATCTCGATCCTGGACATCGCCAAGGAGTTGCACCTCGACGAGCCGAAGGTCAGGGCGCTCGAGCAGAACCGCTTCGACGCCCTGGGCGCGCCCGTGTTCGTGAAGGGCTACATCCGCAAGTACGCCGAGGTCGTCGGCATCCCGGGTGACGAGGTGCTGGCCGACTACCGCCAGTTCGAACGGCCCGACGAGCCGCTGCCCGTCGTCGGCTTGCGCAAGCCGCCCCGGCCGGAGGTGCCGGCGGGACCGTGGCTCGGCGCGATCCTGGCCGTTGCCGTCGTTGCGGGCGTCGCCTGGCTGTGGCTGTCCGGGAGCCTCGACCCGATCTTCAGCCCGCGGGAGCCGGCCACGCTGGCCCCGTTCGAGCCCGACGCGCCCGCTACCGGCGACGCGGCAGCGCCCCGGGAACCCGGGCCCGGCACCGGCGACGCGGACAGCGAGCCGCCGGAGGAGGCGGACGCACCCGCGCCGATGCCTGCAGATCCGGTGGACGACGGCGTCGCCGCGGTCCAGGACGCACCGCCGCCCGTCGAAACACCGCCGGCCGCCCCGCCGCGGGAAGGCCAGGTCGGGCTGACGCTGTCTTTCAGCGGTGACTGCTGGACCGAGGTTTCCGATGCTTCCGGCAGCCGCCTGTACTTCGGCCTCGGCCAGGCCGGCCAGGAGGTGTCCGTTGCCGGCACCGCCCCGCTTCGCGTCCTGCTCGGCAACAGCGAGTACGCGACCCTCCGCGTGGACGGGGAAGCGTTCCCGATTCCGCCGTCCGCGCGCCGCGGCGCCACCGCCCGGCTGACGATCACCGGCCGCTAGAGCACGCGATGTCCCACGAGAGCGCTACATGAACGCCCGAACCGTCAAAGGCATGAACGACCTGCTGCCCGCCACCGTGCGCGTCTGGCGGCACGTGGAAACCGTGGTGCGGGACGTGGTGGAAGGCTACGGCTATGCGGAGATCCGCCTGCCGCTGCTCGAAATGACGGAGCTCTTCCGGCGTTCCATCGGCGAGGTAACGGACATCGTCGAGAAGGAGATGTACACCTTCGAGGACAGGAACGGCGAGAGCATAACGCTCAGGCCCGAAGCCACGGCGAGCATGGTGCGCGCCGGTATCACCAACGGCCTGCTGCACAACCAGCGCCAGAAGCTCTGGACCTCGGGCCCGATGTT
>CAYRKH010000162.1:0-3306 GCA_964424805.1 uncultured Woeseiaceae bacterium
CTGCAGGGGAAGGCCCGCACGCAGCACCATCGCGTTGCCATCGCCCGTGCACGTGTGCGCGGACGTGCAGGAGAAGTACGCGCGGCCGTAACCGCCGGTGGCGAGAATCACGCTCTGCGCGCGGAAGCGGTGAATCGTGCCGTCGGCAAGATTCCACGCGATCACGCCGCGGCATGCGCCGTCTTCCATGATGAGATCCAGCGCGAAATATTCGATGAAGAACTCGGCGTGATGCTTCAGCGCCTGCTGGTACAGCGTGTGCAGCATGGCGTGGCCGGTGCGGTCGGCCGCGGCGCAGGTGCGCTGGGCGGTACCTTCTCCGAAATGCGTGGTCATGCCGCCGAACGGCCGCTGGTAGATGCGGCCGTCGTCGGTACGCGAAAACGGCATACCATAGTGCTCGAGCTCGATCACCGACTGGGGCGCTTCCTTGCACATGTATTCGATGGCGTCCTGGTCGCCCAGCCAGTCCGAGCCCTTGACCGTGTCGTACATGTGCCAGCGCCAGTCGTCTTCGCCCATGTTGCCGAGCGCCGCGCTGATGCCGCCCTGCGCGGCAACCGTGTGGCTGCGCGTCGGGAAGACCTTGGTAATGCAGGCAGTGCTGAAGTCGGCTTCAGCGAGCCCGAGGGTCGTGCGCAGGCCCGCGCCGCCGGCACCGACCACGACCACGTCATAGCTGTGGTCGACGAAATCGAACTGGCTCATGGCTGGTTTCCGAGAACAATCGTCACGACCGCCAGCAGCGCGATTGCCGCCAGCAGCACGTGCAGGAATTTGGAGAGGATGATCGACGCGACCCGGACCAGCGGCCGGTGCACGTAGTCCTCGATCACGACCTGCACGCCGAGGCTCGAATGCCAGGCCATGGTCGCGACGAGGAGCATCGCCGGCACGGCGTTCCACGGCCGTGCGAGCCACGCGCGGACGGTCTCGAAGGAGAAGCCGGGCAGCAACAGTATCGATACCAGGAACCAGGCTACCAGCAGCAGCAGCGCCGCCGCGGACAGGCGCTGCGACCACCAGTGCCCCGTGCCCGAGTGGGCGGCGCCGTGGCCCAGGACCCGGCCCAGGGGAGTGCGCAGGCCCACTAGATCAATACCCAATAAAGAAGAGTCAGCACGATGGTGCTGGCGATGACGGTCCAGCCGGTGGCGTTCGCCTGGGGAATTTCGAACCCGTAGCCCGCGTCCCAGAACAGGTGCCGCACCCCGTTCGCAAGGTGGAAGAACAGCGCGGCGGTCCAGAGGACGAGAAACAGGCGGCCCGGGACGGATTCCATGGTTTGGGCGAAGCGCCCGTAGGACGGCGCTCCGGCGGCCAAGGATGCCAGCCAGGCTGCCAGCACGATGAACCCCAGTGACAACATGACGCCGGTGACCCGGTGCAGGATCGATACCGTCATCGTCATCGGCCAACGATAGATGAAGATGTGTGGTGACATCGGCCGCTGGCTGTTGTCCATCAGCGAGCTATCCTCCAGTGTGCCCTTGGCAAAACAGAGCGAGAGTATGCCAGACTGGGCGTGATCGTGCAGGTTGGCCGTTATATCTCGGCCCGGGGAAAAGCGATTGTTCCGACTGTTACAGGTTGAAGGCGAAGACGCGGCGTCGTTCCTGCAGGGGCAGTTGACGCAGGACGTACGCCAGCTCGCCCCCGGCCGGGGCCTGCTCGGGGCCTGGTGCAATCCCAAAGGCCGCGTCATCACCGTGCTCAGGATCCTGGACCTGGACGGCGCGGTTGGGCTCGTGCTGCCGACCGGCCTCGCGGAGCGGGTGGCGAGCCGGCTGTCGATGTATCGCCTCCGGGCGAAGGTCGACATCCGGCCGGCGCCGGACTGGCAGGCCGTCGCCGTTGCCGCCCCGGCGGACCTCGAGTCGCTTGCGGCCCGCGGCCTGCTGCCGGAACGCGCCCGTGGCGCCGGGTGCCACGCCCACGGCATCACCACCCTCGAGCTCGGCGGCCACGAACGGGGCGTAGAGCTCTACGGTACGCAGGCGGCGATTGCCGGCCTGGCGCTCAGCGATCCGCTCAGCGAGCCGGAATGGCACAAAGCGCTGATCGACGCCGGCATCCCCACGATCACCGCCGACACGAGCGAGCAGTACACGCCCCACATGCTGAACCTCGACCGTATCGGCGCCGTCAGCTTCGACAAGGGCTGCTACACCGGCCAGGAGATCGTCGCCCGCACCGAGCACCGCGGCCAGAGCAAACGCCGCCTGCGGCGCTACCGTCTCGAGACCGGCGAGGCACACGTCGGTGACCGCCTGCTGCACGAAAGCGGCGAAGCCGGCGAGGTCGTCAACGCCGCCGGCCCGGACCTTCTCGCGGTCGCCAGGATCGAATCACACGAGGCGCCGCTGACGGTCAACGGCGGACGCGCCGTGCCGGTCCCGCTGCCTTACGACGTTTGACGCGCTGGACGGCGTGCGCGTCGCCCTGCGGCGGGCCCAGGCTTCAACCCTAGCCGGGCGCTTCCGGACGCATGTGGGGAAACAGGAGGACGTCGCGTATCGACGGGGAGTCGGTAAAGAGCATTACCAGGCGGTCGATGCCCACGCCGAGCCCGCCGGTCGGCGGCATGCCGTATTCCAGCGCGCGGATGTAATCCGCATCGAACAGCATGGCCTCTTCATCGCCGGCGTCCCGGCTCGCCACCTGCTCGCGGAACCGCTCGGCCTGCTCTTCCGGATCGTTCAGCTCGGAGAAGCCGTTGGCGATTTCGCGCCCGGCGATGAACAACTCGAAGCGATCGGTGATGAAGGAATCGTCGTCGTTTCCCCGGGCGAGCGGCGACACCTCCGTGGGGTACGCGGTGACGAAGGTCGGCTCGCGCAGCTTCGCCTCGGCGGTCTTTTCGAAGATCTCCATCTGCAGCTTGCCGGCGCCGTAGTTCTCGTGCACGGGTATCCCCAGGCGCTCCGCGATACCGCCAAGGTATTCGCGATCGCGCAGCCGGCCCGCGTCCAGACCGGGATTGAACGCGAGGACGGCGTCTTCGACGGTCCGGCGCACGAACGGTCTCGCGAGATCATATTCCTCGCCCTGGTAGCGCAGCGTGGTGCGCCCGAGCACCGCCTGGCACATTCCGGTGAGCAGGGCTTCGAGCATCTCCATGATCTCCTCGAAGCCCGCGTAGGCGCGATAGAGCTCGAGCATCGTAAACTCGGGATTGTGCTGGGTCGAAACGCCTTCGTTGCGGAAGTTGCGGTTGATCTCGAAGACGCGCTCGAAGCCGCCGACGATGAGCCGCTTCAGGTAGAGCTCCGGCGCGACCCGCAGGTAGAGCGGCATATCGAGCGC
>CAYRKH010000163.1:0-3285 GCA_964424805.1 uncultured Woeseiaceae bacterium
CTGCGCGCGTTCACCCTGTTCGCGACCCACTATTTCGAGCTGACCGCGCTGGCCGCGGAGTTGCCCGGGTGTGCGAACGTGCACCTGGATGCGACGGAGCACCAGGGCAAGCTGGTGTTCCTGCACGCGGTGAAGCCCGGCCCCGCGAACCGGAGCTATGGCCTGCAGGTCGCGGCCCTCGCCGGCGTGCCGCCGCAGGTCATCGACAAGGCGCGCGCGTACCTTTCGAACCTGGAAGTGTCGCAGGCTTCGGCACCGCATCCCCAGTCGGAGCTGCCGCTCGCCGCGCCCGCCGCCGCGCCGGATCCCCTGCGCGATGCCCTCGAAGCCGCCGACCCTGACGCCCTCTCCCCGCGCGAAGCCCTGGACCTGCTCTACCGCCTGAAAAAACACGTGTAGGAGCGCGCATCGCGCGCGATGCTCATATGGCGGCCGTGGCGCCGCGCGCAATGCGCGCTCCTACAACCCGCGGGCACACACGGATCGACGCGCGTCGTGCAGGGGGCGCGGTATCATCGCTTACCTTACTGCGGAGCAGCACCGATAAATCGATGATCGCCAGCCGTCTTTACACCCTGCTCTGCCTGCTCGCCGCCGCGCCGCTGGCGGCGGCGGACACGGCCAGCGTCGCCGTAGCCGCCAACTTTACCGATGCGCTGCGGCAGCTCCAGCCGGCTTTCGAGGAGCAGAGCGGCCACGCACTCCGCATCAGCAGCGCCTCGACGGGCATCCTGTACGCGCAGATCCGCCACGGCGCTCCATACGACGTGTTCCTGGCCGCCGACCGCGAGCGGCCTGAGCGGCTCATCGAAGCGGGCCTGGCCGAGGCGTCGTCCGCGTTCGTCTATGCGCGCGGCCGGCTGGTCCTGTGGAGCGCCGATCCCGACCTCGTGGACGGGGACGGCGCCGTCCTCCGGACGGACCGCTTCGAGCACCTCGCACTCGCCAATCCGCGTACGGCACCTTACGGCGCCGCCGCCCTGCAGGTGCTCGAGGGCCTCGGGCTCGCGCAGGTGCTGCAGCCCCGGCTGGTAACGGGCGAAAGCGTGGCGCAGACCTGGCACTTCGTCGTCAGCAGGAACGCCGAGCTCGGGTTCGTCGCGCTGTCCCAGCCGATCGCCGCCCGCCGGCTGGACGGCAGCCGCTGGCTGGTGCCACCGGAGCTGTACGCGCCGATCGAGCAGATGGGGGTCCTCCTGGTGAGGAGCCGGGAGAACGCCGCGGCGCGCGCGCTAATGGCGTTCCTGCAATCGGAGTACGCGATCGCGCGGCTCGAAGCGCTGGGCTATGCGCCGCCCGGGATGGGCACCGAAGGCGTGGGAGCGTGCATCGCGCGCGATCCCACGGTCCCACGCACGAGTACCGCGCGCGATGCGCGCTCCTGCGGCACCCCCCGGTAGGGCCTGGCGTGACGCCCGACTCGCTCACCACCGCCGCCCTCACGCTGCGGCTTGCCGCCACCACCACCGTGCTTCTGCTGCTCCTCGGCACGCCGCTCGCCTGGTGGCTTGCCACCACGCGCTCGCGCTGGCGCCGGCCGGTGAACGCTCTGGTGGCGCTGCCGCTGGTCCTGCCGCCGACCGTCCTCGGCTTTTACCTGCTGATCACGTTCAGCCCTGACGGCACGGTCGGCCGCATCACGAGCTGGCTGGGCATCGGCTCGCTCAATTTCACGTTCAGCGGGCTCGTGATCGCATCGATCATCTACTCGCTGCCGTTCACGGTGCAGCCGCTGCAGGCCGCGTTCGCGGCCATCGGCCCGCGGCCGCTGGAGGTAGCCGCGACGCTGGGCGCGAGTCCTCTCGACCGCTTTTTCCGCATGGTGCTGCCGCTGGCGCGCGCGGGCGTGCTCGCCGCCGTCGTCCTGAGCTTCGCCCACACGGTCGGCGAGTTCGGCGTGGTGCTGATGATCGGCGGCAACATCCCCGGGGAGACGCGGGTCCTGTCCGTCGCCATCTACGATCACGTCGAATCGCTCGAGTACACGCAGGCCCACTGGCTGGCGGCGCTTTTGCTGCTGTTTTCCTTCGTTGCGCTGCTGCTGGTGAACCTTTCCGGGCGGCAGCGCCTCTTCGGCGGCGGGCAGCGTGCGGCCGCCTGAGTCGCCCGGCGGGCTGCGGCTGCGGTTCGCCGCGCAGCGGGCGGGCTTCGCGCTGGACGTCGACCTCGTGCTGCCGTCGCGCGGCACCACCGCGCTGTTCGGGCGTTCCGGGGCCGGCAAGACCACCCTGCTCCGCTGCATCGCGGGGCTGGAACCCGGCATTCGCGGACATTTCAGCATCGGCGAGCGCGTGTACCAGGACGGCCGCGCGTTCGTCCCGCCCCACCGGCGCCGCTTCGGCTACGTGTTCCAGCAGCCCGGCCTGTTCGAGCACCTGGACGTCATCGGCAACCTGCGTTTCGGTGAGCGCCGCGCGCCAAAGCACGAGCGTGCGCTGACCCTGGAACGCGTGAGCCGGCTGCTGGCCCTGGAGCCGCTGCTCCGGCGTAACCCGTACTCGCTGTCCGGGGGGCAGCAGCAGCGCGTGGCGATCGGGCGGGCCTTGCTCAGCCAGCCGCAGCTGCTGCTGCTGGACGAGCCCCTGGCGGGGCTGGACCTCGAGAGCCGCAACGAGATCCTCGACTGCCTCGACACGCTGCATCGCGAGCTCGATATCCCGATGCTGTACGTGAGCCACGTGCCGATGGAAGTGCAGCGGCTCGCCGATTACCTGGTGCTGCTGGAGGAGGGTTCGGTAATTGCCAGCGGCGAGATCAACGACGTCCTGACCCGGCCCGGCCTGTCGCTCAGCCGTGCGGACGAAGCGGCCGCGCTGCTACAGGCGACGGTGCGTCGCCACATCAGCAGCTTCCACCTCACGGAGCTCGAGGTGCCGGGCGGCAGCATCTTCGTGCCGCAGCTCGAGCTCGAGCCGGGCGCTGCGCTCCGCCTGCGCATCCTCGCCCGCGACGTGAGCATCGCGCTGGAACGCATCGAGGATACGAGCATCAGCAACCTGGTGAGCGCCGCAATCCTCGGCATTCACGACGATGCCGACCCGGCGAACCGCCTGCTGCGGCTGGACGTCGGGGGAACTACCATCCTGTCGCGCATCACCGGGCGCTCGGTGGAACGCCTGCAGCTCGCGCCGGGCATGCGGGTGTTCGCGCAGGTGAAGAGCGTGGCACTGGCGTGAGAAAGCTTCGACCTGTAGGAGCGGGCCCGGCGGGGGATGCGCGGGTGGGTTGGGGGGGGGGGGGGGCGGGGGGGGCGGCGTCAGGTGGCATTTTGGGCGGTTGGGGAAT
>CAYRKH010000164.1:0-3072 GCA_964424805.1 uncultured Woeseiaceae bacterium
GGGGGTCAGTTTTACTCCGACGATGGGGGTCATTTTTACTGCGGCGTTAACAACGCCTCGGGATTCTAGCTGTTGAGCAGTTCGCTAGGCGATAGACGCGCCATGAACCTGGGTCATGGCCAAAGGATGGATGAACTGCTAAGTCTCTAAACCTCACGGCTTGGATCGTCTTGCGTCGACGGTGGATTCACAGACAAACTTTACAGGGTTAAAAATAGATCGTAGTGCTTGCGCTCCTCGCGCTCCAACTCCGCCCAGGCCTTTTCGGCTTCCCGCTCCTGCTCGAAATACGCCTTGGCGGCCTCGCGGTCGAGTTCATGTTGCCGTTTCTGTGACTCCCGATCGGCATGCCATGAAAACTCCCGTCGATCGAACTGATTGTATTCACCGTGACCGGATTCATCCCTTCCGGGATCGGCCCACGATACTGAGTAAGAAAGAAGACAGGCAACCAGAAGGACGAGGAACTTGCGCATGTCGATGGCCTCCGATGGTGGGTGCTCTCATTCTGGGTGCCGTAAGCTGAACGGGAGGTTAACCTCGAATCGCGGCGTTGCATCGAGCTTGTGAGACACGAGCAAGCAAGTGTCCGGACGCGGGAGGCGCTAACCAGCGTCCGGCAGCTGGGATCAGGACGGCTAAGCGGTCGCTACAGGCGTCGGGGCCCTTTCCGCAGCAGGAACCCCCTGCCTTGTCTGCGATGATGAGTTTCTTGACGACAGGAATATTGGAAGCGGGACCGTTATGGAGATGATCATCACCATCCTGCTGTGGTTCTTGATCATCGGCTGCGGCCTCATGGCCGGACTCTACTTCGCATTTTCGACCTTCATCATGAAGGCACTCGGCACCGTCGACCAGGCACGGGCTGGCGGTGCTCGCCCTCTTTCGCTGGGGGCAACCCGGCGCGGCGTTGATGCTCCTGGCCGGGCTGACCTACGTCATCGGCATGTCCGCCTGCACCGTCGTGTTCGACGTGCCGCTCAACAACGAACTCGCCCGGGCCGGCACGACCGCCGGCGACCTGTCCGCCGCCTGGGGGCGGTACCTGGACGTATGGACCTCCTGGAACCATCTCCGCACGGTCGCCTCGACGGCCGCTGCAGCACTCTTCCTGGCGGCCCTGCTCAAGGTGACCGGCGATGCGGGGTGAACCCTGGCAGGCGCCGCCCTCGCCCGCTGCCGGCAGTTGTCGACAACAGCCATGTGACCGAAAATAAAATATCGGGGGAGGAGTCCGTCATGACGAGAACCGCGGCACTGCTACTGGCATTCGTCCTGGTCGGCTGCAACGGCAGCGACACCGAGCCGGAATCGACTCCAGAGCCCGACCGATTGCCGGTCCTCACCCTGGTCGAGCCTCTCCCGGAGACCGTTGCCACACCCGAGGTGCTGGTAACGGCCTCCTGCACGGACGACCGCGGCGATTGCAGTCTATGGGTATATGCGGACAGCCAACCGGTGGGGGAACCCGGCACCAATGAGCTGTCCCGGGAATTCGATCTCTCCCCGTTCAACAATCAAACGGTCAGTCTCAAGGTTACTGCGATCGACAGCACCGGGCAGACTCGATCGCAGTGGAGGGTCGTTTACGTCGAAGGCTCGCCAGCGCTCGCGAACGAAAGAGCGTTCCCCCTGCCGGTGGTCGATTTCGACGGCCAGCGAGCGCTGCTGCAACGGGAAGTCGACCCCATAGGCAGCGAGCTCACCATCGTCGAGGTGGAGACGGGCAACGTGGAGCACGTCGATGTGCCCGGACTTTTCGTGGTCGAGGAGGCATACCTGACGCCCACGGGTGCGGCCTTTGCCGGTCTCCTGGAGGATGATGCCGGTGCACCGGAGGCATACGACTGGAACCATGCGCTGCTCGTCGAGCTGGGCCCACCGATCCAGGTCGCGGGAGATTACGCCACCTGGGTCAGCGCATCCGACGGCAACCTTCTGCGCCGGCAGTTCTCCACGATGACCGACCTGCACGTACGGGACTCTGTGGCCTTCGGACACTCGGTGGCGAGCGACGGTGTCGTTGTGTTCTCGGAATTGCCCGCATTCGAAGCGAACGCCCAGATAGTGAAGTTCGACGGGACCGTATACACGACCCTGACGGCGGATACGGATAAGCGGAACCGGGATCCCAGGACCGACGGCGAGGGAGTCGTCTATGCCAAGTCGGATGCAGACGTCTATGCAATCGCCTTGCACGACGGCACCGGCGAGACCATCCTGACCGGCCCCGGGCGATTCCCGGCTCCGGCGCCCGACAGGGACTATGCCATCGCCGGCGGCTGGGTGGCGTTCATCGAGTTCACAGACCCGATCCGGACGCGTGTCTGGACGAGGGATCCTTCCGGAACACTGCTCGAACGCGCGGCCTTCGACGGGGCGAGCAGGATCGAAACGCTCGCACCCGACGGTGAAGTCATGGTGGTGACTGAAGAGGCGCGTTATCTCAGCCGGCCGACGGGCGAGTTGACGCCGGTCAGCTCGGAAACGGGCCAGAGCAGGCGAGTCGACGAAGCCTGGTACGTCTTCATCGGCCGCTCGGTTTTCGAAGTTCAGTAAGGAGCCTCGCACCAGGCGGTCGTGCTTTTGCAGCGCGACGGCCGCAAAACCTTCAGCCCGACCGAGACCATTATGAAGACCGCCAGATTCCGCGCGGCCGTACCGTCCATGCGCCATTCTGGTACAGTTTCGCCCTGGATCACTGAGGAAACCGGGCAACAACCGGTACAGGGGTCCGCCGCGCCAGGCACGCGGCATCAGGGAGATTCGCATTGGGAAAGTTGCTCGATGAGCTGAAGCGCCGCAACGTCATTCGCGTGGCGGTCGCTTACGCGGTCGCCTCGTGGCTCCTGCTGCAGGTCGCCGACCTGGTCCTCGACAACATCCCGGCCCCTGGCTGGGTGATGCAGGTCTTCATGCTTGCCCTGGCGCTCGGCTTCCCGCTGGTCCTCCTGTTCGCATGGGCGTTCGAGCTGACGCCCGAAGGGCTGAAACGGGAGAAGGACGTCGACCCGGAGCGGTCCGTCGCCGGCCATACCGCGCGCAAGCTCGACCGGGTCACGATCGGCC
>CAYRKH010000165.1:0-3069 GCA_964424805.1 uncultured Woeseiaceae bacterium
CGATGCCACCGGGGGCTCTGTGGCATCGCGCGCGGTGCGCGCTCCTACAGGGGGGGCAGGGCATGACCCGGTGCCGGTCGCCATCGTTGCGCAGCCTTCGGACACGTCCCCGCTGGTCGACGTCTCGATCCTCGTCCACGCGGGCGCCGCCGTCGATCCCGAGGGCAAGAAGGGCCTCGCCGCCCTCACCGCGGCCATGATCACCGAGGGCGGCTCCGCCGCGCACACGATCGAGCAGATCAACGACGCCATGTACCCGATCGCCGCCGACTTCACGGCGCAGGTGGACAAGGAGATGACGCGGCTTTCGGGCCAGGTGCACGAGGACAACCTGGACACCTGGTACGCGCTGGCAATGGAACAGCTGCTCGCTCCCGGCTGGCGCGAGCAGGATTTCCGGCGCGTCAGGACGCAGCTCGTCAACGCGATCCGCACCGGGCTCGTCGGCAACAACGACGAGGAAACGGCGAAGGAGCTGCTCTACAGCGAAATCTACGGCGCTGGCCATCCCTACGGTTCGCTGAACCTCGGGGACGTGAGCGACCTCGAGGCCATGACCCTGGACGACGTGCAGGGCTTCTACGAGCGGTACTACACGGTGAACAACATTACCGTGGGCCTTGCCGGCGGGTACCCGGAGAGCTTCGCCAGGCGCATTGGCGACGACCTGCAGGCGCTGCCGGCGGGCGAGCGTCTCGCGCTGGAGGTGCCCCCGGCGCCCGGGCAGGACGGCAACCGGGCGCTGATCGTCCAGAAGGAAACGCCTGCCGTTGCGGTCTCGTTCGGCTTTCCGATCGAGCTCACGCGCGGCGACCCGGACTGGGTCGCGCTGTGGCTCGCGCGCTCGTACCTGGGCGAGCATCGCAGCACGAACAGCCACCTGTTCCAGCGGATACGCGAGCTTCGCGGCATGAACTACGGGGACTATGCCTACATCGAGTATTTTCCGCGCGGCATGTTCCAGTTCCAGCCGGACACGAACCTGGGCCGGCAGCAGCAGATCTTCCAGGTGTGGATCCGGCCGCTGCGCACGAACAACGACGCGCATTTCGCGACCCGGGTTGCCGTCTACGAGCTGCAGAAGCTCATCGAGGAAGGTATGAGTGAAACGGACTTCGAGGAGACCCGCAGTTTCCTCACCAAGTTCGTGAGCCTGCTGACGGACGGCCAGTCGCGCCAGCTCGGCTACGCCCTCGACAGCCAGTACTACGGCATCGACGAATCCTTCGCCGATTACGTGCGGGAGTCCCTGGAACGCCTGACGCTGGAGGACGTGAACCGCGTCATCCGCGAGAACCTGCACGCGGACGACCTGCAGTACGTCTTCGTCACGCGCGACGCCGCGGATTTGAAGCAGCGGCTGGCGGGCGACGCGCCGTCACCCGTGACCTATGACTCGGAGAAGCCGCAGGAGCTGCTGGCGGAGGACGAAGAGATCGCGAAGCTTTCGCTCGGCCTGGAGCCGGACGCGGTGCGCGTCCTCCCGGCGGAGCAAGTGTTCCGGTGACAGCGCGGGTGCGCGGAACCGGCGGCTGGTTGCCGCCGGTTCCGCGGCCTTCACGTTCCGAAGAGATTTACGCGAGCCGGCGCAGGCCCACGGCCAGCAGACCCATGCCCAGCAGCAGCAGCGTTGCGGGTTCCGGTACCTGCGTTGGGGGTTCCGTTGATGTGAAACGACCGGTCTCGGCCAGCCACGTTCCGGTCACGTCTTCCCAGCTCGGGCCGCCAAAAAAGAAGATGCCGCTGGAGTAGTTCGTCAGCGCGCCGTTGAAGCCTGCATCTACGATGATGGCCCAGCCGTCGAATATCCCGTTGAAGAAAAACAGCGACGGGTAAAATCCCTCCCCGAAACTGAAGTCCATCGACTGTGTAAACGTGACATCGCCGATCCGGTGGCTCATGCTGTTGCCGGTCCCGTCCCCGAAGGCGATCTCCTCCGAACCGACGCCGGTGAGCAACGAGTCGTCGAAGATCGCCGTGGCCGATACGGTATCGCCAACCTCGAGCCCGAAGATGTTGCCGTCCACCGCGGTATCCACTACCCCGTCGATCGAAAACTGGATCGGCACGGCCTGGGCGGCGCCGGCATACACCAGGATCGAGAGTGCCAGCGCCTGGAAGATTCTTGCTTTCATTGTCCGGTTCCTTTCGAATAATGCTTGTCCCAGCCTCCTATGCAAATGGCGTACCGGAACTCGCAGGCTATTGAATTTCTTACCTTTCCGGAGGCGGCCGCCGGTCCGGACCCGGTAATGCGTAAAACTCTCCGACAGGCGACTCAGGGCCCGGGCCAGACGACCGGAGCCAGGAAGGCAACCGCCAGGCCGAACAGCACCGTCAGCGGCGTGCCGACGCGCACGAAGTCGGCGAAGTGGTAATCGCCCGGCTCGTACACGAGCAGGTTGCCGTGATGCCCGATCGGCGTGAGGAACGCGACGACCGCGCCCATCGCGACGCTGAACACCATCGCCGGCGCCGAGATGCCGAGCAGCGTCGACATGCCGAGCGCGATGGGGCTGAGCAGGATGGTCGTCGCCGTGTCGGAAAGGATCTGCGTGAAGACCGAGGCCGTAAGGAACAGCGCCAGTAGAACCCACCTGGGCTCCCAGGGGCTCGCCACGTCCGCGAGCCAGCTCGCGAAAAGTGCCGCGGTGCCGGTCTGCTCCATGGCGAGACCCAGCGGGATCGCGCCGGCGATGAAGACGAAGATTCGCGTGTCGATCGACTCGTACGCCTGCTTCAGCGACAGGCAGCCTGTCAGCACCATGACGGCGGCGCCGGCCAGGAACGCGATCGTCACCGGCAGCACGCCCGTCGCCGCCGCGATGACGCCGCCCGCCATCACCAGCGCGGCGAGCCACCCTTTGCCGAGCTTGCGGTCCCGGGCCGAGAACGGGAGCAGGAGCAGGAACGAGGGATTGTCCGCCAGCCGGTCGAGCGCTTTCTGGTCGCCCCACAGCACGAGAAGGTCGCCGCCCTTGAGCTGCACCTTCGACAGCTCCTTGCGCATGAAGCCGCGCTTGCGCCACAGGCCGACGACGACGACGCCGAAGCGCGACAGGAAATCGA
>CAYRKH010000166.1:0-2992 GCA_964424805.1 uncultured Woeseiaceae bacterium
ATCGCGCGCAATGCGCGCTCCTACAGGTCAGGTTTTGTTGATCTTCGTGATCTTCGACCCTTCCAGCGTCAGGTTGTACATGAGGCCGGTGGAGCCGAAAACGAAGCCGACCACCGGGTCCTTGATGCTGGTGGTGTCGATGGACTTGCCGGCGCCGAGGTCGATCAGGGCGACCGAACCGTCGACGCCCACTTTCCACCCGGAGCTGTTCCGGAACTGGTCGAGCGCGCCCTGCGTCATGAACGCGATCACGATCGACTTCGCCTGCGCGCCGAGCTGGAAGCCGAAAGACCCGGCCACGGTGCGGTAATAGCCGGCCGTCGCGCCACCCGCAATGAGCGCGCCCTCGCCCGTTTCGCCGCCGATCGCGATGCCGACCTTGATCACGCGCGGAAACACCAGGTAGCCGGCAGCGTTGTCGAGGAACGTGGAAGCGCCGTCGACCTCGTCGGCAAAGGTCGCCAGGGTCTCACGGACGGCCTCGTCCAGCTCGGCCGCCGTGGCGGAAAATGCGGCCGCCGGGCAGAGCATGAGCGCGGCCGCGGCGATGAACAAAGCGCGAATGTGCATGGTATTACCCCCCGTCGTCATCCAGCATGCGCCGGCTGTCGAAGAGCACGGCCGTGTAGCGGAATATCGTCAGCAGCCCCTTGATCGCTTGCGCGAGCTCGCCGGCGCGCGCCTCATCATAGCGCAGCGTGGACTCGTTCATGTAGCAGCGCTGGGCGATCTCGAGCTGCAGGGCGTATACGGCATCCGCCGGCCGGCCGTAATGCCGCGTGATGTAGCCGCCTTTGAAGCGCCCGTTGACGGCGGTGGTGTAGGGGAGCTGCTTCGCGGCGTCCGCGACGGGGCGCAGGATGTCGTCGGGGCAGCTCCTGCCGGCGTTCGTCCCGAGGTTCAGGTCGGGCAGCGTGCCCTCGAACAGCCGCGGCACCTCGCCGCGGATCGAATGCGCGTCCCACAGGAGCGCGAAACCGTGCTGTTCCCGGATGCGGGCGAGCTCGGCCTCGATGCGCGCGTGGTACGGCCGCCAGTACGTCTCCACGCGCCGCGCGGCCTCTGCATCGTCCACGCCGGCGCCGGCGCCGTAGATCGGCTCGCCGGCAAAGGTCTGCTGCGGACAGAGGCCCGTCGATACCTGCCCGGGGTAGAGGGCCTCGTCGTTCGGCGAGCGGTTGAGGTCGACGACGTAGCGCGAGTACCTGGCGGCAAGCACGCTGGCGCCCGTCTCGCCGGCAAAGTCGTAAAGCCGCGCCACGTGCCAGTCGGTATCGGGCATGGCCCGGCCGGTCTCCGTCATGCGCGCGGCGATGTCCTCCGGTATCTCGCGCCCGTCGTGCGGGATGCTGATCAGCAGCGGCGAGGTGCCGGGCTGCCAGGAATACACGTGGCTCATGGTTCGAAGCTCGGGAGTACCGACTGCGCATAGTCGTAGAAGAACCCGTCATCGACCCTGCCGGCCACCTTGCCGATGTCCGCGGACAGCGAGCGGTCCTCCTCGTACGGCGCGGAAAGCCCGCGGATCTGCTCGATCACTCGCTCCAGCGTCTCGGAGCTCTGCTTCGGCCGGTGGAATTCGATGCCCTGAGCGGCGGCGAGGAGCTCGATGGCGACGATGTGCTGCACGTTATCCAACATCTTGTGCAGGCGCATCGCCGCGAACGTCGCCATGCTGACGTGGTCCTCCTGGTTCGCGGAAGTGGGAATCGTATCGACGCTCGCGGGATGCGCGAGCGATTTGTTCTCGGATGCGAGCGCGGCCGCGGTCACCTGCGCCATCATGAACCCGGAATTGAGGCCGCTTTCACGCACCAGGAACGCCGGCAGGCCGCTCAGGGCAGGATCGATCAGGAGCGCGATGCGCCGCTCGGCGAGCGCGCCGATCTCGGCGATCGCAAGCGCGAGGTAGTCCGCCGCGAGCGCCACCGGCTCCGCGTGGAAATTGCCGCCGGAGAGCACCGAGCCGGTGTCCGTGAACACCAGCGGGTTGTCGGTGACGGCGTTCGCTTCCGTCGCGAGCAACGTGGCGACGTGGCGCATGACGTCGAGGCAGGCACCGGCAACCTGCGGCTGGCAGCGGATCGAGTACGGGTCCTGCACGCGGTTGCACTCGATGTGGGAGGCGCGGATCTCGCTGCCGCCCATCAGCTCGCGCAGGAGCATCGCCACCGCGGCCTGCCCTGCCTGCCCGCGCACCTGCTGGATGCGCTCGTCGAACGGTGTGTCGCTGCCCTGGATGGCATCGGCGGAAAGCGCGCCGGCCACGATCGACGCGGCCAGCACGTGCTCCGCGCGGAACAGCGCCGCGAGGGCGATGGCGGTCGATACCTGCGTGCCGTTCAGCAGCGCGAGCCCCTCCTTCGGCGCCAGCGCGAGCGGCGCAATCCCGGCACGCGCCAGCGCGGCGTTCGCGTCCAGCGTCTCGCCGGCGGTGCGCGCGCTGCCAAAGCCGAGCAGCACGCCTGCCATGTGCGCGAGAGGCGCGAGGTCGCCCGAGGCACCTACCGAGCCCTGCGAGGGGATGCAGGGATAAACGTGCCGGTTGACCAGCTCGCACAGCGTCTCTACGAGCGCGGGTGTGACGCCGGAATAACCTTTCGCGAGCGCGATGACCTTCAGCACCATCGTGAGGCGCACGCACTCGTCGGGCAGCAGCGGCCCCACGCCGACGGAATGCGAGCGGATGAGGTTCTCCTGCAGGTGCACGAGCTCGGCGTCGTCGATCCGAACGTTCGCAAGCCGGCCGAAGCCGGTATTCACGCCGTAAACCTGCTTGCCGCTTTTCACGACTTCCGCAATCAGCGCGTTCGACGCGCGGATACGCTCTACCGCGGTCTCCCCGAGCGTGAGCGTGACCGGCTGCCGCCATGCCAGTCGCAGCTCGGCGAGACGAATGGGATCGATGTTGATGTGCAAACGCATAGTGTCGTTTCCTGTCCGTACGTCATCTGTAGGAGCGCGCATTGCGCGCGATGCCCGGGCGGCCGAT
>CAYRKH010000167.1:0-2978 GCA_964424805.1 uncultured Woeseiaceae bacterium
TCGCGACGCAGGACCCGTGGCGGGTGCACGCCCTGTCGGTACCCGACAAGGCGGCACGCGTCGCGCGCTATCACAAGGCGACCATCCGCCACCTGCAGATGGTGCTCGGCGCCTGCGGCCTCACGGACCCGGGCGCGCTGCGCCCGGAAATGCTGTGGCGCCGGATCGCACAGCTCGAGACCCGACACTACGGCCAGCTCTATCGCTGGCTGGAGCCCGGCGAGCTGCTTGCGGGGTCTCCCGGCGAGGACTGGGAGCGGTGGTGGCGCGAGGCGCAGCCGGGGTCTTTCGCGCTCGCCGCCTGAGCGAACCGGGGCTTGTCGGCCACCACACGCTTTACGTGCCGTACTCGTCGTGCGGCGCCATTAGAAGCCGTTTGCGGCTTTTGACATCGCTGTAGTACGTTTTGTCCTACAGGAGATCCCAATGCCAACCAGCGTCAGGCTTGACCCGGAAACCGAGGCGCTTCTGCGTCGCCTGGCCCGCTCGAGCGGCCGCACCAAGTCGGAAGTCATCCGGGAAGCACTGCACCGGCTGGCCGCCGGCAGCGCGGAAGCGGCGGAGCTGGAGACCGTCTACCACGCCATCGAAGATCTCGTGGGAATCGCAGACGACGGACCTGAAGCCTTGGCCGAAGAGCACAAGCGGCGCTTCCGCGAGAAACTCGGCCGACGCCGGTGAACGAAGGCGTGCTCGTGGATGCGGGCCCGCTGGTCGCCATCCTCAACCGGCGAGACCGGCATCATCGAACCTGTATCGAGGTGCTGAAGCAAATTCGGCAACCGCTGCTCTCCACCTGGATGCCCGTCACCGAAGCGATGTACCTGCTCGACTTCTCCATCGCGGCACAAGGGGCGTTGCTCGAGATGATCGAACGGGGCGCGCTGCAGGTCCTGGAACTGGTCCGTGAGGACCTGGCTGCCATGCACGAGCTGATGCGGAAGTATCGCGATCAGCAATGGATTTTGCCGACGCCTCGTTGGTGCAGGTTGCGGACCGGCTGGGCCTGGCCGAAATCTTCACGCTGGACCGGCGAGATTTGGGGGTCTATCGACTCCGGAAAAACCGAGCCTTTAGAATCTTGCTAGCCCGCGTGTCGTAGCGCGCCACCGGTCGGTCATCTCACGTCGTCTTGCCGTACTCGTCGCGCCGGCGCCACCAGAAGTCGCTCTCGTTGCGGCCCCGCGGGGCGCGGTCGAGCCACTGGTAGGCGCCCCACAGGACGTCCAGGCCGCGCGCAAAGGCGGCGTAGGCCTGGTAGACGGTGCCGTCCTCCAGCACGAACGCGCTCATGCCGGGCCGTTCGCGCGTGTACGTGGCCACGTCCGTCCCGACCATGTCCGCGGGTTCGCCGATGACGCCCTCGCCGGACCCGGCGGGCGAAGCCGACTCGCCGCCCTCCTCCTGCAACGGCTCCTCGCGCCGGTAGTTGTATTCGACGTCGCCTGAGCGCTGCTGCTCCTCGGTGATCGAGACGCAGTTCCTGCCGCCGGCGCGCGAGCTCATCGCTGCGCCGTGTCAGCTCCTTCTCCGCCTCCAGCAGCTCGAGCCTGCGTGCGAGCCATTCGTCGCGTGTCCCGGTAGCGTGGGTAGCCATCGCTCTCTCCTTCCGGGGGTGGGATTCTTCATCCGACCCGCCGGGTCAGTTCCGGGTTCCGCCGGCGCCTTGAAAACCGAGTGAACTCTTGCGAGCGCCTGGTGTGTCCGCCTCTGCGCCGGCTGCCCCGAACCTTGACCGCAGTGGCGATACGCTGAGCGGACACCAACCGGCACGCAAGTTGCAGCCCTTTCCTCTACTGGAGGAGATCCCCTTATGCATACAGGAACCTGGACAGGCGATGAGGTAAGCCGGAGCGACGACCGGGAATGGGGCGGCACACTGCAAGACGCGCTGGTGGCGGGATCTATCGTCGCGGCCGTCACGATCGCGTCCGTCGCGTGGCGTGGCAGGCACGACAGCGGCAGTGCCGTCGCCCCAATCAACGCGACGAGCCACGTCGTCTACGGACCGGAAGCGGGCAACGTCGACGTCGCGGATTTCAGGCACACGTTGCCGGGCCTTGCGATCAACGCCGGCGCGAGCGTGTTCTGGGCCGCGGTGTACGAGCGGCTGTTCGGCCGCGCGGATGAGGGCGATAGCGTCGGCAAGGCCCTGCTCGGCGGAGGTGCCGTGGCGGGGCTCGCGTACTTACTCGACTACCACCTGCTGCCGAAACGGTTGACGCCCGGCTGGGAGGAGCGGGTCTCCGGCCGATCGTTGGGCCTGATTTTCGCGGCCATGGCGCTGACGTTGCCGGTGTGGAGCCTGCTCAGGCGGATCGGGTGACCCGCCTCGGCAAGCTTACCGGCGCTTTCACCGCTGCATTTCTTCGATGAGCTTGTTGTCGATCGCCTTGCTCGCCTTGTAGCCCTCGCGGGCCCGGAGGCGCTCGGCATAGGCCTCGAAGCTCGCCCTGGCGGGCATGGTCTTGAACTGCAGGCCCCAGTCGACCTGGCTGCCGACGTACACGTCGGCCATGGTGAAGCGTGAGCCGCAGACGTAGTCGTGCCCGGACAGCCAGCCGTCGAGCGCGTCGATCGTGCGGTCATAGCTGCCGAAGCCCGCCATCACCTGCCGGGCCTCGGGCACTTCCCAGCCCATCGCGCGGGCGGTGACCGCCTGCTCCAGGGGGCCGGCGGCGAAGAACAGCCAGCGGAAATAGTCGGCCTTCTCCTCGTCGCGGGGGAGCAGGTCGGGCGCCTCGCGCTCGGCGAGGTAATGGCACACCGCGGCCGCCTCGCTCACCACGTGGTCGCGCCCGCCGTGGTGATGGATGATGGTGGGCAACTTCGCCATCGCGTTCGCCTCGAGCAGCGCCTGCGGCCTGTTGCTCCAGTCGACGAACACCGGCTCGTAATCGGCGCCGACCTCGTGCAGCGCCCAGCGCGCGATCTGCGCCCGGCTCATGGGGTTGAAGAAGAAGGTGTAGTCTGCCATC
>CAYRKH010000168.1:0-2960 GCA_964424805.1 uncultured Woeseiaceae bacterium
GCGTTCCTCGAGGAGTGCAAGCGCACGCAGGCGGCGGAAGCGAGCCTCGAGACGATGGAAAAAAAGGGCATGCCGCTGGGCATCTCGGCCATCCATCCGATCAGCGGCGAGGAACTGCCGGTCTGGGCCGCCAATTTCGTGCTGATGAGCTACGGCACCGGCGCGGTCATGTCCGTGCCCGGCCACGATCAGCGCGACCACGACTTCGCCGCGAAACACGGCCTGCCGATTCGCCAGGTCATCGCGCCGGCAGACGGCCGCGACGTGGACGTCTCGGAAGCAGCCTTCGTGGAGCACGGCATCCTGGTCAACTCCGGCGATTTCGACGGCCTGGACTTCGACGCGGCGTTCGACGCCATTGCCGGCTGGATCGAGCGTAGCGGCCGCGGCTCGCGCCGTGTGCACTACCGGCTGCGCGACTGGGGCGTCTCGCGCCAGCGCTACTGGGGCGCGCCGATTCCGATCATCTACTGCGATGCCTGCGGCGCGGTGCCGGTGCCGGAGGACAGCCTGCCGGTGGTGCTGCCGGAGGACGTGGAGTTCAAGGGCGTTGGCTCGCCCCTGAAGCAGATGCCGCAGTTCTATGAAACGGACTGTCCTCGCTGCGGCGCTCCGGCGACGCGTGAAACCGATACCTTCGATACGTTCGTCGAATCGTCGTGGTATTTCGCGCGCTACGCCTGTCCCGACAGCCACGATGCGATGCTCGATTCGCGCGAGGCCTACTGGATGCCGGTCGACCAGTACACCGGCGGCATCGAGCACGCGATCCTGCACCTCCTGTATGCGCGCTTCTGGCAAAAGCTCATGCGCGACGTCGGCCTGTCCAGGTCGGGCGAGCCGTTCACCAACCTGCTGACGCAGGGCATGGTGCTGAAAGACGGCGCCAAGATGTCCAAGGCCAAGGGCAACACCGTCGATCCGCAGCAGCTCATCGACCGCTATGGCGCCGACACGGTACGGCTGTTCATGATGTTTACCGCGCCGCCGGAGCAGGCGCTCGAGTGGTCGGACGAAGGCGTGCAGGGCGCGCACCGGTTCCTGAAGCGCTTTTGGCAAGCCGTGCAGCAGCATGCGGCCGGAGAAACGCCCCCGGCGCTCGATCCGGCGGCACTCGGTGAGGCGGCGCAGGAGCTGCGGCGCAAGACGCACCGGACGATCAACAAGGTGAGCGACGACGTCGGCCGACGCTACACGTTCAACACGGCCGTGGCGGCGGTCATGGAGCTCCTGAACGCGGTCTCCCGCTGCGACGACGAATCGGCCTCCGGACGCGCCGCGGTCAGGGAAGCGCTGGAAACGGCGGTGCTGCTGCTCGCCCCGATCGTGCCGCACATCTGCCACGAACTGTGGCAGGCGCTGGGGCATACGACAGCGCCGGTCGACCAGCGGTGGCCCGCCGTGGACGAGTCGGCGCTGGTGCAGTCAATGATCGAGATGGTCGTGCAGGTCAATGGCAAGCTGCGCGGCCGCATCTCGGTGGCGGCCGACGCCAGCCAGGACGCGATTTCCGAGCTGGCGCTCGCCGAGCCCAACGTACGGCGTTTCGTGGCGGACAAGACCGTCCGGAAAACAATCGTGGTGCCGGGAAAGCTGGTCAATGTGGTTGTCTAGACCGCTGGCCGTTGCCGGCCTGCTGCTGCTTGCCGGCTGCGGATTCCACCTGCGGGGAGCCCCGGATATTCCGCCCGAAATGGCGCGCACCTACATCGACGCCAAGGACCGCTACAGCCTTTTCTACCGTAAACTGGAAGACCAGCTGCGAGACACCGGTGTCCAGCTCGTCGACTCGCCCGGGCAGGCAACCGCGGAGCTCCGCATTCTCGCGGACGAGACGGGCCGGCGCGTGCTGTCCGTATCCGCGCGCAACCTGCCGCGGGAGTACGAGGTGTATTACACGATCCTGTTCAGCATCAGGAGCGGCGGAAGCGTGTTGATGGAGCCGCAGCTCAAGACGCTCACGCGCGATTACACCTATGACGAGACGCAGGTGCTCGGCAAAGCCAGGGAAGAAGACTTGCTTCGCGAGGCCATTGCCGACGACCTGGTTCGGCTGGTCATGTTCCACCTGTCGTCGATCGAGGGCCCGGTTGCGGCCGCTCCGCCCGGCGGCGGAACGTCCTGACCGCGTACCGGGGACGTCGCGTGGTACTGGTCCGCTTCGTCCTGTACTTCCTCGGCGTCGCCCTCGTTACGGCACTGCTGACGCGGATGGAGATCTGGTGGCCGGGCAGCCTCAAGCTCCACGTCACGCACGCCGGCGACACGTTCGGCACCAGCGAATATTCGCCGCTCGAGATGATGCAGCCGGTCATCCTCACCGTCTGCGGGCTGCTGTTCGCGTGGATCGCACAGCATTGCCCGTCACAGCGCCCGATCGCCTTCGTCTTCGGCGGTCTGGCGCTCGCGTTCTTCATCCGGGAGAACGATTATTTTCTCGACCGCTACGTCGCGGACAATTTCTGGCAGGTTTCGCTTGCCGTCGTTGCGGCGCTGGTCATTACCTACGTGTACCGGCACTGGCGGCGATTCCGCATTGCCTGGCTGCGGATCTGGCCGTCCCCGGGAATCACCCTGCTCTTTGCCGGCGCCTGCGTGCACTTCGCCTTCAACCTGTTCGTCGGTCACGAGCCGCTGTGGATGTCCATCACGGGTTCCGGCTACGACCGCGTCATCAAGCTCGCCGTCGAGGAGTTCATCGAGACGATCGGGTACTTCCTGTGGCTCATCGGCAGCATCGAATATGCCTACCAAGCGCGCGCGATTGCGGTGCGCGAGCCCCAGCCGGCGGTCGCCCGGCGTCGTGCCCGCCGCAAGCCGAAGTCGAAGGGCCGGTTCTAGTGGCAGTGCCTGTGGGACGCGCGTAGGCCAGCGCTTGGTAGGGCGGGTGTGGAGTCCGGTTGGTTGGGGGATGCTCGAGCCTGCCGCGGCATCCGGGCGCCACCGGGGGGCCTTTGGCG
>CAYRKH010000169.1:0-2944 GCA_964424805.1 uncultured Woeseiaceae bacterium
AGGATTTCCATGCGCGGGCTGTCGATGAAGTCCCTGAGCCAGCGCTGTGCCTCCTCGCCGAGCGGGATCAGCCGCTCGCGGCCGCCCTTGCCGATGATCCGCAGCACGCCCTGGTTGAAATTGACCTGCGACTGCTTGAGGTTGATCAGCTCGGACACGCGCAGCCCCGTCGCGTACAAGAGCTCGAGCATGGCGCGGTCGCGGTGGCCGAGCGGCTCGTCGGTATTCGGCGCCTGCAGCAGCGCGTCGACCTCGGCTTCGGTCAGCGTCTTCGGCAGCGAGCGGCCGATGCGGGGCATGTCGATGTCGGCCGTGGGATCCGTGTCGCGCAGGCCCTCGCGCATGATGTAGCGGAAGAAGCGCCGGAAGCTCGAGAGCTGGCGCGCCGTCGAGCGCGGCTTCGCGCCGCTTTCCACGCGCCGGGCGATGAACTCGAGCAGGTCCGCTTTCTCGGCCTCGTGGATCAGGATGTTGCGCTCCGACAGGCCGCGCTCCAGGGTCATGAGGTCGGCGCGATAGGCGCCCAACGTATTGGCCGAGAGGCCGCGCTCGGTCCAGATGGCATCCAGGAACCGGTCGACCAACTGCTCGGAACTGGTAGCGTGCACGGATGCCGCTTTCTTCTGCTGGGTGCCAGCCGTAGTTGCCATGTGTATCCCCAGGCAATCCCTGCCTTCGTCGTCGCAACGGGCAAGCGACGGATTTTTCGAGGGTTTGAGTATGCTGAGCGCGCCCGTATACCGGCGTGACCGCTGTCACAGATTCGCGACGGCATTAACATAACCGACTCCCATCACGCGGGAGCATGCGATATTGGTCACCGGTGACGAGTATCGCGCGACGGCGGCGGGCCGCAACAACAAGGCCTCCGGCCGCAGGGGAAACACGACACGTGACAGAGAAAACTGCGGAGGCACAGGCCTCCGGCGTCACCGGGCGAGCCGCCGGGCTCCTCTACGGTATCTACGCCTGGCTCGCGTTCATCGCCTGCTTCAGCGGCGCGGTGCTCGCGGCCGTCGCCGTCCCGGGTCTCGAGCGCCGCCGCCGCTGGGTGTCGGCGGCCGCCCGCTCGTGGTTTGCGGCAGCCGGTATCCGGGCATCCTGCCAGGGGCTTTCCCACCTGCCTGCCGGGCACTGCATCGTCGTCGCCAACCACGCGAGCTACATGGACGGTGTCATCCTGCAGGCTTTCCTGCCGCCGCGGTTTTCGTTCGTGATCAAAGGCGAAATGCGCCGGGTGCCGGTGGTGCATTTCCTGCTGCGGCGGATCGGGTCGCGATTCGTGGAGCGATTCGTGGCCAGGGCGCGTGCCCGCGATGCCCGGCGGCTGCTCCAGGCCGCCGCCGCGGGCGAGTCGCTGGTGGTGTTTCCCGAGGGCACGTTCCACGTCGAGCCCGGCCTGCACCGGTTTCGTGCCGGGGCCTTCGCCGCGGCCGCCAAGGCCGGCCTGCCGGTGGTGCCGCTCGCGATCTCCGGTTCCCGCGAGATCCTGCCGGCGCGCCGCT
Source organism: uncultured Woeseiaceae bacterium (assembly GCA_964424805.1). Classification (GTDB taxonomy): domain Bacteria; phylum Pseudomonadota; class Gammaproteobacteria; order Steroidobacterales; family Woeseiaceae; genus IDS-8. Next base: position 1,506 of record CAYRKH010000169.1, read on the forward strand.
TCCTGCCGCGCATTGGCCGCCTGCATATCGAGATCCTGCCGCCCATCCTGCCCGGCGATCCCTGCTTCCGGAGCAGCGGGCTGCTCGCCGAGACGGCACGTCGCCGCGTGCTCGCCGCCCTCGACGAACCCGACCTGGCCGGAGCGCCGTAGCGGCGGGCGTCGGCGCCCGCGGTTGCGGGAGACCGGGGCGATGTGAATAATCGCAGGCCCGCCGACGTTCGGCACCGCACGGTAATTTTCATGGCTGAAGACAGAATCGTCATTGTTGCCGCACGCCGTACGCCGCTGGGCGAATTCCAGGGCGTGCTGGGTCCTGCCGCCGCGACGGACCTCGCGGCCGCCGCCATCGCGGCCAGCGTCGAGGATGCCGGGCTCGATCCGGCGGCAATCGACGAGGTGATGCTCGGCTGCGTGCTGCCGGCGGCTCTCGGCCAGGCGCCCGCCCGGCAGGCCGCGATCGCCGCGGGACTGCCGAAGCAAATTGGCTGCACCACGATCAACAAGGTCTGCGGCTCCGGCATGAAGGCGCTCATGTTCGGCCACGACACTATCGTCGCCGGTCACGCGAACGTCGTCGTGGGCGGCGGCATGGAATCGATGAGCAACGCGCCCTACCTGCTGCCGAAGGCCCGCGCCGGCTACCGGATGGGACACCAGGAAGTGCTGGATCACATGTTCTTCGACGGGCTGCAGAACCCGTATGACGGTAACATGATGGGGCACTTCGCCGAGGAGACCGCGGCGAAGTACGGCTTCACCCGCGAGCAGCAGGACGCCTTCGCCATCGAATCCCTGACGCGCGCGCGCGCGGCCATCGAGGCGGGCCGCTTCCGGGACGAGATCGCGCCGGTCACGGTAAAGACGCGCAAGGGCGAATCCACCGTGAGCGAAGACGAAGGGCCGGGGCGGCAGAGCATCGAAAAAGTCCCGCAGCTAAAGCCCGCGTTCCGCAAGGACGGCACCGTCACCGCCGCGAGCTCCTCGTCGATTTCCGACGGCGCCGCTGCCGTCCTCCTGATGAAGGAGAGCGAAGCGCGCCGCCGCGGTGCGCCCGTGCTGGCCCGCATCCACGGGCAATCCGGTTTCGCGCAGGAGCCGGCCTGGTTTACGACGGCGCCGGTGCAGGCCGTTCGCTCGCTGCACGAGAAGCTCGGCTGGAATCCGGACACGGTCGACCTCTACGAGATCAACGAAGCGTTCGCGTGCGTCACCATGGCCGCCATGCACGATCTCGGGCTCCCGCACGAGAAGGTCAACGTGAACGGCGGCGCCTGCGCCCTCGGTCACCCGATTGGCGCCTCGGGCGCGCGGATTCTCGTCACCCTGGTGCACGCGCTGCGCGCTCGCGGCGGCGGCCGCGGCATCGCGTCGCTGTGCATCGGCGGCGGCGAAGCTACGGCAATCGGCGTGGCAGTCGACGCGGCCTGATGCCCTCAT
>CAYRKH010000170.1:0-2889 GCA_964424805.1 uncultured Woeseiaceae bacterium
GGTCGGCGCCGACGTCGGCGCCCGTGGTGAAGATGCCGCCGCCGAGGCGCGCGAAAATGGAGATGAGCGAGCCGCCGAACGCCAGGCCGACGAGCGCGTGGATGGTGTCGTCCACGCTGACCCCGGCGCCCCGCAGGATCGCAAAATAGCCCGCCACGCCGAGCAGCCCCAGGCCCACGACCAGCATGCCGGTGATCGCGCCGCCGCGGAAGGCCACGTTCAGCGCCGGGTTGAGCCCGCGGGTAGCGGCCTCGGCCGTGCGCACGTTGGCGCGGACGGAGACAAACATGCCGATATAGCCGGCGAGCCCGGAAAAGGCGGCCCCGATGGCGAAGCCCAGGGCCGTGGTCCAGTTCAGGGCGAAGCCCAGCACGACGAACAGTACGACCCCGACGATGCCGATGGTCGAGTACTGCCGGTTCATGTAGGCACCGGCGCCCTCCTGGATGGCGCGCGCGATGCGCTGCATGCGCTCGTTACCGGCCGGCTGCTTCAGTATCCATTGCACGGACACGGCGCCGTACAGGATGGCAAGTATGCCGGCGCCTATGGATAGCCACAGTGCAACCTCGTTGGACATCGGTCATTCTCCTGATCAAACAAATGCCCCGGTGCAGCGCGGCGTCCGGGGCAGAGAGGCCGGTCTCGACAGGTATTCCCCGCAGACCGTGTTAATTATTTGCGCATCGTCAGGCTGAGCGCCGGCGCGGCAGGGCGCGGATCATATCACAAAATCCGAGCCGAGCTTCCTCGGAACCGGGACGTTCCGGAGCGTTACATAATCCGGCAAACCCCTGGCATACGGCGGGTAATCCTCCCCCCTGATCAGCGGCTCCAGGTAGCGCCGGGCGGCCTCGGTGATGCCGAAGCCGTCGCGCGTGATGAACCGCCGCGGCAGTTTCTTCTCCCTGTTGGCGACGCGCGCCAGCGGCGCCTCGTCGATCCGCCAGCGGTAAGGCTTGTCCGAGACCCGCCTGATCACGGGCATCACGGCCGTTTTGCCCGCGAGCGCCATGCGTACCGCGGCCTCGCCTACCGCGTACGCCTGCTTGACGTCCGTGGCCGAGGCGATGTGGCGGGCCGAGCGCTGCAGGTAGTCGGCGACCGCATAATGGTACTTGTAGCCAAGCGCCGAGCGCACCATGTCGGCGACGACGGGCGCCACGCCGCCGAGCTGGGTATGCCCGAAGGCGTCCTTCGTGCCCGCGTCGGCGAGGAAGCGCCCGTCTTTGTCGCGCGTCCCCTCGCTCACGACCACGACGCAGTACCCGAAATCCTCGACCGACCGCTCGACCCGCTCGAGGAAGGCCGCCTGCTCGAACGGCACCTCCGGGAACAGGATCACGTGCGGCGCGTCCTCCGGCTTCTCGCCGGCGAGTCCGCCCGCCGCCGCGATCCAGCCCGCGTGCCGGCCCATGACTTCGAGCAGGAACACCTTGGTCGAGGTCTTGGCCATCGACAGCACGTCGAGGGCCGCCTCGCGCGTCGAGACGGCGACGTACTTGGCCACCGACCCGAAGCCGGGGCAGTTATCGGTTACGGGCAGGTCGTTGTCGACGGTTTTCGGGATACCGAGGCAGGTGACGGGGTAGCCGAGCTGTTTGCTGATGAGGGACACCTTGTGCGCGGTGTCCATCGAGTCGTTGCCGCCGTTGTAGAAGAAGTAGCCGATATCGTGCGCCTTGAATACCTCGATCAGGCGTTCGTACTCGGCGCGGTTTTCGTCGATGCTCTTCAGCTTGTAGCGCGCCGAGCCGAAGGCGCCGCCGGGCGTGTGCCTGAGGGCTGCGATGTTGCGCGCCGTCTCCTTGCCGGTGTCGATCATGTCCTCGGTCAGGGCGCCGATGATGCCGTTCCGGCCCGCATAGACATTGCCGATCCGGCTCTTGTGCTTGCGCGCGGTCTCGATGACCCCGCAGGCGCTGGCATTGATGACGGCGGTGACGCCGCCGGACTGGGCATAGAAAGCATTCATCTTATTGGGCATTGGTATTGCACCTGTCGGAGCCCACCGGGAGCCCGCCGCGCGGGCGGCAGAGTGGCAGTAGGGGTACGATAAAGCATAGCCGAATACTCCAGTCGGCCGTAGTCATTGCACGCTGCCGCTTCCGAACCCGTTTGACCTGCCTTGCGAGAGCCGGTAGCGTATCCCGCCCTCTGCGGTCAACGCCGCTTTTTCAGGAACGGGAAGAGAGTACGCGATGCGGATAGTGCTGCTGGGAGCGCCTGGCTCGGGCAAAGGCACGCAGGCCAAAAAGCTGATGGCGGAACGCCACGTGCCGCAGATTTCGACGGGCGACATGCTGCGCGAGGCGATTGCGAGCGGCTCGGAGCTCGGCAAGCGGGCGAAGTCGATCGTGGACTCGGGAAAGCTCGTGTCCGACGACGTGATGCTCGGCATCATCAGCGAGCGGCTGGACGAGCCCGACGCGGCCGACGGTTTCATCCTCGACGGGTTCCCGCGGACCGGGAAGCAGGCGCAGGACCTGGAGGAGCTGCTGCAGAAACGCGGCGAGCCCCTGGATGCGGCCATCCTGCTGGACATCGACTTCGAGGTCCTGAAAAAGCGCCTGACGGGCCGGCGTACCTGTTCCGCGACGGGCAAGGTGCTCAATATCTATTTCTCGTCCCCGGAAGAGCTGGAGGAATGCCGGCGCGCCGGCGGCGAGCTGCTGCAGCGCGAGGACGATCACGAGGAGAAGATCGCCACGCGGCTCGACGTGTACCGCTCCCAGACCGAACCGGTGGTCGGGTACTACCGCGAGCGCGGCCAGCTCGTAACCGTCGACGCCCAGGGCACGGTCGACGAGGTCTACGCCCGGCTGCAGGACGCACTGTAGGAGCGCGCATCGCGCGCGATGCCACCGGAGCCTGGTCGAGGTCCGTGGC
>CAYRKH010000171.1:0-2889 GCA_964424805.1 uncultured Woeseiaceae bacterium
GACGGTCGAGCGCGGGTTGTGCGAGGTCGACTTCTGCTCGATCGAAATGGCGGGCGAGAGGCCGTCGATGTGATCGACGTCAGGCTTCTCCATCATCGACAGGAACTGCCGGGCGTAGGCCGACAGCGATTCGACGTAGCGGCGCTGACCTTCGGCGTAAATGGTATCGAACGCGAGCGACGACTTGCCGGAGCCCGACAGTCCGGTGAACACGATCAGCCGGTCGCGCGGCAGGCTCAGGTCGAGGTTCTTCAGGTTGTGCGTGCGCGCGCCGCGAATGTCGATGGTTCTCATGGCTCTTGGGAATGAGCGTCGGCCAACCTGCTAATATACGCCGCCGCTCGGACGCGGCGCAAAGCCAACGGAATGCACCCGACCAGGTTGGGGCGCGTGGGCCGATAACAACATCTTGATGAACCAGCAGTCTGAATCTCGCACCGTGATGCAGCCGCAGGAGCGCCGGGCGACGGGCGTAATCGCTTCCGTTTCGACGCTGCGGCTGTTCGGCCTGTTCGCCCTGCTGCCGGTGATGTCGATATTCGCAGGCGGGCTGCAGGGGGCGACGCCGCTCCTGGTCGGGATCGCGGTCGGCGGCTACGGGCTGACACAGGCACTGCTGCAGCTGCCGCTTGGCGCGCTGTCCGACCGGATCGGCCGCATCCCCGTGATCCTGCTCGGCCTCGCGCTGTTTGCCGCCGGCAGCGTGGTGGCGGCCCTCTCGACGACGATATACGGCGTCATCGTCGGCCGGCTGCTGCAGGGCGCGGGCGCGGTGTCCGCGACGCTGACGGCAATGCTCGCGGACCGCACGCGGCCGGAGGTGCGGACCCGCACCATGGCGCTGCTGGGCGTCGGCATCGGGGCGTCGTTCCTCCTCGCGCTCGTCGCCGGTCCGGCGATCGCGGCGGTTGCGGGCGTGCGGTCGCTGTTCTGGCTCGCCGCGGCACTGGCCGGCGTCGGTGCGCTCCTGCTGCTGGCGCTGCCTGCGCATTCCGCGCCGGCGCGGCGGGATCGCGCGTCGGGCGGAATGGTGAAGGCGGCCTTCCGGCCGCCGCTGCTCCGTCTCGACCTCTACATTTTCCTCCTGCACGCCCTGCTGACCGCGAGCTTCGTGGCCTTGCCGCTGCTGCTGCGCTCGGAGCTGGCGCTGCCGCTGCCCGATCACTGGAAGGTCTATACCGCCGGGCTTTTGCTGTCGCTCGCAGGCGCGGTGCCGCTGATCCTCGCGGACGGTCGGCGCGGCAAATCCTCGACGCTTTCCATCGCCATCCTGCTACTGCTCCTCGGCCAGCTGCTGCTCGCGTTCGGCGGATTCGCAGTCGTGCCCGTGATCGCGGGCCTCGCGCTGTTCTTCGCCGGCTTTGCCTTCCTCGAAGCCGGGCTCCCGGCGCGCCTCTCGATCCTTGCCGCGGAAGACGCCCGCGGTGCCTCCCTTGGCTTGTTCTCCAGCGCCCAGTTCCTCGGCATCTTCGTCGGGGGCCTCCTCGGGGGTCACCTACTGGAGTCCGGCCGTCCCACCGACGTCTTTCTCGCCTGCGCGCTGGTTGCGGGGCTCTGGCTGGCGACCCACCGCATCGGCGATTCGGTTTGAGTGTGGGGCGGTGGCTTCGTTTTCGCGGGCGTCAGGGCCGGCGGGGGTGTTTGGGGGAATGGCTCCCTGCGGGCCCTTCGGGCCCTTCGGTCCGCTTTATTTCCCCCAAACACCCCCGCCGGCCCTGACGCCCGCTCCCTTGGGGGGCACCGGGGGGCGGATGGTTTACTCCCGGGCCCTTCGGCCCCTGTCGGGCCGCTTCGCGGCCAGACGCCCGCTGCTGTGGGAGATCGCGGCTTGTAGGAGCGCGCATTGCGCGCGATGCTACAGCGCCCGAAAGGGGCATCGCGCGCGATGCGCGCTCCTACAGGCGCAGGGGGCGCTCCGGCACGCTCGGCGGGAATCGCCGGTGAAACACCAGAAATCGGGCTGTCTTTTGGCCTCCGAGCCTCTAGAATATGCAGCCCCTCGCACTTCGCCGAGCTTCGAAGGCGAGCCTCAATCACTCACGGAATCTCAGGGAGCGGCCATGGCAGCCCGCGGCGTCAACAAAGTGATCCTCATCGGCAACCTGGGCCAGGACCCGGAAACCCGTTACATGCCCAGCGGTGGCGCAGTGACCAACCTGCGGATCGCCACCAACGAGTCGTGGAAGGACAAGCAGACCGGCGAGCTGCAGGAGCGCACGGAATGGCACCGCGTGGTCATGTTCGAGCGGCTCGCGGAGGTTGCCGCGGAGTACCTGCGCAAGGGCTCGCAGGTGTACATCGAAGGCACGCTGCGGACGCGCAAATGGCAGGACCGGGACGGGAACGACCGTTACACCACGGAGATCCGCGCGAACGAGATGCAGATGCTCGGCGGCCGCTCCGGTGCCGGCAGCCCGGCAATGGACCGTTCGCGGGATGAGCCTGCCGCCGCGCCCGCGCGGGCGGGCGTCGCCGACGACTTCGACGACGACATCCCGTTCTAGGCCCGAAGACCCGCAGTCCCGAACAGCAGAAGCGGATTTCCCGTGGCCGGCAAGCTATTCATCAAGACCTACGGCTGCCAGATGAACGAGTACGACTCGGACAAGATGGCGGACGTCCTGCGTGCCTCGCACGGCTTCGAGCGCACCGCCTCGATCGAGGAGGCCGACCTGCTGCTGGTGAATACCTGTTCGATCCGCGAGAAGGCACAGGAGAAGGTGTTCTCGGAGCTCGGGCGCTGGCGGGCGCTGAAGGCGCGGCGTCCCGAGCTCGTCATCGGCGTGGGCGGCTGCGTGGCCAGCCAGGAAGGCGAGGGCATCAGCCGGCGCGCACCCTTCGTCGACCTGGTGTTCGGGCCGCAGACGCTGCACCGCCTCCCCGAGATGC
>CAYRKH010000172.1:0-2861 GCA_964424805.1 uncultured Woeseiaceae bacterium
GACCATCAGCACGCCCTTCGGGATCTTGCCGCCCAGGCGCTGGAACTTGCTGGGGTCCTTGAGGAAGTCGACGATCTCGGCCACTTCGGCCTTGGCTTCGTCGACGCCGGCCACGTCGGCGAAGGTAATGCCGACCTGGTCCTCGCCGAGCAGCCGCGCCTTGCTTTTGCCGAAGGACATCGCGCCGCGCCCGCCCCCGCCGCCCTGCATCTGGCGCATGAAATAGATCCACACGCCGATCAGCAGCAGGATCGGGAACGAGCTGATGAGGAGCTGGCCGATCAGGCTCTGCGATTCCGGCTCCTGCGCCGTGAAATTGACGTTGTTTTCCTCGAGGATGCCGATCAACGTGTTGTTGTCGGTCTCGGGACTGATCGTGTAGTAGCCGAGCGGCGTGCGGTTGCCGTAGTTGATGCGCTTGCCGTCGAACTCGACCCGTTCGACGTTGCCGGACTTCACCTGCGCCAGGAACCGGGAGTAATCCTGTTTTTCCGGCGGCGGGCCGCTGACGCCCGAGAGCCCCTGCACCACCGAAAGCAACACGACGATGATGACAATAAAAACGAGGATGTTCTTGGTTAAATCGTTCACGGTGTGCTAAACGCTCTCTGCGTCATGGGGCCTGTCAATCGACCTAGACTGTGTCTAACGATTAGACCCTACTATAGTGCATAGTTGCCGGACTGTCGCGGGAATCCGCGGCAGCTCGCGACTCCTTCTCACTGCTTACCGAGCGCCACGAGGTACACCTCGCGGCTGCCGGGCCGGGATGCTTTCGGTTTCATCACCCGGACCTTGTCGAAGGCGGATCTTGCATCGGCGACGAACGCATCCGCCCCCTCGCCCTGGAAGAACTTACAAACCAGGTTGCCGCCCGGCCGTAACAGCCGGCGCGCCGCATCCAGCGCGAGTTCCGCGAGGTGCATGGACCTGGGCTGGTCAACCGCCCTGTTCCCGCTGATATTGGGTGCCATGTCGCTCATTACAAGGTCCGCGCCCCTGCCGCCGAGCGCATCCTCCAAGGCCTGGAAAACGGCCTCTCCGGTGAAATCGCCCTGGATGAATTCGACTGACGGCAGGTTATCCATCGGCAGGAGGTCCACTGCCACGATACGCACGTCGCCGCCTAGGCGAGCCGACACGTACTGGCTCCAGCCGCCGGGTGCGGCGCCCAGGTCCACGCACAGCATGCCCCGGCGCAGCAGCTTCTCCTTGCCGAGGATCTGCTCGAGCTTGTAGACCGCGCGCGAGCGCCAGCCCTCGCGCCGTGCCTGCCTGACGTAAGGGTCACGCTCCTGCCGGTCACGCCAGCTGCGGGAACCCTTCATTCGTAGCGGACGCTGATGACCTCGTAGTGCTTGTCGCCGCCAGGTGCGGAAAACGTGATCTCGTCGCCCTCGTTGCGACCGATCAGCGCGCGCGCGATGGGCGAGGTAAACGAGATCATGCCCGCCTTGGCATCCGCCTCGTCCTCGCCGACGATCCGATACACCATCTCCTTGTCGGTGTCCACGTCCAGCAGTTCCACGGTCGAGCCGAATACGATCCGGCCCTTGGCATCCACCGTAGTCACGTCGATCACCTGCGTGTTGGAGAGCTTGGCCTCGATCTCCTTGATGCGGGCCTCGATGAACCCCTGCTGCTCCTTGGCGGCGTGGTACTCGGCGTTCTCCTTCAGGTCGCCGTGCGCCCGCGCCTCGGCGATGGCGCGTATGACGTTCGGTCGGTCCTGCGACTTCAGCCTTTTCAGCTCCTCGTGCAGCAGCTCAGCGCCGCGCACCGTCATCGGCACCTTGTTCATGCCGCCACCTCTTTATGCAGGTCCTGCAGGCGATTCACTTCGCTGTCGTCCAGGTGCTCCAGCGCCTTGCACGTGGCAATGGCAGCCTTGAGCGTCGTGTAGTACGTCACGTTGTGGCGCACTGCCTCGGCCCGGATCGAACGCGATTCCTCGATCGCCTGTTTACCTTCGGTCGTATTCACTATCAATGAAAACTCATCGTTCTTGATCATATCGACGATGTGCGGCCGTCCTTCCCTCACCTTGTTGGCGCGACGACAGGCGACGCCGGCATTCGCCAGCTCGATGGCCGTGCCGTGTGTTGCGACGATGTCGAAGCCTCTTGCAATCAGGATCTGCGCAAGCTCTACGGCCTGTTTCTTGTCGCGATCCCTCACCGAGAGCAGCGCCGTGCCGCTACGCGGCAGCGTCACTCCCGAGGCGAGCTGCGCCTTGGCATAAGCCTCGCCGAACGAGCGGCCCACCCCCATCACCTCCCCGGTCGATTTCATCTCCGGACCGAGTATCGGATCTGCGCCGGCAAACTTTATGAACGGGAACACCGATTCCTTCACCGCGAAATACGGCGGAATCCGCTGCTCCACGAATCCCTGGGTTTCCAGCGTCTGGCCAACCATAACACGAGCGGCGATCATGGCCAGCGGAATCCCGGTTGCTTTCGAGACGAACGGCACGGTCCGCGACGCTCGCGGGTTTACCTCCAGCAAATACACCACGTCGTTCTGGATCGCGAACTGGATGTTCATGAGCCCCACGACGTTCAGGCCGCGGGCCAGCTGCTTCACCTGCTCCACCATGGACGCCTGCAGCTCGGGCTTCAGGCTGAACGGCGGCAGCGCGGACCCGGAATCGCCGGAATGCACGCCCGCCTGCTCGATGTGCTCCATGATGCCGCCGATCAGCACGCGCTCTCCGTCGCAGATCGCATCGACGTCGACCTCGATCGCGAGGTCGAGGAAGCGGTCGAGGAGCACCGGGCTGTCGTGCGACACCTTGATCGCCGCTTCCATGTAAGCGGCGAGGTCCTCCTCGCCGTGCACCAGCTCCATCGCGCGGCCGC
>CAYRKH010000173.1:0-2825 GCA_964424805.1 uncultured Woeseiaceae bacterium
CCGGTGGCATCGCGCGCGGTGCGCGCTCCCACAGAAGACGGTTCTGCGGCATCGCGCGCACTGCGCGCTCCCACAGAAGACGGTTGCGTGTTTTCGGCCGAGGCGTCCGCCGGGGTGACCAGGGCGTCGATCGAGGAGCGGCCGTCCACGCCGGGCACCGCGGGCGAGTTCGAGACGGACACCGTGACGCGGCCGGCGTCCACGAAGAACTCGTTCGCGTAGCGGCGGATGTCATCGGCCGCCAGGCTTTCGTAGGTGCGGTACAGCTCGTTGATGGTCTCCGGCGTGCGCGCGTACTGCACATAGGCCGCGAGCACGCTGCCGATGCCGTCCGAGCTGTCGAGCTGCGAGGTGAACAGGTACCTGAGGCGCGATTTCGTGTCCTCCACCAGCGCGGGGTCGGCAAGCTCGGTCCGCGCTTTCGCCAGCGTCGCGTTCACGGCGGCAATGACGTCGGCGGCGTGCTGCTCGTCGGTGAGCCGCACGAACAGCATCAGCAGGTTCGGGTCCTTCCGGTTCGGGAAATAGGTGGTCAGCTGGTCGACGGACTGCTCCTCCAGCACGAGCTTTCGGTAGAGCTCGGACGACTCGGAGAAATAGATGGACGCCAGCAGGTCCATCGCCGGCATCGCCTTCTGGCCCGGTTCGAACGCCGGGCCGCGGAAGGCGATGAAGAGCCACGGCTGCGTCTGCGCATCCCACCGGATATGCTCGTAAAGCGGGCCGTCGAGCGGCGGCTCTGACGGAACCTCGACATCGAAGTTGCCGCGCTCCCAGCCGCCCCAGTATTGCTCCACCAGCTTGAAAGTCGCTTCCGGCTCGACGTCCCCGACGATGATGACGGCGGTCTTCTCCGGGCGGTACCAGCGGCTGAAGAACTCCTTCGAGTACTCGAGCTGGTTGGGCATGTCTTCGATGTCCTCGATGAAGCCCATCGTCGTATGCTGGTAGGTGTGCTTGTCGAACGCGAGGTCCCGGATGCGCTCGTAGGCCTTGGACGTCGGATCCGAATAGTTCTTCAGGTACTCGCCCTTGACGGCCAGCGCCTCCGTGCGGAAGTCAGCTTCGGAGTAGCTCAGGTTCATGAAGCGATCGGCCTCGATCTCGAGCATTTTCTCGAGGTCCGCTTTCGTGAACGTCGTGTGGTAGTTCGTGTAATCGTCCGTCGTGTAGGCATTCTGGTTGGCGCCGGTCTTCTTCAGGATCGCGCCGTACACGTCAGGCGGGTAGGCCTTGGTGCCGCGGAACATCATGTGCTCGAAAAAATGCGCGAAACCGGATTTGCCGGGTTCGACTTCGTTGCGCGAGCCGGTCTGCACCGGGATCTGCAGCGTGACGATGTCGGGATAATCCGTCCGGACGATGATGACGCGCAGGCCGTTGTCGAGGTCGCGCATGAGATAGGGCATGTCGAAAATACGTGACATCGTGTCCTCGCTCCTGGCGCCGTCGGTGCCGAAATCGGCCGGCGGCGGCGTGGTCGGTTCTCCGCAAGACGCGAGCAGCACGCTCGCAACCAGGGCCTTGGCGGCGTTGTGCATGGAATCTCTCCCCAACTCCACTACAATCGTATGACCGAGTATGACAGCCCACGTCGCCCGAAGTGCAGTGGAACCATGATCATCGAGCAAATCTGGACAGGCAACAGCCTCCGCAACTTCAATTATCTCATTGCCTGCCCGGAGACGGGTGAGGCGCTCGCCGTCGACCCGCTCGACTACGGCAAGTGCCTGGCCGCCGCGCGCGAGCACGGCTGGACGATCCGGCAGATTCTCAACACGCACGAGCACGGGGATCACACCGGCGGCAACGGCGCCATGGTAGAGGCAACCGGCGCCGAGGTCGTCGCGCACGAGAATGCCGGCTCCCGCATACCGGGCATGACCCGCGGCGTGGGTGCCGGAGACGTGATCCGGGTCGGCAAGACCGTCGAGCTCGAGTGCCTCGACACGCCCGGGCACACGATGAGCCACATCTGCCTGCTCTCGCACACCGACCAGCCGGCGCTCTTCAGCGGCGACACGCTGTTCAACGCCGGCGCCGGCAACTGCCACAACGGCGGGCACCCGGCCGAGCTTTACAAGACGTTCGCGACCCAGCTCTCGAAGCTGCCGGATGGCACGCGGATCTACCCCGGGCACGACTACCTGCTGAACAACCTGGGCTTTACGCTCGACCGCGAGCCGGACAACGCGAAGGCCGTGGCGATGCTCGCGGAGCACCGGGACCAGGACCCGGCGCAGGCGTACGTCACGACCCTGGCGGAGGAGCGGGAGATGAACGTGTTTTTCAGGCTGCAGAGCCCGTCGGTGATCGATCGATTACGGGAAGACTTCCCCGATCTTGGCGATGCGCCGGCCCCCGGGACCGTATTCCTCAAGCTGCGCGAGCTGCGCAACCGGTGGTGAAGTGAACCTGCGCCGGACCGAAAGAAGAATCGTCGCCGGCACCCGATACTTCACGATGATCGCCGTCGCCGGGTCGCTGACCGGCTCCCTTCTGATGTTCTTTCTCGGCCTCGTCAGTACCTATGACGCCTTCCGCTCGGTAATCATGTATTCACCGGACGACGGGAATGTATTCGGCGCGGCAGCGATGATCGGCGTCACCGGGAGCCTGGACCTGTTCCTGGTAGCGATCGTCCTGCTCTACTTTGCCTACGGCGTGTATTCGCTGTTCATCCATCCCGAGCAAGGCGAGGAAGAGCTGGCGCTGCCGGCCTGGTTGCGCGTAACCCAGATCGGGCAGCTGAAGCAGGTGGTGGCAGAGATGATCATCGTGATCCTGTTCGTGCTGTTCCTTCGCCAGGCGCTGCAGGTATTCTC
>CAYRKH010000174.1:0-2753 GCA_964424805.1 uncultured Woeseiaceae bacterium
TGGACCGGCCTGATCGGCGTCGCCCTGTTCGGCTCGGCAATGGCCGGCTGGTTCTTCCTGCGCGGGCTGCCGGACCCGGTCCTCGGCGTGCTGTTCGGCGTCGGGGCCGGCGGAATGTTCTACCTCACCATCACGGACCTGATCCCGCAGGCCGACCGGCACCAGTACCAGCAGTCCGCCGCGCTCGCGATGGGCATCGGGTTCCTGGCCATTTTCATCCTCTCGCAATTCCTGTGATGCGAGGGGACTGCCGGGATCGTCGGCTTGACGGCGTCCGCGGCAATTGTTTGGATGGGCGGGATGCGCGGCAGGCAACACACACGGGGACTCGCCGCGGCCATGTGCCTGGGTCTCGTGCTCGCGGCGGGTATGGCCGGGGCGGCGGCCCCTCCCGGCGTGCTGGTGGTCGGGCAGATCGCCGAGCCGAAGTCCGCGGATCCGCAGGCGGTGACGGCCATCAACGACTTTCGCATTCTCGTCAATGTCTATGACGGGCTGGTGCGCTACGCAGACGGCAGCCTGGAAGTAGAGCCGGCGCTGGCGACGCGTTGGGAGATCAGCGACGACGGCCGGACCTACACGTTTTACCTGCGCGAAGGCGTGCGCTTCCACGACGGCACGCGCTTTGACGCGCAGGCCGTCAAGTTCACCTTCGACCGCATGCTCGACGAGCACCATCCGTTCCACGACACGGGACCGTTTCCGCTGTCGTTCTTCTTCAGCGCCATCGATCGCACCGAGGTGCTGGACGACTACACGGTGCGCTTCCATCTCGACGCGCCGTACGCGCCGTTTTTGACGAACCTGGCGTACCCCACCGCGCTGATCGTGTCGCCGACAGCGGTGCAGCGCTACGAAAACGGGTTCGGCCGCCACCCGGTCGGCACGGGGCCGTTCGAGTTCGTGGAGTGGGAGTCCAACCGCAAGCTGGTCGTGGAGCGCAACGGCGAGTACTGGGACGGCGCCCCGCAACTGCAGACGGTGGTGTTCCGGCCGGTCACCAACGACAACGCCCGGACTATCGCGATGCTGTCCGGCGACCTCGACGTCATGGTGGAGGTGCCGCCGGATTCGGTGGCGCTGTTCCGCCGGGACGACGGCTTCCGCATCTACCAGCAGGCGGGGCCGCACGTGTGGTTCCTGATTCTCAACCTGCGCGAGGGGCCGTTCCGGGACCGGCGCGTGCGCCAGGCGGTCAACTACGCCATCGACAAGGAAGCGCTCGTCGGCAGCCTGCTGCAGGGCACCGCCACGGTTGCCGACTCGCCGATCGCACCCGTGTTCACCTGGGCGTACAACGAATCCCTCGAACCCTATCCCCACGACCCGGAGAAGGCCCGCCGGCTCATCAGGGAGGCCGGCTACGAGGGCGCGGAGATCACGTTTCTCGTGACCCGCGGCGGCTCGGGGATGCTTGCGCCGGTGTCGATGGCGACGGCGATCCAGGCCGACCTCGCCGCCGTGGGGCTCCGGGCGACCATCGAAACCTACGAGTGGAACACCTACCTCGACCGCGTGAACGCCGGTCTCGAGGGCACCGCGGATATGGCCGAGATGGCCTGGATGACCAACAGTCCCCACATGCTGCCCTTCGTGACGCTGCGGACGGCGGCGTTCCCGGAAACGGGCGGGTTCAATTCCGGCTACTACTCCAACCGCAGGGTGGACGAGCTGCTGAACACCGCGCAGCGCAGCACCGACCGGGCCGAGCGCGCCCGTCTCTACAAGGAGATGCAGGCGATCGTTTTCGACGATGCGCCGTGGGCGTTCATCGCCAACTGGAAACAGACCGCGGTGGCGGCCGCCGGGGTGCAGGGCCTTGCCCTGCAACCGTCGTTCTTCCTGGTGCTCAAAGACGTGAGCAAGCCGTGACGGGCCGGCGCCGGCCGTGACAGGTTACCTCGTCAGGCGCCTGTTCCTTGCCGTGCCGGTGTTGCTCGGGGTCTCCGTGATCGTGTTCCTGATCATGGCGCTGATTCCGGGAGACCCGGCTTCGGCCATTCTCGGCTCCTACGCCACGCCGGAGAACCTGGCGCGCCTGCGCGAGGAGATGGGCCTCGACGGGCCGCTGCTGCAGCAATACCTGATCTGGCTCGGCAACCTGCTGCAGGGCGACTTCGGCCGCTCGTTCAGCCTCGATCGCCCGGTGCTCGACGTGGTGCTCGACCGGCTCTGGCCGACGCTCATCCTTGCCGGTTCGGCGCTCGTGCTGTGCACCCTGCTCGGCCTCACCGCCGGCGTAATCACGGCCGCGCGGCAGTACGGCTGGCAGGACAGGCTGTTCACGCTGCTGGTGCTGGTGGGCATCTCGATGCCGGCGTTCTGGCTCGCGCTGGTCATGGTGCTGGTGTTTGCGGTCGACCTGCAGTGGTTTCCGGCCTCCGGCATGGTCGCGATCTACGGCGGCGGCAGTATCTGGGACGTCCTCTATCACCTGGTGCTGCCGGCTGCCACGCTGGGGCTGGTGGCGACCGGCGTGGTGGCGCGGGTCACCCGGGCCGCCATGCTCGAGGTGCTGCGCCAGGACTACATCCGCACCGCCCGCGCCAAGGGACTGGGGGAGCGCAGGGTGATCCTGCGCCATGCGCTGCCCAACGCGCTGGTCACCGTCATCCCGGTGATCGGCATCCAGGCCGGCTTCGTGATCGGCGGTGCGGTCTACATCGAGACGGTGTTCCAGTGGCCCGGCATGGGACGAATGCTGGTCAACGCCATCTCCACCCGGGACGTGCTGCTGGTGCAGGGCGGCGTGC
>CAYRKH010000175.1:0-2661 GCA_964424805.1 uncultured Woeseiaceae bacterium
TCGCCGAACGCCTCCAGCGCCCCGGCGCAATCGCCGGCCAGCGACGACCCGTGCATGATCGCGAGCGTGCGCGGTGCCAGCCCCGCCAGCCGGCGCAGCGTGGCGATGGTTTCCGGCGTCACGCTCATCGAGCGGAACATATCCTCGGACTCGAGGGCCGGCCCGACAATGTCCCGGGTGGCCAGCGCCGGGCCGTCGCCGGCTTGCCCGAGCAGGTCGCTGCAGAGCAGCGTGCCGGTCGTTTCCTCCAGCATCAGGCCCGCGTCCCATCCGTGGGGCACGTGCGGCGTGGCGAGATAACGAATCCGGCGACCGCCCAGGTCGAGCACTTCGTTGTCCGCGAGCGCGCGCGGCGGGCGAAGGGACAGATCGTTCAGGGAAATGTTGCAACCGAGCTGGCCGTGCGCGACCTGCGCGTGGGGCGCGGCCTGCTGCCACAGGTTCATGGCGCCGCTCTCGTCCGCTTCCAGGTGGCTGAACGAGATCCAGCGAAGCCGCTCGACCGGCATCAGGGTCTCGACGGCACCGCGGATGCTGTCGAACATCGCGCGATGGCCGCAGTGGAACAGCAGCGGCTCGTCGGCCATGACGAGGAACTGGTTGAAGGCGAAGCCGGCCGGCGGCGCGATCTCCGGAACCAGCGTGGAGAGGCGGTAGATGCCGTCCGAGATTTCATTGACGTGCGTTTGCATGACGTCACTCCGATCACGTCTTCCGGAAGCGGTACATCACTTGGTTCGTCTGGTGGCGGATCGAATCGTCGAATACCGACAGGCTGTGATCGTCCCCGGGATTGTGGAAGGCGGGACTCTCGGCTTCGAACACGAGGCCGGCGGCTTCGAAATCGCGCTTGATGACGGCCGGATCGATGCGGTGCGTGCCGCCTGCCGTCTCTACCGGATCGCTGCCCGCGGGCCCGACGTGATCGATGACCACGACGACGGCACCCGGCTTCAACGCCGGGACGAGCTTTGCCAGCGCCTGTGCGGGATCGATCACCGGCCAGGACACCTGGCTTTCCGCGTCCGGCTGCCAGTACAGGTCGTGGTAGGTCTGCACGAACAGTGCCGCGTCCAGGCTGGCCGGCTCCAGCGCCAGGTCCTCCGGCGGCACCGTCACCTGCACCACGTTCGGCAGCCGGTTATCGCCGTAGCGCTTTGCAGGCGCGTCCCCCGAAAACTCCAGGTACGGCTGGTTGTTGTAGGCGATGACCTGCCCCTCCGGGCCGACGACGTACGACATCAGCTCGGTGTAGTAGCCGCCGGCGGCCAGGTAGTCGATCGCGTGCATGCCGGGCCGCAGTTCCAGGAAATAGAGCACCGCGTCGGCATGGCGCCAGCCGTCCTGCTCGCGATCCTCGGCGGGCCGGTCGGCGTTGGCGATGGCGGCCTCGATCGCCGCCGGGTCGGCGCTCCCGGACGCCGGCGCAACCGCTTCGGCAGGTGCGGCGGGTTCGGCAGGCGTGGCCGCTTCCTTGGGTGCGGCCTCGGAGTCCTGCTGCGCAACCGCCTGGTCCGGCGACTTGCTGCAGGCAGACAGGGCAAGGAGCGCGATAACGGTAACGAGGCAGTTCGGGCGCATGGTCCACTCCTTCCGTATGAAAGCGATGCGCTAGACTAAAGCAGCGACCGCCCGGGCCACAACCGATGTATTCTTCCGCCCAGCCAACACTGGGGAGAAACCATCTGAAATGAAACGCGTCCTCGTCTGGGCCATCCCGGCGCTGCTCGTCCTGGTCGGTGTCGCGGCCCTGTACTCGTCCGCCTTCCTGTGGCTGCTCGTCGTGCTTGTTCCGCTCCTGGTCCTCATGGCCTGGGACCTGGCGCAGACCCGGCGCTCCCTGCTCCGGAACTACCCCGTGTTCGGCCACCTGAGGTACCTGCTGGAAGAGTTCCGCCACCAGATCCGCCAGTACTTCATCGAAGGCGACCGGGAGGAAGTGCCGTTCTCGCGCGTGCAGCGCAACGTGATCTATCGTCGAGCCAAGGGCGTGGACGATTCCATGCCTTTCGGCAAGCTGGCCAACGTCTACGAACCCGGCTACGAGTGGCTCGAGCACTCGATGGCGGCCTGCGAGCCCCCGGACGAGGAGCCGCGCGTCACCGTCGGCAACGCGCAGTGCGCGCAGCCGTATTCCGCGTCGCGCTTCAACATCTCGGCAATGAGCTTCGGGGCCCTGTCCTCGAACGCGATACTTGCGCTCAACCTGGGTGCGAAGGAAGGCGGCTTCTTCCATGACACCGGCGAAGGCGGCATCAGCCGTTATCACACGCATCACGGAGGCGACCTCGTGTGGGAGATCGGCACGGGCTACTTCGGCTGCTGCGCGCGAGCGGGCCATTTCGACCCCGGCCTGTTCCGCGACAAGGCCGCGAGCCCGCAGGTGAAGATGATCGAGCTGAAGCTATCGCAGGGCGCGAAGCCGGGGGGCGGCGGCCTGCTGCCCGGCGTCAAGGTATCGGCCGAGATCGCGCACGCGCGCGGCATTCCCATGGGCCAGGACTGCCATTCGCCGGCCGCCCACCGCGAATTCTCGACGCCCGTCGGGATGCTCGAGTTCCTGGCGCGGCTGCGGGAGCTGTCCGGCGGCAAGCCGGTCGGCTTCAAGCTGTGCATCGGCCGACGCCACGAGTTCCTCGCCGTCTGCAAGGCGATGCTCGA
>CAYRKH010000176.1:0-2352 GCA_964424805.1 uncultured Woeseiaceae bacterium
GCGCGCAGTGCGCGCTCCTGCAGGCGCGACTACGCGGCCGACTCCATCGCGGTCTCGTACTTGCCGAGATGGGCAAGGCTGTTCAGCTTCGCGCGCTTCAGCAGCGCCTTCTGGCCCTCCTCGAAATGCTGCTCGCGGCCGCCCCAGGCCTCGAGCGCCGGCGCCTGGAGCGCCCGACCGTAGGAAAACGACAGCTCCCAGGGCAGCGGGCCCTTGCGGTTCATGATCGCCAGGTGCTCGGTTGCCTCCTCGGCCGACTGCCCGCCGGAGAGAAACGCAATGCCGGGCACCTCGCTCGGCACTTCGGCCTTCAACACCCGCAGCGTGGCCTCGGCGACTTCCTCGGGACCGGCCCGGTTGGGGGCCTTCGTGCCGGAAATCACCATGTTCGGCTTGAGGACAATGCCGGGCAAGGCGACCCGGTGGGCCTCGAGCGCCTCAAATACCTTGCGCAGCGCGCGGGTCGTGACCTCCTCGCAGCGATCCAGGCTGTGGTCGCCGTCCATCAGTACCTCAGGTTCCACTATCGGCACGATGTTCGCTTCCTGGCACAAGGCAGCGTAGCGGGCCAGGGCGTGCGCGTTGGCGTCGAGGCAGAAATCGGTCGGAATCCCGTCCCCGATGTTGATCACGGCGCGCCATTTCGAGAACCTGGCGCCCATCGTGGAGTACTCCTCGAAGCGCGCGCGCAGCCCGTCCAGCCCTTCGGTCACGAGCTCGCCCGGGAACAGGGCCAGCGGCTTGGCCCCCTTGTCGACCTTGATGCCCGGGATCATGCCGAGCTCGTCCAGATACTGCGGGAACGGCACGCCGTCCGCGGTCTTCTGGCGCATCGTCTCGTCGAAGAGGATGACTCCCCCGATATAGTCGGCAAGGCCGGGCGTCGTGAACAGCATCTCTCGATAGCGGCGGCGGTTTTCCTCCGTCGACTCCGTGCCGATGGTATCGAAGCGTTTCTTGATGGTGGGCGAGCTTTCGTCCGCGGCCAGAATGCCCTTGCCGTTGCCCACCATGGCCTTCGCCACGGCATTCAGGTCGTTCACGTTCATTGAACAATCTCCAGGAAATTACGGGTTCGTTTTGCGTCCGGCCGTCGTACGCCACGGGGGCGCGCGACCGGAGCGGACAGCAGGTCTCGGGAACGCGATAGAATACCAAACTTCGCCCCTTCCCTGCGTTCTGGCGGCCTCCCCGGTTCCCGGCGTGCCGCAGGGTGGTGTCGCGGCTCAATCAGTACTAAACTAGTCCTCTTTAGGAGGAGGGAGACCCGTGCTGCGCATCAGCAAGTTAACCGACTACGGCACGGTGGTGCTGGCGGAACTGGCGCGCGACGGAAAAACCTTCGTCAGCGCCGCTGATATCGCCGCCACCACGGGACTCGGCCTCCCGACGGTCAGCAAGCTGCTGAAGATGCTGGCCCGGGCGGGGCTCGTGAATTCCAGCCGTGGCGCCCGCGGGGGCTATCGGCTGGCGCGTCACCCTGCCGAGATCAGCGCCGCGGACGTAATCGACGCGCTGGAGGGGCCCGTGTCGATTACGGAGTGCAGCGCGCACGACAGCCGGTGCGATATCGAGGCACTGTGCCGCGTAGGCCTCACCTGGCAGCGTATCAACGTCGCGATTCACAGCGCGCTGGACGAGGTCAGCCTGAGCGACCTGCTGCGTGCGAATGCTCCCCTCCCCCCGTTCAGCTTCGCCAACACCCGGATCACCGTGGAGCGCAAGAGATAGACATGTCGACGAGCACCAAAGACATCGAGACCCTGGTCAACCGCCGTTACAAGCATGGCTTCGTAACCGACATCGCGTCGGACAGCCTGCCTCCCGGCCTGGACGAGGGCACCGTACGGGCAATTTCCGCGCGCAAGCAGGAGCCCGAGTTCATGACCGAGTGGCGCCTGAAGGCGTTCCGCCACTGGCTGACCATGCAGGAGCCGGAATGGGCCCACGTGCACTATCCGAAGATCGACTACCAGGCGATCTCCTACTACTCGGCGCCGAAGTCGGACGCCGACCGGCCCAAAAGCCTGGACGAGGTCGACCCGAAGCTGCTCGAAACCTACGACAAGCTGGGCATCCCCCTGCACGAGCGCGCGAAGCTCGCCGGCGTGGCGGTGGACGCCGTGTTCGACAGCGTGTCCGTCGCCACGACGTTCAAGGAAAAACTGAGGGAAGCGGGCGTCATTTTCTGCCCCTTCTCAGAGGCCGTGCGGGACTATCCCGAGCTCGTGAGGAAGTACCTCGGCTCGGTCGTGCCCTACCGGGACAACTTTTTCGCCACGCTGAACTCGGCCGTTTTCAGCGACGGCTCGTTCGTGTACGTGCCGAAAGGCGTGCGCTGCCCGATGGAGC
>CAYRKH010000177.1:0-2233 GCA_964424805.1 uncultured Woeseiaceae bacterium
GTTGGGAAGAGCTGCTGGTCCGGGTGGAGGGCGGTGGCGACGACCTGGCAATCCAGGGCGGCCACGGCGGTCATCAGGCGGGCAAGCGAGGCCTCGTCCAGCTCGGCGGCGGGGTCGTCGAGCAGGAGGAGCAGCGGGCGGCCGAGGTGGCGCTGGACGACTTCGGTGGCGGCGAGGATGAGCGTGCAGGCCAGGAGCTTCTGCTGGCCCCGGGAAACCAGCTTGCGGGCCTGCCGGTCGTCGTAGCTCAGGCGGAGGTCGGCGCGCTGCGGTCCGCTTCCGCTGCTGCCGAGCTGGAGGTCTCGCTGGCGGCCGGCCGCCAGCGCGTCTTCCAGCGCCTGCCCTGCCGGCCATCCCCGCTGGTATTCGAAGGCGATCCCGCTGCCCAGCAGGCGTTCCGCCGTGTTGCCGAGCACCGGCGCGGCGAGTGCCAGGCCACGCTCACGGGCCTCGTGGAGCCGCCGTGCTGCATCGCAGAACTCCCGGTCCCAGCCTGCCAGTTCTGCCGGCGGGGCGGCGTCCCGGAGTGCCGCGTTGCGCTGCCTCAGCGAACGCCGGAAGCGCCGCCAGGTCTCCAGGAAGGTTGGTTCCACGTGGAACGCGATCCAGTCGAGGTAGCGCCTGCGCTCTTCGGGTCCCCCGGCCACCAGGCTGTGCACTTCCGGATCGACGACCTGGAGGGGCAGGGTTTCGGCGAGTTCCGCTGCCCCGCCGCTCCGATCGCCGCCGACGCTGATCTCCAGGCCGGACCGTCCGTTTTGGACGCCGAGGCTCAGCTCCCGGTCACCCTGGGCTATTCGTCCGACGAGGACGAATTCACGGGCACCGTGGCGTACCAGTCGATCGGGGGGCGCGCTTCGGAAGGACTTGCCGCGGCCGAGGTAAGCCATGGCTTCCAGCAGGCTGGTCTTGCCGGAAGCGTTCGGGCCGTGGATCAGGTTGTAGCGTGGATCCGGTTCCATCGCGGCCTCGGCGAGGCAGCGGAAATCCCGGCAGCTGAAGGACAGCAGGGTCATGGAAGGTTCGCGCCCGACGCGCGGCGGCGCGCCCCGGACCTCCGGCCCGTTCGCACCATCGCGTCGACCGGGCCAGGGCGCACGAATACCGGTTTAGAGCCGCATCGGCATGACGACGTATTTGCAGTCGTCGTTGCCCGGCTCCCGTACCAGGCAGCTCGAGTTGCCGTCGACCACGGACAGCGTGACTTCCTCGGTGTCGACCGCACCCAGCGCATCGAGCAGGTAGTTCACGTTGAAGCCGATCTCGATATCCTCCCCCTCGTACTGGATCTCGAGCTCCTCCTCCGCCTCTTCCTGTTCGGGGTTATGTGCCTGCAGCGTGATCCCGCTGTTGCGAATGATAAGCCGGATACCCCGGTACTTTTCGTTCGACAGGATCGCCGTACGGTGCAGCGCCGCGCGAAACAGCTGTCGGTCCGCCGTCAGGGTATTGCCCGTATCTTTCGGGATTACGCGCTCATATTCGGGGAAACGGCCGTCAATAAGCTTCGAAGTGAAGCGGATGCCCTCGAGCTGGATGCGGATATGGTTCTGCCCCAGCTCAAGCGTGAGCATGCCCTCGCCGCTCAACAGCCGCTGCAGCTCCAGCACGCCCTTGCGCGGTACGATGACCTGCGTTTCCGGCTGGTCTGCCGTTTTGCTGCCGTTCAACTCGACCTGGCACAGCGCCAGCCGGTGCCCGTCCGTCGCCACCGCGCGCAGGTGCTTCTTGCCGGTTTCCAGCAACAGGCCGTTCAGGTAATAGCGTACGTCCTGCTGCGCCATCGAAAAATGCGTCTTCTCGAGCAGCTTCGTGAGCGCCTCCTGGGGCAGCTCGAGGGCCGCGCCGGCCTTGATGTCCTCGACCGAGGGAAATTCCGCCGCCGGCAGGGTGGTCAGGGTGAATTTACTGCGGCCCGAGCGGACGCCGAGTTTCTCGCCCGACAGGCTGATCGCCACCTCCGCGTTCTCCGGCAGCGCCCGGCAGATATCCAGAAGCTTGCGTCCCGGTACCGTCACCTCCCCGCCGTTGCTGATGCTCGCCTCGGCGCTTGCCACCAGTTCTACCTCGAGATCCGTGGCCGTAATCGACAGCCGATTGTTCTTCGCCACCAGCAGCACGTTCGCCAGGATAGGCATCGTCTGGCGCCGTTCCACCACACCGATCACTGCCTGCAACGGCTTCAGCAACGCCTCGCGACTCGCGGTTAACTTCATCGATACCACCTGTTAAT
>CAYRKH010000178.1:0-2221 GCA_964424805.1 uncultured Woeseiaceae bacterium
TCCACCGGGCGACCGAGAAGCTCGCGGAGAGCAAGACCTACCTGCAGGCGCTGCCGTACATGGACCGGCTCGACTACGTCTCCATGATGTGCAACGAGCACGCCTATGTCATGGCGATCGAGCGCCTGCTCGGCATCGAGGTGCCGCTGCGCGCGCAGTACATCCGGGTGATGTTCGACGAGCTCACGCGGATCCTGAACCACCTGCTGTGGCTCGGCGCGCACGCGCTCGACATCGGCGCGATGACGGTGTTCCTGTACTGCTTCCGCGAGCGCGAGGACCTGATGGACTGCTACGAGGCGGTGTCCGGCACGCGCATGCACGCGACCTATTACCGGCCGGGCGGCGTCTATCGCGACCTGCCGGATTCGATGCCGAAGTACCAGCCGTCCAAATGGCGGACGCAGAAGGAAGTCGACCGCCTGAACGCAAATCGCGAAGGCTCGCTGCTCGACTTCATCGAAGCTTTCACGGAACGGTTCCCGGCCGCGATCAAGCAGTACGAGGCGCTGCTCACCGACAATCGAATCTGGAAACAGCGCACGGTAAATATCGGCGTCGTATCCAGGGAGCGTGCGCTGCAGCTCGGCTTCACGGGGCCCATGCTGCGCGGCTCCGGCGTCGAGTGGGACCTGCGGAAAAAGCAGCCCTACGAGGTCTACGACCGGCTCGATTTCGACATTCCCGTGGGCGTTCACGGCGACTGCTACGACCGCTACCTCGTGCGCGTCGAGGAGATGCGCCAGTCGAATCGGATCATCAAGCAGTGCATCGACTGGCTGCGGGAGAACCCCGGCCCGGTAATGGCAGACGACAACAAGGTCGCGCCGCCGTCACGCGTGGTGATGAAGAACGACATGGAATCGCTGATCCATCACTTCAAGCTGTTCACGGAAGGCTACTCGGTGCCGGAAGGCGAGGCCTACGTACCGGTCGAAGCGCCCAAGGGAGAGTTCGGCGTGTACATCATTTCGGACGGGGCCAACAAACCTTTCCGGGTGAAATTCCGCGCGCCGGGCTTCGCGCACCTGTCGTCCATTTCCGAGATGGTGGAAGGCCACATGCTGGCGGACGTGGTCGCCGTGCTCGGCACCCAGGATATCGTGTTCGGGGAGGTCGACCGATAATGTCGAGCAGCGCTGCAGCAGTCGTGCGCAGGAAAGGAGGGTTCGGATGAGCGCGCAGCCGGAGCTGTCGCAACACGTGCGCGACGAGATCGACCGCTGGAAAGCGCGTTTTCCGGAGGAGGGCAGGCGCTCGGCCATTATCGGCGCCCTGCACGCGGTGCAGCACGAGAACGGCGGCTTCCTCACGGCGCCGCTCATGGAACAGGTAGCGGAGTACCTGGACCTGCCGGCAGTGCAGGTGTACGAGGCCGCGAACTTCTATTCGATGTTCCAGATCGTGCCGGTTGGCCGCAACAACGTGTCCATCTGCACGAACATTTCCTGCATGCTTCGCGGCGCCGACGAGATCGTCGAGCACGTGGAGCGGCGGCTGGGTATCCGGCTGGGCGAGAGCACGCCGGACGGGCGCATTTATCTGAAGAAGGAAGAGGAGTGCGTGGCGGCCTGCTGCGGCGCACCCATGATGATGGTGAACCACCGCTACCACGAGAACCTCACTCCCGAGAAGGTCGACGAAATCCTGGACGGGCTGGAGTGATGGCGGCGCTCGAAGACAAGTACCCGCGGAACCTCGTGTGCTTCAGCACGTTCGGTTCTCCCGAGTCGTGGACGCTTGCCACGTACGAAAAGCACGACGGCTACAAGGCGTGGCGGCGCATCCTCGCGGGCGAGCTCACCCGCGAGCAGGTGATCGAGGAAGTGAAGGCCTCGGGCCTGCGCGGGCGCGGCGGCGCCGGCTTCCCGACCGGGCTCAAGTGGAGCTTCATGCCGAAGGACGCCGCGGTGCAGAAATACCTCGTCGTCAACTCCGACGAGAGCGAGCCCGGGACCTGCCATGACCGGGAGATCCTGCGTTACAACCCGCATTGCCTGGTCGAGGGCATGGCGATCGCCTGCTACGCCATGGGTGCCACGATCGGTTACAACTACATCCGCGGCGAATTTCTCGACGAGCCCGTCCCGCGCTTCGAAGCCGCGGTGAAGGAAGCGTACGAGGCCGGGTTGCTCGGCACGAACATCCAGGGCACCGGCATAGACGTCGACATCAAGACCTTCGTCGGCGCCGGCGCCTACATCTGCGGCGAGGAGACCGC
>CAYRKH010000179.1:0-2061 GCA_964424805.1 uncultured Woeseiaceae bacterium
CACGGCGGAAGGCCCCGACGACATGCCGGCGCACGTGCGCAGCATCCTGACGCAGTCGGATCTCAACCTGCCGATCCGCGAGGGTCGCTGCGCGCTCGGTACCTGGCAGGGCATTTACCTGTGGGAGCATCGTCTCGCGCCGCACCGGCGCCAGGTGCTGCTCACCCTGAACGGGCAATGATGACGGCCAGGATAATGCTCGTTCCGCTGGGCCTGCTGCTGGTTCTCGCCGGCTGCGCGGCCACGCCGCGAGGGGACGCGGACGCCGAGGTGCGGACTACGGTCGTCAGCATTCCGCTCGATATCGGCAGGCTGAAGATCGCGCGATCGTACGATTACCCCGATCCCCGCATGGGTACGGTCTACGCGTATGCGGGGAACTTCGCCCTGACGCCCGACGTGTACGTGTATCCCAATCCGTTCCTCTCCGGTCCGCCTTCGGCAAAAGCCCGCAAGCGGAGCCTCGAACCGGAAGTGATGCGATTCAAGGATGAGATCGAACGCGCCGTGGAGCAGGGTTACTACGATGCCGCGACGTTTCACGGGACGTCCGATTTCCGGCACGCGTGGCGGTACGGCATCCTCGACGGCAAAAAGGTTGCGCTCACGATAGTGAAGGACGGCAATTCCGCGCTTTCACACGCCTACATTTTCCCGGTCGCCGACAAGCTCGTGAAAATCCGGATTTCCCACTACGAGTACTTTGGCCTCGCCGACAACATGGACTGGTTCGCCGAAGAGCTGCTGCAGGGGATCCGGGTCGCGTTCTACGACGGCCGGGGCGCACCGGCAATGGACGTGGACGTCGATGGCGGGGCGGCCGTGCCGGACCTGCTGTCCCGCCTGAACGACGTGCAGGTGATCGAAACGCGGGAGGGCTCTGTCGAAAGGGCGATCGTCGAGATCCGGAGCGGCGCCGTGTACTACGGTGAGTTCGACACCAAAGAGCCCGTGCTGGGACCGGTAGAGAGCAGCGCCGCAACGGCCGAAGCCGGCGCGACGGGTGCCGGCGGCGGACTTTGATACTACAATGGCGCCCGGCGGTTGCAGCAGAACGCCCCGGTAGCTCAGCAGGATAGAGCACCAGATTCCTAATCTGGGGGTCCCATGTTCGAATCATGGTCGGGGCGCCATTTCGTCACGGTCCGACCCGGGAGGCGGCGATCAGCCCCGCGGCGTCCCTGGAGTCGTGCGGCAGCCTGAGGGTTCCGGGACGTCCCGGTAAAATAGATGAGAAAAGAGCCCCAAGCGCCGGTTTATATTGAAGTTCAAAGGGATCGTCCCGCGTGAACGATCTGCTCTCGGCGATCATCACGCTGTTCCTGATCATGGACCCGCTCGGGAACGTGCCGATCTTCCTGTCCGTCCTGAAGAACGTCGCGCCCGAGAGGCGGCGCAAAGTGCTCGTGCGCGAAGTGCTCATCGCGTACTTCGTGCTGCTGCTGTTTCTCCTGGTCGGCGACGTGGTGCTGCAGACCCTGCAAGTCGACCAGGAATCGATCAGCATCGCCGGGGGTATCATCCTGTTCATCATCGCGCTGCGCATGATCTTCCCCCAGACCCGGGCCCACGGGGCCTTGCCCGAAGGCGAGCCGCTCGTCGTGCCGCTCGCGATCCCCTTGATTGCCGGGCCTTCCGCGCTGGCCGCCCTGCTGCTCCTGCAGCGTGCCGACCCCGGCGCCACCCTGGCGCTGTGGATGGCGATGTCGGTCGCGTGGCTGGCGACCGCGGCCATTCTCGTCGCGGCGCCGTTCTTCTACCGGGTGCTCGGCGAGCGTGGTCTCATGGCCCTGGAGCGGCTCATGGGCATGGTGCTCGTAATGATCAGCGTGCAGATGCTGCTCGACGGTATCAGCGCGTTTCTCGGCCGCTGATCGCAAGCGTCCGGCCGGGGGACCCGGCCTCGGGCTTATCACCGAATGGTGACCGGCGCGCTACCGACACCATAACCTTGCGCCAATACGCTCCCATGCCTCAACCGACATCGCGTGCGCACCGAGCCCGCGTAAGGAGGACAGCATGGGACATCGATACCACGTCGTCATCATCGGAGGCGGGTTC
>CAYRKH010000180.1:0-2044 GCA_964424805.1 uncultured Woeseiaceae bacterium
GCGTGTGCCCGATCGAGACGCCGGAAGGTCCGAACATCGGCCTGATCAACTCGCTTGCCGTGTACGCGCGGACCAACGAGTACGGCTTCCTGGAGACGCCGTACCGCAAGGTGAAAGACGGCAAGGCAACCGAAGAGATCCAGTACCTCTCCGCCATCGAGGAGAGCCAGTACGTGATTGCGCAGGCGAACTCGGAGCTCGACAAGCAGGGCCGCTTCGTCGAGGAACTCGTGTCCGTTCGGCACAAGAACGAGTTTTCGCTGGCGGATCCCTCCACGATCGAGTTCATGGACGTGAGCCCGAGGCAGATCGTTTCCGTCGCGGCCTCGCTGATCCCGTTCCTGGAGCACGACGACGCCAACCGCGCGCTGATGGGCTCCAACATGCAGCGCCAGGCCGTGCCGACGCTGCGCTCCGAGGCGCCGCTGGTCGGCACCGGCATGGAGCGCGCGGTCGCGGTCGATTCCGGTGTTACCGTGGTCGCCCGGCGCGGCGGCACGGTTGACTCCGTGGATGCCTCGCGTATCGTGGTGCGGGTCAACGATGATGAGACGCAGGCCAACGAGCCGGGCGTCGACATCTACAACCTGACCAAGTACACGCGTTCGAACCAGAACACGTGCATCAACCAGCGGCCGCTGGTGAAGCAGGGCGACATTATCGCGAAAGGCGACGTGCTCGCCGACGGCCCCTCGACCAACATGGGCGAGCTGGCGCTCGGCCAGAACCTGCTCGTCGCCTTCATGCCCTGGAACGGCTACAACTTCGAGGACTCCATCCTGATCTCGGAGCGGGTCGTCCAGGAGGACCGCTTCACCACGATCCACATCGAGGAGCTGTCCTGCGTCGCCCGCGATACCAAGCTCGGGCCCGAGGACATCACCGCCGACATCCCGAACGTGGGTGACGCGGCGCTCGCGAAGCTCGACGAGTCGGGCATTGCCTTCATCGGCGCCGAGGTGAAAGCCGGCGACATCCTCGTCGGCAAGGTGACGCCGAAGGGCGAGACGCAACTGACGCCGGAGGAGAAACTGCTGCGCGCTATCTTCGGAGAGAAAGCGTCGGACGTGAAGGACACGTCCCTGCGCGTGCCGCCCGGCATGGACGGCACCGTGATCGACGTGCGCGTCTTCACGCGCGACGGCGTCGAGAAGGACGCGCGTGCCCTTTCGATCGAGAAGTCCGAGCTCGAGAGCGTGCGCAAGGACCTGGACGACACGCTGCGGATTCTCGAGGACGACATCTACTCGCGCATCGAGCGCATGCTCGTCGGCAAGGTCGCCGAAGGCGGTCCGAACAAGCTGAAGGCGGGGAGCAAGATCACCAAGGCCTACCTCGACGAGATCCCGCGCGACCAGTGGTTCGAGGTACGGCTCAAGAACGACGAGGCGACCGAGCAGCTGGAGCGCTCCGCCGAGCGGCTGAAGTCGCAGCGCGCCGAGTTCGACAAGCGCTTCGAAGAGAAGAAGGCGAAGATCACCGCGGGCGACGACCTCGCACCCGGCGTGCTGAAAATGGTCAAGGTGTACCTGGCCGTCAAGCGGCGCGTGCAGCCCGGCGACAAGATGGCCGGCCGCCACGGCAACAAGGGTGTGATCTCGACGATCGTGCCGGTGGAGGACATGCCGTACCTCGCGGACGGCACGCCGGTGGATATCGTGCTGAACCCGCTGGGCGTACCCTCGCGCATGAACGTCGGCCAGGTGCTGGAGACGCACCTCGGCTGGGCCGCCAAGGGCCTCGGTCGCAAGATCGACCGCATGCTAAGGGCGCAGGAATCGACGGCGAAGATCCGGCAGTTCCTGGAGACGGTCTACAACAAGACCGGCGGCGGGGTCGAGGACATCAACTCGCTCACGGACGCCGAGGTGCTGGAACTGGCCGGCAACCTGGTGAACGGGGTGCCGACGGCGACACCGGTATTCGACGGTGCCAACGAGGCGGAGATCAAGACGCTCCTCCAGCTGGCGGATCTCGAAGACACCGGACAGTCGCGGCTGTCCGACGGCCGCACCGGCGAGCCGTTCGACCGTGAGGTCACCGT
>CAYRKH010000181.1:0-1946 GCA_964424805.1 uncultured Woeseiaceae bacterium
CACCGGGAGTATGCTGCACCGCCGTGGCATCGCGCGCGGTGCGCGCTCCTACAGGGCTACGGCGGGGAGCTTGTCGGGCTCGGGGACGTCGAATCCGCTCAGGTCCTTGCGCACCCAGGCCGGTGCGAACAGGCGCGGCACGTCGGCGCCGCTGATGAAGTCCCGCAACTCGTCCCTGATGCGCATCGCATCGTTATAGCCGAGGTCGATCAGCTCCCGCGTGTACTCCTCTTCGAACAGCAGGAAGCTGAGCAGCCGGCTTGCATTTGCGCTTTCGCCCCGGAGGCCGCGCAGCAGCGTGCGCACCGGCAGCGGCATGGCGCGGCGGTGCCGCGAGGCGATTTCCCGCAGGTCCCGGCTCGGCACGACGAGCATCGTGTCGATCGGCTTCATCCGCGTAAACGCGCCGGTCCGCTTGTCCGGCGGCACGGAATCGATGAGCCGATTGATGCGTGTCATCCGCTCCAGGTCGACGTACAGGCCGTCCAGGAACAGGGTATCCAGCATATACCCGGCGATCTGCGCGAAGCTCGGGAACTCGCGCGAAGCCGCGGTATCGGGCACGGGATCCGCCATTTCGTTGCGCACGCCGATCACGAGAATGCGATCGGCGCCCAGGTGAATCGCCGGGCTCAGCGGGGTCGCCTGGCGCATGGCACCGTCCCCGAAGTACTCGTCCCCCAGCAGGACCGGCGGGAAAATCATGGGCACGGCAATACTGGCCATCAGGTGATCGAGGTGCAGCGCCTGCCGCACGCCGACGCGCCGCGTGCGCGACCACGCCCGCACCGTCGGGTGCGCCTGGAAGAACGCCATCGAGCGCGCGCTGGTGTACCCGGCGGCGGTCACGGCAATGGCGTGCAGGTACCCCTCGTCGATCGACGCCTGTATGCGCGGAAACCTGATATGGCGGCTCAGCAGCGCCCGCAACGGTGCGTTGTCGAGCAGCGACCGGGGTGTTCCCGCGATCCATCCGGCGGAAATCATCGAGGTCAGCCAGTGAAGGCTGCTTTTGAGCATCGTCCAGGCGTCGGCGCGGTAGACCTGTTCGCAGCGGAAGTTCCCCCACACCTGCTCGAGCGCGCCAACCGCGAGCGAGAAACAGCGCGCCCTGCTCGCCAGGACCACCGAGTTGATGGCGCCTGCCGAGGTGCCGCTCAGGACCGGGAACGGATTGGATGCGCGCGGCGGGAGGAGCTCCGCGATTGCCTTCAACACCCCGACCTGGAAAGCGCCCCGCGCGCCGCCGCCCGGCAGCACCAGGCCCGTCTTGAGCTCCTGGGGATGTACTTTCATGAATGCAGGCGCTTTATTCCGGCATCGAGGCCGCTCAAGGTCAGCGGGTACATCCGGTCTTCCATCAGCTCGCGCGTGAGCTTGACCGAAGGCGTGTACTCCCAGCGCTCCTCCGGCTCGGGGTTGAGCCAGATCGCCTTGGGCCAGGTGTTCAGGAGCCGTTTAATCCACACCGCGCCGGGTTCGTCGTTCCAGTGCTCGACACTGCCGCCGGGATACACGATCTCGTACGGGCTCATCGTCGCATCACCTACGAAGATCAGTTTGTAATCCGCGCCGTACTTGTGGGTGATATCGATGGTCGCGATGCGCTCCTGGTGCCGCCGGCGGTTGTCTTTCCACAGGCTCTCGTAGATGAAGTTGTGGAAATAGAAATATTCAAGGTGCTTGAACTCCGAACGCGCGGCGGAAAACAGCTCCTCGCAAATCTTCACGTGGTCGTCCATGGAGCCGCCGATGTCCAGGCACAGCAGGATCTTGATCGCGTTGTGCCGCTCGGGAACCATCCGCAGGTCGAGCATGCCGCCGTTCCGCGCGGTCCTGTCGATCGTGTCCTCGAGGTCGAGCTGGTCGGCTGCGCCCTCGCGCGCAAAGCGCCTGAGCTTGCGCAGCGCGATCTTGATGTTGCGGGTGCCGAGCTCGACCGTGTC
>CAYRKH010000182.1:0-1911 GCA_964424805.1 uncultured Woeseiaceae bacterium
AAAAGGACGACATGAACACGTCGGACATGCACCCGTTCATCCACCCGCTGACGGCGGCGGTGGATCCCGTCTGGGAATCGCGCTCCGATTTCGAGATCTACAAGGGGCTGGCGAAGCGCTTCTCCGAACTTGCTGCCGGGCACCTCGGCAAGGAAACCGACGTGATGACCGTTCCTCTGCAGCACGACACGCCGGCCGAGCTGGGCCAGCCGGTCGACGTGGCCGAGTGGAAGCGCGGCGAATGCGAAATGCTCCCCGGCAAGACGATGCCGAACATCGTAACCGTCGAGCGGGACTATCCCGCCACCTACGACAAGTTCACGTCGCTCGGACCCCTGATGGACGAGCTCGGCAACGGCGGCAAGGGCATGCAGTGGGCGACGCAGGAGGAAGTAGACGCCCTCGGCGACCTCAACGGGCGCCACCGCGGCGATGGCGCGAACCGCGGGCGGCCGAAGATCGAGACCGCGCGCGATGCCTGCGAGACGATCCTGATGCTGGCGCCCGAAACCAACGGCAACGTGGCCGTCAAGGCCTGGAACTCGCTGTCGCAGACCACCGGCCGCGAGCACGCGCACCTGGTGCAGGGCCACGCGTCGGAGAAGATCCGCTTTGCCGATATCATCGCCCAGCCGCGCAAGATCTACAGCTCGCCGATCTGGTCGGGCATCGAGTCGTCGAAGGTCTCCTACAACGCCGGCTGGACCAACGTGAACGAGCTGATTCCGTGGCGCACGCTGACCGGGCGCCAGCAGTTCTACCAGGACCACCCCTGGATGCGCGCCTTCGGCGAGCAGCTCTGCGTGTACAAGCCGCCGGTCGACCTCAAAACCATCGAGCCGGTCAAGGGGCAGCGCGACAACGGCAACCCGGAAGTGGTGCTGAACTTCATCACGCCGCACCAGAAATGGGGCATCCACAGCACCTACACCGACAACCTGCTGATGCTGACGCTGTCGCGCGGCGGGCCCATCGTCTGGATATCCGAAACGGATGCCGCGAAAGCCGGCATCCGGGACAACGACTGGATCGAAGCCTTCAACATCAACGGCGCACTCACGGCCCGTGCGGTCGTCAGCCAGCGCGTTCCCGAGGGCATGTCGATGATGTACCACGCCCAGGAGAAGATCGTGAACACGCCCGGCTCGGAGATCACTGGAATTCGCGGCGGCATTCACAATTCCATGACACGTACGGTCCTGAAGCCGACCCACATGATCGGCGGCTACGCGCAGCAGAGCTACGGCTTCAATTACTACGGCACCGTCGGGTCCAACCGCGACGAGTTCATCATCGTCCGCAAGATGAACAAGATCGACTGGATGGACGACGGCGACGTGGCCGATGCCATGCAGGCGGAGGTGCTGGGATGAAGATCCGCGCGCAGATCGGCAAGGTCCTGAACCTGGACAAGTGCATCGGCTGCCACACCTGCTCGGTGACCTGCAAGAACGTGTGGACGTCGCGCGAGGGCATGCATTACGCCTGGTTCAACAACGTCGAGACCAAGCCGGGCATCGGCTACCCGAAGGAATGGGAGAACCAGGACCGCTGGAACGGCGGCTGGGTGCGCGACGGCGGCGGGCGGTTGAAGCCGCGGATCGGCGGCCGCTGGCGCGTGCTCGCGAACATCTTCGCCAACCCGGACATGCCCTCCATCGACGATTACTACGAGCCCTGGGATTACGACTACCAGCACATGCAGGCGGCGCCGGATTCGCCGACCATGCCGACCGCGCGGCCGCGCTCCCTGGTGTCCGGCAAGCGCATGCAGAAAATCGAATGGGGGCCGAACTGGGAGGAGATTCTCGGCACGGAGTTCGAGCACCGCTCGCGGGATTACAACTTCGAAGGCGTGCAGAAGGAGATCTACGGCCAGTTCGAGAACACCTTCATGATGTACCTGCCGCG
>CAYRKH010000183.1:0-1768 GCA_964424805.1 uncultured Woeseiaceae bacterium
CGATGCTGGCGGGGTTCGTGATCATCTTCCTGAACATCGACGCGCTGGCGGCGACCGTGTCACGTTCGCTGGGCGCCGCCCTCACCGCGCTGTCGGCGCTCGTGGCTAGCTGACGACCATGTCCGAGCAAAAGCCACAGGAAGACCGCACCGAGCAGCCGACGCCAAAACGGCTCGAGGACGCGCGCCGCAAAGGCGACGTGCCGCGCTCGCGCGAGCTGACGATGTCGGGCGTCATGCTGAGCGGTGCCGCGGCGCTGCTCTTGCTGGCGGGACCGCTTGCCGGGCGCATCGTGGACGGGTTCGCAAGCGGCTTCGAGATTCCGCGCCGCGCGGCCTTCGATACTTCCTTCATGCTCGAGGCGCTGGGCGGCGCGATCGCCAATGCGCTCGCCGGCCTCGCACCGCTCGCCTTCGTGCTGCTTGCCGCCGCTTTGGGCAGCGCGGCCCTGCTCGGCGGCTGGTCGTTCAGCCTGCAGGCCGCCGCTTTCAAGGGCGCTCGCATGAGCCCGCTCAAAGGCATCAAGCGGATCTTCAGCGCGCACGCCTTGAACGAGCTCTGGAAAGCGTGCGCGAAGTTTGCGCTGGTGGCGGCGTTTGCGGCGTTCTGGCTGTGGCACTCCATGGATGAGCTGCTCGCGCTCGGCAGGGCGCCGGTCAAATCCGCCATCACCGCGGCCGGCGAGCTGTGGGCGGTGTCGCTCCTGGTCGTCAGCGCGAGCCTGGCCCTGATCGCCGCCGCGGACGTGCCGTTCCAGATCCACAGCTACCGCAAGAAGCTCCGGATGACCCGCACCGAGGTGCGTGACGAGCTCAAGGAAACGGAAGGGCGGCCGGAAGTGAAATCGCGCATCCGCCTGCTGCAGCAGCAGGCGGCGACGCGCCGGATGATGCAGGACGTGCCCACGGCGGACGTCGTCGTCACCAACCCCGTGCATTTCGCGGTAGCCCTGAAGTACGAGGAGCATCGTATGGGCGCGCCGCGCGTCGTCGCCAAAGGCCGGGACGCGGTGGCCGCACGCATCAGGGAGATTGCCCGGGAACACGGTGTGCCGCTGTTCGCGGCACCGCCCCTGGCGCGCGCCCTGTTCCACAGCACCGACCTCGGGCAGGAGATCCCCTCCGGGCTGTACACGGCCGTGGCCCAGGTGCTCGCCTACATCTTCCAGCTCCGGAACCCGGCGCGGCACGGCCGGCCCGTGACGCGGCCGAATCCGCAAGTCGACGAAAGCCTGTTCGGGAAGGGTAAGCGATGGCATTGATGAGCAACCGTAGCGCCCTCGCGGGCATCAGCCGCGGACTCGGCGTCCCGCTGCTGCTCCTCGTCATGCTGGCGATGATGATGGTGCCGCTGCCGCCGGCGGCGCTCGACCTGCTGTTCACGTTCAATATCGCGCTGTCGGTCGCCATACTCCTGACGGTGGTCTACATCGAGCGGCCGCTCGACTTCGGCGTGTTCCCGACCATCCTGCTGGTCGTCACCCTGCTGCGCCTTGGCCTGAACCTCGCCTCCACGCGCGTCGTGCTGCTTAACGGGCAGAACGGCACGGGGGCGGCCGGCCACGTCATCGAGGCGTTCGGCGAGTTCGTCGTCGGCGGCAACTACGCCGTCGGCCTCATCATCTTCGCCATCCTCATCATCATCAACTTCATCGTGGTGACCAAGGGCGCCGGCCGCGTTTCGGAGGTCACCGCGCGCTTTACGCTCGACGCCATGCCCGGCAAGCAGATGGCGATCGACGCCGACCTGAACGCCGGCATCATCGACC
>CAYRKH010000184.1:0-1703 GCA_964424805.1 uncultured Woeseiaceae bacterium
CGCCGGCCACGAGCACGTCCCTGTGGGCCTGCGGGCTCGGCATCCCTGCCTCGCAGGCCGCCGAACACCCCTCCCCCCGATCACGCCTCCGCCGGTTGTGCGGGTGGCGCCAGCCTCGATCATGCTTACGGGGCGCGCGCGGAGTGGCGCGGAAATTTCAGCGTTCAGGGCGAAACGGAGGCGGGCTCCGGACTCTCCCCCGGCCACCCTCCGCGAGCCCCGGCGCCCGCCGCCGGGAACCACTAGCCCAGCTTCCCGCTACCCGTTACCGGAGCCCGGGCGGAACCCGCCCTCCCTGCAATCCCCGCAGCATGTTCTTCATCCCGCCGCGGGACATCTTCTTCATCATCTTGTCCATCTGCAGGTGCTGTTTCAGGAGCCGGTTGACGTCCTGGACCTGCTGGCCGCTGCCTTTCGCAATGCGGCGCTTGCGGGACCCGTTGATGGTCTTGGGAAAGCGGCGCTCGGCCGGCGTCATGGAATTGATGATGGCCACCTGCCGCCGGATCTGCTGCTCGTTCGCGGTGCTCTTCAGGGCCTCCGGGTTGATGTTGCCGGGCAGCGGCAGCTTCTCCAGCATGGCGCCGATGCCGCCCATGCCGAGCATCTGCTCGTACTGGTCGCGCAGGTCCGCGAGGTCGAAGCCCTTGCCCTTCTTCAGCTTCTTCTGGAGTTTTTCCGCCTGCTCGCGGTCGGCCGTCCGCGAGATCTCCTCGACCAGGCTCAGCACGTCGCCCATGCCGAGGATGCGCGACGCCATGCGGTCGGGGTGGAACAGCTCCAGCGCGTCGGTCTTCTCGCCGACCCCCAGGAACCGGATCGGCTTTCCGGTGACTTCCGTGACCGACAGCGCGACGCCTCCCTTGGCGTCGCCGTCCGCCTTGGTCAGGATGACGCCGGTCAGCGGCAGGCGGCTGTCGAAGGCACGCGCCGCGTTGACGGCGTCCTGGCCCGCCATGCTGTCGATGACGAAGAGCGTCTCGTGCGGTGCAGCCTTCGCGTGCACTTCGACGACCTCGTCCATCATCGCGTCGTCCACGTGCAGGCGCCCGGCGGTGTCGACGATCAGCACGTCGGCCGCCTGGCGGCGGCTTTCGCCCACGGCCCGGGTCGCAATGGCGGCCGGGTTCTCCGACGCCTCGCTCGGGCAGTACAGGGCGCCGACCTCGCCGGCGAGCCGCTCCAGCTGCAGGATGGCGGCCGGCCGGTGCACGTCGACGCTCACCAGCATCACGCGCTTTTTTTCCTGCTCGATCAGGCGGCGCGCGAGCTTCGCGGCGGTGGTCGTCTTGCCGGCGCCCTGCAGGCCCGCGAGGAAGACGACGACCGGCGGCTGCGCCCGCAGGTCCAGCGGCCGGGTGTCGCGGCCGAGCAGCGTCACGAGCTCGTCGTGGATGATCTTGATCAGCGCCTGCCCCGGCGTCAGGCTTTTGCCCACCTCCTCGCCGATCGCCCGCTCGCGGATGCGCTCGATGAAAGCCTTGACCACGGGCAGCGCCACGTCCGCCTCGAGCAGTGCGAGACGAACCTGGCGCAGCGTGTCCTTGATATTGGCATCGCTCAACCTGCCCTTGCCGGTCAGGTTGCGCGCCGCCTGGGAGAGGCGGCCCGAAAGATTGTCGAACATGCGGGTCATTTTACCCGAAACACGCTGTGGGAGCGCGCATTGCGCGCGATGCCCCGTCGCCTGCCGGGGGCATCGG
>CAYRKH010000185.1:0-1703 GCA_964424805.1 uncultured Woeseiaceae bacterium
GCCTCTGCCATGCGATGCGTGTCTTCCTTTTTCTTCACGGCCGAACCGCGGTTGTCGGCGGCGTCCATGAGCTCATGCGCCAGCCGGTATGCCATCGACTTCTCGCTGCGATTGCGCGCGGCGTCGATCAGCCAGCGCATCGCGAGCGTCTGCCGGCGCGCCGGGCGTACCTCGACCGGCACCTGGTAGGTTGCGCCGCCGACGCGCCTCGATTTGACCTCGACGACCGGCTTCACGTTCTCGAGCGCCTGCTCGAGCAGCTCCAGGGCCTTGTCGTCGGCGTGCGTCTGCTTTTCCGAGATGCGGTCCAGCGCGCCATAGATGATGCGTTCGGCCACGGACTTCTTGCCGTCGTTCATGATCATGTTCATGAATTTCGCCAGCAGTTCACTGTGGAATTTCGGGTCCGGCAGGATGGTGCGCTTCGGAGCCTGTGTTCTTCTCGACATTGCCTGTCTCTGTTTCCAGGCCGGACCGCCTCTGGCGGGCCGGCAGGTTGGGTAACCGGGTTACGACTTCGGGCGCTTGGTCCCGTACTTGGAACGGCCCTGCTTGCGGTCGCCGACGCCGGCGCAGTCCAGCGTGCCGCGCACCGTGTGATAGCGCACGCCCGGCAGGTCCTTCACGCGGCCGCCGCGAATCAGGACCACCGAGTGCTCCTGCAGGTTGTGGCCCTCGCCGCCGATGTAGCTCGAGACCTCGAAGCCGTTCGTCAGGCGCACGCGGGCGACCTTCCGCATCGCCGAGTTCGGCTTCTTCGGGGTGGTCGTATACACGCGCGTGCACACCCCCCGCTTCTGCGGGCTGCCTTCCAGCGCCGGTACCGCGCTCTTGGCGGGCTTCAGCGACCGTGCTTTACGTACAAGTTGGTTCGTTGTGGCCATAGGCCCTCAATCTCTGGCAAAAATCTGCCGGTCCAAAAAAAATCGCGCGCAGAATCGCACGCGCGCACCCGCGCGCCGAACCTCTTCGATTCAGCCCTCGGGCGTTGACGAGGTGACTCAAGCCTTTGCCGTACAAGGCGTTTTGCCGGTCATCCGTCGGTCGGTGTACAGCCCGGTTCGTGGCGGGCCGTGGGCAAGGGCGGGCATTGTATTGATGCGCCCCGCGGGGTGTCAAGGCGAGTTCCCGGCAGGGCTCCGCTGGCGGGGATGGCGGCACGCGGCGCTCGGCCGCGTGCCGTTCCGTGGGTCCCGGAGTCAACTCGTTGAGCTTTCCGCTTCCTCGCGGGCCCCGGCTTCCTCCCGCGGCGCCTCGGCACCGGATTCCTGCCTGTCGGCCGGCTCCCCGGCGGAGGCTTCCGCTTCCTCGAGGTCGACGGACGCCGTGCCTTCTTCCAGTTCCTTGAGCTGGTCGGCCAGGTCCTGCTCCCGGGTGCGGCGCCGTTCGGCGTGGTGCGCAAACCCGGTGCCCGCCGGGATCAGGCGGCCGACGATGACGTTCTCCTTGAGCCCGCGCAGGTCGTCCTTCAGGCCCCGCACCGCGGCCTCGGTGAGGACGCGGGTGGTTTCCTGGAAGGATGCCGCCGAGATGAAGGATTCCGTCGCCAGCGAGGCCTTGGTGATGCCGAGCAGGATCGGCTCGAACGTGAGCGGCTCCTTGCCCTGCGCCTCCAGCTGCTCGCAGACTTCCAGCGCGCGCGCCTTGTCGATCTGCTCGCCCCGCAGGTAGGTGCTGTCGCCCGGCTCCGTGATGACCACCTT
>CAYRKH010000186.1:0-1564 GCA_964424805.1 uncultured Woeseiaceae bacterium
CGGCCGCTGCGGCTTTGACCGCTTCATTCATAGCGCAGCGCCTCCGCCGGCAGGGTCCGCGCGGCGCGCCAGGCCGGGTAAACGGTCGCAAGCAGGGCGAGGGCGAATGCGATCGCGCAGATCCTCACGACGTCGGCGACGCGCACATCGGCCGGCAGGTCGCTGATGAAATACACGTCCTGCGCGAGGAACTTGATGCCGAAGGTCGACTCCATGAATGCCACGACGCTCTCCAGGTTCGAGGCCAGCAGGACGCCCCCGAGCAGCCCTGCGAGGGTGCCCGTGAGCCCGATGATGGTGCCTTGGGTCACGAAGATGCCGAGGATACTCGACGGGCGGGCACCCGCGGTGCGCAATATCGCGATGTCCGCCTGCTTCTCCTTCACCACCATGACGAGGGTCGACACGATGTTGAAGGCTGCCACCGCGATGACCATCAGCAGGATCACGAACAGGATCGATTTCGTGATCTGGATCGAGCGGAAGAAATTCGGATGCGTGCGGGTCCAGTCCCCGACCAGCACGGGCTCGCCGAGCGAGAGCGCCACGTCGCGCACGATTTCGGGTGCGCGATAGATCTCCGATACCGACAGGCGGATGCCGGTGACCGCCTCGCCCAGGCGATAAAGCGCCTGGGCATCGCCCATGTTGATGAAGGCAAGGCGCCGGTCGAACTCGTACATGCCGACCCGGTAGATACCGGTCACGGTGAAGCGCTTGGTGGTCGGCATGACGCCGAACGGGGTGACGATGCCCTGGGCGAGCGTCACCGTCACCTTGTCGCCCGGCCCTGCCCCCAGGTGCTCGGCGAGCGCGGCCCCGAGTACGATACCGAAGCTGCCCCGGCTCAGGCTTGCCATCTCGCCCGCGATCACCACGTCCGCGACCCCGGACACCGTGTCCTCGAGCCCGGGCTCGATCCCGCGGAGCTCGACGCCGCTCAGCCGCTCCCCGAAGATCAGCAGTCCCTGGCCCTCGACGTACGGTGCGGCGGCCTCGACGCCGGGACGGGCGGCGGCCTCCCGCCGCTTTTCCCGCCAGCCGCGCAGCGCTCCGTCGGGGTTTTCGATCGTGGCGTGCGCCGTCATCGCGAGCAGCCGTTCCCGCAACTCCCGCTCGAACCCGTTGACCACCGACAGCACGACGATCAGCACGGCAACGGCGATCGCGATCCCGAGCATGGAGATCGCGGAGATCATCGACACGAACCGGTTGCCGCTCTTCGAACGCACGTAGCGCCGGCCGATCCAGAGCTCGAAACGCGAAGCCACCTATTCGTACCTCAGCGCCACGGCGGGATCGACCTTGGCGGCGCGGCGGGCGGGATAAAGCGTCGCGAGCGACGTCAACAGCAGCGCGGCCAGCGCGATCACGACGACGTTAGCCCATTCGACGATCGACGGTATCCGCGACACGTAGTACACGTCCCCGGGCATGATCTGGAATCCGAAGAAGCGTTCGATCACCGGCACCAGCGTCGGCACGTTCAGCGCGAGCAGCACGCCGCCGGCCACGCCTCGCGCCCGGGCGGGCCAAAGCGGCATCGGCACC
Source organism: uncultured Woeseiaceae bacterium (assembly GCA_964424805.1). GTDB lineage: Bacteria > Pseudomonadota > Gammaproteobacteria > Steroidobacterales > Woeseiaceae > IDS-8. The sequence continues at coordinate 1,552 of CAYRKH010000186.1, forward strand.
GCGATCTCCAACT